>CALKJI010000005.1 GCA_937995655.1 uncultured Pseudothermotoga sp. | reverse complement strand
ACATGAAGGTATCTCAAGAAAACTGTGGAATAAGATCAAAGTTGTTAATTGCAACTCCGCTTCTACTTACATCGCAAAAGGTACTATTACCATCACTCTCAAAAGAATTAAGCCTTGGATTAACCCACAAACAGGTGGATTCAATTTCTAAAACGCTGAATACGTAAAATTTGGATTTGCAAAAAACAGTAGGGGGATACCCCCTACTGTTTTTAAGAAAGACAAGAATGGGGTGATTACTTTGAAAAAGATGATATTTATCCTTCTGATGTTATTAGCAAACTTGGCATTTCTTCAGGGATCTTTCGGTGTGAGACTGGACCCTTTGCTCGTCACAAGGAGAGTTTCACAAGGTGATAAATTCAGCTACAACATATTTCTTGAGAACGGTGATGAATTTAACGATGTTGGTATAGAGGTCCTCATCGCTGATGTCATCCAGGATATAGAGGGGAATTACAATGTTGCTCAAGCTGGTTCAACCGCTTATTCGGCTGCGAAATGGATTAAGGTTACTCCCAGCAGTTTTACACTTCAAGCTGGTGGTGGCCAGGTGGTGACGGTGGAAGTCAGTGTACCAAGAGGGACAATCGGAGGTAGGTATGCTGCCATTGTCTTTAGATTGGTGCCACCGTCACAAAAACCTGAGGTGATGCCTGATGCCATGGGAATGGCTGCGCAATTTCAATTTCAACTGCCAAGCTATCTCGAGTTAACTGTTGAGGCCGGTCGTAAGAGAATAGAAGCTTACGCGACAGAGATCGAGGTTCAGAAAATAGGCGAGATTCCATCTTTAGCCGAGATTAAACAAACAATTGGTGATGATGCAAATGTGTTTAGCGTAACTGTATTCAACAAGAGCAATATACACGTTGAAGTTACAGGTGAGCTTACAATAAAAACAAAGGAAGGAAGAACAATTTCCAAGATCCCCCTTGGTGCTGGTACAGGTGTTATTCTACCGGAAGCAAAGGTGAAGATAAGGAGTATAACGTTGAGGCAACTTCCGATGGGTACTTACATAGCCAAAGGTGTGATCTACTATGGGGGACACAGGCCTGCCATAATAGAAACTGAATTTACCGTTGAAGAAGGTGGAGCAAGGATTTCTCAGACTAAAACGAGTGAAGCACCCATGTTCTATGTAGAGCCTGGAAATATCGAACTCAAGACACTGCCAGGGACCTTCAGGAGTACTACCATTGAAATTACAAACAGAGGTCAACAAACGGCGAGTATAACTACTTCTGTTTATCCTCTTGAGTACGATGTATATGGAGAGCTTATTCCCACAGAAGAAAGGGCAAAGGCACCAGAGTGGGTAGAGATCAGTCCAGGTTCCTTCCAACTGAAGCCAAACCAAAGCAGAAGAATTAGAATCACAGCAAATCCTCCAAAAGAAGCACTGGGTGGTTTTTACTTTGATATAGCCTTTTCTTCTTCTACTTCAGATTTAAAGACTGAATTCGGTGCGAATCTATTGATCTATGTTGGTTCTGATGATACAGTCGTCAGAAAGATTGTAGCCGACTTTCAACTGATTAAATTAGTGGAAGATGGTTTAGAGATCGATTTAATGGTCAAAAATGAAGGAACCATACACCTTTTACCTACCATAACAATAGGAATAGAAAAACGAATACCACCAAAAGAGGAACCGAGTGGAATCATATTCCCAGCCACTACTCAAAGACTTGCTAGTGCTTCTTACACTGAGGAGACCCCCATTTTGCCAAAGACCGAAAGATTTTTCGGCGTGGTGATACCCATTAGGCTCGAACCTGGTGAGTATGATATTGTTGCAAGGATTGATTTTGGCGGACCAGAGCCAAAGTTGATAAGAAGCGCGATTAAGATAGAAGGGGGAGAAGGGCAATGAGAAAAATGCTTGCAGTATGTTTTATTCTGATAGCTCTCGTGGCTCTTGGGGAACAGGAACCACTCGTTTCAAATTTTTTTCAGGATACTTATATTTTAGATGCCTTGGCGGATATATCTGCTCAAACTGGAATTCCCATCATTGCTGACACAACGGTGAGTGGTTTTGTGACTATTGAACTCCATGAAGTACCGCTAGAAAAAGCATTGAAGATGATCCTGATGCCAGGCGGCTACACTTTTATAAAGGTAGACGGCTTTTACTTTGTCGGTGCACCAGATCCAAAGAATCCTGCTTTCAGATATCTTGCACAGACTAAAACAATAAAACCAAGTTATCTTAAGGTAGACGCAGTGAAGAATCTTTTGCCATCCTTTTATGAACCATTTGTAAAAATTGATACACAAAACAATTTGATCACGATAACTGCACCAGAACAGATTATAGAGAGATTTGAAGAAGATCTTAAGAAGATGGATATACCACCAAAGCAAGTCAAGATAAGTGTCATCGTAACGGAAGTTTCCAAGGATGCGATGGCGGATCTTGGGCTGGACCAGCTCGGGTATACCTTTGGGGCTGGTCAACAGATTAAAGAGAACTGGACTACTGCTTTGGGACTGATATCTGGGCTTCTATCGGTCCAAACAGATGTTTTTGGAACAATCATTGTGAGGATAAAAGCTTTGGAAGAACAACAAAAAGCAACTGTAAAAGCGGACCCATGGATCATTGTTCAGGAAAATAAGCCGGCGAGACTTTTTGTTGGCCAGAGAGAAATAATAATCATTCAACCAGAAGGAGGGACTGCAACAACCCAAACTGTGGATGTTGGCGTAGGGCTCGATATAACCACAAGAGTGCTTGGAAACAATCAACTCGAGATCGCTGTTGCACCTACTGTGAGTCATTTCACAACGGCGCAGACGAGCAGTTCCCTATCAACTAAGAGGAGTGAGTTATCTACTACATTGTGTATACAAAGCGGTCAGACAGTTGTGATAAGCGGTTTAACCGTTGAAAAATCTTCTGACTCTTATGTAGGTTTTCCATTTTTAGGAGGTATACCACTTTTGAGATATCTGTTTGGCGTAAAATCAGATAGCCAGAGCAAACGAGAACTTGTCATATTTTTGAGTGCAGAGACCTTGTGAGGAAGTGCTAAAAATGAGAAAGATGATAATTTTCCTTGCTCTGGTTCTATTGTGCCTTTTTGCCTTTGCACAGCAAAGTATTGTGATTTATCAACTCGAGGTTATTCAGTTGAGTGATGAAGTGGTAAACAAACTGGGATTGAAAAACTTGTACATAGACAAGCCGGACCTCTCGGCTTTTGATTTTAGTATCACCTATGATCCTTCTGTGATGGAACTCTTGGTGAAGATACCGTTCATAACGATAACCTTTGAGACGGGGACAAAACAAGAGAAGGAGAAATTCTCTTATAGACCTTGGGTTTCAACTTTAGTGGGAAAACCCGCAACGATCTATGCCTCAACCGATGAACTGTCTCTGAAAACAGGTAAGATAAAGGGAAGTGGCATCAAGGTCCAACTGACACCTTTGAATATTGTTGACGAAAAGGTTTCCACAAAAATTGTCATTTCAGATCCTTACAGCCCAACAACTTTTGACAACGAACTTTGGCTAACTCAAGATTTCTCACCGATCTGCCTGATGACTGTGAAAACGCAGAATAATATGAGATATTTTGCAGTGTATATCAAGGCATCCTTTCTTAACCAACTACCAAAGGAAAATATCTTCATGGTGGCAAGTGTTGATGAAATTGCAAATCTTTTTGATCTTTCTTCTTTGAAAAGAACCAGTGAGATATATGGGTTTCTTTTGACAAATTTTTCAACGTTTAGCGGTCAATTCAGCACCTCAATTTGGATTACGGAATCACTTGTCTTACGCTCAGAGATATTTTTATTACCCCTCAGTCTAACGGCAGGGATAGAAGGATCTATCGGCGTAGAAGGTCTCAGAGCGGGTGTGAGTTTCATCTATGATGGGAATTTCTACTTGGCACTTGGTGTTTCTGATTACTCAAGGCTTTCTGATGTGCTGACGCTCTTTGCAGAGTTTTACCCTTTCAAGCTTCTTATAAATGAGCTGAAATTCGTTGCACCTCTATGGAGAGTTGGAGCTGAGCTTGAATTTGAAAATTTCAATATTACACTAGGGGCATACAACAATGGAAAGATAAATTTTTGGTGCGATGGGCGAATCAAGATCAAAGAAGGGTTCTTCATACTACTTGGCGGTGAATATTCACTGAATGGAGAGATATATCTTAGAGCAGGAATTTACATTAGATTCTAACCCCTATAGCCAAGTTTGCTACATCCCACGCAGTTTTTTGCGAACTGCGTGGTCTTTTTAAGAAGTTAACACGACCTTCAAAGCCTGTCTTTCTTCAACCAATTTGAGAGCTTCGTTGGCTTGAAGAAGGTTTAGTCTGTGAGTAATCAATTTTTCAAAAATATCTCTGTTTCTCAAAACAATATCCACAGCCTGCACAAGATGTCTTGAATCGCTAACCCAAACTCCTTGTAGATGTAAATTTTTCAAGACAAGATTATGATAAACGTCTAGTGGAATTGGCTCCTGTGGTACCGCTACGCCAGTAACCAGGTACGTACCACCTCTTCTGAGAAGGTTAAGACCTTCCAAAAGGGCTTTACTACTTCCAGTTGCCTCAATTACAAGATCTGCACCTCTGTTGTTCGTCAAGTCGAGTACTCTCTTTCTTCTTTCATCTTCGGTCAATTCATACCTATTCAGTACAAGATCTGCACCTGCTTTTATAGCAAGATCAAGTCTTTGCTGCGCACCGCTTATCATTATCACATTCGATGCACCGAGTGACTTTGCAGCGACCACACAGAAGACTCCCAGTGGTCCCGCTCCTTGTACAACAACGGTTTTTGAAAGTATAGGTTCAGTAAGAACATCAAAAGCGTGCATAGCCGTTGCACCTGAACATGCTGCTATTACAAGTGTTGAGGGATCGATATTCGTTGAGATCTTCAGGATATCGGTCTCCTTGAAGAGAATCATGTACTCACTGTAACCACCCAGTAGATATGGGTAATGCTCACATGACAGATTGATTCCATATATCTTTCTATATGGACATAGATAAGGTTGTTTTGCGACCTTACACCAAAAACATTGATTGCAAACAATTCCGCGATTCCATATGATCCAGTCACCTTTTTGCAACTTGTGTCCTTTCAAATCATACTTTTCCGTATTTATATCCAATACTTCTCCAATCGCTTCATGGCCAAGGATAATAGGCAGAGGAGTTCTTGGATCCTCACCTTTTGCCATGTGAAGATCACTACCACAGACTCCACTTGCAAAGATTTTAACCAAAATACCTCCGTCAGGTAAAAAAGGGATTTCAAATTCTCTTTGAACCAACGGTTTGTTGAAATGTTCGAGTACCATGGCTCTCGATTTCAATTCACTCACCTCTTGGTCTGATAGGTGTTCTTATCTCATAACGAAGCTTACTATTTTCATCGAGCCAAAAGACTATGTATCTGTTCCAGTCATCTTTCTTGGGCAGAAAACTCATGACAGGTGGATCAAAGTGAGAAAATCGCATGTGTGGTCCCCGACTTTCATCCCTGAGTAGAGTGGCCGTAAGGATTACCTTCGCCATCAAAAGCATGTTTCTTGTTTCAAAAAAATGCGTGAGACCTTTTTCATCTATAGACAGTCCCTGATTTTCTATCGATTGAATAACAGACAAGGCTTGCGCAATCTTTTGTTCTTCTCTAACCAAGAAAGCCGATTCTGAAAGTGTTTCGACTATCAACCTTCTTGCCTCTGACGATGAAATATTGCCATCTTTGATATCTTCAGGGTCAGATTCGACGTGAATCATGTCAAGTTGTCTCGCTTCAAGTGCAGCATTTTGGCCAGCAATCTTGCCGAAGACTTGCGTATCCAGCAAAGAGTTTCCACCCGGTCTGTTGGCACCATGTTGCCCACCAGCACATTCACCGGCAACATATAATCCTTTGATATTAGTCCTGGCATCCCCGTCGATCTTCACACCACCTTGAAAGTGTTGAAGGGAGTTTTGTACTTGCAAGGGTTCTTTTGATAGATCTATATGTCTTTGCTTTAACCATTCAAAGACATCAGCATTTATTTTGATGAGCCTTTCATAAGGCTTTGTGTCGATGAACAAATTTCTATCTGCTTTCTCACTCCACCTAAGTATCTCTTGCGGGATAGAATCCACAGAAAAGTAGGCAGGATTTTCTGTGAAATCCAAATAAACTTTATGACCTTTCTTGATGTGTACATCAACTGCAAGATCAATGACCTTTGTTGGTGATTCATAGGAAACAGGCCAGTGTGCTCCTTTTTTGAATTCGAGCTCTGCAAGTTGCTTTTTATCATAATCTGATAGATAACTAAAAAGAAACTCTTTACCCGTCTCATCGATTATCTTAGGAAGACTCCTGAACATACTGCCAGAACTTGCAAAGAGAAGATGCGCATGGCATATACCAATCTGCATGAATTCCATGTTGACCAATTGTGCACCAGCTCTTAAGGCGGCTGCGTAACCATCGCCAGTCATCTCGTTAGGAAAGACATTTTGAGAGTACAAGGCACCTGCACCGCCTGTTGCAAGGACAAATGATCTTGCTTGAATTAGATATAACTCATTGGTGAGAACATCTATGGCCTTAGCTCCAAGGACACGTTCGTTTTTAACGATAAAATCATAGACCATCACGTTTTCAACAATTTGAATCTGAGAAGACCGAATCTGTCTTTGTAAAGCTTTTGCAATTTCTATAGCTGTCTGTGGACCAACATAGCAAGCCCTTGGATAGATCGAACCATCTGTGAGGAATTGATCGACCGTTCCGTCTTTTGTCTTTACGAAAGGCACGCCTATCCTTAACAGATACTCGACTGCCTCATGACTCTCCTTTGCAAGAATCTCCGCAAGATTGTAATCGGACACCTCCCCTCCTATTTTGTATATGTCTAGAGCGTGATGTTTCCAGTTATCTTGAACGGGTAACGTGTAAGGCAGAGTTGCATGAAATGCCATTCTATCAGAACAGGCAAGAGCTGTTGTCCCACCTTTCCCAATTGGTTTTTTACTGACCAGCAAAACATTCAGTTCTGGCGTTGCTTCTTTTGCTGACAAGGCAGCTCTCATTCCCGCACCACCAGCACCTATCACAACAACGTCCGCACAGATTCTTTTCATCAGTCATCCTCCCACGGTACCATCTTTATAGCCTTCGTTGGGCACAACTTAACACACAGTCCACAACCGTCACACCGGTCTCCAATAATATAGTTTTTGTTCGATGGGTATGGAGCATCGTAAATACACACATTTTGACAAACACCACAAGATGTACACAGTACAGGATCTATTTTTGCTTTGAAGAGACGTCTTCTGTCTATTTCTTCGTTGCCAAGAATCGCTTTACCACTTACTTTGCCTCTGAACTGTGAAAAGTTTGAGTAAGACTTCTTTTCCATGAAGGACCTGATCTGCTCAAGCAACATGTCTATGGCTTGATAGCCAACAAGATATATCAAACTGCACACTTCTACCACATCAGCTCCAGCATAGATGTACTTAACAACGTCCTCACCGTTACCCACACCGCCGGAGGCAGCTATCGAAAGGTCAAGATGGGGGCTACTGTTGGCAATCCATCTTAAAACATAGTTAAAAGTCCAAGGACCACCATGCCCAGCATAACCACCGTGCATGATCGGACGTTCACTTTCAAGATCTATATCGAGTCCCGTCAATCTATTGAACATGACTATTCCGTTTATACCCATTCTTTCAAGCATTTTTGCCATCGAAAGTGGTGAAGAAAGCTGCATTGGAAGTTTTACGATCAAAGGTATCTTCACAGCATCGCGAACAATCCTTGCAACACTCAAGATTTTTTCCTCAACATCTCCACCTCTGAAAGAAATCGATCCATGAGGGCACGAAACATTCAATTCAAGTGCTGGAACACCTGTTTGCTCTGCCATCTTTGAATATTTTTTCCATCCGTCATCTGTTATGCAGTTTATACTAGGTATGATTGGTATTGAGAGCGTATTGATAGCCTTTCTGATTTCCCCAAAGTACTCATCTGCCTCAAATGGGCTCGCCTGTTCAAAGGAATAGAAGGTCTGCGATCTCAGTCTTCCCATCTTTCTCTCTATGATCTCAAATCTCGGCGTTGGAGATATTCGACAAACTCTTTCTTCGAAAAAAGATTTGACAACAACACAAGCTGCACCATGTTCTTCCGCCTTTTTCATGTTCTTCAGATTTTCAGCAAGTCCTGAAGAAGCAACAATGATAGGATTCTTTAGTTTAAGGCCAACATACTCACAAGATAGATCCATGACTCAACCTCCCAATTTTACAAGTCTATTCTGAGACCCTTCTCGGCTGAAAGGTAAGCTGCATATATAATCATCGTAGTTTCTTTTGCAAGTTCAAAGTCTGATTCTGGTTCCTTATTACCCAAGATTGCTAAGGCAAAGTCCTTCATTTCTTGGGGATAACCCCTTACCCAGTCTTCTTCTGGAGACGGGAAAGTCCAGCCAGCTTTTGTTTCAATCTTCTCTGCAATGTATTCATCATCCCATGTTTCTGAAGAAGGAGCATAAGCAACCATCATATTGTTGGGAGTTATATTACAGTAGATCATCCCAGATGCCGTATTGACCTGCACAAAGTTCTTTACCCCACCAAGACTTATGTCATTGGAAATAACAATTGCTTTCGAATCATCTTCGAAGGTCAGAACTGCACATGACCAGTCTTCAACATCAAACCAGTCGGTTACCATGTAATGTTTTTCAAAATTTCTTAGACTTTCAATTTTGGTCAGTTTTCCCACTTCCCCAAAAACAGATTTAACGTGGATCGGTTTTCCATACCTCAATTTTCCCTCAAAATGCTTCAAGTGTACGACCACACCGACTGGGTGTGAACCCATTCTCAGAAGGCTTCCCCCACCAGCTGTTTTCCACCTTCTGGAATAAGTTGCATGGGAACCAGAATGACTCTCTTCGGCTCTCAACTCAAGTATCGGTGCCTTCGAAACAGAAATCATCCTCTTTGCCTTGCTGACGGCTGGTGCGTAGACAAAGTTCTCTGCGTACATGAACTTTGACTTACTTGATTTGAGTGCATCTTCAATCTTTTGTATTTTTTCAAGGACCCTCTTATACATGTGATCTTTATGTATATCTCCGACCTTTTCAACGTCCTGCATATCCTCTCCAAAGTAACCTATCAAGGGTTTCTCACATATAACATCTTTATTATTCTCAAGTGCTAACAATATAACTTCTTCGTGCACATTTGTTGGGACACAGACATCAACAACGTCAACCAGATCACTTTTGATGAGTTGTCGATAATCTTCAAAAACTTTCGATATACCATATTGTTTAGCTATCTTCTGGGCGTTTTCAATATGGGAAGCGCAGATGCCAACTACCTCAAAGAATTCTTTATTCTCTTTGTAAGCGTTTATATGAATGTGTGATACAAAACCAGCGCCAACTATGCCAACCCTTATTTTATTCATTCTTTCTTAGCACCTCGCTTTCTAGGTATGTATTTAGAGACCATCACAAGGATCATGGCAATCAAGAGTACTAATGATACAGGCCGCGTTATGAATGGCAGAAAACTACCCTTTGCTAGCATAAGCGCACGCCTCATGTTGGTGTCTGCCATCGGGCCAAGTATGAATCCAAGTACAAACGGTGCAGCAGGGAAATCGTTCAATCTCATAAAATAACCAAGCAAACCAAAAAGAAGCATGATCCACACGTCAAACATACGTCCGTTCAAAACATAGGTACCAACAACACAGAGTACAAAGATCATGGGCATTAGGATTTCTGTCGGTACAAGTAGAATTTTCAGAAAGAGTCTCGTTATGAGAAGCCCGAAGACCACCATCAGCACTGTTGCTACCGTGAACATGGCTGCAACATTTCCGATCATCTCTGGATGCTCAATAGGCAAAAGTGGGCCTGCTCTTACACCATGTATCCACAAGGCTGCAAGTAGGACCGCTGCAGGTGCACTACCTGGTACTGCAAGTGTCAAAACAGGTATTATCGCACCAGCAACACAGGCATTGTTCGCAGTTTCTGCCGCTGACAAACCTTCTATAGAACCATTACCAAATCTCTCCGGTTCCTTACTTGAACGTTTTGCCAGGTCGTATGAAACCCAAGCGGCAACGTCTTCACCTACTCCGGGTATGACACCGATAAAGACACCAGTTATTCCAGATCTGATTATATTCAACCAGTTCTTAGCAATAGTTCTCCAGTAAGACAGATCCTCCTTCTGCCTTGAAAAATTCAATGCCATTTCTGGTTTTGTTGTTCTCTTGAGACTAGTGAGTATCTCTGGTATGCCATAGACACCGACGAGCACGGGCAAAAGAGCAATTCCTCCGTAAAGTTGTATATTTCCAAAGGTATAACGTGGATAAGACGTGATTTCATCCAACCCAATCTGAGAAATCATCAAGCCAAGAAATCCCGATATCCAACCCTTCAAAGGGTCTTTTGGTGCCGTAAGGCTTCCCGCGATGATTGTTCCGAAGATTGCAAGAACTGCAAATTCCCATGAACCGAATCGGAGTGCAAGCTTACCCAACAAAGGAGCTAGTGTGACTATGAAAAGAGCACCAATGATCGAACCGATCCCCGACATTATAGTTGCAGCGTTCAGAGCGAACCCAGCATGACCAGAACGGGCGAGAGGAAAACCATCGACTGTAGTTGCTGCGTTTGCTGGAGTTCCTGGTATATTTAAGACGATCGCCGTTCTGCTGCCACCATAGATTGCGCCTATGTAGACACATATCAACATAGCTATGGCAGTCTTTGCCGGGAAGCCAAAGGTCAATGTAGTCAAAATTGCCACACCGAGGGTGGCAGTCAAACCAGGAAGTACACCTACAAGAATGCCAAGCAATGTTGCCCACGTCATATTAAACAAAAGTAAAGGATCGAAAATTAACTGAACGATGTATTCAAAATAACTGGCCAATATGTTCATATTAGCACGCTCCCTAAGGCAAGGGTAGGAGAAAAACTCTCTCAAATATGTAGTAAATGCCGTAGGTGATAAGTACTGAGGCCAATATGACCAAAACAGGTTTCTTTCTGTAGAAGATCAGCGAGAGAATTGAGAGAAAAATACTTGTCAACACTATAAAATTTAAATGTCCCAACAAGAAGACATAAGTCAAGCAAGATATGACAGAGATCAAAAGTCTTTTATTTTCAGCAGAAAGCAGCTTATTCTGATTAGTCACTTGTGCCGGAACCTTCTTGTGTCTTTTGCGCACCATCATGATCAAATTTAACAAAATCACAACTGTCGAAAAAATGATAGGTACTATGCCGGGAGCTCCATACTTTCCATATTCAGTAGTGAATGGCATTAACAGAGCATTTATAAGAAAAAACAAAGCCAGTGATATGAAAATGGCAGCGGTAATCTTGTCTTTCACTTTAGAACCCCCTAAAAGAGCGCCCACGAAAGTGGGCGCCTTTGATTATTGACCAATCCTAGGGATGTTGTATTTCTCAGGAGATATTTTCAAAACACCCCTGTCGTATAAGAGCCATGTGACTCTTCTTGCAACTTGCTCGACGATTTCACTGGCCTGATCACCATAGATACATACTGAGACCAAGCCTTGCTTTTCTGCCCAATCCTTCATAGCTTGAGATTTAGCAGCTTTTTCAAAGACCTGCCCGACCGTTTCTAAGACCTCGGCCGGGACATCTGCTGGAATCACCAAGCCAAAATAAGCACCAACATCTGGAAAATCTGGGTACCATTGGCGAATGGAAGGTATTGTACCGTATCCAGAGATCGTTAAAGGCTCAGCACTGAGAGCACAAAGAGCTCTCAGCTTCCCTGCTCTGAGCATATCTGCTACCTCCATTGAGAACTGCATGTTTCCAACGACTTCTCCCGAGACTACAGCAACAGTTGCAGGATTCCCACCAGCATAAGGTGTGTGTTTATACTTCACACCGAAATATTCAGCAAAGATTTCCGCCGCTACATGTCCTCCGCTTCCTGTTCCCGCAGAACCTATGGGTATCTCTGGATTGGCTTTCATCGCTTGAATCAGTTCATCAATAGTTTTGTATGGCGTATTTGGATTCACAACGACTACATTTGGCGCGTAGATAGGTAGAAAATACTTCCAACTCCTGTGGGTAAATGGTATTGTTTCTTCAAGCAATGCATATTTTGTAAGGTCCAAGACAGCATTTGCCGTCCAGGTATAGCCATCGTGCGGTGCATTCCACGTATTAACTGTACCGATCGAGCCAGCTCCGCCAGGTGTGTTTACGATCACAAATTTGCGTCCAAGGAGTGGCTCCATTTGACTTGTAATCATCCTGGTTACTTGGTCTGTTGAACCGCCCGCTGACCAAGGTACAATCACCGTGATAGACTTGGTAGGTTTCCACTCAGCCAAGGCAAAAGCCACGATTGAAATGCATAACAGTACCGCAAAGACCTTTTTCATGGTTATCCCTCCTTAAAGGTAATATTTCCTTACAGTTAATCTTACGAACTCTTAGTATATTTTATCACCAAAATCCCCTAATTTGAAAGTAACCTTCGAAAATAGGAATTTATGCTATGATCAACCAAAAGAATGAAAAAACATGACGGAGGAGATCATGATGATTGGGATAATAGGCATTGGAAATATTGGTTCGATCATCGCAAAAAGACTGGTCGAAAGCGGTGAGTTTAGACCGCAAGAAATCGTTTTGGCCAACAGATCTTTCAAGAAACTCGAACCTTTTGTGAAAGACGGTTATCGAGCTGCGACCAATAAAGAAGTCGTTAACATGTGTGAGACGATATTCTTATGTGTAAAACCTCAAGACAGTGACCGATTATTTTCAGAGATAATGCGGGCTGATGGTAAGACTTTGATAAGTACCATGACAGCAGTGAGTATCCAAAAAATTAGTGAACAAACAGGTTGTAGAAAGATTGTAAGAATCATGCCAAATATCCCTGCAAAGATTGGTAAGGGTGTAATCGGTGCTGCACGCTCGGAAGAGTTAGACGAAGATACATGGAAAAGATGTTGTAAGATTCTATTATCTCTGGGACAGGTCATGGAGGTGGACGAAGAAAAACTGGCTGCCGTCACCGCACTTAGTGGGAGTGCACCCGCCTTTATTTTTGTTATTATAGAAGCACTCATCGATGCCGGAATCAGAATGGGGCTTTCTTATGAAACTTCAAGGCTCATGGTTCTTGAAACAATTGTAGGCTCTGCAGAGCTCCTGCTCAAACTCGGAAACCACCCTGGTGAGTTCAGGCACATAGTAACTTCACCCGCAGGAACGACGATAGAAGGAATATACAGGATGGAAAGGGAAGGAATCAGAGGGGCTCTGATGAAGACGATTCATGAGACATTCCTCAAGGCTATTCAACTTCAAAATGAGGTCAACCATCAGTAGGGGGTATGTTCAAATGGGAAAGGTCAGTGTAGGGTCTGTTTTAGTTGCCATTTTTCTAATCATCACCGGTTTTGTCTTGATATTCAATCTAAATGCTAACTATGTCTGGTCAACGATACTGATCGTACTTGGTGTGGGATTTGAATTTGGTGCCTTGGGCAGATCTGCAGGCAGATTCATACCAGGAGGGATTCTCACCACCATAGGGATTCTCATGCTTTTTTGTACGGTCAAAGGTTTCTCACACATGGCTTATCTTTGGCCTGTTTTTGTCATGGCACCCGCTATAGGTATGATTCAAACATATTTTGTCAATCGAAACAAAGGAGTTTTCGTTGCTTCAATCATTCTATTTGGAATCTCTGTTGCCTTGTTTGGTATAAGTTTGTATCAATGGACGTTGGTAAGGGCTGTTTTTGGAATATTTGTAATCATATTCGGAATACTAATATTGGCGGCTAGCAAGAGAAAATAACCGTACTCACGGCTGCTGACCATAGTTTCTTCTGAGAAAATCTATAGCTTCTCTTGCGTGTTCTTGGTCAATTTGATGAACAGGTAAACCTGTTGATAAGGCCATGACATAGATTTGGGCACCTCTTTCAACGGTTTCACACATATCAAAAGCTTGTTCAAGTGATTTTGCAGCACAAACTAGGCCATGGTTTGCCATGAGAACCGCTCTCGACTTTTTCATGCATTCAACAACATTTTTTGCCAGTTCCAAAGAGCCAGCGTTTGCGTATTCACTAACTGGTATCACATCGCCAATCATCAACAATGTTTCGTAGATGGCAGGTAAAGGTTTGTGAAGCACAGATAGGACTGTTGAGTAGATCGAATGAGTGTGAATAACGGCGTTGATATCTTCAAAGGTTCTGTATATCAATGTATGAAGTTGATACTCCACCGATGGTTTTAAGTCTCCCTCGATCACACGACCATGAAGATCAATTATGGGTATGTCTTGAGCAGAGAGCCTGTCATAGGCAATCCCACTTGGCGTAATTGCTATTAGATCGTCCAAGACGCGCAAACTTATGTTACCGGAAGTACCACTCACATGGTTAGATCTGAGAATCTTTAAGCCATATTGCACTATAAGCTCTTTAAACTGTTCGTACACCGTATCACCTCAAATTTCTTCAGTTTGCGATGAAAAAACATAATTATTCTGTGAACTCTTTGCTTCATACATGGCTTTATCTGCACTCTTGACCAGTTCTTCCATTGTCTTACCGTCTCTCGGAAAAATCGCTATACCGGCACTCATTCCGAGGCAAAATTGTACACCATTGATTAGAATTGGTAAAGCAATTCTGTCGATAATTCTTTTGACAACCTGTTGCGCTGTTTCTTCCTTTGAATCTGGCAGAAAGAACACAAACTCATCACCACCAAACCTTGCGACCAGATCGCCTCTTCGTACTACTGACTTGAGTCTCTTACCAACTGTCTCGAGTACTCGGTCTCCTGTATGATGGCCATAACGATCATTGACGAACTTGAACTTGTTCAGATCCATATATATAACAGCTGCTGTTTTGTCTCGCTCACCTAGAATTTTGATAATCCTTCGAGCTTGGTTCAAAAATGCTTGTCTGTTCATCAATCCAGTCAATGAATCTGAAAAGGCCAATCTGAACAGCTGGTCGCCTGACACGTTCTTGAATAGCAAAAACAAGCTCAAAGCAATCATTCCTATGCCAACCATTTCAAGTATCATCCCCGTTACATGGACTATGGCGTTGGAGAAAATTATGAATCCAGTGCCGAATATTTGTGCATAGGTATAGAGAAATACACCTATTTTCAAGAGAACATCAGAATAATTGAAAAGAATACACATCATCACAATACGCGCCATTAAGTTCAAAATTGCAAGACTTAGAATAAAACTGTTAGTTTCTTGGTGCCTAGGCAAAGCCGTAAACAAAATAACCAGAGTCAAAGCAAGAATGAGTAAAGAACGTATGACTCCCCTGTGGTGTCTTTTTTGCTGTGTTCTTACCATATCAAGCACTCCCTAACAAATGAATTCTACACCTTTACAGATCTCTCCTAGACACAAGATTTGTTTTGATTGTGAGTAGCACATAGATCTCTAAAAATGGGATGGTGTAAGGCTTCATTAATTCTTCAGGTAGATCAGACAGCTGATTTCTAAGTACAACTCAGTCTTTGATCTGTTGATTGCATTTGTTATCCGATGACTGAAGTGATAGAATTTAAAATATAGAATATTCTATTCATTAAGAATTCGGACTTTGCAACTGCGATAATGTATGGGAGGAGGTACGTTATGGCACCAGTTAAAATCAGCATCATTGGAGCTGGCAGCGCCGTCTTTTCAATGAGATTGGTGAATGACTTGTGTAAGACAAAAGGCTTGGCAGGCAGTTTAGTATCGCTCATGGATATCGATAAAGTCAGACTGGACGGCGTCTATGATCTTGCAACCAGGTATGTTAAAGAACTTGGAGGAGATCTACGTTTTGAAAAAACGACTACACTGGAAGAATCTCTTAGGGATGCCGATTTTGTCATAAACACGGCGATGGTTGGCGGACACAGTTATCTTGAGCGAGCAAGACAAATCGGTGAAAAACACGGCTACTATCGTGGGATAGATACGCAGGAATTCAATATGGTTTCAGATTACTACACGCTGAGCAACTTCAATCAACTGAAGTTTTTCGTAGATGTGGCAAGAAAAATGGAGGTATTCTGTCCAAACGCATGGCTTTTGCAAACAGCTAATCCTGTTTTTGAAGGCACTAATCTCATCAAACGTTGTTCAAAAATCAAAGTTGTAGGGTTCTGCCATGGACACTATGGGGTTCATGAAATGGTCGAAGCCCTCGGATTGGATATAAAGAAAGTAGATTGGCAAGTTGCAGGATTCAATCATGCCATATGGCTTAACAGATTTCTTTATGACGGTAAAAACGGTTATGAACTTGTCGAAAAATGGATCGGCGAGAATTCAGGTACTTGGAAACCCAGGACACCTTTCGATCTTCAGCTGAGCCCTGCTTCTATTGATATGTATAAATTTTATGGTCAGATACCAATAGGTGATACCCCCAGAAACGGTTCTTGGAAGTATAACTATGACCTTGAAACAAAGAAGAAGTGGTACGGAGAACCTTGGGGAGGCGCAGACTCAGAAATTGGATGGAAGTGGTATCAAGAGAGACTCAAAATGATCACCGATGCGATTAACTACCTATCAACAAACAAATCCATTAAACTCCTTGCTTTGGAATCTTATCTGAAGCTATTACCGAAAGGTTCTGTACCAGAGGAACTCAAACAGGAAATAAAAATCTTCACATCGCCCACAGCTCTCAGTGGTGAACAACACATACCATTCATAGACGCAATCGTTAACAACAACATTCAGAGATTCGTTATAAATGTTCCAAATGAAGGTTATATACCACAAATACCGAACGGAGTTGTCGTTGAGGTTCCCGCAACAGTTGACAGAAACGGATGGCACGTGGAAAAAATTGATCCGCCCTTGAGTGATAAAGTTATAAAGATGTATTTGTTACCAAGAATGCTTAGAATGGAATGGGCACTTGATGCAATAATGCACGGCGATAAAAACGCACTTATTGAAATACTTCTCAGAGATGTTAGAACAAAGTCCTATGAACAAGCTGTAAATGTTGTTGAAGAAATTCTATCCTTACCGGAAAATGAAAACATGAAAAATCACTACAACAATCACCAAGAACTGTGATATACTTTTTGACAGAATTATCATTTTTGAAAGGAGGAGTTTGAATGAGAAGATTAGCAGTCCTGTTTGCAATCTTGGTTTCTGTGATTGCATTGGCACAGGTAAACGTTGATGTTTTTGGATCTTACAACTTCATATTGAATGCAACACCTACTACGGTATCTACAGCTACTTACCTATCGTTTGGTGCCTTGGTAACTTACGAGGTGTCCCAGGGTGTAGAGATCGGCGGGGGAGTAGGACTGGCTTGGTTTCTCAGCAATGCCACCAGTACAATTGCAGGATTCTTGGGTGTCAATACTGTATATGCACTCGACTTGTTAGTCGCAGCAAAGTACAATCTGCCAATCAGTGATTTTTCATCATTAACGATCAAAGGTTACGGTGGTTTGTCAATACCTGGTTTGATGAATTTCACCAGCTTGGGATATGTGGTTGGAATAGGGCTTCTTTACACTTTTGATGTGGGTGATTTTGCTTTAGGAGCAGGCGCAGGCATTGAAATGAGAACCTATGGTTCTAATAATTGTACGGCAGTACCCGTGGGAGTAAATTTGTCAATAAAGTTCTGAAGCTCAATTTTGAAGATAAAAAGCCCCGCTAACATGCGGGGCTTTAATTATGGTCAGGTTTAACATTAACTAACAACCTTCACATGGGCTGCCTGAGGTCCCTTTGGACCGTCTTGAATCTCAAATTCAACCTCCTGACCTTCCTTGAGGGTCTTGAAGCCGTCCATTTCTAAAGCTGACCAGTGGACAAAAACATCTCCACCCTCCTTTTTTGTGATGAAACCATACCCCTTCTTGGGGTCAAACCACTTGACAGTACCTTTCATGATGCAACTCCTCCCTACAAAAACGAAATAACCCCTTTCGGGCTTAAAAGATTATACGCCCTTGAACGAAAAAAGTCAAAATCATCCAAGCATCATATGAACTATCATGAAATACATGATAATCCCTGTCACATCAACTATAGTTGTCAACAACGGACCAGCCATAACTGCTGGGTCAATGTGTATCAATCGTGCAAGAAATGGTAAGAAAGCACCCAAAGCATTGGCAAAAATCACAACAACCATTAAAGCTAGAGAAACAGCCAATCCAACCTTGATAGATGAACTGATCATCATGGATCTGAAAAATAAAGTTACACCAAGTAAGATCCCAAGAACTGAGCCAATTAATACTTCACGCAGAATAATTTTCCACCAATCTCGTGGTTTTATTTCTCCAAGTGCCATACCCCTAATAACGAGTGCCGAGATTTGTGAACCAATGTTTCCTCCCGTATCCATCATAGTTGGCATAAAAGCAGCGACAATTGGTAACGATGCAAGGAAATGTTCGAACTTTGCTATGACACTTCCGTTGACACTTTCAATCAAAAGCAGTGCTACGAGCCATGGTAGTCTTCTAAAAATCAATTTCCATCCACTCACATGAAGATATGGTTCTTCGGTTGTAACTATGGAACTCATTTTCTGAATATCTTCTGTAGCTTCCTCGTCTATCACATCCACGATATCGTCTATCGTAATAATGCCTATCAATCTTTGTTCACTATCTACAACAGGCACGACAAAGAGATCGTATTTTCTCATTATTTGAGCAACTTCTTCTTGATCTGTAGTAGCATGCACAAAGACAGGTTCTGAATTCATTATCTGTTCAACTAAGGCCGTTGGTTCCGCGAAGATCAGATCCTGCAATTCTAAGGTACCGAGCAATTTTCTCGACTTATCTATCACAGGCATTAAATGAACCGTCTCTTTGTCCTTACCCTCCTTCCTGATCTTCTCTAAAGCCTCACTAACAGTCATATCGGGCTGTAATTCGAGGCATCTGGGGGTTGTCAAACGACCTGCAGAGTTCTCAGGATAGTTGAGCAAAGACAAAGTGACCTTTCTTTCTTCTGGAGTTAGATAGGAAAGTAATTTGTTTACAACATTCGCTGGCATCTCTTCTAAGAGCTCAGCTCTATCGTCTGGGTCCATGGAAGATATGATTTCTCTTAATCTCTCTTCTTTGAATAACTCGATCAGGGCTATTTGATCATCAGTCTCGAGCTCACTGAAGACCAGGGCAGCTTGGTCCTTAGGAAGAAGGCGGAATACTATTATTTTCTCATCTGGTGGAAGTTCTTCTATCATCTCAAGTATCTCGGCAGGCTCTTGTTGTGTTAATATCGTTTTTAACGTTCTGAAATCTCCATTCTCAATGAATCTCTTGATATCAACTTGAACCTTCACTTTCATTAGATCACCTCCTCGAGTATTTATGGCGGCAGGCTAAAGGAACTACTGGTACTTTCCAAGGCAACTCACCTCCTCAAAGTAGTCTTACATTGATATTTTACGCGCTGATCGTCATTTGTGTTAACAGGAATCTTTAAAAAACCTTGCACCACGAAGTTACAATTATTCAACAATCTCAGATGCAGCCTTTCTCAAACGGTTCATTACGGAAAACAGTATTCCCTTTGACTCAAAACCAACAACGATTGCTGCGCTCGCTGTAATTGAATCTACTGTTCTGAGTACGTGAAAAAGATTTTGAGCAATTGTGAAAGGCTCTCTCAAGGTCCCTAGCACAACCGTCCTTCTACCATAAAACTTTGAAACCAACTCTTGTGCACAAATCACTGGTGCATCTGGGTATCTTAAGAGTACCTCGTCAAGCTTGTTGTAGTCGATTACAAGTATCAAAGGCTTCTCTGGCGCATAATGTCTATAACTCATCCCAGGCGAAAGTGGTCTGGTGGGTTCATTTGTTTTCTTCAACAAGAACTCCGGAATCTCCAAGTTTTGTATGACTTTTTGGATTTCTTCTATCGTAGCAGGACCGGGGCGTAACAAGATGGGTCTTTCCCTGGAAAAATCTATTATGGTTGATTCTATACCTAATGGTGTCTCTCCTCCATCGATGATCGCATCTACCAAACCATAAAGGTCCTCTATTACATGCTCAGCCCTCGTTGGGCTCGGTTTACCCGACAAATTTGCACTTGGAGCAGCTATTGGAGTACCACTCAGCCTCAAGAATTTCTGTGCAACTGGATGACTTGGCATCCTCACTGCTACGGTCTCAAGCCCTCCTGTTACTTCTTTGGGGACATAAGATTTTTTTCTGAATATAAGGGTCACAGGACCAGGCCAGAAGACATCCATAATTGCACAAGCCTTTTCATAATCCTGATCTATGAGATCTTGTAGTTGTTTTATGTCGTATATATGGACGATCAATGGATTATCAGCAGGTCTTCTCTTTATTTGAAAGATCTTCAACACAGCCGAGATATTGAAACAATCTGCACCAAGACCATAGACTGTTTCTGTAGGAAATGCAACTACACCGCCTTCTTTTATCAGATCGGCAACCTTACGAAGAATATCCTCAACTGGTTTGAGTGGGTCCACTTTGACAAGCATCGTCATCCTTCTCCCTCTATTCTTACTTTATCATCGCATATAGTTTTTTCAACTGAAAATGGTATAATCGATCTGAAGATTGTGAATTTATTAACAGGAGGTGGAACAATTGCCGGATCTATGCACAACAGGTGAACGTCTGTTCAAGGAATTAGACCAGTACATCGATTCCATTGGTGCGGAGCCCGATAAGCTCATATCTGTCCTGCAAAAGGCTCAAGAGCTCTTTGGGTACCTGTCGTCAGAAGTACAACAACATATTGCTGAAGCTCTCGGTATACCAGTTTCACAAGTTTATGGAGTTGTCACCTTCTACAACTTCTTTTCCACCAAACCCAAGGGCAAGGTCCAAATCAAAGTGTGCCTCGGTACAGCCTGTTACGTCAAGGGTGGAGATAGAGTTCTCGAGAGGTTCTTAGAGGAACTTGGTACAAAACCAGAAGAACCAACCAAAGATGGACAGTTCTCAATCCACGCTGTTAGATGTCTTGGTGCTTGCAGTATGGCACCGGTGGTCCTCGTAGGTGAAAAGGATTTTTATGGTAGGGTGAAACCAGATATGGTACCCAGAATCATTGATAAATACAAGGAGGTGAAGGTTCAATGAGTAAGATAAAGTCGCTGGAAGATCTGATGAAAATCAAAGAGAAGGCTTTGAGAGACCTGCAACTGAGGGAGACAGATAAAAGGGGAAAGATCACAGTTGCAATGGGAACTTGTGGCATAGCGGCTGGTGCTAAAGATACTCTGAAGGCTATCGTTGAGGCGTTGAATGAAAACAATATCAACGATGTTTCAGTGGTGCAGTCAGGTTGCATGGGTTTGTGTGAAGTTGAACCAACGGTCGAGGTAAGATTGGAGGGTCAGGAACCAGTTGTTTATGGCCATGTCACTCCTGAAAACGCAAAGAGAATAGTGAAGTTACATATAATGTCCAGCCAAGTTGTCACAGACTTGTTAGTTCGAAAAGGAGAAATCTAAGAAGAGGTGATCTGAGTGCCATTGGCAGCGACTACAATTTTGATTTGTGCAGGAGGTGCCTGTATCTCTGCCGGTGAAGAGAGTGTGAAGCAGGCACTTGAAAAAGAGATAGAGAAATACGCATTGGGCGACGTTGTAAGAGTCGTGGAAACTGGTTGTATGGGAGCATGTAGCTTGGGGCCCTTGATGGTCATCTATCCGGAAGGAGTTTTTTACCAAAAACTAACACCTCAAGCTGCAAAAAAGATTGTCGAAGAACACATACTCAAAGGAAGGATAGTAAAAGAATACCTTTACAAAATGCCAACCGGTGAAGCAGTTCCTGAAGCTGTCGAAAAATTGCCATTTTTTGCAAGGCAAGTGAAGATAGCTACACGAAATGTTGGGTACATAGATCCATTGAATATTGAAGAATACATAGCGAGGGATGGTTATTTTGCTTTGGCAAAAGTTTTGAAGCAAATGAGCCCCGAACAGGTGATCGAAGAGGTCAAAAAAAGTGGTCTTCGTGGTAGAGGTGGGGCTGGTTTTCCAACGGGGCTGAAATGGGAGTTAACCAGAAAATCACAAGGTGATAAGAAGTACATTGTATGTAATGCTGACGAGGGTGACCCCGGAGCTTTCATGGATCGTTCCGTTCTCGAAGGTGATCCCCATACAATACTCGAAGCAATGGCCATTGGTGGATTTGCTATAGGTGCAAATCAGGGATACATATACGTGAGAGCAGAGTATCCACTGGCTATTGAAAGACTCAACATTGCAATTTCGCAGGCAAAAGAATATGGTTTTCTTGGAGAAAAGATCATGGGCAGCGATTTTAGTTTCCATATCGAAATAAGAATCGGTGCTGGTGCATTCGTATGTGGTGAAGAAACGGCCCTGATTGCTTCGATTGAAGGAAAACGCGGTCAACCAAGGGTCAAACCTCCTTATCCAGCACAGAGTGGTGTATGGGGTCGCCCAACAGTCATAAACAACGTCGAAACCTTAGCTTGCATTCCACCTATCATAACTAAGGGAGCCGATTGGTTCAGAAGTATAGGTACAGAGAAATCCCCAGGCACGAAAGTCTTCGCCCTTGCTGGAAAAATCACCAACACTGGCTTGGTGGAAGTTCCAATGGGTATAACCTTAAAGGAACTCCTCTATGAGATCGGTGGAGGATCTTCTACAGGCAAAAAAATCAAAGCTGTGCAAACAGGTGGTCCCAGTGGAGGTTGCATACCGTCCGAGTACTTCGATACGCCGGTAGATTATGAATCACTCCAGAAACTCGGTGCAATTATGGGATCTGGCGGAATGATAGTGATGGACGAAGATGATTGCATGGTGGATGTTGCAAGATTTTTCTTGGAGTTTACAGTGGATGAATCTTGCGGAAAATGTACACCTTGCAGAGAAGGAACAAAACAAATGTTGAAGATTCTCGACAAAATAACTGCTGGGGAGGGAGCCGAAGAGGACCTCCAAGAACTTGAAAACCTGGCAACGGTTATCAAGGACACATCTCTGTGCGGGCTGGGTCAAACGGCCCCTAATCCTGTCTTGAGTACGCTGAGGTATTATCACAATGAATATGAAGCGCACGTAAAAGAAAAACGCTGTCCATCACTTAAGTGTAAACAGCTGATCAGGTACGTCATAGATTCTTCAAAATGTGTGGGATGTACAGCATGTGCCAGAGTCTGTCCTGTTAATGCGATCTCTGGTGAGGTGAGGAAAGTGCACCAGATTGATAATGAAGTTTGTATAAGGTGTGGTAGCTGTATTGAAGTGTGCAGATTCGGTGCGATCAGCAAAGTATCACCGTGAGAAGGGGGAGTTGGTTGTGGTCGATCGCGAGAAGGTGAGTGCACTTGTTGAAAAAGCAAAATTAGAGTCCCTTGAAGAGAAAGATATATTGATCAATACACTTCATAAAATTCAAGATTATTTTGGAAATTATGTGCCCGTAGAGGCTGCCGAAATAGTTGCTGAAGAACTTGGTGTACCAAAATCAAAGGTTTACGAAGTCTTGACTTTTTACACAATGTTTTCGATTAAACCAAGAGGCAAATATGTAATACGAGTTTGTGTGAACCTGCCTTGCCATGTAACGGGTGGCAGAGAGATAGTTCAAATTTTGCAAGAAAGCCTCGGTGTGAACTTTGGCGAAACTACTAAAGACGGTCTCTTCACACTTGAGACAACGAGCTGTCTTGGTTTGTGTGGTGTATCTCCTGTAATAATGATAAATGATCAATACTATGGTGATCTCACGCCGAGAAAGGTAAAAGAACTGATAGAGAACCTCCGCAAAGGAGGCGATGAAAGATGAAACCCATGCTAGTTATTGTATCAGTCGATTCTAACAGTGTGTTGCTCGGTGCAAAGCATTTTGTAAATTATCTGAAAGAACTTATCGGAAAATACAATCTTCAAGATACAGTTGATATCTTAGAAACAGGTACCATGGGCGTGTACACACAGGGTGTTATGATGGCAGTTTTCCCAGATGACATATACTATTCAGTCCGTTCGGTAGCAGACATCGAAAAGATCGTAACGGAACACCTGTTGAAAGGAAGACCAGTTCTTTCGCTGGAGATACCGAAGGATAAACTCAAACTCGTGGTAGAAAAAGAAAAGATCATCACGGAAACAAGAATCGTTCTGAGAAATGTTGGTAGCATCGACCCAAGAAATATAGATGAATACATCGCACGAGATGGCTATTTCGCACTCAACAAAGTTTTGTCTCAAATGAAGCCGCAACAGGTTCTTGAATATGTCAAAGCTTCTGGTCTTCGCGGCCGCGGTGGTGCAGGCTTTCCAACCGGTCTGAAATGGGAATTCACAGCCAAAGTACAAGCCGATCAGAAATATGTGGTTTGTAACGCAGACGAAGGCGAACCTGGTACCTTCAAAGACAGGTTAATAATGGAAGGAGATCCACACTCTGTTATTGAAGCAATGATTATCTGTGGTTATGCCGTTGGTGCAACTAAGGGATACATATATATAAGAGGAGAATACTACGGTTCGGTGGAGAACATTCAAAAGGCGATAAAAGATGCTTACGAATATGGCTTTTTGGGTAAAGACATCATGGGTAGTGGTTTCAACTTCGATTTGACTGTCAGACTTGGTGCGGGTGCTTATATATGTGGTGAAGAGACCGCATTGCTTGAATCTATCGAAGGAAAATCTGGAAGACCGAGACTAAAGCCACCATATCCTCCCACAAATGGGTTGTTTGGTAAGCCAACGGTGATAAACAACGTGGAAACCTTTGCCAATGTCCCACCAATCATTCTCAAGGGTCCAGATTGGTTCAAGTCGTTTGGAACAGCTGGTTCACCTGGGACAAAGGTTTATTCACTCGTTGGTAACGTTGTGCGGCGAGGCATTGTCGAAGTACCTATGGGTACCACCGTTCGTGATCTAATCTATAGATTTGGTGGAGGTCTTGTTGGGGGTAAGGATCTATACATGATCCAAACCGGTGGAACGGCAGGTACCTTCATTGGGACTGATAAACTCGACGTACCTCTAGATTATGATTCATTCAAGAACTATGGAGTTTCCATCGGATCTGGGGTTATATTGGCTATGTCCGATGACATCTGTCCTGTTGATGTTGCTCTCAATACGATGCAGTTCTTCGCTCATGAATCATGCGGTAAATGCACTCCTTGTCGAGAAGGTACGAGGCTTGCAGTCCAAATTCTTGAAAGGATGAGCAGGGGTCAAGGAAAATTGGAGGATCTGGACACACTGAAACAGATAGCCTACGTTACGCAAGAAGCATCTTTGTGTGGACTGGGACAGAGCATCAATGTTCCTTTGCTGTCAATTGTCGAAAACTTTGAGAAAGATTTTGTCGAACATATAAATGCTTCTTCCTGCCCGCACAATGTGTGTAGATTCATCAAGATTCAGAAATCAAAGACGAAGGTTTAGCAGACTCCGGGTGCTCGGTCATTTGATCGAGCACTCCTTCTATCATGAGAAAATCCTTGAAACTTTCGTTCAGATGGTAAACATAAGTGTGTGATTGCTTCTTCCTAACCAAAACACCTGATTTGTGGAGTGATCTTACTATAGCACTGGAATCTTTTCCTCGCAGTTCGTTGAGCATCTGCATCGTGGAAGGACCGTTAAGGAGTATCGCTGCGATTATTTCCATTTGGCTTGAGGAAAGTTTTGTATAAAATGTTCTTGTCACTTTGCCGACTATCTGTGAATACTCAGGTTTGGTATAGAAACGATAAACATCACCAACTTTTTTCAATTCTACACCGTGATCTTCGCTGTTATATTCTTTCTCAAGTTCTTCAACAACCTTTGTGACAGTCCCTAAGTCACTTTCAGTCACTTTCGCAAGCCTCTCCAAAGTCATCCCACGGGCAGCAAAGATCAAAGCCTCGATCATGGCTTTAAGCTTCAAGATCATTCCTCCTCAAAATAAGATTTTCGTCGATTTCGAGAAGGAGGACTTTTTTGAAAAAGACTAATTCAAGAACCGCTAGAAGATAGATTATCACTTGATAGCGGTTTTCACCTATTCTGAGAATGTCGTACAGTGTGAAGTCACCATCTTCAGAAAGTACATCGAGCACTTTGTTCATGGCTTGTTCGACTGTCATAGCTTGTCTCTTTATCTTGTAAACAACCTTGCGAATATTGATTTCCTGTAATGCAGCTTGAAGTATCCTGCTTAACTTTTCTTGTTCGATCTGCGGCAATAATGGTAACTTCACCATTTGTCTGTTTCCTACGTCCTTGATTCTCTCTTTGACTTGCTCGCTCAGTTCTCTTATCTTTTGGTACATTTCAATCCTTCTAAACAGTTCTTCTTCTTGTTGAGCCAATTGCTTTGCTTCTTTTTCACTCAGAGATGGTAGAATGTATTTGGATTTCATTTCCATCAATTGAGTTGCCATGGAAATAAAGTCACAAGTGACATTCAAGTCCAATTTCTTCATTTGCTCAACATAAGCAACAAATTCATCAGCCAGCTGGGATACAGAGACTTGGCGCACGTTTATTCTACGCTTCTTAACAAGATATAGCAACAGATCTAATGGACCTTCAAATTCCTGAAGCCGAAATACTAATTCCAAGAAATCACCTCAGAAGAGTAAATTCATTCTTTCTCTGACTATCTCCATGGTTCTTTGTGCTACTGACCTTGCTTTTTGGTTACCTTTGGTTACAACATCATCAACATAGTGCGGGTCTGAATCAATCTTTATGTAGTTTTCCCAGATTGGCTCAAGTTCCCTTTTCATGTTTTTCAAAAGCAACTTTTTGCAGTCTATGCAACCAATTTTAGCCTTGGTGCAACCTTCAATAACCCAGTCACTCTCTTGCGAATTTATTCCAAAGGCTTTGTGATAATCCCAAACGGGACATTTCTGCGGATCTCCCGGATCTGTCCTTCTCTTACGGGCCGGATCGGTCATCATGGGAAGAATAGCTTTCTCCAGCTCGCTATAACTGTTTTCAAGTGATACAATGTTACCGTAACTCTTGCTCATCTTCCTGCCATCGGTACCAGGTAACTTTGGCACTATTGACAATAGAGATTGAGGTTCTGGAAAGGTTTCACCATAAAGAAAATTAAATCTTCTTGCAATTTCCCTTGTGAGCTCAACATGATAAACTTGATCTTCTCCAACTGGTACTCCTTCGGCTAAATATATCAATATATCGGCAGCTTGTAGTACAGGATAGAGTAAGAAACCGGCATTTGAAAGATCTTTCTCAGCGAGTTGTTGCTTAATCTCTTTATACGTTGGTACTCTTTCGAGCCATGAGATTGGAACTATCATAGAGAATAAGATCGCCAGTTCCGAATGTTCTTTTATTGCTGACTGAACAAAAAGTGTAGATTCCTCTGGATTCAGTCCACAGGCAAGAAAAGATCTCATGACTTCTCTTGTATAGGACCTCAATCCCTCTGTCTCATCGTAAGAAGTAGTAAGTGCATGCCAATCGGCCACAAAATAGAAACACTCGTGCCCTTCATCTTGAAGTTTTTTCCAATTCTTTAGCGCACCTATGTAGTTACCTATGTGTGGTTTTCCCGTTGGCCTGACACCGCTCAATATTCTCAATTCATACCACCTCTCACAGCATTTCTCACGACTCTATTCATCAGAATAGAGGTTGTCACAACTCCCACTCCGCCGGGGACAGGTGTAACCTGTGCTTTTTCTTGAATTGACTTGTCTGCATCACCAAGTACTTTTCCATCAACTACATTTATCCCAACATCTATTACAATGGACCCATCGCGAACCATTTCTGATGTTAGAAATCCAGCCTTGCCAACGGCAACGATTGTCACATCTGCTTTTCTAGTCATCTCAGGGATATTGGTTGTTCTACTATGGCATACTGTAACGGTGGCGCTTCTATCACGCCTCAAAAGCATTATAGAGACAGGTAATCCAACTGTAGTGCTCCTTCCAATCACAACTACATTCTTACCTGTTAAATCCGTAACGGAGGTGAGAATTCTTACAATTGCTGCTGCCGTGCAAGGTGCGAAATCTTCGATACCATAAACAAGACGTCCCAAGTTCAGTGGATTCCTTCCCTCAACATCTTTGTCAGCTTCTATCAAATTGGCTATCTTCATCTCGTCAATCTCTGGAGGCAAGGGATGCGATACAAAAAGACCGTGGACAGATTCATCCTTCGAGGCTTTCTGTAAAGACTCCTCAAGTGAAAGAGCGTCTTCAACATTGATCATCTCATAGTCGATGCCAAGAGATTGCGCCTTTTTTTGCTGACTCTTCAAATAGGAAACTGTACTTTGGTCTGGTTTTACAGCTAGACTCACAAGTTTTGGTCTTACTGACGATTTCTGCAACAGTGATAAACTCTGGGCATCTATCATCTGGGCTATTTTTTTGCAATCTATCAGCATGGGACCATCTCCTAAAATAGACCTACGATGTTCCCTTTTTCATCGATATCTATGTTGACAGCGTTCGGCTTTTTGCCAAGTCCAGGCATCAACATGATTTCGCCGCATACTGCCACAACAAAACCTGCCCCTGCTGATAACTTCAAATCTCTAACTGTGAAGGGATAGTCACTAGGTGAACCAAGCTTTGATGGATCATCTGACAGCGAATACTGAGTCTTCGCAACTATCACAGGCAGAATCGAAAAACCTTCCTTTGATAACTTTCTAAGAGAGTCTAAAGCTTCTTTGGTATAAACGACTTCCTTTGCGCGGTAGATTTCCCTGGCAAGGATTTCTATTTTCTTCTCAATTGGCAACTCCCAGCTATAGATAGACTTGAATCTTGATTCATCTGCGATATCAACAACCTTCTTCGCCAAATCTGTGGCCCCTTCACTTCCCTTTGCAAAAGCCTCATTCAACGAAGCTTTCACCCCAAGCCTTTCTACGTAATTCATCACATAATCTATTTCCTTCTCGGTGTCTGTGCCAAATCTGTTGAGAGCTACTACAATAGGAACATTGAATTTTTTGACGTTTTCTATATGAGCCCTCAAATTTTCAATACCTTCAGCAAGGGCTTTTAAATTCTCAGTGCCAAGATCTTTTACAGAGACGCCACCATGGTATTTTATGGCCCTGATTGTTGCAACGATGACAACTGCTGCGGGCCTAAGCTCAGCAAGTGGTGCAACAAAATCGAAGAATTTTTCTGCACCCAGATCCGAACCGAATCCTGTTTCAGTAACAACATAATCCGACAAACCAAGTGCCATCTTTGTTGCAATTATAGAATTTGTGCCGTGAGCAATATTCGCAAATGGTCCCCCATGGACCAATGCGGGGGTATTTTCAATCGTTTGCACTAAGTTTGGATCGATAGCATCTTTGAGAATAACAGTAGCGGCACCACTGGCACCCAACTGCTGAACAGTGATTGGTTTACCAGTTCTTGACCATCCAATAACGATGTTCCCCAATCGTTTCTTAAGATCGTTTAGATCCTTTGACAAGCACAGCACAGCCATGATCTCCGAAGCTGCTGTAATGACAAACTGATCTTGTCTGGGATAACCATTCGCGTGCCCTCCGAGTCCAACGACGATGTCTCTCAAAGCCCTGTCGTTCATATCCATAGTCCTTGGCCAAGTTATGCGAGTCAAATCAAAATCGAGTTCATTACCAAAACGTATATGAGCATCTATCATAGCAGAAATCAAATTATGCGCCGCCGAGACAGCATGTATATCTCCTGTGAAATGTAGATTTATGTCTTCCATCGGCAGTACCTGTGAATACCCACCACCTGCCGCACCACCCTTCACACCAAAAACGGGTCCCAACGAAGGTTCTCTGAGGGTGACGAAGGATTTGTAACCAAGCTTGTTCAAAGCCATGGATAGACCAATGCTTGTCGTGGTCTTACCCTCACCGGCAGGAGTTGGCGTCATGGCTGTTACTATTATCAACTTGCCTCTCTTCGTATCCAGTGAATTCACAAACTTATGGGATACCTTGGCAATGTAGTTACCGTAATTTCTAAAAATTTCTTTCGGTATCGATAGGCTCATTGCTATATCTGAAATAGGTTTCAAATTTGCCGTCCTTGCTATTTCCAAATCATTAATCATCCCCCTACCTCCTCTTACTAGATGTAATATTTTGGTTCCGGCGCAAAAGATTTTGCTATTTTATCGAGTACGCCATTCACAAATCTGCCACTGTTCTCCGTTCCATATTTTTTTGCCAACTCTACAGCTTCATCCAAAGTAACTTCTATTGGCACATCTTGTTCAAACAGAAGCTCGTAGGTCCCCAGACGCAAAACACACCTATCTACAGAGGACAATCTTTCAAGATGCCAATTTTCAAGACACATTGATATCTTCTCATCGATCTGCGATAGATTATTGTAGATTCCCTGCACATATCTAATGATATCGTTTTTGACAGAATTTTCCTTTTCATGCTCCATAATTTCTTTTACAAGGATTTCCATCGACTCATTCCGGAATTCATTCTGAAAGATCACCTTGAAAACGCTATCTCGCATCTTGCTGCGACGAGTCACAGAGTTTCATCACTCCTTTTCTTCAGTTTTCTGTTCTTCCCCTTCTTCAATATCTTCAATAGTCACATTGACTGCAAGTACTTGAAGCTCGGTCATTCTTTCAATATCCATCTTTACTCTTTCCATGATCTTTTGACCAAGTTCAACTAGAGATTTGCCGAACGGTACTCCTATTTTCAAATTAACAGTCACGTTGTCTTCGGGAGAACGGTCAATCTCGAGAGATTTCCTGATTCTCTTTTGTTTTCTTTCGTCTGTTATTTCAAGCACAGAAAAAACACTTCTTAGTGCAATCTCTTTTATGGCATTATCAGAAATATCAATACTGCCCATTCCCTTTGTTTCCATCTCTTCACCTCCTAAGCACGTTCAACATATTCACCTGTCCTGGTATCCACCTTCACGAGTTCACCGTTTTCAACAAAAAAAGGTACAGTAATCTTCAAGCCTGTTTCGAGTGTGGCTGGTTTACCTCCTCCAGATACTGTATCACCTTTAAAAGTTGGCTCTGTTTGAACGATTCTTAACGTCACAACATTCGGTAGCTGTATGCCTATAGGTTTGTCCTCTAAAAACATGATACTGACTTCAAGATTTTCAATTAAATACCATTTTGCATCTTGAATTTCATCTTCTGTAAGTTCGTATTGTTCGTAATCGTCTAAGCTCATGAAATGGAAACGATCGCCGTCGTTATAAAGATATTGTGCCGTTTTGAAGGTTAGATCCGCCTCAGCAACACGTTCCCCACTGCTGAAGTTAAGTTCCTTAACTAAACCTGTCTTGACACTTTTCAGTCTCGTTCTGATGATGCCTCTTCCCATTGCCATGTGATGTTTGTTCACATCAATTACACGGTATGGTTCTGAATCAACCATTATGACCATACCTTTTTTCAAATCACCAACTTCTATCACATTTCCACCTCCGAACTAAATAGTCATCATTTCTCTTGGCAAAGTTGTCAATCTCTCAAAGAAATCTTTCTTAACCAAAACATCTTCTTCTATTCTAACCCCATATTTACCTTCCACATAAATCCCAGGTTCTATTGTAACCACAGCCGATTCAGGTAATAACTCTACATTGCTTGAATTCACCCTTGGTGATTCATGAACTTCAAGTCCTATTCCATGGCCCAAACCATGGCCAAAGTACTGCCCATAACCTTTTTGATGAATATGGGACCTTGCAAGCGCATCAACATCTTTACCCTTCATATTTGCACTTCCACCATTCAAAGCTATGGTCTGGGCTTCGTAAACGGTATCATAAATTTTCTTGAATTCATCATCTGGTTTGCCAAAGAAAACCGTGCGTGTTATATCTGCACAATAGCCATTCACAACGGCTCCAAAATCAAAGGTGATTGGCTCACCACGATTGATCCTTTTACTCGACGGCCTACCGTGTGGTAAAGATGTTCTTGGACCACTGATCACTATCGTTTCAAAGGCTATTCCATCAGCCCCCAATTTCTTCATGTTGTACTCAAATTCTGCGGCAACCTCTCGTTCAGTTACACCCTCCTTTATGAATTCAATTGTCTTCAAGAAAGCTTTCTCACTAATGGAAATTGCCCTTTTAATATTTTCTATTTCCTCGGGTTCTTTAACTGATCTCATCGATTCTATCACTGAGTCTAACGGTAGGAAATCTGCTTTGATCTTTTCGTTAATCTTTAGAAAGACGTTGTGACTGATCCTTTGAAACTCAAGACCTATCGTTTTGGGTTTGAATTCTTCAACTACAGCTTTTATACTATTAAATAAGTCACCATTCCTGTACTCGATTAACTGGAATTTTGTTTGTTGTTTAGCTTGCTCAAAATATCTTGAGTCAGTGATTATGAACTGTTTGTCCCTGTTCAATACCAAGACACTGAAGGAACCCGTGAAACCAGATAGATAATAAGTCGAAGGTCTTGAAGAAGATTCCACATTATAGATTATTGCCATGTCCACACCAAGTTGCTCGATCTTATCAAAGAATCGGTATAGTCTGGACAATCTTTGCACCTCCCTTTATCATTGTACAATAATCAAAGGAGGTATGCAAAACGGATCGGAGTATAGTAATACAGATAGCAAAAAAAATAATAGAACTCTTTCCTCGCAAAAGGTCCACCGATGATCCATTTAGAATACTGATATGCACTATTTTGAGCCAAAGAACACGTGATGAAAACACTGAAGTCGCCTGCCAAAGATTATTCTCTATATATTCAGACCCTTGGACTATCGCAAAACTCATACCCAATCAACTTTATGAATTAATCAAGCCCTCTGGCATGTACAAACAAAAGGCCGAAAGAATAGTAAAGGTGTCTAGAATAATCGTAGAACAATACCAGGGGAAGGTTCCGTCAGACCTTGAGGAACTTCTGAAACTTCCAGGGGTTGGCCGCAAAACAGCGAATATAGTTCTATATCACGGTTTTGGTAAACCTGCTTTGGCAGTTGATACACACGTACACAGAATATCCAACAGAATAGGTTTTGTCAAGACAAAGCAGCCGGAAGAAACAGAAACAGAGTTGAGTAAACTGATCCCCAGCGAGCTTTGGGGATTACTCAATGGTTCTATGGTTGAGTTCGGGAAGAACCTTTGCCGGCCACATGCACCACTGTGCAATCGATGTCCCTTCACAAATGAATGTAAATTCTTCAGACAAAGGAACAAAGAAGATGTCAATCAGATTTCATAGAGATCAGATCCTGCAAGGATGAAAAACTCATTTTAGCAATTTTTCCCAGTTCTTTTAACCCATAATCCTTCAAGAAACCCTTGGCAAACTCAATTGCTTTTTGTCCTGCTCCAAGTGGTATTCTTTTACCATAGTGACTTGAAGCTCTATCAATCCAGGATAAAAATTCACCCCTTGCGACAATCGAAGCAGCTGCCACCGCTAAATTTCTTTCTGCCTTCTTGAAACCAAGAACAGTCAGATCCCTATGATTTTTCAGTCTCTCCTTCAAATTCTTTGCCCCAAAATCGTCATAGATTGCAATGAGTGATTCTTTTCTTCCAAGAACTTCATTTATGCAACGGGCATGAAGATCCTCTAAAAGTCTGTTCATGTTTTGAACGCCCGTGAAATCCTTTGGCTCAACAACCGCCAATGAGTATTCGCACAATGACTTTATTTGATCTGATAAACACAAAACTCTTTTTGCACTCAACAATTTACCATCCTTCAGTTGGTATTTGCCTAGATGGTCGTACTCAGTCTTACCAACGTAGACGGCAGCTACTACAAGAGGTCCAAAGAGATCGCCTTTTCCCGCCTCGTCTGAACCAATGGCGGGTAAAATCACCTTGGGATCATCTGGGAGATGATCGAGGATCCTTCTTTGGATCTCAAGATCATTCTCCGCCGATAAATTTATTTTCTCTGGATCTACTCTGGTTAGGATACCGTTCAGTTGTGGCAAACAAGAAGGCTTGATTTGTGAAAGATCGATTGTCATTCGGCCATCTTTGCGCCAGTAGATTCTCAAACAGCCACAGTTCTTTATGCGAAGCTGGATACCATTTTGTATAATCTTTTCAGATTCTATTTCCAAATCATTTTGTTGCAGGCTTTGCTTTACTTGGTCAAGGTTTATCATGGCTGTTCTATAATCTCTTTTGCGAAACGATAGCCGAGCTCTTCGATTTTCTGCAGATCTTCATTGGTAGGAGCACCATTGATATCAACAGTATCCACAATCTGCCATTTGAGTGGTTCAACCATCTCAATTATTTTTTTAGATGCACCACCGCTCCAACCGTAACTCCCAAAGACTGCTGCTGTCTTGAACTTTATGTGTTTAACATTCGCCATATGGAGTACATCTGCCATAGGCGGGAATAGAGATCCTTCATATGTTGGTGCTCCAATTATCACCCCTCTATTCTTCCAGAGTGATGCAAGTATGTAACTCACATGCGTTTGAGTAACGTTAAACACATCAACAGGTATACCTGTTTTGGAAAGTCCATTGAGTAAAGAACTCATCATTCTTTCTGTGTTTCCGTACATTGAACCATAGAGTAGAGTCACCGCTTTTTCAGCCTTAGAAGACGCGTACTGTGCCCAGGTTCTATAAAAATCTACAACCATCTTTGGATTCTCTCGCCAGATTAAACCGTGTGATGGCGCAATGACCTGTACAGGCACACTGGACAACTTCTCTATGGCTTTGAGGACTGGTGTGCTGAAGGTGGCAACTATATTAGCATAGTATCTAAGCATTTCCTTTATGTAAAAATCCTTATCTTTACATTCGTCATCGAATAAAGTTCCCCTCAGTGCTCCATAACCACCAAAACCATCACAGGAGAACAATACCTTCTGAGTCACCTCATACGTCATCATTGTCTCAGGCCAGTGTACAAAGGGAGTGTAATAGAATCTCAGAATCTTTTCACCAATATGTAGTTCCTCCAAATCTTTCACGGTTTTTACATTCTCCTCAATTTGATAAAAGGACTTGAGCATCTTCATCCCTTTTTCACCTATCAGAATCGTGGCTCCCGGCGCAAGTTTTTTAAGAATGGTAAGAATTCCTGTATGATCTGGTTCCATGTGGTTTATAACTATGTAATCCAGTTTTGATACAGGGATTATCTGTTCAATTTGGCCAATAAATTCATCGACTTTAATCGATTTTGCAAGATCGATCAAAACATTTTTTTCATCGGTAAGAAGATACGCATTGTAAGAAACTCCTTCTTCACCTATCGGCCAAAGTCCCTCAAAGAGTTGAGTGAACCTGTCGTTGACTCCAACCCAGTAGATCCCAGGTTTTATCTGTACCGGTCGCATAGTAGCACCTCCCTTACAGTCATGTGTTCACTATGAAAATATTATCACAGAGAGTTTTGGAACTTTATAACAAGTTGATGATACGCCTATTTCCATGGCCGCGTGTGATTTTGAGATCCTTAGAATATATCGAGCAAGGGTTGAGGATTTTTATTATAAAATTCGTGAGACTCACAAAATATAATCTTTGAAAAATACGATCAAGTATTCTATAACAACTGGTTCAAAACTGGATTTCTTCTATTTTTTCATGAGAATATAATTATATTCTTGACATGGTTTTCCTATAATACTGTCTTGTGTACGGACGAAAGCGAGGCGAGAACATGTTTGAAGAACTATTCTCGGGCATATTTTCTTTAACGGTTGGAAATGTGATTATGATCACTATTGGATGTCTACTCATCTACTTGGCTATTGCGAAGAAGTATGAACCTGCTTTGTTACTACCGATAGGCTTTGGTACGATCCTGGTCAACATACCATTATCATCAGCTATTGATCAGCTACTTGAAGGAGCCGTGCACAAAGGTGTTCTCAGTACTTTCTTTGACATAGGCATCGCAACTGAAATCTTTCCATTATTGATATTCATAGCTGTGGGAGCTATGATTGATTTCACACCATTGCTTGAAAATCCTGTCATGTTCCTTTTTGGAGCCGCTGCACAATTTGGCATATTTGGAACAATGGCAGTTTCAACACTGCTTGGATTCAATTTAAAAGAAGCAGCATCTATAGGAATCATTGGTGCTGCCGATGGACCGACATCTATTTATGTGGCTTCTCGTTTTGCAAGGCACATGCTAGGACCAATTTCAGTCGCCGCGTATTCTTATATGTCATTGGTTCCCATAATTCAACCACCCATAATAAAAGCTCTGACTACCAAAGAGGAAAGATCTATCAAGATGCAACCCAAAGCGCAGAAGATACCAAGGATAGTGAAGATAATTTTTCCCATAAGTATAACTATTGTTGCCAGCATCTTGGCGCCTACCTCTGCCGCATTGATAGGATTTTTGATGTTTGGAAATCTTCTGAAAGAGTGTGGAGTCTTAGACAGTCTTGCAAAATCTGCACAAAACGAACTCGCAAATCTTGTTACAATCTTACTTGGTCTGAGTATTGCTTTCACAATGAGGGCTGACAAATTCCTAAGGCCACAAACGCTTCTGATACTTGGTTTGGGATTGGTTGCTTTCATCTTTGATACTGCCGCAGGTGTTCTATTTGCTAAATTTCTAAATCTCTTTGTGGGAAAAAAACTTAACCCTATGCTTGGAGCAGCAGGGATTTCAGCCTTTCCCATGTCAGCACGAGTGATACACACAATGGGATTGAAGGAGGATCCAACGAATTTCCTGTTGATGTATGCTGCTGGTGCGAATACAGCTGGACAGATCGGTTCAGTCCTAGCTGGTGGAATCTTAATGACACTCATAGGGGGTAATATATTATGATGCAAAACTTCTTAATTGCTGTCAAGCTGGGATTGGTTGGATATCTCTTTTTATTGGGCCTTTTGTTGTTTTTCTTTGGTTTTGTAAAATTTCTTTTGAAAGTTTTTGCAAGGGCTAAGGGACCACGAAGATAAAATAGATACGGATGTAGTAAAATCTTGTTGCAATAATACAAAACTACATCGAAAGGGGGTTGGTTATGGTGAAAAAAATTCTTGCAGTTGCTTTGATTATGGCGACAATCTTGAGTTTTGCAACAAAATTGACGATCTTACACATCAACGACACACATGGACGTGCCTGGGCTTTTAACGAAACCAATAATCCAAACATCGGTGGCTTTGCTGCAATAGCGACGATCGTGGAGGAAGTGAGAAAAGAAGTAGAATCACAAGGTGGGTATGTGCTTTTCTTACATGCTGGAGATATCAATACAGGTGTACCCGAATCAGATCAATTGGATGCTGCCCCTGATATACTTGCCTTGAATCTCATGAAGCTCGATGCTGCAACATTCGGAAACCACGAATTTGACAAACCAAAAACAACGCTTCAAAAACAAATATCGCTTGCCAGTTTTCCATTCGTATCCGCCAATTTCACCGATCCTGAAGGAATTGTGAAGGTTGAAGCTTACATAGTTAAGGACTTTGGTAATCTAAGGGTTGCGATCTTTGGCCTTACAACCGAGGAAACTGCTATACTCGAACCAATACATCTCAACGGTGCAACCTTTGCAAACGCAGTCGAAACGGCCAAAAGTTTACTGCCCGAATTAAAAACAAAGGCAGACATAGTGATCGCCTTAACCCATCTTGGATGGGAGCCCGAAGGTGAAGGCAAGACAACAAGCAAACAGTTAGCTCAATTCGTTGATGGTATCGATATTATAATCGACGGACACAGCCATACCAGGTTTGAAAAAGCGCCGTTTGTCAATAACACAATTGTAGCCCAGGCATGGGAATGGGGAAAATATGTTGGAAGGTTGGATCTTGAAATTGAAAACGGAAAAATCGTATCCTGGAATTGGAAACCGATACCTGTCAATTTGAAAGTTCATAAGGGTAAAGACGCCGAAGGTAAGGACATCTACGAATTTGTTGATAAGCCATACGAAGAGAATTTCTACGTCAAAACAGTTCTGGCTTATTTCAAAGCAGTTGGAAGTGAGAAACTCAATACAGTGATTGGTGAGACAAAGATATTGCTTGATGGAGAGAGAGCCAATGTCAGATCTAAGAGCACCAATCTTGCAAATATGATATGTGACTCTATGATTTGGAAAACCAATGCAGATTTAGCATTCACCAATGGTGGAGGAATTCGAGCGTCAATAAAGCCAGGAAATATAACCATCAGAGATGTACTAACGGTACTTCCCTTTGGAAATACGTTGTACGTGATCAAAATGACTGGTGAACAAATTATGAAAGTGCTCGATTATGCCGCTACAGTCAAGGAAGGACAGGGTGCCTTTTTGCAGAGTGGTGGTTTGATTTGGAAGAGTGTGGGAGGCAAGGTAGTTGAAGCAAAAATCAAGGGTGAACCACTGGATCCAAACAAACTATACACGGTCGTCACCAATGATTACATGGCTCAAGGTGGCGATGGTTACACTATGTTGAAGGGTCTGCCAGGATACAATACAGGTTTCACTATGGACAGTGTCTTAGTACAGTACATTCAAGAGTTTCTCAAAGGTGTTGTGCAAGATTACGATTCTCAGCTCAGATATGTTAGACAGTAAGAAAGACAACTGATTTAAAAACTGGGAGGCCCAAGACCTCCCAGTTTTATTCTTCTTAAGATCACTTTGTATTATAATAGAAACGACAACTTTTCAAGTTGGAGGGGAATGAAAGTTGATCTCTTTTCAAAAGCAACCGCTCATGAGAAAAGTTTTATATTCATTGGTACCAATCTTTGTCTTTTCTTTCTATCTTTATGGATTGAGAGTTCTGTGGTTAGGACTTTTCGTTTTTTCTGCTGGTATTCTCACGGAGTATGTGATGGAAAAACAGAAAAACAAACCTGTAAGCGAAGCTGTTTTGGTAACTTGTTCACTCTTGTTGTTATCCCTGCCACCTTTAACTCCTTGGTGGGTTGCTGTTATCGGTACTTCCTTCGGTGTTTTCATTGCCAAAGAAGTCTATGGTGGTTTTGGGAGAAACATTTTCAATCCTGCAATTGCTGGGAGACTGTTCATTTACATATCCTTCCCCACCTTTATGACAACTCAATGGCTGTTACCAAGAACCGATACGTTGACTTCGGCGACACCTCTTGATCTTCTCAGAACTGGACAGAATATGGATTTGAAAAATCTTCTTCTAGGGATCAGGCCCGGAGCAATTGGGGAAAGTTCTATACTCTTGATTGTAATTGCTGCAGTATACTTGATTTTCACCAAAACAGCAAGTTTTCGAATAATCGTTTCCACTTTTCTGTCTGCCGCGGCCTTAACATTTCTCTTGGACCTACTGAAAGCAGGACCATCGTCGCTACCGATGCTCTTGTCTGGAAGTTTATTTTTTGTAACTGTATTCATGGCTACAGATCCTGTTTCTGCGCCAAAGAGGAAGGAAGCCCAGTGGATCTATGGAGTGATCATTGGAGTCTGTACCGTACTGATAAGAACTTTCTCTTTGTTTTCTGAAGGTACGAGTTTTGGTGTCCTAATTGGTAACACCTTTGCCTCGCTCCTTGACGAGATCCTACCGAAGAAGGTGAAACAATGAACAGAGAGGGTAGGGTTTATACAATAACCTTCAGCTTCATCGCGACATTTGTTTTCGTACTTATACTCGCTTTGCTGAACGCTGCCACAGTTCAAAAAATTCAGGAGAATGAACAACTTTTCAAAGTGAAGGCAATTATGAAGGCCTTTGGTATCGAATACGATGACAAACAAGCTTTGCAAACCTTTGAAAAGTACGTGAAAGTTACAACGTTAGATGGCAAAGAGCTTTACTACACACTTTTTGGTACTGAAAAGCTTTATGGCATTGTCTTCGGTGGTAGTGGTTTGTGGAGCAACATATCAGGTTTCCTAGCAGTAGATGAGAATGTTGAGAGAATTGTTGGTATAGAATTCATTTCGCAAGCTGAGACACCTGGACTTGGTGGTCGCATTGAAGAAGAGTGGTTCAAGAAGCAGTTCCGATCTGAAAAGTTACTTAACGGGGCTATAACATTACAAACTGGTGGTTCGGGTGATTATGATCATGAGAATGGTAAGGTAGATGCTATCACCGGAGCAACACAAACTTCAAGAGCTTTGATCAATATAATAAACGATCATTTGGTAATCTTGCGTAACCTCTTGGAGGTGCGAAAATGAGTGAATTCACAAAGATAGCAAAAAATAATCTCATAAGAGAGAACCAAATTCTGGTTCAGGTGCTTGGGATTTGTTCAACTCTTGCTGTTACAAACAATTTGAGGAATACTGCGATAATGGCCACAGGTGTTACACTCGTTACTGGATTGTCTAATCTAACGGTTTCTTTGTTCAAAGACTATATACCTCGTAAAGTGAGGATGATGGTTGAAACGCTTATTATCGCTTTTTACGTTATTATCGTTGATATTGTGCTCAGAGCTTATTTACCGGATGTAAGTAAAGCGCTGGGACCATACGTGGGGTTGATCATTACCAACTGTATAATAATGGGACGTGCTGAGGCATTTGCTCAAGCAAACAACCCTGTTATTTCCTTGTGGGATGGTCTCACGGCTGGAGCAGGTTATAGTTTGGTGCTTTTGATTGTGGCTTCTATTCGTGAATTACTTGGTTTTGGAACGCTTTTCAACATTCACATCATGCCAAAGAGTTTCACACCATTCACTATCATGGTGATGGCCCCAAGCGCCTTTTTCATAGTAGCAATACTTATTTGGATTGCAAAGTCATCATCTTTTAAGGCGGGTGAAAAGAAGTGAATATCAATCCATTTATTCTGTTCTTTGCATCAATTTTGACAAGTAACATCCTCTTGACCAATTTTTTGGGTATGTGTTCTTACATTTCTATATCGAAGGATCTGAAGTCATCGAACGGACTTGGTATGGCTGTTACTTTCGTAATGACAGTTACCACTGTGCTCAATTGGTTTGTATACCGTTATGTTATAGTGCCACTCAGTCTGGAATATTTGAGATATATAATCTTCATAATTGTTATAGCTGCTGTGGTACAGGTGTTGGAAATGCTGATCGATAGGCTTTCACCTTCGTTGTACATAACTTTGGGGATTTTCTTACCATTGATCACTGTGAACTGTGCGATACTCGGTGTGACACTTTTCATGCAGCTTAGAAATTATTCACTCATACAATCGTTGTTTTATGGACTCGGCTCGGGAATGGGTTGGTGGCTCGCCATAGTCCTTCTGGCAGCAATAAGAAAGAGAACAGACAATGCACCAGCGCCGGTAGGTCTCAAAGGGACGGGTCTTACCTTCATAACAATCGGCATCATGGCAATGGCTTTCATAGGATTTTCGGGGATGATACAAGTCCAGTGAGGTGGAAAAATGTCAGCTGTATTGATAACTACATTAATCGTTTCTCTGATAAGTGCATTGTTGGCTGCTGTTATAACGGTAACTGATTCTTTTGTCAACAACTATGGGACAGTAAAAATTCTGATTAACAAACGAAAGATTTTACAAGCAAAAGGTGGTTCGCCCCTTCTTTTCACCCTTGCATCCCAAGGTATATTCGTCCCTTCAGCTTGTGGTGGGAGGGGTAGTTGCGGTGTCTGCAAAGTAAAGATCTTGACCGATGTTGGCCCCTATCTTCCTACGGAACTTCCTTATATCTCAAAAGAACAGATGAAAGAAGGTATAAGACTTTCCTGTCAGATAAAGGTGAAGAAGGACCTTGAAATAGAGATCCCAGAAGAACTTCTGTTTGCAAAGAAATTCAAAGCTACCGTTGAGAAGATAAGAGATGTTACATACGATATAAAGGAGCTCACTTTGAAATTGGTGGATCCCCAGGTCATTGACTTTAGGGCAGGACAGTATGTTCAGTTGTCTGTGCCACCATATGATAAAATTAAAGAAATTACCCAGAGAGCTTACTCTATCTCTTCTGTCCCAAGTCAAAAAGACAGAATAGAACTCTTGATTAGGCTTGTCCCTGGCGGCGCTGCCACAACTTACGTTCACTATTACATGAAACAGAATGAGCAAATTGAATTTACAGGACCATTCGGCGAGTTCTATGTACGTGAGACCGATGCAATGATGATCTGCGTTGCAGGCGGATCTGGTATGGCACCAATAAAGTCCATAATCTTTGACTTATACGAAAAAGGCATTACTGATCGAGAGATATGGTACTTCTTTGGCGCAAGGTCACTGAGGGACCTCTTCTATTTGGATTTGTTTAAAGAACTGGAGCAGAAATGGAGTAATTTTCATTTCATTCCCGCGCTTTCCAACCCACTCGCCGAAGAAAATTGGGATGGCGAAGTAGGCTTGATAACAGATGTTTTAAACAGGTATCTCAAAGAAAGAATTGAACCTTCTAAACCTAAAGAAGGTTATTTGTGTGGCAGCCCCGGTATGATAAACGCTTGTATTCAAGTGATGAAAAACAATGGTATTTCAGAAGAAAAAATTTATTATGATAAGTTTGCCTGAAAGGGTGATCATATGAAAATGTCTGCAGAGTATATAGAGGCCCAAAAAAATATGCAACCTGGTGTGATAAGCTCGGTAGGCTTTCTTGGAGATGATAAGCGCGATTTGGTTCAGATAATAGATGAAGACGAACAAATCATGAGCCAACTTGGATTAGATTTTGAGAAGGTCGCAGTGTGGATGAAAAAACTTTTGGATTTGGCAGTAAAAGGGCTTGGAGAAACTGTATTAGTTGATGACAAGTGGGAAGTAAACGTCTATGAAGCTCGTGGATTCATACCTTGCCCCTTCAAAGATGGAATTTTCAGAAAGCGGGTTATCCATGTAAAAAATACACACAATAAAACAGAGATCGATCTCAGCGAGTTATCGATCCATCTGTTTGAAAAACACCATTTCCTCCAGGGTAAAGGTTCTCCTTTTAGAATAGATCCACACATGTTGAAAAAAGTTCTTGAATAGCCTACCTCTCAGTCACAACCGTGCCAGGTATTCTCAGTTTCCTTTCAAAATACGAAAAAACGAAAGATATAGTCCAGACAATTGACAAGTAAATAGCGGCAGTCAGTAAATAGACTTTGAAGAATTCAAAGTTCCTGCTTGCTACAAACTTTGCTTGAGCCATCATCTCTGGAGCACCGATTATATAAGCCATCGAAGTGTATTTCAACAGGTAAATAAACTCATTGGTCCAAGCGGGTATGACACGCCTGAGTGCCTGCGGAAGGATTATCAATCTCACTGCTTGCCATTTTTTCATTCCTATAGACAAAGCTGCCTTCATTTGACCAATTCCGATAGATTGGATAGATCCTCTCAAGTATTCAGCTTGATAAGCAGCGCTGTTGATAGAAAAACCAATAAGCGCAGCCAAAAGCGGCGTTAATCTTATATTGTAGGAAGGCAGCCCGTAATAAAGTATAAAAAGCTGTACCAACATCGGCGTACCACGTATCAACTCAATAAATCCTGTGCTTAACAAACTTGCTACTTTGTTCCCATAGACCCTGCCCAAGCACAAAATAATTCCTAAAAGAAGACCAACAGCCGCTGAAAAGACTGTCATGTACAAAGTAACGGTCAGACCGTTAAGAAGTCTTGGCATTGATACAAGTACTATTTGCCAGAAACTCATTTGTTTTTTTCCTCTCCATACAATTCAGTGAGCTTTCTAAGAAACTGCTTCGTTCTGTCTTTTTGAGGGTTAGTGAATATCAAAGCAGGGGGACCTTGTTCAACAATAATCCCATTCTCCATAAAAATGATTTCATCTGCGACGGTTCTTGCAAATCCAAGTTCGTGAGTTACGACTAACATGGTCATACCTGATTTTGCAAGATCAATCATCACCGAAAGAACCTCTCCAATAAGCTCGGGATCGAGTGCTGATGTTGGTTCATCGAAGAGCATCAACTTTGGTCTCATGGCGAGCGCTCTTGCTATGGCAACACGTTGTTTTTGCCCACCAGAAAGTTGTGAAGGATAGAGATTCACTTTCTGCGAAAGACCAACCTTCGATAACTGTTCTATCGCAATTCGTGTTGCTTCCTCTTTTGGAAGTTTCTGAACCTTTATCAAACCAATTCTTACATTATCGAGAGCCGTCAGGTGATTAAACAAATTGAAATCTTGGAAAACGTAACCAATCTTTTGTCTCATCTTGCATGCATTGCGTGAAGTTATTTCTTCCCCTTCGAGTAATACCCTCCCGTGATCTGGTTCTACTAATCTGTTTATGCAGGCAAGCAGTGTGCTCTTTCCCGTACCACTGGGTCCTATTATTACCTTTGTTTCACCCTTTTTGATCTCAAGTGAAACGCCCTTCAAAATCTCATTTCTACCATAACTCTTTTTGAGATCTTCAACCTTCAGAACGACCTTGGTCAATGTGAAACCTCCTTAGTCTCAAAACCTGGTATCTGTGTCTTTTTTTCGATGTAACCCATCAGTTTGTTTGTTGATAGAGTCATCACAAGATATATGGCAGCACAGGTGAGAAAGATAGCCATCGGCTCGTACGTTCTCGAGATGATATAACTTCCCTGCCTTAATAATTCCACCACTCCAAGCGCATAAGCCATAGATGAATCCTTCAAAACGACCGTAAACTCATTCGTCCAAGGTGCGATAGAAAACCTCAAAGCTTGCGGAAAGACTATATATCTGAAACTTTCAAATGGTGTCATTCCTACAGAAAGAGCAGCTAAAGTTTGACCTCTTGAAACCGAAAGGATGGCACCTCTGAAGATCTGAGACTGATAAGCGGAGCTTCGTATACCCAGACCGAGCACGCACGATACAAAAGGAGCGAATCTAATCCCAATTTCTGGAAGACCATAAAAGATCAGCATCAACAAGACAAGGAGAGGGATGCTTCTGAAGGTTTTTTCATACAAGGAACAAACAAAACGGGCTACACGGCCACCATAAACTTGAGCAAAACTTATCGGTATGGCGATCACAAAACCCAAACCTAGGCCAAGGATCGTCAACTCGATGGTGACCAATGTGCCCTTAAGAAGGATAGGTAATGAGTCAAGAATCAGTGACAACTTTTCTACAGTTCAACCCCCCACTTGCTAAAAGTATTTGTCGATCAATTCTGCCATCTTTCCTGTTTCGTTCAGAACCTTAATGGCACTATTGATTTTGTCCAATAGTTCCTTGTTTCCTTTTTTCACAGCAATTCCATACTGCTCTCCTGTAACTATAATGCCCACAACTTTGACAGGCTTTATAGCTGCAAATCTGTTTGCCACCGGGGAATCCAGCACAATTGCATCAATATTTCCATTCAAGAGATCACTCAATGCAAGCACGAATGTGTCGTACCTTTTCAGATTCTTCTCTAAAAGTAAACCTTTGCCTACTAAGTTGTCGGTACACCATAGATCTCCTGTCGTTCCTGTTTGGACTCCTATTCTACCTTTCTGATGCAGTACAGTTATTGTTAAATCGCTGTCAGCCTTCACTATGATACTCTGGTCCGCCGTCCAGTATGGGGTTGAGAAATCTACCACTTGTTTGCGTTCATCAGTTATCGTCATTGCTGCCGCAACTACGTCAACTTGGCCAGCCCTCAATGCTGGTATCAAGGAATCAAAGCTCATGTCAACAAATTTAAGTTCAAAACCAGCTAATTTTGCAATTTCTCGCATCAAATCCATGTCAAAACCAACGAACTGCCCATTTTCAATGTACTCAAAAGGTGGAAAATCAGCACTAGTACCAACAGTTATAGTTTTTCCAAAAAGAAAGGTGACAAACAGCAACAAGGTAATTAGGAACAAACGAGTTAACCTCATCTAACCCCTCCTTTCAAGACCAAATTATATCACACTGACGTTGTTTTCCACTCAAGGCCTTTTAGTCTGCTTTGTAAACCATAAAGAGACAACAAAACAAATGGACATTATGCAGAATGTTAAGACATATCCATACCAAGTAAAAACCTGTTTGTCGAATGGTTGTATTTTCAAGAGTGATGCCGCTACCAACCCGAAAACGAAATTTTTCGTGATCTCAGGAAACCTTTCATACAAGTATTTCATAAATATTGCACAAACAGCTATGCCAGATACAACACCAACACCAAATGGGATAAGTACAGGAAGATTCAAAGTACTGACGGCCTTAATCACAGTATCGTACACACCAAAAACAAGCATAACCAGAGAACCACTCAGCCCGGGCATAACCATAGCAAATGCGGCAATGAAACCAGCAAAAGGTAAGAAGGCACCAGATGCTGTGAAGGAAAATTGGATATTTTCTACAAAGAGGAAGAGAAAAATTCCCACCAGAATGTAATCGAATCTCACCTTACCAAGGTTTTTAAGCAAGAAGGGAATTGTGCCCAGAATTAGGCCAAAGAATGCAGAGTAAGTAAATCCTGTGGCTTTATCCAAAGCTAGGTTCATCAATTTTGCACCCAGCAAGAGTGCGATTGAAAGTCCCATACCAACTGTTGTGATGAATTTGAATTGCTCCTTATTTAATTTGAACTTGGTCAGATCAGCGATGGTTTTTACGAGTTTTTCATAGATTCCCAGGATTACAGCAATTGTCCCTCCACTGATTCCAGGTACAAGATTTGCAACACCAATGAGTGCGCCAGAAATTATATTTTTCACGATAAGACTGGATCCCTCCGGTAAGATTTTACACTGAACTTGAGTGTTAATGTATGTGACTGCCCACAGAGCTTTGAGGATACCGGGGAGTGATGATCGAGATATAAACTTGACCTGTCTTTGAATTCGGCGTAAAATAATGTACGCACCTTAAATTGGAGATGAAAACCATGGTTCCAAAATATAATTTAATTGAATAGTCCTTAATAGAGAATCTCAAATCTGGAAGGTATTCTTTAGGTACCAGTCTTGCAACCACAGATTTGATGGAGAGATTTGATGCCAGCATAGAAACTGTGAGAAAAGCTTTGGGCAGGCTTGCTGTAAAAGGATTCATCGTCCGAAAACTTGGTTTTGGAACCGTTGTAAACGCAGAAAGAGAGAATCAGAGCGTCGGGATTATTGTTCAACAGATGACCAGTTGTATCTTTCCCTACCTTGTGCTTTGAGAAGGGACTACCTATTGAGGAACGGTTTCAGAATGTTCTTGGGAAAAGTTTCAGAGGACCCAAACAAAGAAAAACAAATAATAAGTGAATGAGCCGAATCTGGTCTGAATGATCCGATTATGAATCCATTTTGTGATACAACAGGAATATCAAATACAGATTATGCGGAAATCTGGATCAAATAAGGTATCAAAGTGGTATTGATTCAAAGGGACTGGGAGGTAGATGGTACGAGTGTAGCTTCCCATGACATCTATTGCGGAGAGGGGTTACCCAGATCTTTCAAAAATTTGGGCATATGGGGGTTGCCGTTTGGTATAAATCCATTGATCTGCTCGGTGCCATCAGATATGACAAGAATATGTTAACTAAAAGACGTGCACAATAGTTTTTGAGAGATCCAATAGTTGAAGGGAGGAATGAATCATGTATCTAATAGGTAGTGACATTGGCACGCAGGGCACAAAGAGCGTGATTGTTGACGAATCTGGGCACGTTATCTGTGAAGCTTCTAGGGAATACGATGTGATAAAACCAAAACCAAACTGGGCAGAGCAATGGCCCGACCCTTGGGTCAAGGCAGTCTATGAAACCATAAGGGAAATACTCGAGAAATCAAATGTACCCACAAAAAAGATAGCAGGAGTAGCCATCAGTGGTTTGTTTGGTGGAGCGGGTATTCCTGTTGATAAGAATATGGAACCTTTATATCCCTGTTTGATCTGGATGGATAGAAGGGCTGTAAAAGAAACTGAATGGGTTAAGGAAAATATACCCAAGGAAGAGATCTTTACTATAACTGGGAACTATGTCGATTCATACTTTGGTTTCCCAAAGATGATGTGGATTAGAAATAACGTACCTGAAGTGTGGAAAAAAATTTATAAATTCGTCACACCAAAAGATTATGTGATCTATCAAATGACAGATGAATTAGCGATTGATTATTCCTCAGCTGGAAATATAGGTGGCTTGTTCGATATCAGAAAACTCACCTGGTCTGAACACATGTGTAATTTGCTTGGAATCCCGATGAGTTACCTACCAGAACGTATCGTTAAATCGTCAGATATGGTTGGTACGATCACGGCGAAGTCAGCCTCGCTTTGTGGTCTTTTGGAAGGTACACCCATCATTGCAGGTGGTATAGACGCACCGGTAGCACAACTTTCTGCTGGTGCCCTCGAAGAAGGAGAACACGTTGCAATGGTTGGAACGTCCACCTGTTGGGGAACGGTACACGATGGAAGCAAACTTGCTTTCAATTTAGTAAGTTATCCATATGTTGTTTACGATACGGAACGAATCTATACATTCGGTGGCTCAGCGACAACTGGGGCACTGGCAAAGTGGTTCAAAGAACAATTTGGTGAGTCTGAAGCCGTCGTTGCAAAAAGAATCAATACATCACCATACCAGTTGTTCGACAAAGAAGCCGAGCTGATATCACCCGGTAGTGACGGCATAGTTGTCCTTCCATATTTTATGGGTGAAAGATCTCCTATCTGGGACCCATTTGCGAAAGGTGTTATCTTTGGGCTCAGTCTCTTCCACAGCTGTGCACATCTTTACAGGGCCTTGATGGAAGGAGCTGCTTACGCGCTTCGACACAATATGGAAGAGGGTTTGAAAGCGGGACTGAAACTTAACGACGAATGTTGGATCGTTGGTGGAGTTGCGAAATCAAACCTTTGGGTGAAGATTTTTGCCGATGTAACAGGTTTTAAAATGCGGCAAGTGGAAAGTTTAGTGGAAGCTCCTTTCGGCGACGCATTTTTGGCCGGCCTTGGTACAGGTGTAATTGATAGACCAGAAGCTATCAAGAACTGGGTCAAGTTTAAGGAAGCTATCGAACCAGATCAAGGGGCAAAGCAAATATATGATAAATACTACCAAATATTCCTTGAACTTTACAATAATACTTCTTCTTTAATGAAAAAACTCTGAGCATAAAGGTGAGGCATAAGCCTCACCTTATCTTATTCTAATTCTTGCCATTCAACGTGGAAGGTACCTTGCTTGTCAGTACGTTCAAAAGTATGTGCTCCGAAGAAATCTCTCTGTGCTTGTATCAAGTTTGCAGGGAGATTTTCCTCTGTAAGGCTTAATAGATAGTCAATGGAGTTGCTCAGAACGGGAGTTGGCACACCCGATTCTCTTGCGATAGAATTGACCTTTAAAGCCGATGGGAGTTTTTCCTTAACAAACTGGATCGTTGTCTCACTGGCGAGCAAGTTTACGTTCTGCGGATTTTCTCTGAGAATACTCCTGAGAAGATCCAAAAGTTTGGCCCTTATAATGCAACCACCTTTCCAAATCCTTAGAACTTCAAGCAAATCTACGTTGTAATTGTAAACATTCGAAGCTTCATGAATTAGCCATAAACCCTGTGAAAAGGAGAGAAACATACTGAAATGCAATGATTTTTTGAGATCTTCGATAAGCCTTTGCTCTGCGTGAACCCTTTTCTTTTCTCCAAAAATCCTAGATAATTCTTTTCTTTGTTCTTTAAAATGAGAAATGGTTCTTGCAAATACAGCAACATTCAAGGATGGTGTTGGAACACCAAGATCAAGAGCTGTCTGAGCAGTCCACTTACCGGTACCTTTCTGTTCTGCTTTATCAAGTATCAGTTCTACCAAAGGTTTTTTGGTTTCTTCATCTATGTGCTTCATAATTTTGTAGGTTATTTCCACAAGGAATGATGCAAGCTCACTCTTATTCCATTCTTCAAAGACTTCACCGATTTCCACACTGTTCATCTTCAAGATTTTTCTCATGACATCGTAAACCTCGGAAATCGCTTGCATTATGGAATATTCTATTCCATTGTGTACCATCTTGACAAAATGCCCGGCCGAACCATTCCCTACGTAGGTACAACAGGGTCCGTCTTCTGTCTTTGCTGCTATCTTCGTCAGAACATCCTGTATCATTTTATAAGCTTCTAGCGTTCCTCCCGGCATTATCGATGGACCATGGAGTGCTCCATACTCACCTCCAGAAACTCCCATTCCTAAGAAGAGAATCCCACGGTGTGATAGTTCTTCAAGCCTTCTGTTCGTGTCTCCATAGTGAGAATTTCCAGCATCGATAATGAGATCGTCCTTGTCGAGGTATGGGAGCAATTCTTCAATCATCTCATCAACAGGTGATCCGGCTTTGACCATTAGAATTATCTTTCTTGGTCTTTCCACGGACTCAACAAAACTTTGAACGTCAAAGGATGGGATTATCTTTTCTCCTTTGACCCTTTCTTCAACAAATTGTTTTGTTCGTTCCGCAGTTCTGTTGTAAACGGCCACGGCATAGCCGTTCCTTGCAATATTCAAAGCAAGATTTTGACCCATGACTGCAAGGCCAACAACCCCAACGTGAGCCTTCATTTTCCTCGCCTCCCGAACACAATTCTACATAATATTCTACATGCCAAGGTATGCCTTCTTTACAAGATCACTTTCAAGTAGCTCTCTACCAGTACCATGCGCGACGATTTTCCCAGTTTGAAGTATGTACCCTCTGTCTGCTATCTCCAAAGCTTCTTGAACCTTCTGTTCAACCATTAGTATAGTCAATCCTTTTTTCTTATTGACTTCTTTGAGTACTTCAAGAACTTTGTCGACCATCAATGGCATCAAACCTAAGGACATCTCGTCTACCAAAAGCAACTTCGGCTTTGACATCAACGCCCTTGCAATAGCCAGCATTTGTTGTTCTCCACCAGACATCGTTTCAGCTTTTTGATTCTCTCTCTCCTTTAGTCTCGGAAATAGTTCGTACATCTCGTCTAAAAGTCTTTGAATTTCAATCTTATCGTTTATTGTGTATGCACCCATCAGTAAGTTATCCTTCACCGACATCTTTCCAAGGACGTGCCTACCTTCTGGAACATGTGCTATACCAAGTTTAACAATTTGATGGGCTGGTAGTTTGTCTATTCTGTGACCCATGAATTCAATTGTGCCCGAAAAGGGCTTCAGAAGGCCAGAAATGGTCCTTAGAATAGTCGACTTACCAGCTCCATTAGAACCAACTATTGAGACTAGTTCTCCCTCCTGAATCGAGAAGGAAACATCGAAAATCACAGGAACGCTGTCATATCCTACTGTTAGCCTGTCGACTCTTAGCATAATACCTCTCCCCTAAGTAAGCCTTTATTACTTCTTCGTTATTTATTATCTGTTCTGGACTGCCCTCAGCAATCTTCTTGCCCGCACTTAGCACGACGACCCTGTTTGAAATAGGCATTATGGCTTCCATCACATGTTCTACGATCAACAGCGTTATTCCGTCCCTATTGAGCATTAAACAAAGTTCCATAGCCTCTTTGACCTCTGTTCTGTTGAGCCCAGCCATGGCTTCATCAAGCATCATCATCCTTGGTCTTGTTGCAAGCATTCTTGCTATCTCTAGCCTTTTTTTGTCTGCTATTGTTAAACTTCCAGCCAGCATATCTTTCTTTTCCCACAAATGAGTTGTTTGCAAAACCTTCTGTGCTATTTGCTCAGCTTCCTTTTTATTTTTGGCGTGAAGAAATGCTCCTGTCAAAACGTTTTCTTTAACTGTCATTTCTTTGAGAGGTTTTACTATCTGAAAGGTTCTCGTCAAACCCAGTAAAGTGATCTCATGGGTACTCTTACCAGTTATATCTTTCCCATCAAAAATTATTTTCCCTGAGACAGGTTTGTAGAAACCACTGATGCAGTTGAAGAGGGTTGTTTTTCCAGCACCGTTAGGGCCTATAAGACTAACTATTTCTCCCTCATTCACACTGAAAGAAACATCATCATTGGCAACAAGATTGCCAAATTTCATTGTTACATTCTGAATCTCAAGCAGTGGTCTTGGCATACTGTGCACCTCGCTTCTTCGATCTTTGAAACAGTCCAAATACACCTCGAGGTTCAAAGCAAGCAACTATCACTATCAAAGCCCCGTATATCATTAAATCTATACCCTTACCGGTGCCTCCCAAAAAAGCACGTGTATACTCAGAAAGTGGTATGAGGATAGCAGAACCAATGATCGGGCCATAGACAGTACCAAGACCTCCAAGAACTGTGAGCAAAACAATTTTCATAGATATATCCAATCCAAAGACCATAAAAGGATCTATATAAAGAATATATTGCGCATAGAGAGTACCAAACATGGCTGTAACAGCAGAGCTCACTATCATTGCATAAAGTTTATAACGTGTAGTATTTATTCCCAAAGCTTCTGCTGCTTCATGACTTTCACGGATTGCTTTCAGATAGTATCCCATTTTATTTCTCTCAATCAATACTGCTATGACAACACTCACTATAAATAATACATAGGCAATCAGGAAATAGGGTATTTTCGATCTATGAAATTGCATCATCCAGAAACTGTCAGGTTTTACAGGAATAGATATTCCTGTTGCGCCTTCCACATAATCCCAACTAACAAAAAGTTGCTTTATGATCTCCGCAACAGCCAAGGTTGCTACAGCAAAGTAATGCCCTTTTAAGCGGAAACAAGGATAACTGACAATGGCAGATACCACTGCAGCAAACAACGCTCCCAAGAGCATTCCAACCCACGGTGAAATACCAAATTTGTAAAACAATATCGTCGATGTATAAGCACCTATACCAAAGAAAGCCGCGTGACCAAAGGAGGTTTGGCCTGCAAAACCGGTTATGATGTTCCAACTTTCACCAAGTCCTGCAAAAATTAAAAGCATTATCATGATGTGCTGAAAATTAACGTTTCGAAAAATAAAAGGAAGGACAAGTGCAACGACAGAAATCACATAAAGCAATCGATTTTTCATTGCCACATTCACCACCCAAATAAGCCTTTAGGCCTAAACTGAAGTACTAAAAGATATATCAGAAAAGCTAGAGCATATTTGAACTGAGTTCCTAAGTAAAAACCTCCTAGTGCCTCCGTAAGGCCAATGAGAATGCCAGCATAGAAAGCACCCCAGATATTTCCAAAACCACCCAGAGCGACTATCACAAATGCAAGTAATCCATACATAGCACCAGCTTCGGGATAAACGGGAAAGATCCCTGACAAAAGTGTTCCAGCAACACCCACACAGATTCCAGAGAGTGCAAAGGTTATCGCATATATCTTTTCGGTGTTTACACCCATTAGCTCTGCAATATCTCTGCCCTGAGCAGTAGCTTGTATAGCTTTACCCGTCTTGGTTTTCTTTATGAACAAAGCTATTAAGAAGGTCATCACAATGCTTCCTAAGGCTGCCGCCAGTTGTGGTAAACCTATTATCAAATCTGCTAAAAATATTCTCTTTCCTGACAAAATCGATTCACCAACGAATCTGTAATTCGGTGACCACAAAAATTGCGCAAAATTTCTGATGAACAAACTAAGTCCAAAGGTAGCAAGAAGTGCCATCAAACCCGGAGCATTGACCACACGTTTGATGACAAATTTATAAATCAGTACGCCCAGTAAAGCCGTTATTCCTGCAGATATGGGTAAAGAAACAAAAGGATCAAATTTCAAGAGTGTATAAAGCCAAAAAACAGTGTACATGGATATCATCATCATATCTCCGTGGGCAAAGTTTATGATGTCCATTAAACCCCAAACAAGAGTCAACCCGACTGCTACAAGAGAATAAACTGAACCTATAAGTGCACCGGTTAATATAACTTGCAAGAACATCGTTCATCCCCTCTTTTTTAATCTTTAAAGGGGGCTTGCGCCCCCCTCGAGTTTATCTCTTATTCCATTCTGGGAACTGTGGTACAGGTTCCTTGGTTTGATACTGCTCTGGCCAGACTGCTTCATAAACACCGTTGAGGATCTGGGTCATGACAGACGCAGAATAGATATTCTGACCATCTGGACCAAATTTTATTCGTCCAGAAACAAAGTATGGTGCCATGAAAGTCCCTGTCTTGAGAACGTTCAAGATTTTTTGAGGTTCAGTAGAACCAGCCAAGTTGATAGCTTCAGCTATAACGATAGCCGAGGCAAAATCTTCCAGTGTTGGACCGTCGATATCTACGCCTGACTTTGCTTTGTACATCTCATTTATTTTAGCTAATATCGGCATTTTCTTAAACAGTGCAGAGGTCGTCGCATTTGGACCTGCAAAGTAATCGGCATCCTTTCCGAGGTTGATCACAAACTGTGGGTCTTGATAACCACCACAATATGAAAGTACAACCTTGGGTAGCACATTGAATTCCTTATATTTTTTGACAAACATCGTCATATCACCTATATAGGAAGCATGGAATATGGCATCAGGTTTTGCACCTTTGACTTTTTGAACTTCAATGTCCACATTGGTAGCACTGGCTGGATACTTAACGTCAGCGACAATTGTAAAACCATCGGCTTGATAGTCTTTGATCTTTTCCTTAACCATTTGAGCTGCGTGAACACCGTATTCGTTGTCAATGTACACAACTGCCACTCTCTTTATGTTCGCATTGTATTTCTGATTGAGATATTTCAGGTATTCAAAGAAAAAGACAGTTTCCATACCGTCGTGCGGTGCTATTCTGAAGAACCACTGAAGTCCTCTTTCGGTGAGTGCCGCTGAACTTGAGGAACCAGCGATGAACGGAATTCCATATTTTTCAGCAACTTGGCTCGCCGGCTTGGTTGCAGAAGAATGATAGCATCCTATCAGAGCAACTACTCCTTCGTTTCTAATCAATCTCTCCGCTTCAGCCATGGCAAGTTCTGGATTTGCCTGGTGATCGGCGAAAACAAACTGGACCTTAGCACCTTTGAGATTCGGTAACCCCGCGCTTTTTCCAAGTAAAAGTTCGATCTCAGGATGCTCTCCATTGATGATCTCCTGTGCCACTTCAACTGCATACTTGATCTTTACACCCGTTGCCGCCGCAGGACCAGTCAAAGGAAAGATGGCTCCAATCTTGATTACTTCTTGTGCCAGAACTGTGAGAGACAACAAGATCGTGAGAACTACAAGAAGCTTTTTCATTTCTACACCGCCTCCTTTAAAGTTTTGGGTACAAATTGTACAAAAGATTAAACCAGTGTCATGACAGTAAAGATCTTCTTTCTAGATTGTGTGAATTTTTTCTCAACTTTTTCAATTATAGCATCTACGTTTCTAATTGTCAACAAAAGCATAAAGTCATTACACCTGTGTTCGGTGAGATTAGTGATCAAATCAGTGAATCCTTTGCATAGTGAATTCCTTTGACATCCAAGTTGAGTGCTTTTGAACATGATGAAATCTTTTTCATCAACTGAGTAAATGTTGATCTTTGTCACCAAAAAAGGTCAGTTCATCCTTCCCATTCGTGTAATCACATCGTTGAATCTGACTTAGCTGGATATGTGAGTGTTAAAGTCTTCAAAAGCTGCGATGGTTTATAATAAAACAAGGAGGTGTATCAGTTGAAACAGTGGAAGGTGACTTATCTTATTTTAGTAATAAACATAACTGTCGCGATCCTAATGTTTTTTGTTGAAAGCTTTTCAAGCATACGGAACCAAGCATATTTGTATATTAGATTTGGCGCACAATATGGACTTTTGGTGAGTAATGGTGAATGGTATAGATTGATTACAGCAATCTTTGTTCATGGTGGCTTTCTGCATTTGCTATTCAATTCTTACGCGCTTTTCTATTTTGGTAACATAGTCGAATCCGTATATGGCGTTGAGAAGTTTGTATTTGCCTATCTGTTGACTGGTATTGCTGGGAATCTTGCAACACATTTTCTCTATTACCGCGCAATATCTGTTGGAGCGAGCGGAGCCATCTTTGGCCTTGTTGGTATGCTTTTCGCACTTGGTTTCAGACGTGATACTCCATTTTTCATGAGACAGTTCACGGGTTATGCACTCTTACCTATGATAATCTTTAATATCATCTATGGGTTCATGCCGGGAACGGGCATAAACAATGCTGCACACATAGGAGGGTTTGCAACGGGCATGATCTTAGGTTATCTGATGACTCCAAGGCCTGCTTATGCTTCTTGGAAGAAACGAGTGACCATAACTTGGAGAATAATAGCTTTGACCTGTGCTGGTCTGGTTTTGTTTTCTTTCATTTTGCTTGTTGAATTTTCTGCAAGATAGCCATTTTTTGTCAGAACAACGATATTGTAAAACCGGTGAAATTTATTACCCGTGAGCGTAGCGAATGTCTTAAATCACTAAGACTCAGCATAGAGGCTACTCTGAGATGGTTGTCACAACTGTTCAATGATCTTCAAAAGTGCTTTAGCTGCCAACATTGTACCTTCTTTTTCGTACCCTTCAACACCGAGCATCGTTCTTATTTCACCAACTCTCACACCCGTTTCGAACATCTTTTTTACGAAATATTCGGCTATTTTGTGATGTTCTTTCTGTCGCTGCACAGCACCGAAGGGATTGGCAAAATAAGAAGTAGTCAAACCTGTCTCGGAAGTTGTACCTTTGCTCATTCTCTTTCCTTCAGAAAATACTTGCAAGGCTTCCTCTACATCATCAAAGAAAATGATTCGGTCTTCATCATTACTGACTTCGGTGTAATTGTTTGCGTACAGAAAGAAATCTATGTGAGTAGGGGTAATAACTTCATTGTAATTATTAAACGGCACTATCACACGTGCGTTTATTTGGTCGGGATTCATGAATATACTTCTATCCATCGTAGAATAGGCAAACCCTGGTGGCAAATCATCGAGTCTTACAAAAGCACCAGTTTCCGTGCCAAAAGCGATAACATGACCATTGGCTATAGAAAGGCTTCCCATATCGTCGATGATCGTATCGACTTGAGCCACTTCCTCTAATCTGTTAAGTGCATCAAGTGTCTCGCTCTTTCCAGCTCCACTATCGCCAACAAACATAGTTACGACGGTCTTACCATTCTTCAAAGTGATCTTCGCCATTGAACCGTGAACTGGCAGTCTACCTTGATCAATTTTTATCAGATTGTGGATCGTTAGAGTGGTCTTTTTCATATACCCAAAGTAATCGTTCTCATCCAGTGCCGGTATTACACCAACATAACGGCTCTTATCTTTGAATATCACTCCATTGCGCCATTTATCACTATAATTGGGAATCTTATTGGCTGGCAAACCAAATATGAGAATTCCATCTGGTTCTCTGTGTTTTAAATCCTTTGGGGTAGCAAGCTCAAACAAGTTGGCAAGTCCAGCGCCATGGGCTAGATATTCAGCGTGAACAAAATTGTAGAAAAGCAAGTCTCCAACAAAGATTGTGAATCTGTACCATTCGTCCGGATCGAGATTTATTTTGCCAAGTATTGTATCGTCAACTACTGGCAGTACCCCTTTTCTTTTGTTGGACTTTGTATAAAATATCGCTGGAGGATCAAAGATCGCGCCCCAAACCGTTGGAACTTTTAATATCCACTGATGTTCTTGATATTTTTCTCCGTTTGGTTCCTCCACCAGGAACATTACCTGTGCGCCACTTGGAAGTTGCCTCATCACTGTTGGAAATGTATTAGAAACATTCATCATGAGCTCTCTGTACAAATTTTTTATAACAGCCTTGAACTGGTCACCCACCATCGTCATCGTGTATTCGATGCTTGCTCGCCTGTTGTAATCCTCAACATACTTTTCCTGTCGAACCATAAAGCGGTGTTTTGAACGCCAAAAGGTATAGAATGCCTCTATGAAACGTTCAAGTTCTTTTGGATTCACATAGTAGATTATATTGGTGACCTCCTTGATATTTCTCATAGTCAGCAGGTGGAGATATTCTGCAAAACGATGCAGGTCGTAATCGCCGTTGACTCTGAATGCGCTTAGAGCGTTCAACAATGGACTTGATTTTTCTTTAAGGATATCTACAAACTCTCTTAATAGTGACTCAAATTTCCTTTGACCAATTATTTGACTGTAGTTTGTGTATATCACCGATCCATCAATGATCACACTTCGACTCATCTTATCGCCTCCAAAGACACCTTTTTTATATTTATATCACTCTTAAGGAACACAAACAGGTAAGGTTAAGGTACAAAACATTTGCATAACTGTGAAGAAAAGGTTAGATTCACTATGCAGATTGACTTGAAGTCATACCTTCTGGTCTTTATGGGAGATGAGCTTAAAAACATTAAGATCTCATACTTACATGTCGATCTCTAAGGGTAGTGTGGTTTTTTCAAACAAAAAGGATTTTGGGGCTTTTTCCTAGCTTGGAACGTGAACCATGCCCACATTTTTACTTGGCTGTTGATACATATGCCAAATGAGCAAGTCTTCAGGTAATTGCACAACCGATCTAGAAGTAGAAAGTTATTCATCGCTTTTATATCTGTCTTGGGAATGGTCTCATGGGTTTAGATCCACAATTTGCCACAGACTCTTGTGCTTCAAAGTAATCAATATTTTCAAGACCCAACTCTTTCAAGAATTAATTTACACAAACCTTGACATATCGCTCTGCTCATATATAATTTCTTCAAAAATCTTGACCAGATTAGGGTCGAACTGTGTCCCAGAACACCTTCTTATTTCTCGAATAGCTTCTTCAACTCTCAGAGGAATCTTTCTGTATGGTCGAGCTGTTGTCATGGCATCAAAACTATCTGAAATGAATATGATTTGTGATTCCAGGGGGATTTCCGCACCTTTCAACCCCGCAGGATAACCTTTTCCATCATAGCGTTCATGGTGATAAAGTATGACCTTGGCAATCTTTTCCATGCCTTTAATTGCTAAAACTAATTCAAATCCTTTTACTGGGTGTTCTTTGACAAATTCAAACTCATGATCACTGAGATGGCCTTCTTTATTCAAAATACTCTGGGGCACGTAGATTTTTCCTACATCATGGAGCAACGCAGCCAGTTCTAACTCTGGTTCAGGCAACCCAATCCGTTGAGCCATTTTTCTGCACAGCTGTGCTACCCTTTCTGAATGGCCTTGTGTATACTTATCATAATATTCAAGTGTCTTGACAAGCATGGAGACTATTTCTCTGTTAATCTTTTCTTTAACGTCTATATACCTTCTTACCAAGAAGAATGAAGTAACTATTTTTTCAAGACTTTCGGCCATTTTCAGATCATGTTCGGTAAATGTTTTCTCTGAGCAATCTTTCACTTCGAGCACAATATTACCGACGGTCTGGTCGACGATTTTCATAGGTGTGACCATTGCGCAACATGATTTTGGTAAAATCTCTTCAATCTGTGCATAGTTTTTTTCATTCATTGATTTGCTTTCGATTGATCTTATATCTTTTACAATGATTGGTACATCCGGCTTGTATAACTCACCGGAGGGTATCTGCAGAGCATTTATAGAGTCTTTATCAAAACCTCGGGCTTCTATCACTTGCAAAGTCCCTTGTTCGAATAACGCAATGTAGCCGCAGTGAGACTGTGGAAACATATCAAAGATTAAATTAAAAGCTTTCTTTAGGAAAGTTTTTCCATCTTCCTGTAGATTAAAGGCTCTGTCTATCAGATCGAGTGTACCTATAAAATTGTTGCTGGCTCTCTCCAGTTCACTCAATGTCCTTTCAAGTTCTTCGTTCATTGCTTTTATCTCTTCTGACTGAGCCTCAAGCTCTTCATTATAAGCGCTTAGCTGTTGGTTCTTGTACTCCAGTTCCTTTGCAGCTTTTTGTACAGCCCTTTTCAAATAAAAACTTATAATAAAAAAGAACAAAAAGGCTGCTATTAAGCCCGAGATGACTAAAAATAAGGTAAAAATAACCGATGGATCAATACGAGCATGTGGCACCATGGAAAGAACAATGCTCTTGATCTCTTTGGGTGAAATCTTCTCCAAGCCCTTATTCACTAATGTCAAAACGTGATCTTTTCCCTTTGGGACGGCCCAGTGCAGGTTGTTTTCAGTAAAGGGCTCTGATTTTTTCACATTGTAGACCATATCAAACTTTTGCAAATAATACTGAGCTGGTACATCATCCATCAAAATGACTTCTACTTCATGGTTTTTCATTGCAAGGAAGAGTTCTCCATAGGTATCGTAAAATCTAAACTGTATGGAAGGATTTGAATTTTTGGCAATACCGTACAAAGCGTCGCCTCTCTTCACACCTACCACATAAGGAGTGAGATCTCTAAGAGTTTTCAAAGCTGGTAAACCTTCACGGTAATATATACTGCTTGTAAGTTTGTAAATCTCGATGGAATAGTCCAAGAATTTTTTTCTTTCTTCAGTAACAAAGATTAGATCAATAACATCTGTTTTGCCTTCTCGGGCTGCTTTTATAGCATCTTCCCATTTCATAGGTATCAACTCTATTTCAACACCAGTTCTTTCTGAAAAGAGCTCCCATAATTTTGGACTGATGCCAACAAGTTTTCCTTCTTGATCTATATAAGCAAATGGAGGATAATCTATATCGGTGACGACTGTTATCTTCATGGAAAAAACCATATAGGCGAATAACAAAAGGCTCAAAACGATCTTTCCCATATGTCAGCTCCTTGCAAAGGAATGTACAATAATTCTATCATGTTTTATCAGTGATCTGACATGAAGGCGAAAGGAAGGTGGTGAATTCTTTGAGGGTAGGTGTTTTACTCAGTGGAGGTGTAGATAGTGCAGTTGCACTCTATACACTTCAAAAACAAGGTCACGAAGTAATAGCTTATCACATGAAAACGATGGATGATCATTTCTATATTCAAAGGGAAATAAAGCATAAAGTCTGTTGCTCGCCGTCGGATACCTTTGATGCACAAAAGATAGCAAGTCAGTTGATGGTCCCTTTGAAAATAATAAACTTGCAAGATGTTTTCAGAAAGCTGATCATTGATTATTATCTGAAAGAATATGAAAAAGGCAGAACACCAAATCCGTGCTACTTTTGCAATCAGCTCATAAAGTTTGGGTACGTCATGGATCTGATCCTCAAAGACAATGTTGATTTCGTAGCGAGCGGTCATTATGCAAGGGTGATCGATGGTAAGCTTTACAAAGCAATCAATAGGGATAAGGATCAGTCTTATTTCTTGTCTTCCATAAAAAGGGATAGTCTCAAAAGAATAATTTTTCCAAATGGTGACAGAACAAAGACTGAGATAAGAGAAATGGCAAGAAGAGCCAATATACATGTATACAACAAAACAGAATCTCAAGATCTATGCTTCATACCGGATTCAGATCAGCAGAGATTCTTCAAAGAGTTTGGTATAACTGTAAAACCTGGGCCCATACTTGATATGAATGGAAATAAGATTGGTGAACATAAAGGCCTTGTGAATTACACAGTTGGTCAAAGAAGGATCGGCCTTTCAACAGGTGAGAAAAGATATGTGGTGAAGATTTGCCCAAAAGAAAATGCACTGATCGTCGGAAATGAAAAAGATGTTTATTCAGACAGCTTTTGTGTGAGTAACTTAAACATTTTGACAGATTTGAGTGAGAAGTTCATTTCCACTGTAAAGGTAAGAAAAAACTCAGAAGAAATCCCATGTACGGTAATTCTTAAGGACGACTTGGCAATTGTTAAAACCGATAAACCTATCTTTGCCGTAACACCAGGACAGGTTGCAGTCTTTTATAAAGATGAGATGGTGCTCGCCTCTGGAATTATCGATACCATTTTGTGATAAAATAAAAAAATAAAAGATTTCTTCAGAGGAGTGATTCTTTGTTTCCATTGTACGATACTATACCAAGTAGAAAAAAACCATATGTCGTATACACTCTGATATTGATCAATATTATCATATTCATTTATCAGTTGACGCTTTCAAGAGCAGAACTGATTCGATTCCTTTACAATTTTGGTCTGGTACCAGCTCGATTCACCTCTCAGCGCTGGACCCAAATTTGGTATTTAAGAACTGGCCTGGGATTCTACACACCAAAATGGTTATCTTTTATCAGTCATATGTTTTTGCACGGAGGATGGTCCCATCTAATTGGAAACATGTGGTTCCTTGGAGTTTTTGGCGATAATGTTGAAGACAACATGGGCCATACGATGTTTTTCATCTTTTATATGTCGAGCGGTGTTCTGGCTTCTTTGATGCACTTTACTCTCAATTTAAACTCACAGGTACCTATGGTTGGAGCTTCTGGTGCTATTTCTGCTGTGATGGGTGCTTATTATGTTCTGTTCCCATATTCTCGTGTTGTTTCATTTATTCCAACCTTCTTTCTTCCGTTCCTGATTGCGATACCAGCTGGAGTCTATCTCTTTGTATGGTTTGTTTTCCAGATAATAAGTGGAATCTCTGACAGCGCAGTGAATTCCGGCGTAGCATACTGGGCTCATATAGGTGGTTTCATCGTCGGAATAATCTGGGGATTGTTCAGGAGAAAAAAGACTTATTACTGGTAAAGGAGGAGTTTGAGTTGTTTGAAAAGATGACAATAGAGGATTGCCTGAATTACAACAGAGAAGAACTGATAACACAATCTTATGAGAGAATACGATCGATCGATCCTGTTATAAAGGGTTTTATAACTGTTGTAGAAAAGCCCCAAATCAATGATGGACCATACAGGGGAATTCCAATAGCGATCAAAGACAATATTGCGACAAAAGGTATAAAGACCACTTGTGCCTCCAAGATACTTGAGAACTACGTCCCTCCCTACGATGCAACTTGTGTCAAAAGGCTTAAAGATTATGGTTTTGTAATCCTTGGAAAGACTAACATGGACGAATTTGCAATGGGCTCGAGTACGGAAAGATCAGCATTCTTCGCCACGAGAAATCCTTGGGATACAGACTGTGTACCCGGCGGTAGTAGTGGTGGATCTGCAGCAGTAGTCGCAAGCGGACAAGTTGTGGCTGCTCTTGGAAGTGATACGGGTGGGTCTGTAAGGCAACCAGCATCTTTCTGTGGTGTGGTTGGTTTCAAGCCAACCTATGGATTGGTCTCAAGGTATGGGTTGATTGCTTTTGCATCTTCATTAGACCAGGTTGGCCCCATAACAAAATCCGTCAGAGATGCCGCACTGATGATGGAGATAATCGCAGGTAAGGATCCCTTCGATTCAACAACTGTTTCAAGAAAGATAGATTTTCTGAGTCAGATCGAGGAAGATATTCATGGGATGAAATTTGCAGTTCCTAAAGAAGTTTACGAGTATGAACAACTGGACGGTGAGGTAGCCGAACGTTTTGAAGAAGTAATTAGAACAGCCCAGAAGCTGGGTGCTATGGTTGAGCGTGTAAAAATCCCGAGCATGAAATATGCCGTTGCAACTTACTACGTGATAGCACCAGCTGAGGCCAGTTCCAATTTAGCAAGATATGATGGTGTCAAGTATGGTTTGAGAATAGAAGAAACGGGATTGAGAGATATGTATATGAAGACTCGAAACGCTGGTTTTGGTGAAGAAGTAAGGCGAAGAATAGTTTTAGGAACCTTTACTTTGAGTGCGGCGTACTACGAGGCTTACTTCAATAAAGCTTTGAAGGTGAGAAAGATAATCGCAAATGACATAAACCAAGTCCTTGACAAGTTTGACGCAATTCTCACTCCAACATCACCCATACCAGCTTTCAAGGTTGGTTCGATCTCCGATCCTCTGACATATTATCTTATGGATATTTTCACAGTTCCAGCGAACTTGGTTGGAATTCCTGCTATAAGTATTCCCTTTGGTTTTGTGCGAAATAAACCTATAGGATTACAAATAATGGGAAAGAGGTTTGATGATGGAAAGGTTTTGAGAATTGCAAGAAATTTTGAAAAAACATCGCCTTACAACGATAACGGTAGAATCAGATTACCGGTGGTGAGAATATGAGCTATAGAACAGTCATAGGTCTTGAAATACATGTTCAGTTGATGACTAAGACAAAAGCATTCTGTCCGTGCCGGGCAGATGTATTCGAATTACCAGCGAATACAGCTGTGTGCCCAGTTTGCACCGGTCAGCCCGGGGCACTACCAGTCGTTAATTCTTCTATGGTAGAGTATGCAGCAAAGATCGCCCTTGCTTTGAACTGTAATGTTCATGAATATTCAAGATTCGATAGGAAAAATTACTTTTACCCAGATTTGCCAAAGGGTTATCAAATAACACAATACTTCTATCCAATAGCAACCTCAGGATACATGGACATCGATGTTGATGAACAAGTAAAAAGAATCAGAATCAGGAAGCTGCACATAGAAGAAGATGCAGGTAAATTAATACACGAGGGAGACTCAATAACTCAAGCTCATTATTCGTTAGTAGATATGAATCGCTGTGGAGTTCCCCTGGTGGAAATTGTCACCGAACCAGACCTTTCATCGCCGAAAGAAGCAAGATTATTTGTAGAAAAGTTGCGGACGATATTGAGATATCTACAAGTGAGTACCGGCGATATGGAAAAGGGAGCTCTAAGATGCGATGCAAATATTTCGGTTGTTGACGAGATAAATAATATCCAGAGCAACAGAGTTGAAGTCAAAAACATGAACTCCTTCAGATTCATAGAAAAGGCTCTTGAATACGAAGAACAGAGAATCATCGATGCCCTGAAAAACGGACAGAATGTCGAGAAAGAAACGAGAGGTTGGGACTTAAGCAATAGAATAACGATCTCGATGCGCGGCAAGGAGGAGGAAAGTGACTATAGATACTTCCCAGAACCAGATATTCCTCCAGTTATCTTGTCAGAAGAAAAGCTAGATCAAATCAAATCAACTCTTGTGGAGCTACCAGATCAAAAAGTAGAAAGGTTTGTTGAACTATACAAGATACCAAGGTATGACGCGACAGTCCTCGCAATGGACAAAGAAATAGCAGACTTTTATGAAGCTTGTGTGAAAAAGATAGGCAAACCAAAAGAAGTGAGTAACTTGATAATGACAGAGATGCTCAGAGAGATGAAACAACTTGAAACCGAGCAGATAAAAATAACACCTGAACATATTTACGAACTGTTTTCTTTGATGGATAAAGGTGAAATTTCTATCAAAATGGCAAAAGATATATTTCCCCAGATTTTCAGAACTGGAAAAATGCCAAGTCAAGTACTTGAAGAGAAAGGCATCAGACAGATCAGTGATGAAAAACTCATAGAAGAGATTGTTAGAAAAGCCATGATACAAAATCCAAAGGCTGTGGAACAGTATAGATCAGGAAAGACAAACATTATTGGTTATTTCGTAGGACAAGTGATGAAAGAAACGAAGGGTTCTGCAAACCCGCAGTTGGTGAATGATGTCGTAAAACGTCTGTTGGAGGGGTCGAGTTGAAATATCTATCATTTGTCTTGATTTTGATTTTTACATCAATCTCCAGCGCTGTTCAGTTCAGCCTATCAAAGGATATTCAGAATTTCATTGATGTTGGGAATTTGCTGATCGTTCTCAGCAACCGCGATTCACAGATAGGTTTTGTCTACAAGGATAGTAGGTCCACCTATACCAAGCTTGGGTTCTTCAAATTTAAAAGTTCCGATGCAACCTTAGCTGTTGGTGGCACAGTTGGACGTTCGTGGACCGCACTGATGAAAATCGAGACAAATACCTATGGTATAGCACCCGGGCAATACAATTTCAATTTTGTGGTTAGCCCAGAAAAATCCTATGCAAATTGGAAGATCAATCAGAAGTTCTTCTTTGGAAATAATGTATTGAATTTCAGTACCTTCGAAAGAATAGGTGATATATCTGTTGGATTTTCTAGGGCTTATATGAGATTCCAAAACAGAGAGGTAGGTGTTTATAGACTCAATGAAGGTCTCTTTGCTGGTTTCTTCCCGTATACCATGGGGCAGACAGGGGAAGAAGGTTTCTTCATGGGTGCTGGTTGGATGAATGGCTTTTCTGGATTCTTTTCATTCAGAAGTCGTTTGGCACTGCACAACAGTTCAACTTTCATAGATCCCTTTGTCATAATCAAAACTGATTCTGTTTTCTTTGGCATCAGGATAGAGATAACAGGCTCGGATTTTAGAGGAGATTTGTTGTTCACAGGTGGGAAGGTGTTTTTCAGTGTCTCATTCTGAAAGTCTTGGTTTTTACGTACACATACCCTTTTGCAAGAGTAGATGTTCTTACTGTGACTTTGTTTCATACACAGATTTTTCTGATATGGAAATCTATTTTAATTGCCTGAACAAAGAGATAGAAATGTGGTCCAGGTTACTTGGAATTAGAAAGATTGATACCGTATACATCGGTGGTGGTACACCAAGTGATGTGCCGACTGTATGTCTTTCAAAAATACTGAGCTGTATTGAGAGAAGCTTCTGTTTGATCGATCCAGAGATCACAATTGAGGTAAACCCAGATTTTTCCGGCTTTGCAGATTTGAAGAATCTTGGAGTAAACAGATTGAGCATGGGACTTCAAGCTGCCGACGATGTAGTTTTGAAGGCAGTGAGGCGGAGGCATTCTGTCTTCGATTTTCAAAGAGCCTATGAGCGTGCAAGTGCTTGTTTTGACAACGTGAATGTTGACTTTATAGTTGGACTGCCCTATGAATCTCACGAAACGATTGTAAAGGATTTAGAAATAATTGAACGCTATCGACCAAAGCATGTCTCTGTTTATATCCTTGAAGTACATAAAGAGAAGGAGATGAATCTTAAAATAGACCCGGACAGAACAGCGATTCATCATGAAATCCTTGTAAGTGAACTTGAAAAGCTTGGGTATGAAAGATACGAAATTTCTAACTTTTCCCTACCAGGGTACCGTTGTAAGCATAATTTAAAATACTGGAATAACGACGATTACATAGGTGTAGGTGTTTCTTCTGGCGGTCATATTGAATCAAAAAGATATGTGAATGTCTCAGAACTGCAAAGGTACCTTGAGTTAATTGAGGCTAACGAGTTTGCCTTTGAATTCTTTCACCACAACGATTCTTTTGAGGAACTGAGAGAAACGTTGTTCATGTCTCTGAGGCTTTGTGAAGGTGTCAAAATTGAAAAATTGAAGGAAATTGTACCAAAGATTAATTTGAATGAGTTGGTTGCCATGTTCCCAGATCAACTGGTTTTGGAAAGAGATAGGTTAAGAATGACTGAGGCTGGCATGGATTTTTCCTGTTCTTTATTATCTGAAATAATTGATAAAGATACCCTTTTACGGGTGACAGGGGGTGAGTAAAATGGTCTTCGTTGAGAGCTTGGAAAAGTACAATCTTCACTACCCGGCAAATGTCGCACTCATTTGCAGCAAATATGAAGAGAGAACTAATCTTATGGCGGCCGCGTGGCATACACAACTCTCACACGACCCACCACTGTATGGTGTATCGGTCTCTCCAAAAAGATTTACCCATGATTTAATATTGGTTTCAAAGGAATTCACCGTTAATTTTATGAGGTTCGACCAAAGTCGTTTAACAGCATTTGTTGGTAAAACATCTGGTAGGGATATCGACAAAGTAAATGTCTTCGAAATAGATTTGTTTGACGGCAAAAATGTGAAGGCACCGGTGATGAAAAATGCTTACGCCGCTTATGAGTGTAAACTCATCGACTTTCGCAAGACGGGAGATCATACTTTTTTTATAGGAAAAATAGTTGGAGTTCACTACGATCCAAATGCTTTCTCACCTTTTTTAAACATTGCTCCAACGCTTTATTTGGGATCTGATATGTACGCTACCTTCGATCCTTCAACCAAACGGTTGCATGATGAAAAACAAGTTAAGGAATATTTATCTAAATGGGTTCAGGGTGATTAGATGAATGAAATTGCAAAGATAGTTTCCCAGATAATTGATTTACAAGACATATTAATAGTGGGGCATATTATGCCTGACGGTGATGATATAAGTAGTGTTGCTTCGTTAACTCTGAGCTTGAAGCAGCTTGGTAAGAATTGTTTCGGATCGATAGACTATAAAATACCAGATTACTACAAGGTTTTTGCAGGAGTAAATGAAATAAGATCATACGAAGAACTAACGGATTTTACCCCCCAATTGATCATTGTCTTGGATAGTTCTTCACCAGATAGAGTTGGCCGCTTCGAGCCAATGCTTTCAAATCATAGAACAATTGTTATAGACCATCACGCAACAAATACACTTTTTGGTGATATAAATTGGGTTGACACATCGTATGCCGCTACTGCGCAGATGGTTTATACTCTCAATAAGGTGCTAGGCATTACATATGACTCTGAACTTGCAACGACGAATTTAATGGGTATGGCAACCGATTCAGGTTTTTTCAGATTTTCAAACACAGATGAGCGCCTTTTTAAGGATGCAGCTGAACTTGTACGGTTTGGTGCTAAACCATACTTTATTGCTACTACAATCCTTGAAAACAAAAGACCTGAACAAATGAAACTATACTGTACCATGATTAATCATATGATTTTAGAGGACTCTTTGGTTTATTCGTGGTTGAGTTACGAAGATTACCTTGAAAACAACTGCGTTGAGGACGACAGCACAGGATTTGTGAGTGAAATGAGAGCGTTGAAAGATGTCGAGGTAGCGATTCTGTTTACAGAGTTCCCGAAAAATGAAATACACGTCAGTTTTAGATCAAAAAATTGGTTCGATGTGAGCAGAGTGGCTTCCATTTTAGGGGGCGGAGGCCATTCGAGAGCCGCTGGTTGCTCTTTCAAAGATGCAGAACTCGAAGATGTAATGAAGGAAGTTGTGAGCCTAACAAAAGATTTCTTACAGGGGGGAGTCAAGTGAAGTTAGTCAAGTTTCTCAGAGAAACATATATTGGTGATGAACATTTAGTTGCCGATGAAAATGTCTATATGAGATTGCGCGTGATAAAACCCGAGGCGATTGGCAGCAAAAGACAAGAACTGACTAAATTGTTGGCTTCCTTCGCTCGCATAAGACATCCTGGGATCTTAGTACCTGAGACATATGATTTGAGAGATGTACCGAGGATTTACTTTCCGTATCTTGAAGGCAAGCCAGTTAACGTTGAGGACAAGATAGAAAGAGGAAATTTTGTGCTCTTTTTGCTAAACTTACTGAGAGAACTTGTACACAGAGGAATTGCCATACCCGTTATTTCAGTTGAAGATTTTCTCAAAGCCGAGAACTTCTTCATGCTCCCACCTTGTTGGGTCAACCCAGACCGATTACCAGAGGGCAAGTATGTTTTCGTCGCACTCGAATTCCAAAAAGGTCATGCAGCCTCCGTTGCCTCGACTGTTTATGTATTTGGAAAACTCATAGATTCCTTGAGCGATACACACGAAATAAAGCAACTGGTTTCCAACTTCATCAAAGAAGATCCAAGGGAGAGAAAAACTCATCTTCCTGCGGCTGTTTATCTATTAAATGAAACTGCATCATCAGCTGGTTTAATGGGATTGCGTCTAGCAACAATCCATAGATCCGAAGAGAACAAAATATTAGAGATTGTGAAAAACAACCAAAGGGGTATGAAAACAATCTTCATCTATGGACCTCAGAGAATCGGAAAAACTACTCTTCTGGGTTCTATATCTGATCAACTTAGGAATGAGGGTTATCCAGTGATATGGGCAACAGATCTACAAAACTTCGTTATTGGGATTCTTCAGTTCGTAGATGATAGAGTACTTTCCAACTTGGACGCACAAGACAAGGAATGGATCGAAAAAGTTGCACTGTCTGGCCATATGAATTCCTCTGAGGTCGTTCTCAGAGTCGCAAAGATTCTAAATAATCTTACCTCTGTTGTGATAATCGTCGATGATGTTCATGAAATGGATCTATCACTCAAAGCAACCGTTGAACAACTCCAAAATTACAGTTATTCTGCCGGACACACTTTCATCTTGGCGTCATTCCAGAAAAATATTCCTCTTTCTTATGACTTGCTCATTGAACTCGAACCTTTTAACCTGGATAAAACAATCGAAATGATATCGGTAATGTTCATGATCAGCAAGAACGATGTTGAAGATTTTGGCAGATGGATTCATACTGTTAGTCATGGTTTGCCTGGACAAGTAGTTGAACTTGCCCGGCTTTTGGTAAAAAACAATGCCTTAAAGGTCGAAAAAAATGGATTGATGGTTAGCCAAGAGATACTTAAGAGAACAGATTTTAAACAGATTCTGCAGTTATCACTGGGGAATCTGATTGACTCGGGTGCCCATCTCATAGCCATATTGGGGGAGAGATTTGGATTAAAAGAGCTCGAGTATCTCAGTTTGGTTAGCTCGCTAGATATTTCTGTGGTCAACGCAAAACTGGCCCAGCTAATCGACAACGGATTGGTTTATTGGGAAGAAGGAAAGTATAGATTCATAATCTTCGATGCGTGGCGATCTCTTTATTCGCAAATAGAACCACAGAAAAGAATAGAATTACACGATAGATTGGCAAGTAAGATTCAAGACCCCGCAAAGAGAGCTTGGCATTTACAGATGCTTGGTAGAAAAACCTCTGCAATTGCACTCTACCTTTTGACTGCCAGGAAAGAACTCGCAAGTTACCATGATATCTCAGTGGCTATATCTTTGTTAGAAGAAGTGGAGAAACTTTTGGAAGGTAGAGAAAGCTATGCATTAAACAGTTTGAAACTTAGAGCACTGCAAATCAAACAAGACTCCAATGCCTTGGAAAGATATGCACTCGCTTTGAGTACGAAATATGATTTTCTTAGGTACAGCGCTTTAGTATACGCGTCAAAGGCAAATCTTGCCAAAGAGATGGAAAAAGAGAACCTCTTTGAATCAAAAACAGATTACAGTAAGCTCCTGAAATTGTGTTGCAGAATGAAGCGTATGCTACTTTCAGGGGAAAGATTACCTGAAAAATTACTCAACAAAGTTGAAATCTTGCTTGCAAGGCTCAAAGACACGAGTTTGCACAGAAGATTAAGATCATTAACACTATTGCTAATGGCACAAAATACTCAAAGATCGAGTATGAGCAACTTAGAGCTTTTGAATCAAGCCAAACAGATCGCACAGAGTGAAGGTTTCCTGGATGTTCTAGCGGCAGTTCTTAATGAACTTGGCACAAGGCTTGCTGCTGATTCAGAATCGAAGAGATTGTTTGAAAGTGTCGTGGAGATTGCCCACAGAATAGGATCAGACGGATTAGCAATGGTTGGATTGTCCAACATGATTTGGACCAGTTTGTATAGAGGCGATGTCCATAAGATGTTTCAAGATATTGCAAGACTAAGGCAACTCACCAGCATAACTGGGAATATCCAGCTTGAGGCATACAGTCACTTCATAGAGGCAAATTTCCATATGTATAATCGTGAATTGGACGAGGCATTGGAAGACTATAATCGTGAACTTTCAATAGAAAGGTACCTTGGCATCGAAGAAAGGGCACTCAGAGGAATGGCCTGTGCCTATGCCCTGTCAGCAGATATAGAAAGAGCAAGGCAAATAATAGCAGAAAATATTGAAAATCCTGCCATCAATAACCCAAATTTTGTACCTTTCAGAGATTTGTTTTTGGCTCAAAATGATATGGAGTTTTTAGATGCCTGGCAGAAGTTTGTCAGAAAAGATACCCCATACTGGTCTGAAGAAGCATGTCAGATATTCGCAGAAAGATTGATCAAGATCGACAGGAAAGGTTTTCTCAAGTTTGCGAAGCAGCTTGAAACAGACGCTATAAAGAGTGGGACTTTCTTGTCTCTTGCACAGGTCTATGAAGGAGTTGCAATTGGCTATAAAGCGATCGGTGCCATCCCGTTGGCAATCAACTACGCAGAGAAAGCCATTTCAATTTATAGGACCAAATCGCTTACAAATGCAGCAGTTTGGTTAGAGAAGAAGATGAATCTATCCCCAGAAACAAGTGTGTTCAGAATCTTTAATGAATCACTATTAAGAATTGAAGAATCTTCACAGCAATTTTTAAAATCGATACAGGAACAAATAGAGAAAACCATCAAGAACTCAGTTTTTGTCCAGCATCTTTTGGATGTTCTCAAGGTCACAGATCCACAAGACGAAATCTATACAACCATGGAGTTCCTCGTCTCCAAAATAATGAATCTTTTACCAGTATCGTCAGTGGGATTGATGTTGCTTGACTCACGTGGCAAGATCCTGGAATACGCTGGTTTCAATGTCGAGCAAATGCCAACAGAGACGAAGGTTTCTTATACGCCATTTGAAATGTGCAGCGAAATAGAGGTATATGATGGTTTCAAAGTTGTTCTGTACGTGGCTAATCAAGCTTTGCATCTTGATGAATCATCGGGTTACGAGCTCACGAAAATGGTCCTGGATTTACAAGAAGTGATCATGTACGCTCTCAAGAACATCGTAATCTATCATAGGAGCATCACCGATCCTTTGACGGGTTTGTACACACGATGGTACTTTATAACACGATTACACGAAGAATTTGAGAGGGTAAAAAGATACGGTGGGCATTTTTCAGTAGTGATGTGTGATATCGACGACTTCAAGAAAATAAATGATACCTTTGGGCATAGGATTGGCGATGAAGTTCTGAAATTCATTGCTTCAGTTTTCAGAAGCATTACAAGAACAAGTGACATAGTGGGAAGGTATGGTGGTGAAGAATTCATATTGATACTTCCCAACACAACAGAAGACAGTGCTGCCAAAGTTGCCGAAAAGATCTTGCATAAGATCATAGAGACAAACCCATTTGATTTTCGTGTGACAATGAGTTTCGGCGTTTGTGGCTACCCAGAGCACGAAGTGATTGAATCAGAGGATCTTATAGCCTTGGCTGATAAAGCTACATATATGTCAAAAGAAAGGGGTAAAGCTTGTGTCACAATCTTCCATTGACCTCAAAACAAAGATTGAACAAGTCCTCGCTGAGAATGCAAAATTAACATTCAAGCAACTCCTAAAGGTTCTCGGAATAAAGAGTAAGACACAAAGAAAGCAAACTAAGACCATACTGAATGAATTCATCAAACAAGGAGTAATAATCAGAGATGCAAGAGGTAGATATCGCAAAATCGGCGAGGATTTGTTTGTAGGTACCATTGAATTCACACGCCGAGGCAATATGGCATTTGTTGTGATTGAAGATGGTAAAGAGATAGCCGTACCCATCGACAACACAAATGGCGCTATTCACAATGATAAAGTGCTAATTGAAATAACAGGAAAATGGAGAAATTTACCACTTGGACGGGTGTTGAAAGTTGTTGAACACCGCATAGATAAGGTAGTTGGCGTTCTTCAGCTTAAGAGATCTCTCTCTTATGTGATACCGGACGATTCAAAAATTGTTTATGATTTTTTTGTTCCACTGGAGCACATAAATGGTGCAAAACCGGGGCAGAAAGTTATTGCTAAGATCACAAAATGGCCATCACAGGGTCGATACCCTGAAGCATCTATCGTAAGTGTGCTTGGTGATGTAGATGATCCCAAAGTTGATATTCCAAGCGTGATAGCTAAACACGGACTTGTAGAAGAATTCCCTCAAGAAGTCATAGACGAGACAAGAAATTTACCAGAGCAGGTACTAGATGAAGAAAAAAGGGGTAGAAAAGATTTCAGCGGTCAAATTGTTTTCACTATAGATGGTGAAGATGCTAAAGACTTTGATGATGCAGTTTCAATAAGAAAGCTTTCCAACAACAAATATCAACTGTCAGTACATATTGCCGATGTTTCCCACTATGTGAAAGAAAATTCCGCGATAGACAAAGAAGCATTCTCAAGAGGTACGAGCGTCTACCTGCTGGACAAAGTCATACCGATGTTGCCGTTTAAACTTTCAAATAATCTGTGCAGTTTAGTTGAGGGAAGAGACAGATTGACATTCACAGTCCAAATTATTTTAGACAAAGAAGGCAACACTTTGGACTACGAGATAACACCAAGTGTGATAAGAAGTAAAAAACGTCTAACATATACCATTGTAAATAAATATTTTTCAGGTGATCCATCTGCTCAGAAACAAATCGGAAAAAGAATATGCCATTCACTCGATTCGATGCGCGAGTTGGCCAAGATTCTTAGGGAAAACAGGAGACGCAGAGGTGCAATTCTTGATGTAGAAGGCGGAGAGATCGATGTAGTAACAGACGAAAAAGGTCATGTTGTTGACATAGTACCTCGTAAGAGAGGGGAAGCAGAAGTCTTGATAGAGGAATTTATGATAAAGGCTAACGAAACTGTAGCGGAGGTCTTTCACAACGCTGGGTTACCTTTTGTGTATAGAATACATGAACAACCAGATCCTGAAATACTGATTCAGTTGAGAGAATATGTGGAAGCGCTGGGATTGAAAATAAAATTTCCCAAAACAGTCCATTCAAGCGTTCTTCAAAAAGTACTCGAAGCTGTTAAAGATCATCCTCTCAGATCAAGTGTTGAAAAATTACTCGTTCGTTCTATGAAACGTGCAATTTATTCTGCTTCTAATGTTGGACATTTTGGTTTGGCATCTTTCGCATATACACACTTCACATCGCCGATCAGAAGGTACCCCGATCTAGTGGTGCACAGGCTCTTGAAATTGTATCTGGAGCAAGGTGGAAAATTCACACCAAATCAGATAGAACTCTACTCTCAGCTGCTCCCAAAGATTGCAGAACATTGTAGTAAGCGCGAGAGGGTGGCAGATGAAGCCGAATGGGACTTGATTAGCATAAAGAAGGTCGAGTACATAAGTAGGTATATGGGGAAAGTATTCGATGTGGTAGTTACTAATGTAACAAGATTCGGTTTGTTCGTCGAGATCCCAGAAAAATTGATCTCTGGTCTAATTCATATATCAACTTTGAATGACTACTATAATTATGACGAGAAGAAGAATATCCTAATTGGCGAGAGATCTGGACGGATATTCAAGATCGGTGATTTATTAAAAGCAAAGGTTGTCAACGCCAACAAGATTTCCGGTGAGGTTGATTTCGAGCTATTCGAGGAGGAGAAAGATGTGGACAAAAGAAATTCAAGGTAAGAAAGGTTGTGTAATACTTGTCCATGGACTAGGCGAACATTCAAAAAGATACCTTTGGCTCTCAGAATTACTTCAAAAAGAGGGATATGGTTTAGTCCTCTTCGATTTGCCTGGTCACGGTGAGACACCAGGCAAAAGAGGCCATGCACCTTTTAAGGATGTTTTCTATTTTCTTGATAAAATGACCAGTTCTCATCCAAATTCATTTCTGATGGGTCACAGCCTCGGGGGTTTAATCGCAGCAAGGTATGCCCAAATCAATAACACATTGCGCGGATTGATAATCACTTCACCTGCCTTGAAACTTTCCAAAGATAACTTTTTGTTGAGACTCACGGCCGCTTTCTTTTCATTGGTCTCACCAAAACTGTGTTTTGACAACGGCATAGATCCAAATAACCTTTCACCGAATAAAGAGGCAGTGAGAAGATATGTTCAGGACCCACTAGTTCACAGAAAGATCAGTGCTCGACTTGCTCACGACATGTTTACAAATTCAAAGATTGCTTTAAGAGAAGCAAGAAAAATAACTATTCCATGTTTTGTAGCGGTCGGAGAAAAGGACAAAATCACTCTTGCTGATGGTGCAAAAGAATTTTTTAATTCCATTGGCTCATCAGACAAGACACTGAAAGTATACCAAGATGGCTTTCACGAATTATTCGAGGACGAAAAAAACGCTCCTATTTTCATGAATGATCTTATTGGCTGGTTGAACAAACACTGATTATTCTCCACCCGCTGCTTCTATACCTTCCTTTAGAACATAGACCTTGTTTGAAGATGGCAACAAAGCCAGTGGGTTAACAGTTTCATTTTTTACAAGTACCTCGAAGTGCAAATGAGGTCCCGTGCTCACACCCGTACTGCCCACCCTGCCAATCAAAGTTCCTCTCTCAACATTCTGACCAACATAAACAGTTATCTTAGAAAGATGACCATATCTAATCACGTTGTTATTCGACTTTACTTCAACCATCAAACCATAGCCAGATTTTTCTCCAGCAAAGGATACTATGCCAGAAGTAGATGAAAAAATAGGTGTTCCCTCAGGTGCAGCTATGTCTATCCCGGAATGAAAAGACATTTGTCTATTCACAGGATGAACCCGCCAACCATAGGGAGAAGAAATTACACCGTAGACAGGCCATATATAACCTTTTTCCGTGTTGAAGGCCTTACCTATACTCTTGCGAGGGATAAACAGTTTTTGTCCCGGTTTTATGAAATCAGAGCTCAACTCATTCGCCAACATGATATCACTGACCGTTGTAAAGAACATACGTGCGATTGTGTAGAGATTATCACCCTGCTTCACAGCATAAATATAGCCTTCTGGTTGGGGAATTGTGATCTGTTGACCTGTTTTCAATTTCAGTGGATTTGATAAATTGTTCCAATCGAGGATAGTTGAAGCAGAGATTTTGAATTTCTTGGCAATGTCATACAAAGTATCACCTGGTTGAATCACATAATTTACAGTCAGATACCCCCCAAAAATCACCACGGACACCAAAAGAGAAAACAAGATAAACAGTCTTTTCACCCTCATCTCCCCTTTTTTTGTCTTATATAATCTCTACGAGCTTTTCTGGTATCTTATGAGCAGGTAGAACAAAATCAGCATATCCTTCTTCTACAATAGCCTTTGGCATACCATACACGACACAGGTCGATTCATCCTCAGCTATTATCTTACCAGAATAATATTTTACCTTAAAAGCACCCTTTGCACCATCTTTACCCATTCCTGTCAGAATAACGCCCACGGTGTTGGCTTTATAAATCTCTGCAACTTTCATAAGAGTGAAATCAACAGCTGGTCTGACGTTGTTTATTTTTTCCGATTGATCCAAAAAGATTTTAACCATATTACCTTCGGCTCTGATTCCCATGTGATAATCACCTGGAGCTACATAGACAACTCCTTTTTTAACAACTTCAGAGTCCTCGGCTTCCTTAACCTGAAGATTTGAAAGAGAGTTCAGGCGCATCGCAAGTGATTTTGTAAACATGGGTGGCATGTGTTGAACTAAAAAAATCGGCGCTGGAAAATCTTTTGGCAGCGCTGGGATGACCTGGTCCAACGATCTGGGTCCACCTGTCGATGCACCTATGACAACTGCCTTTTCGAAGACAGATATTCTTTTCGGGCTCATCGTGACTCTAGATGGGGATGGTTTGGTGAGTAATTTGGTCGGATCTATATGAATGGCAGCCCTTATCTTTTGAATCAGCACGTCTGAAACTTCTCTAAAACTCATAGAAGTGGAACCAGAAGGCTTTGTCAAAAAATCAACAGCTCCTATGGAAAGTGCTGTGATTGTAATGTCTGCACCTTCTTCAGTTAGACTACTCACCATTATGACGCGTGTGGGGAATTTAGCCATGATGTTCTTCAATGTTTCTATGCCATTCATCTTGGGCATTTCTACATCGAGTGTAACAACATCTGGTTTTTTCTGCCGTATAATCTCAAGTGCTTCCAAACCATCTTTTGCTATGCCGACAACTTGCATATCCGGCTGACTATCTATGATGTCTTTGAGGACCATTCTCATGAAGGCAGAATCATCTACAACAACCACATTAATCTTTGCGCCCGCCACGCTTCGTCAACCCTCCGAAGACAACAACCACTGGAAAGAAAATAACATATAATAATGCAAACAATCTACCCAAACTCGCTCCCCAATGAAACAAGGCTCTTCCTAAAACAATGAGACCCACTACTACTGCAAATAGAGAATACCACAAAACGACTCCAGCTGCAACATCTTTGACAAATTTAATACGTGGGTCATGATCTTGGTTGTACACATTCATTATTCCCTCTACCATAGTATTGATCAGTTCCATACCGATCACGGAAAAAACGGCAAAAGTAAGCCAAAGCATTTCACCACTTGAAATCTCAAGAAAATAGGAACTGATTAGGATCAAAATTCCTATGGCAAAATGTATTTTTAAATTTCTTTCACGCTTTAAGGCTTCTATGAGACCTAAAACTGCATTCTGAAATGATTTAAAAAGATTATTCGAAGCCAATGGTCCTGATCTTTTGCTCAACCTTGATTTTGAATTCTTTGTTAGTGGTTTGGTAACCATAATTGATCGCCTCTATGTTTAACTTCGTGTATTTTTCGGAAATTAATTCACAAACAGATTTTATCAAGGAATCAAGAGTGACAATTTGTGTCGATTTCACCAATGCCCCTAAACCTATCATGTTGCCCACCATAGGAGTTCCAAAGTTTTCAATAGCCAATTTCTCAAGAGGAATCATAAGTACTTTTTTCGTTCTATGAAAGCTCTGCGGTAGTGTTTCAACGAATGTTGAATCAACCAAAAGGACACCGTTCGGTCTTATGAATTTTTGGTAAGCCCTCAACGCATCGAGATGCATTATGTACATGATATCGAAGTGAGAAGCTTCGGGGAAGTCTATCCAGTCATCACAGATTATAACGTCACAATGGCTTATGCCTCCCCTGACTTGAGCACCATAAAGTTGTGTTTGAACAACATGTTTTCCATCAAAAACAGCTGCTTGTGCAAGTAACTTCCCTGCAAGTATGTTACCTTGGCCACCTGTTCCTGCTACTCTGATACTCAACGGTTCATGAATATTCAAAGGTCACACCTCCTTTAGTCTCCTTTGTGGCTTATGGCAGCTTCATAGAGTTCGTGAAAAGTTGGTCTATTCTCTTCATGAAATTCTCCAATGATTATCTTATTTTCAAGATCTGTTTCTGGCATTCCCTTAGCTTTGTCCAACATGATACTGTTTTTCTTGAAATAATCGATCATCGCTGGGGCATCGCCTATTTTGTTGTATCTACCATAATAGGTATGACAGTTTGTAACAGCTTCTACAACCGATGTACCTTTATGGCTCAAGGCTTTACTTATGTAGCGTACCAATAGGGGATAGTGATATACCGTTGCCCTCGCAACGTAGGTAGCACCTGCAGCAACTGCCATTTTGACAACATCAAACGGTTTTTCTATATTGCCATAGGGTGTGGTTGATGCAATTTTCTCAAAAGGTGTTGTGGGAGAGTTTTGGCCACCCGTCATACCGTAAATCATGTTGTTGAAGACAACAATCGTTATATCTATATTTCTACGACAGGCATGGATGAAGTGATTTCCGCCAATGGCAAGAATATCACCATCTCCACCGAGTACAGCAACTTGAAAATCTGGTTTGGCAAGTTTTACGCCCGTTGCAAAAGCAACGGCCCTTCCGTGTAGTGTATGCAGAGTGTTGAAGTCTATATAACCGGTCGCCCTGGACGAGCAACCTATACCCGACACCACAGCCATTCGTTCGCGTTTGATACCAAGATTATCAACAGCTTGTAAAAAGGCTTTCAGTACAATACCATTTCCACAACCCGGGCACCATATCGTTGGCCAGTGATCTTGACGCAAATAAGAAACCAGTTTTTCAACTTTCAAAGCGTCCACCTCCACCAAAATTGAGTAATTCTACATTGATCTTACAGGTTTTGAAGAAATAATCAGTCAATGGATCTGGGTAATCCGAAAAGTAAACAACCCTCACAATACCAGCATTGATTATGAGCCTTGCACACACCGAACATGGCTTTGTCGTAACATATATCGTAGCCCCATTTGTCGATATTCCAAACCTGGCCGCTTGCATGAGTGCGTTTTGTTCTGCATGTAGTCCGTAACAAATCTCTTGGTTCCTCCCAGAAGGTATCTTCAAGTCTTCTCTTATGCAACCTATCGAATCACAATGCGGGAATCCCGATGGGGGCTGATTGTAACCTGTGGCGAGAATTCTGTTCTCCCTTACTATTATTGCGCCTACCTTGCGATGAGTGCAAGTTGATCTATCACTTACAAGATGGCATATTCTCATGAAATATTCATCCCACGAGATTCTGCTGTCTATTTTCTTTTGAACCTTGACTCCTTTTAAATACTCTACCAAATCAAATTCATCCATGACACTAATAATATACAACATTTCTACAGAAAAGAAAAACCATTACCATATAAGCAAGTAAACTGAGATTCTCAAAATGTCTACAATAGTGAACGTGTTTTGTTTATGAATCAGTACGCATCGATAAGCTTGCATCGATCAATCTTTGGGTATCTATTGTAAATAAATCTTAAAGAAATCTTAGTATTTTTTCTCCCATTACATGCATATAATGACAACGTAAGTTGACTGAGATCGAACAATATACTGAACAAATATTCTAATATTGGCTTGTTAAGAGAGCTTGAGGTGTTTTTGATGGACATAGGTGAAAAGGTGAAAAGACTAAGAATGTCTCGTGGATTGACACAAGAAGAATTGGCAATGCGTACAGACCTCTCAAGAAGTTTCATATCACAACTTGAGAGCAACAAAACATCTTTGTCCATAGATACATTAGAGAAGATATTGCGCGCCTTAGGTACCGATCTAAAGGCATTCTTTTCTGAGGAAGAAGGCAAAGTCATTTTCAGAAAGGAAGACAGGATCCCAGTTTACGACGAACCTGAAGGAATCTCTTCACAACTCTTAATGAGCGATGTTGAAACGAAGAAGATAGATCCAATCTTGGTAACGCTTAAACCAGGTGCCCAGACAGAAGAAGAGGACTATCATGAAGGCGATGAGTTTGGTTATGTCTTGCAAGGCAAGGTAGATTTATGGCTTGACGATGTTAGATACAAGCTGTCACAGGGTGATTGTTTTTACTACCGTGCTGACAAGAAACACTTTTTGAAAAACCCAAGTAAGAAGAAAGATGCAGTGGTTTTGTGGATAGAAATCGATTGATGGGGAGGGATTGGCAATGATGAGAAGCTTGGGAAGACATCTGATTGCGGAGTTTTACGACTGTGATCAAAAGGCACTTGATGATGTGACATTCGTTGAACAAAAGATGAAGGATGCCGCTATTGTTGCTGGTGCAACGATAATTGGTAGCTCGTTCCATAGGTTCCTCCCCTACGGGGTGAGCGGCGTAGTTGTGATCTCTGAATCACACTTGACAATTCACACGTGGCCCGAATACGGCTATGCTGCAATTGATTTATTCACATGCGGTGAAGATACAAATCCTTGGAAGGCTTTTGATTACTTGAAAAAAGCATTCGATGCAAAAAGAACACAGGTCTTTGAGCATACACGTGGTGACTACAGAGCAATAGGTATACCAGCAACTGCTCCACACAAGGCAGTGAAAGGAGGAGTCTACAGTGTCTGAAAAAGTTATACCAGGAAAGCACTTATGGTTTTTTGATTACTTTTCTGGTGGAGATGTAGGTCTGGTGATGAGAATAACCCGAATGGTTCATTCTGAACAAACTCGATATCAAAGAATAGATATCTTTGACAACCCTACTTTGGGTAGAGTATTTGCATTAGATGGAATCACAATGACAACAGATGCTGATGAATTCATGTACCATGAAATGCTCGCACATGTTGCTTTGTTTTCACATCCAGATCCAAGATCTGTTTTGATTGTTGGCGGCGGTGACGGTGGAACCTTGCGTGAAGTATTGAGACATCCACAGGTCGAGAAAGCAGTTCTTTGTGAGATCGACAAACGCGTAGTTGAACTGTCAAAGCAGTATTTAAAAACAGGAGTCGCCTTTGAAAGTGACAAAGTGGAATTGATCTTTGAAAACGGCGCAGAATATATCAAAGGGCTTCGAAATGAGTTTGATGCCATAATAATCGATTCAACGGATCCAACTGCTGGCGAAGGTGGACATCTTTTCACACAAGATTTTTACAAATCATGCTATGAGGCACTAAAAGACGGCGGTGTTATGACAGCGGAAGCCGAGAATCCGTTGTACGATTTTGGATGGCTCAAAATCGCATATAGAAGGGTCCGCGCTGCTTTTCCAGTTGTACATGTATATCAAGGTTTCATGCCAACATATCCTTCAGGGTATTGGCTATACATTTTTGCATCGAAAGGTAGAGATCCTTTGAAAGATATCAGAGTTGAAGACGCACAAAAGATGTCTAGAGAGCTCAGGTATTACAATGAAGAAATTCACAAGGCAGCCTTCGTGCTTCCAAATTTCATCAGACGTGAACTCAGTTGATGAAAAATATGACTTTGACAGGCACAACTGAATGGTATTTGCTAACCGATTGTATAGAAGTTCTCGAAGGAGAACTCATTTCAAGGAATTTTTTCAATTATGCCGTTGAATATGTGGCCAATGGTGCGAGGGTGATTTTGTATACTGAAGACGAAGATTTTGTCAAGAACATAATAGAATTTACCAACAGCAAACTTCTTGAAAAGAAGATCTCTTGTGTAGACGATTGGTTCAAGTACATGAAACTTGAACCATTCCAGATAACCGAAAAAATCTGGATAGATCCAAAAGGTAGGTTGGATGACAAAGACGTAACTGTTGTTAAGATGAGACCATCTGCAGCTTTCGGTACAGGCGATCATCCTACAACAATTCTTGCAGCCAAATTTTTGGCTCAGTACTTAATGAGCAATCATAGTGTTCTAGATATTGGTTGCGGCACAGCCATACTTGCAATCATTGCAGCGAAACTTGGAGCTAAGAAGGTTACGGCCGTTGATAATGATCCTGTAGCTGTCGAGGTCGCCAAAGAATTTGTGAAAGAAAATCAAGTAAAAGTGGATGTGATACTGTCTGATCTTACAAATAATGTTGATGGCAAGTACGATCTTGTGGTTGCAAATATATTGACACCAGTGATAATGCAGCTGATGAGGCAAATTCACAAAGTGACTCACACAGGTTCCCTTTTGATTGTTTCAGGAATACCAACTAAGGATGATTTAGTCATTAGAAAATATTTTGAAAGTAAAGGTTTCGAGATATTGTCTGAGGGTGAAATGCAAAATTGGAGAGCATTTGCTGTGAAGATTTGTTAGCCATAAAGAAGCAAATAGGCCGTTCCCCAAAGGGAATCAGCCGAGTTGTAAGAAGATGTAAACATGGTTATCCAGTATTAATTGAGAGCCGTCCAGTGATTGATGGAAAACCTTTCCCAACGCTATATTGGATGACTTGTCCTTTTTTGGTTAAAGCCGTTTCACGTCTAGAGGCACTCGGATGGATTTCTAACCTTGAAGAACTGATTGCGAAGGATTCTGTTTTCAGAGAGAGATATTTAAAGGCTCATAAAGAAATTCAGGACAAAAGAGCAAAATTAACTAACGACGAGAACATAAGAGCAATATTGAGCAAGGTTGGGAGCGGTGGGATCAGAGACCTGAGAAGAGTAAAGTGTTTGCATTTGCATCTGTCAGATTTTCTCGCAGGTATCGATAATCCTGTAGGTGAAATTGTATTCAAAGCAATTGGTAATATTGAATGTGAACAGAATAAGGTGATTTGCAGGTGAACTTTTAAGAGTTTGTCCATGTCAAAATAGGAGGAAAAAGATGCAAGATGAAGAACTCCTCAGAGGACTTAGACGCGGTGAAGATTGGGCGTACAGATGGCTCTATGAAGAATTCGCTGGTAAAATAGGAAGTGTTGCTAAAGCTTATCTTGGAGCAGATGATGTTGACGATGTAGTTCAGGAAGTCATGCTGAGGGTTTTCAAAGGTGTAAGGAAATTCAAAGGTGACTCTAAGTTATCTACTTGGGTTTATAGAATAGCAATAAATGTCTGCAAAGACTATCTATCAAAATATAGGAGAAGAAATGAAGTACTAACAGATTTCACAGAGGACGAGGAAGGTTCGATGCCTCATCCAGTTTCAGAATCTGATACGAGTTTACAAGCAACCGGCGAAATAGCCTACGAAAAGATTATGGATGCCATAGAGAGATTATCAGCAGACGATAGATTGTTGATAAAACTGAGAGACGTAGATGGATTGAGTTATGAAGAGATAAGCCAAATAGTCGACAAACCGGTCGGGAGTGTTAAGAGTAGCCTTCACTATGCAAGAAAGAGACTCAAGAAGTTGCTTGAGGAGGCGGACGAATGAACGACGAGGATTTCCAGAGATTCCTCGATGGAGAGCTGACGAAAGAAGAACTGGATGAAAAGACAAAACAAGATGTGAAAATCTACAACAGCATGATGCAGGTGATCAAAGTACGCTACCATTACAAACCCAGTCCTGTTCTTGAAAAACGTGTGATGTCCAAGATCCACAAAGGAAGGGAGTTGTTCTCGGAAATACTAGTAGCCGCATCCGTTGTGATCGCATTATTTTTCATAACACTCAATCTTTTACCAACCAAGATCCCTGCCACAGCAAGAAGCCAACAAGCCTCGGTGAGTGAAGTCTTTGATTACCTCAGCTTGGTTAAGCTGGTTGGGGATGGTTTCTGAGTAACCTTAGGAGCGATGGCTGGAATGAAAAGAACTCTGATATTAACTTGTATCGCTGTATATACTGTAGCTGTGTTTTGTCAGTCCTTTATAGATCTTTTTCTGACTAACTCATATTTCGGAAGACGAGTTGTTACAGAACGTGGTGCTAATAACAAAAGCAGGATCGAGTTAGTCTACAGATGGCCTGATGATAAGATTGTCCAGGTTTTATCACCGTTGATTTTGATTTGGGCAAAGCACTCCGGTTCATTCATTATGGGTGAACCAAATAACTTCCGTATATCGCCCCTCGAAATCCTTGATCTGGAGGATCTGTTTATAAGACAGTTAAAGCAAGTTGGTATCTCAAAAACAGAAAGAATCGATGGAAAATATAAGGTCGTTGTGGATTCATCTTCGGGTTTTTTCACAGCTATAATAAACGACAAAGGGTATCCCGAAAAGATCACTCGCATCTTCCAAGGTGTGACAACGGAGCTAGTCTACGAAGAAGTAAAACCTTTGACGCAGAAGTTTGATGAAATTGCTAACAAATACAACATTCGTCCAAGTGAAGCAACTATTAGTTTTCCAAGTGAAATTAAGGAAATTTTGCAAACTGTTTCTTGGTACACAGTATCACGTTTGAAGATCGGCGAAGAACAAGTCATCTTGATCATGGCAAACCACAAATCAGGCTCTATCCTCAAGGTGGTCTACGCTTCAAAAGAAGTCAATGTGAACATGGAACAAAATGAAAAAATGATTCAATGTACTGGTCAGGGTTATCACATATATGTCGTCACCCAAGACGATAACGTTTTGAAACAAATCAAGCAGTTACTGGAAAAGTAGATCATGAAAGCACTGATCCTCGACGGGTATGTAGACGAACCGGCCGTTCTTGGAATACCCCCCTACGTTAGCCACTATGTTCGCTATGCTGCAGGAATTCTTGCAATGAAAAATTATGACGTGACTTATCGCACGATAGACCAGATTCGAAGCAATAAATCGTGGGATGATTTACCCTTTTTTGATCTTGTCTTGATCATAGGAGGAGTAGCTGTTCCAGGGAAGTATGTGGGCGGTGAGCCGATGTCCCACAGCGAACTCGAAAAGGTGTTACAGGCTTGCAAGAAAAGTATTAGATTGGTTGCCGGTCCTTTTTCATCCTTTCAAGCACGCAAAGGTGGAACAAAAGCAGTTAAATCTGAGCTTGATGTAGATTATCTGCTCGGTCCTGATATTGCCGTCGATCTGTATAACTATTTTTTTGAATCACAGAAAAATTCCAACGATTGGGAAATAGTTAGAAATGCATCTTTATTTGGAGCCTCGATAATCAGGCAGCATCCAAGATATCCAAACGTTATGTGTGAGATAGAACTCTCACGTGGCTGTGAAAGGAGAACTCACTGCAGTTTCTGTGTGGAGCCTGTCTTTTACCCAAGGTTTACCTCTCGGCCCGTGAGGGATGTGATAGACGAGGTCAGTGAACTTTACAGTCATGGCTGCAGAGCTTTCAGGTTTGGAAGGTCTGCAAATGTTTTGGCCTACTATTCTGACATCAATGGGAAACCGTGTCCTGAGGTTTTCAAGGATCTGTATGAAACGATTTGGCAAAGATGTCCTCAAATTGATGTGCTTCATCACGATAATGCCAATCCTGCTTTTATAGCAAATTATGAAAGAGAATGCTCACAGATTCTAGAAACGATTGTCAAATGGGATACACCGGGTGATGTTTTGTCCTTTGGTGTCGAAAGCTTCGATCTAAGAGTGATCAAGATGAATAACATAATGAATTTTCCGGATCAGGTCCTTAAAGCTATCGAGATAGTCAACCATGTAGGTCTGGTAAGAATCGATGGTGTACCCAAGCTGCTTCCGGGCATCAACCTACTCTATGGATTGATTGGTGAAACCAAGCAAACCTATGAAGAGAATTTCAGGTGGTTAAAATCAATATTAGACAGGGACCTGTTATTGAGAAGAATTAATGTCAGACAAGTGATAATCGAACCTGACACACCTCTTTATAGATTCTCACAGATGAAGAAATTGAAATTGAACAAAGAGATCTTCAATTCATACAAACAAAAGATCAGAGAACAAATAGATTTACCAATGATTCAAAAGGTTTTTCCAGTTGGATGCATTCTGCGAAAGGTATACCCAGAGTACAAAGAAGGAAAAATAACTTTTGCAAGACAACTTGGAAGTTATCCCGTTTTGGTCGGTGTGGTTGGAGAAATGTTGAGCACTTCGGATGTCGTAGTAGCTGATCATGGTCCAAGGTCGATTACAGCACTTCGATATCCATTGAATGTGAACACCGCTTCATTTGATGAACTTGTTCACATACCAACGATCGGTCAGAAACGCGCAAGAAAGATTTTGCTTGCAAGGCCTTTTAAGTCTCTTGAAGAGGTGATAGAAACCTTAGAGAACGATCAAGAGTGTTCACGAGTACTCAGGCAAATCGGTGCTGTGGTATCATGAGATCAAGGGAGGGTTGAATTCTGAAATACGAACGTATCAAGGGAACCAACGATATTTATGGGCTACAGATTCCTTACTGGTTTTTTGTTGAGCGTAAGGCTGCTCACGTCTCCAGGTTATTCGGTTATCAAGAGATAAGGACACCCATATTCGAATCAACCGAACTCTTTACGCGTAGTGTAGGAGAAGAAACCGATATAGTTCAAAAAGAAATGTATACCTTTTTTGATAAAGGTGGGAGGAGTCTAACGCTCAGACCAGAAGGAACAGCTCCAACTATAAGGGCATTCATAGAAAACTCGATGATCAATGATGGTTTACCACAAAGATTTTACTATATTGGACCCATGTTCAGATATGAGAGACCTCAAGCTGGTAGACTCAGGCAGTTTCATCAATTTGGCGTAGAACTGATAGGATCGGCAGAACCCTTTGCAGATGTGGAGGTTATACAGCTTGCGAAATCCTTTCTGAGTTCTCTTGGATTGAGTTCTTACAAAATATATTTAAACTCCATAGGTTGCCCGAAGTGCAGAACAGAGTACAAAAATGCATTGAAAGAATATTATTCTCAGCATTATGAAGAAATATGTGAAGACTGTAAAAGACGTTTTGAGTTAAACGTTTTGAGATTGTTGGATTGCAAAAAGGACATCGAAATAGCCCAAAGAGCACCTAAGACCGTTGAATATTTGTGCAATGATTGTAGAGAGCACTACGAGAAATTAAAATCTATCTTGAGAAGTTTGAATATGCCCTTTGAAGAAGATGGGAACCTGGTAAGAGGTCTAGACTATTATACACGTACAGTTTTCGAGGTGAAGCACGATTTGTTGGGCGCACAGAGTGCGATACTTGCTGGTGGAAGATATGATGGTCTGTGCAAGGAACTGGGTGGCCCTGATCTACCTGCGTTAGGTTTTGCCGCAGGAATTGAGAGACTCATTCTGGCTGTGAAATCAGAACAATTGCAGATACCACAGGATTCGTACTGTGATATCTATGTTGCCCCGCTCGATGAACAGGCTGTTGTCAAAGCCTTAGAGATATCAGATTCTCTGAGAAAGTGTGGGTTATCAGTGATCATTGATGTTAACTTGCGACCAATTAAAATTCAGCTCAAACGTGCAAACAAGTTGAATGCTGCTATCGCAGTCATAATAGGTGAGGATGAGCTTTTGAAGAAGGCTGTACAGGTTAAAAATTTGTTGGATCAAACTCAGTCCGAGGTTGAATTTGGATATGCGGTGGATTACATTTTGGATGTATTGAAAGCTGTAAGAACGAGAAATTTCGAGCACACCTGAAGTGGGCGTACTAATGGGTACGCCCACTTTTATTTAAAATGAGATTTTGTCTAAATACAGAGGAAAACGTTCACATAGACTTCTAACAGCACCGTAAACCTCTCTTTTGACTGAATCTGGCAGTGTACCTTCTTCGTCAGTTATATTCTTGAGAACTTTGAGAATCAGTTCTGCTATTTGTTTCATCTCCTGCTCTTTCATACCTCTGGTAGTGACAGCAGGTGTACCAATTCTGATGCCGCTTGCCACAAAAGGTGAACGTGTTTCGTTGGGGATAGTATTTTTGTTCACTGTGATACCACATACCTCGAGTGCCTTCTCTGCAGCTTTTCCCGTCACATTCAAAGGTGTTAAATCCACAAGCATTAAATGCGTATCGGTTCCTCCAGACACAATTCTCAATCCCAAATGCGACAATTGTGCAGCCATTGTCTTTGCATTTTCCACAACCTGCTTTTGGTATTCCACAAAGGCAGAGGTCATTGCCTCTTTGAAACACACTGCTTTTGCTGCTATAACGTGCATCAGTGGTCCACCTTGGGTGCCTGGAAAGACTGTCTTGTTTATTGCTTTATAGATTTCCTGATCATTTGTAAGGATCAAACCACCTCGGGGGCCCCTGAGCGTCTTGTGTGTTGTCGATGTAACTATGTGAGCATATTCGCAAGGATTTGGATAGATGCCTGCGGCGACCAAACCAGCAAAATGTGCCATATCGACTACAAGATAGGCACCGACCTGGTCAGCTATTTCGCGGAATTTTTTGAAATCTATTATCCTTGAATAGGCACTACCACCAGCTACTATGATCTTGGGTCTGTGCTCGAGTGCCATTTTCCTGACCTGATCATAATCTATCATTTCTGTCTTTGGATCTACACCATATTGAATCGTTCTAAACAATTTGCCAGAGAAATTCACGCCAGCACCGTGTGTGAGATGTCCTCCGTGGGATAGACTCATTCCCATTAACAGATCCCCGGCTTCTGCTACAGAAAGGTAGGCAGCCATGTTTGCCTGTGAGCCAGAGTGTGGTTGAACATTGGCATATTGAACCTTAAAAAGTTGCTTTGCTCTTTCTCTGGCAAACTCTTCAGCTCTGTCAACCCACTCGCAACCACCATAATAGCGTTTTGAAGGGTATCCCTCTGCGTATTTGTTTGTGAGAACACTTCCCATTGCTTCCATAACGGCAACAGAAGCAAAATTCTCAGATGCAATCAATTCTATGCCATATTCCTGACGTTTTAGTTCACCCAATACTACTTCATAAATATCTGGATCGGTGACTTTCAAATGTTCCCACACCGTTCACACCTCCCTAGTGAAGGTATACTCTGTTCCATCTGGTTTGTCCTTCAGTTCAATCCCAACTTCTTTGAGCCTGAGACGAACCTTGTCGGCCAGATTGTATATTTTTTGCAGTCTCAGGTCGTTTCGCACATCGATCAATATCTGGATTAACTCTTCCACTGAGCCTTCGACCGGCTGCGAGGATAGCTCGAATAATCCGAAAACGGGACAGAACTCTCTTCGTAACAAATGATAGACCTTCAGAGCCATTTTATCGTTGCCTTCATCCATTGCTTTGTTCAGTTCGTTTATCAAATCAAAGATCAGTGCAATGGCTTTCGGTGTATTGAAATCATCGTCCAATGCTTCGCGGAAGATAGATCTTTTTTCTTCGATCCATTCGTCACTCTTAACCAAAGGTGGAAATGGAAATTTCGATTCAAATCTCCTAAAGGTTTCGAATACACGTTTTGCAGCTTTCATGGTGCTCACAACTGCTTCTTGTGAAAAGTCTATCGGACTTCTGTAATGTTTAGAGAGGAAAAATAGTTTTAGTGCATCCGGCCCAAAGATTTTAATGGCTTCACGCAACAGGAAAATATTGCCGATCGATTTACTCATCTTGTCACCTGAAAATCTTATCATCCCGTTGTGCATCCAGTATTTAACGAATGGCTGACCAGTCAAAGCCTCACTCTGCGCCTTCTCATTTTCGTGATGCGGAAATATCAAGTCTTCCCCACCGGCATGTATGTCGAGTGTTGAACCAAGAAGTTCTGTGGACATGATAGTGCACTCTATATGCCATCCGGGTCTTCCCAACCCCCAGGGACTTTGCCATGAAGGTTCGCTGGGTTTTGCCGATTTCCAAAGGGCAAAATCCAATGGATTACGCTTTTTTTCATTTATCTCTACCCTTGCTCCAGCTATCATATCATCTAGTGATCTGTGAGATAGTTCCCCATACTTTGGAAAACTCTTAACATCAAAATAAATATCTCCATCGGCGACATAAGCATGTCCTTTGTTGATCAGTTTCTCGATGGAAAAAATTATCTGTTGCACAAAATCTGAGGTTTTAGGTGCAAAATTCGGAGCTCTGACATTAAGTGCAGCCGCATCACGCCAGTACTCGGATATGAAACTCTCTGCAACATCCTTGAAGGTAACGTTCAGCTCGTTAGCACGAACAATGATCTTATCGTCTACATCGGTGAAGTTCTGAACCATTATGACACGATATCCTCTGTACTCAAGGTAACGCCTTAACGAATCGAAAACTACCATGGGTCTTGCGTTACCAACGTGGATCAAGCCATAAACAGTGGGACCGCAAACATACATTCTAACGATATTTGAATCCTTCGGTATGAACTTCTCCAGCCTGCCCGAAAGTGTGTTCCATATGTACATAATCATTCCTCCAAGCCCATTTTGATTCTTATCGCTGTTTCGCTTGTGCCCAAAAGATATACAATATCAACGAGCTCCGGCCCCTCATTCCTACCAGTGAGAAGATGCCTCAGAGTAGTATAAAACTCCTTTGCGTTCACCTTACGACCCTTAACAACTGATCTAATCAGGTTCACAACATAGTTCTTGTCCAAACTTTGTGAACTTTCCAGTTTTTCGGAACACTCTATGAGGGCTTCTCTTACTTCTTGGCTCGCCGAGACCTTCACTTGTGGCCTAATAAAAAAGAAATCTGCAGCTGTTTGAAAGTCCTTTAGAATATGAATCCTGTCTTTGACTGTTTGCAAAACTTCTCTCAACCATTCAGGGCTCTTGGCTAGAAAACCCCAATTGTTGAGGAAAGGAGAGATCAAATGGATGAGTTGTTCTTCGTCCATCGTTCTTATATAGTGCCCATTCATCCAGTTGAGTTTTACTGGGTCAAAGATGGCTGGGTTCTTACTGAGTCTATCAATTGAGAATTTGGATATCATTTCGTCCATCGACATGATTTCTTTAGCGTCCGGCGACGACCACCCAAGGAGTGCAAGATAATTTACTACGGCCTCTGGAAGGTAACCTTGTGATCTAAATTCTTCAATAGAGGTAGCTCCATGTCTTTTACTCAGTTTTTTCCCGTCGGGGCCGAGAATAGTCGAGACATGCCCTATCTTGGGTGGTGTTGCCCCAAAAGCTTCATACATGGCAAGTTGTTTCACCGTGTTGGGTAAATGATCATCGCCACGTATAACATGGGTGATCTGCATGAGCATGTCATCTACAACACAGGCAAAATTGTATGTTGGAACACCGTTGCTTCTCAAGATAGCGAAATCGCCAACCGATCCCTCCGAGAATACGACGGTTCCTTTAACCAGATCTTCGTGAACAATGGTCTTTCTCGGCATGGAAAAGTAGATAGCCGGTTTTAGACCTTTTTGTTCATATTCTCTCTTGCGTTCACTCGTTGCAAAGGATTCAAAATATTCCCTTGTGTAGTGTGGCGCTTCATCTTGTGACAAGAGCTGTTCTCGAATCTTTTCTATCTCCTCTGGATAAGCGTATACCTCGTAAGCTTTCCCAAGAGAGACCAGTCTTTGGGCATACTCTCTGTATATGTGCAACCTCTCACTTTGTCTGTATGGACCGAAAGGACCACCAATGTCTGGCCCTTCATCCCAATTCAACCCAAGCCAACGTAGAGTTTCCATTAAGTTTTGCTCAAAAACTTTTTCAGAACGTGCTATGTCGGTGTCTTCTATCCTAAGGACAAATTTTCCACCATGATGCCGTGCAAACAAGTAATTGAACAGAGCTGTTCTTGCACCTCCAACATGCAGATAACCTGTAGGACTAGGAGCAAACCTTACCCTAACCAACTGTCACACCTCCTATTTCTCCACCTTACCCTTCACAAAATACCACAAATACAAATCAAATTTTCCTAATGATTCACCAAATTGATTGGCAATTTCTCGCAACCGTTCTTCATAAGATAAGTAGAGTGACCTTGTCAACGATTTTGGTATATGGTCTATGATTTTGTACTTTTTCATGATTGAAAGAACATGCCTGTCCAAAATAGCAAGCTCCTCTATGCCCACGTTCCTCAAAAAGTGGCTCGCTTCTTTGTAACCAATTCCCAGTGCATTCTTGACCAACCATTCTCTGGCAGCGAAAGGATCAAATTTAATAACACTTCTCAGTGTACCAACTAAACTTCGATTCCTCACAATGTATGATGCTCTCGCTTTTGGATACCTATGTCCCACAGCTGCAAGGGATCTTTCAAGATGGTCTTGAGATAAATTTAAAAACCCTTCGGGTTTTATCAACTGCTGTGCCTTGATTCCTCCTTGTGCACTCCAGTTGGCAGTCAAAACACAAAAGCACAGTTCACTAAACAAATCTTCTTCGGAACCACTTTCACCCAACCGTTTGAATTCGTTGAATCTTTCTTCAACAAGTCCTCGTGCTCTTTCTCTTATTGGCATCAAATCCTGTAAAATCGAAAATTTCATCTCCTCCCAGATTGATTATAAATCAAATTGTCATAAGAATAGTGGTATAATAATTTGGGATGAATTGGAGGTAGATCCATGTCAATCAATCAGATAGTTGAGCTTTTGAAAAATCATGGTTTGAAGATAACACCTCAAAGGGTCGAAATACTTAGGTTCTTGCAGAACAACAGAATTCATCCTACAGCTCAACAGATATACGAGCATGTTCTGTCAAAGGTTGGGAGCGTCTCGTTCACAACGGTATACAATACTTTACACACATTAGAAGAAATGGGACAGATAAAAAAGATTTCTATCAATGACACTACAACCATATACGATATAGACACATCAGATCATGGTCACTTTGTCTGTACAATCTGCGGCAACGTGTATGATATCACTTACAAGGTAATGGTCAATGTACCTGGAAAGACTCAGAGAACTGAACTGATCGTCTACGGAATCTGTTCACAGTGCAATGATTACCTTCAGCACAAAATTTAAAGTTTTCTTTGAACCTGAACTCTTTGGTAGAATTCCAGTTCATCGCCCTCTTGGATATCCAAATTTGTCTTAAGCTTGATACCACATTCCTGAGGTGCATCAACTCTATCAACATCTTGCTTGTAGTGTTTTAGACTTTCTATCTCATCACTTGATAAAAAGTTTCCATTCCTATAAATCTTGACAATACAGTTTTTGTCTACAAATCCATCAAGAAGTTGGACTCCAGCAATCTTACCAACTTTCTTGATCTCAAAAACCTTCTTGATTTCACCGCGCCCAATGAGCTCCTCAACGATTTGCGGTTTTAACATACCTTCAAGGGCGAGTTTTAAATTATCCAACAAATCATAGATGATCTCGTAAGTTTTTATCTGCACATCTTCATTTTCTGCTGTTTTCCTCGCTTGTGTGTCTATCTTCACTCTGAAGCCAACTATTATTCCGTTACTTGCTGAAGCCAACATGACATCACTGTTGTTGATTGTACCAATTCCTGAATGTATTACATTCACCTTGATTTCATCACTTTTTATGGAAGCAATTGCATTTTGCACGGCGCTCAACGAACCAAAGGTATCGGCCTTGAGAACAATATTGAGTTCCTTCTTATCTGATTCCTCCATCATCTTCAGCAATTCCTCTAATTTCACTTTCCTTTTAGCTATCCTATCTCGATCTAATCGTTCTTTCAACTGCTGGGTAACAATGCGGGCAGTTTCAAGATTCTGGACTGCGTATACCATGTACCGTATATCTGGAACTTCTTCAAATCCAACGATCATAACTGGTTGAGAGGGCTCAGCATTCTTAATCGATCTACCTTTGTCATCGATAAGCGTTCTGACTTTGCAATAAACTGGCCCTGAAACCAAGTAGTCCCCTATCTTCAATATCCCGTCTTTTACTATGACATTTGCTACAGGACCCAGTGCTCTATCGAGTTTTGATTCGATTATGACACATCTTGCCGGGCCTTTGGGATAACATTTTATTTCCTTCATCTCAGAAAGTAACAGGATCATCTCAAGTAATTCATCTATTCCAACACCAGTACGAGCTGAAATAGGTACGACTATTGTGTCACCACCCCAATCTTCCGGAACAAGATTCAGTTTATCCACCAGCTGACGTTTTGTTAGTTCAACGTTTGCATTTGGCTTGTCAATTTTATTGATTGCCACAATGACAGGGACACTTGCTGTTTTGGCATGATTATAAGCTTCAATCGTCTGGGGCATGACACCATCATCGGCGGCAACGACAAGAACCACTATATCTGTTGCTTGAACACCTTTGGCGCGCATCTGAGTGAAAAGTTCATGTCCTGGAGTATCAATGAACGTAATTTTCTTCCCATTATGAATGATTTGATAGGCTCCTATTGATTGTGTGATCCCTCCTACCTCTTGTTCCGCAACTCTTGTTTTCCTGATTTTGTCTAAAAGTGTTGTCTTACCGTGATCAACATGTCCCATAACTGTGACAACAGGTGGACGAATCACTAACTCATTTTTATGAACAGTGTAGAGTGTGTCGAAATATCTTTCAAGTTTTTCGAGCTCATTTTCTGCCAACTCTTCCTGCTCTGTTTGAAGTGAAGGTTGCTGTAACTTCAGTCGATATCCATACATTCGTGCTATCTCTTTAGCCATCTTCTCATCCAATTGCTGCATAGGTTTGAGAGCCACACCCTTAGTGAACATGTCTTGTATGATCTTATTCAAAGGAACACCTATCTTGACAGCAAAGGTATTAAGCTGCATCTCTTCCGGATTGACGAAGACTTCCTGAGAAAGCTCTTCTTCCTCTTCTCTTTCTTTCTCTTTCTTAGGTTTCAATGACTTTGCTTTGACCGATTCTTCCTCTTCCTCCTCAAATATTTCAAGAATCAGACTCACAGTTTCTTCATCTATATAGCTCATATGGTTCTTGACATCTAACCCGAGTTCTTCGAGTTCTTGGAGTAACTCCTTTGCAGACATATTCAACTTTTTTGCAAGTTCATAGACTCTGAGTCTTGGCATAATTTCACACTCCCTTTTAGTACCCTTTGTGTATTTTACACGATTTGTTTGCCTTTTGTCTGAACAGTTTTTAAAATCTTGTGCTATAAACTTAACCGACTACTACAAAGGAGGTATTGACAAATGACATCACTCTTTCTCGATGATGTTTCTGAACAACCCAGAGCCATAAGAAATCTTCTGAGTCAGAAGAAGGATTTAGAAAAAAAAGCATCAAGACTGAAACATCAAAGGATCCTCTTTCTTGGTATGGGGGCTTCTCACTATGCATCTTTGTATGCGACGATATACCTGCGCTCTTTTGGAATCGATGCTCAGTGCAGAGAACTTTCTGAATTCCTTTGGTATGACAATGAAAAATTACTACAACAGTACGACACAGTCTTTTTGATCAGTCAATCTGGTGAAACAGCTGAACTGACAAGATTTATCGATCTGTTTTCAGAAGGATTGACAAACTGTGTGCTCGTCACAAACAATCCTCAGAGTTTTAACGCCAAGATCTTTGGAGAATCAAGGGTCTTTCACATCTTTGCTGGTACAGAGAAAGCGATGGGCTCATCCAAAACTTTTGTAAACACAATACTAACTCTCTTATTGATCGCATCCACATGGACCGAGAAAGAACTTGATCTTGAAAAATTATCCGACCATGTTGAAAATGCACTTTCAATAAACGTTGATTCATTGAGTAAGAGTATCCTTGAAAAAGCAAACCCAATTTTCGTTGGCAGAGGTTTTGCCATACCAATACTGAAAATGGCCCAGTTAACACTGGCAGAGATTTCAAAAATAAATTCTGTTGTGTACAGTGGTGCGGGATTTAGACATGGCCCGATGGAACTAATGGTCACAGATCCTTTGGTATGTCTTGTTGCTCTGCAGGGGAAAACACTCAGCCTTACTTTAGATCTCTTAGCCGATCTTTCTCCCTATCATAACGTTTGGTCGATCACAGATCAGGATATCTTGAGTGAGAAATCTATCGCGCTCAGAAAAGGCCTCCCGGAGGAGATCTCTTCGATACCTGTGATAGTTATTTTTCAAAAGATAGCAAATGATTTAGCAATCATTAAAGGATACAAACCCGGGGTAGGTATCATCGCATCAAAGGTGACCAAAAAAGAATGAATCATCGCTTGTGCAAAATGTTTTTTATCATCTGAACAGTCTTAGCATCTATACCTGCTTTGAACCAGTAGGGTATCACAGTGTTGTTTAACAACACAGGGTCAGTTTGCTCATCTAAGAGCCCATTGGATAAGAGTACATACCAGTCCTGTGAACCAGGAATTGGTGTGTACTCGTTTATGGATACTGAGATTCCTTCATTCCTGCATATCTCTATTGCTTTGAGTACATCTTCAATTTGCTGAAAAGGCATGTTGATCATTATATAAGCCTGTACCTCTTGATCGGTGAAGCCAGATTTTGTTAAAATCCGTGCAGCTCTGATCAGATCTTGATCATAAACCTTTCCACCGGTTGACTCTTGCAACTTGCCTGTTGTTTCATAACCCAGCTTGATGGTTTTAAAACCTGCCTCTTTCATGAGTACAGCGAGTTCTTCATCCACAAGCCTTGCATGTATGCCGTTGGGCAGATGATAGTTCACATTGAATTTCTTACTAATCAGAAATCTCAGTAATGGTTTGAAATGATTTTCTTTATTTATGAGTATTGCATCATCGAAAAATACAACATCTTTTACTCCAAAAAGATGAAGGTATTTCTCAATGGTTTCAAGAACCATCTGGGGGTCTCTTTGTATGAATCTTTTCCAAAGTTTGGGCGAGACACAATAAGTGCATCTGTAGGGACAGCCTAGAGATGTCAAGAATACCAGATATCCGACCCTCTCGTATAGTTCGTAAGCAGGGTCCAAGATTTCAAACCACTTTTCTACGTCAAAGTCAATATCTCTGTCAAACAGAGAACGTACCAAGCCACCAATTTCAGACAATTCACCACTGAATATATAGTCTGCTTTGGTGTTCTTCTTAGCATGTTCTGGGTATAGTCTCGCATAGAGACCACCAAGGACAAGGGGAACATCTGGCATGGTCTGTTTGATGTAGGATATCGTCTGCGCCACACCTGGCCACCAATAAGTCAGCGATGATGTCACAAAGACAGCTTTTGGCTTGTCCACTTCCTTTAGTTTGGATAGAAAATACTCTACAGGCGCACCATAACATTTATACTTGCGCGGAATATTCTTCAAAAGATCTGGCTTTTCCACCTGAAAGTTGTGGAATTTACCTGTGGCGAATTTCCTGTCTGGTTTTGGCTTTACAAAATTTGCCAGCTGCGGATCATGACGATTCAGAAGATCAATCAACCGTACCTCAAAACCAAGCTTCTTCAGTGCCGAACCAACGTACAATAAGCCTAGCGGTTTCAGCCAAAAATCATAAGCAGCAAAATCATAAATCCAAGGATTTACGAGTAGAATTAGATTTTCTTTCCCAATAGGCGTACATCCCCTTCAAAGTCAGATCTGGATCCTTTAAATCACAGCGCACAAGTCTTTCTAAGATACTGCTCTGACCACCCGTCAGAAAAACTTTTGGGTTGTTTTTGAAGCAACTCTTCACTTCTTCCACAAGACCATTCAGTGCATGGGCGGTACCTCTCACTATGCCAATCCTTATATTTTCTGCTGTATCCTTACCAACACAGTTCTCTGGCGCATACAAGTCGATTTGAGGAAGTTTCGCCGTCTTTTCGAAAAGGGAATGAGCCGCTGTCATCAGACCAGGGAGAATAGCTCCACCTTCATAGCAACCAGACATGAGCACATCAATTGTTATAGCTGTGCCAGAATCCAGGATAATGGCATCACTGCAGACTCTTGCTGCTCCTAAGACGTTTGCTATCCTGTCTGCACCGATCTCTGAAGGGTTTTTTACATTCCATTTTATGTCCAATCCATTTGATGCCTCTACCCATAAATTCCTTATACCAAGATATTTCTCGGAAAATTTTTGAAAGATATAGTTTACCGGTGGAACAACCGAAGCTATGACAACAGAATTGATATTAGAAAAATCAATCTTGCTGTTGTCGAACAAAGACTTAAGCATGACGAAGAGTTCATCCTCTGTTTCGAATTTGTGAGTTGACAGGCGCCATTTTACAAAATTCGTCCCATCCTCTGTAAAACCGGCAACGGTGTGTGTATTTCCAACATCGAAAAGTAAAAGCAAAGTTCCACCTCCGAATATATAATATAACCTAATATGGAGGTGATGAAAATACACAGTTCGGTGATTGTAAACAGTTTGACTGTCGCGGTAGGTTCGAGTATCGGTATGCTCTTAGGAAAATCTATTCCCGATAGGCTAAGAAAGGTTTTGTTTCAAGCTGTAGGGTTGACAACCGTTGGAATAGGAATCAAAATGAGCCTCGACACATCGAATTTCATTGTTGTTCTCATATCACTCGCTTTAGGAGTAATTGTCGGCGAACTGCTGAAGATCGAAGAAAAGATTGCTTCCATTGGAAGAATTTCAAGGGATTCTAACAGGTTCTCCAAAGGGTTTGTAACGGCCACGACGCTCTTCCTGGTAGGTCCCATGACCATCGTAGGCTCTGTCAGAGCCGGATTGATCAAAGATGGTACTCTCATCTACATAAAGTCTGTCTTAGACTTCATCTCGTCTATAATATTGGCATCTTTGTATGGCATAAGTGTTCTTACGGCATCTTTAGTAGTGCTCCTGGTTCAAGGATTACTCGTGATCTTTTCTTCACAACTTGTTTTTCTGACCGACAAAGCCTACCTTGCCAACTTCACCGGAGTAGGTGGCTTGATAGTGGTTGCAATAGGTATAAGATTGCTTGAAATCCAAGATATACGCGTTGGAAACTTTCTTCCTGCACTCATCTTCACACCTGTTGTTGATTTCTTTACAAGGATGATCACCAAATGATGCTAGAGACTAGCATTTCCTTTATCATATCTTTTAGTATTATGCCTCTTGTCATGAGAATAGCAAAAAAACTCAAGATTGTAGACAAACCAGATGGCATGCTTAAGTCACATCAGAAGGTGACACCATATCTTGGAGGCTTGGCGATTTATGCCGGCGTCTTACCTTTTCTGAAGGATACAAAATTTTTGACGCTCGCAAGTTTCACGCTCATTCTAGGTTTGATAGATGATATAAAACCTATTAGTTGGTATTCAAGGTTAGGAGCAGAGTTGATAGTTGGCTGGTTCATGAGTTCGATAATCACTCAAAATCTCTTTATGAATGCTGTCTACACCTTCTTGTTTGTTCTAATAGTCAATGCCACAAATATGATCGACGGAATGGATGGGGTGTGCGCCACGATCGTGGTCTTTGGCATGATTTTTTCAAGCAGTTCTGCCATAAAATGGGCTGTCGTTGGATCTCTTTTTGGGTATCTTATGTACAATTTTCCACCAGCCAAGATTTTCATGGGCGATGCTGGTAGCTATTTCTTGGGATCAGTCGTGGCCTATACGATGTTCTCAGATCTTAAAATATCTTTCAATTTTAAGACTTTTCTTCCCTTCTGGATCTTGTTTCTTGATATTCTCAGTGGTGTTATAAGAAGAATCATTGCTCACAGATCACCTTTCAAAGGTGATAGAGATCACATATATGATAAGATATGGCGCAGGGTGAAAGGTTCGAAAGTGGCAAGAGATCGCAAAACGGTTTTCATAATGGCTGCGTTGAGTTGCCTTTTTACCTTTTTGAGATATATTCAGTTTTCTATTCTGGTAGCACTTGCTGCATCGGTTGTGATAGTCTTATTTTTGAAGATGTTCAGGTACGACGAGGGAGGTAATGATAATGAGTAAAACAGAAGAGATCTTGCTGCATATCTCCGTCATGGTCGTTACACTATTTGCAAACAAGTTCGTCACTTACGAGTTCAGTGTGCCAAAATATGCGATCATGACGGTTTTTTCTTTGCTCATCTGTGTGATTTTAATCTATAACATTCTTAAAGAGAAACGATTGAAACTGTATGTTTCAATGGCAAATATATCTTGGTTTCTTTTTTCCATTGCCTCCTTGGTATCTACAATATCCGTTTACAAAGAGAACAGATTCTACTTTAGATACTCGATAGACATAGCGATCTACGTTCTTCTGACGGCCTTCATTGGACTCTATATCTCAAACAGGTTTAGAACGAAAGAATCTATCACTCGCCTCCTTCTTACCTTCATCGGAACCGGATTAATTGTTGCGATAGATGCATTGTTAAATTTCTATAGCGGTAAAAGCATCTTTTTGGGTATCATCGGTGAACCGTACTCACGGGCTGCTATAAAAAGTACCATTGGGAACACCATCTTTGTGGCAAACTACATGACAATGCTTTTGCTCCCTAGCGTCTATTTTATTCTGAGTCTGGATTTTGGTTGGAAAAAATATAGTTACAAAAACACAGTAATGGTCAAAATATTTTCTCTGGTAGCGACAATTTTGTTTGTCACTACTGTTGTTGTTAGCCAAACAAGATCTGAATATATATCTATGATTTTATCAATACTTATCTTCATTATCTTCTACTTTATCTATGCCAAAAGAACTCAGAGTAACATTGAAAACAAAGACAAGGACCTTTTAAGACTCAAGAAAGTGAATAAAATACTTCTGATAACACTGCTCATCAGCGTCGTGCTGGTTCTGATTGTCTATAACACAGACAACCCACTCACGGTTGGTGGGCAGATTTCTGTAACAAGTAGATTTTCTGCGATGGCCAGTATCACCAGCAGGGACGAAAGATTTCTGGCGTGGCTGGGTTCGATATATCAATGGAAAGACAGCAAATTAATAGGAACCGGTATAGGTACTTACCAAGTCATGGCCATCGATAAATTGGAAAAAGCCATGAAAGATAATCCCCATTTATTGTACGGTTGGAACAATTTCAAACGTACGCACAATGACTATCTACAGGTTCTGGGTGAAACAGGAATCTTTGGACTGGGGGCAATACTTTTGCTCATGTGTGTTTTGATCGTTTATGCTTTCAAATGCATGAAAACCATCCAAGACAAAGATGATCTATTGCTTTTTCTTGTATTGGCTTGTGCCTTTATCGCATTCATGGTACAGAGTTTCTTTAGTTTTCCTGGTCATATCTTGCCTAATTCTCTACTTGCACTATTTTTAGCAGCTACCGCAACGGGAGTCTATTTCAACCAAAGAAAAATCCTTGCCCGCGAGATAGACTTGAAAGGGTCTGGCCTATTGGTTTTCATAATCTTCCTACTTGGTACAGTACTGAGCTCAATTTACTTCAAATGGAATTACTTCATAAGCGAAGTGTATTTCAAAAATGGCAACAATTATTACAATATGCTGATCAATATTTCTAACGAAAAAACTACACTTCAACAGTACGAGAAGCTTTATCTACAAAAACTTCAGGAACTAAACAATTTGGAAGGTGATTTTGCTTCTTTGAGACCTGAGAATTACAGACAATCTAACCTTTCAGGAATCGAACTTGAAAAACAGCGAATCAATCAGATAGCGAACATCCGGGCTGAGCTTCAGAAAAGTTTAGCCACTGTACAGAACAATCTGAAGAAAGCGGAAGAACTCGAAAGGACCTATACGCTGAAAGCAAAGGAAAACTTAGTAAGGTCACTGACCCTCAACCATGCATATGGTAAGGCACATTTTTATCTTGCGTCACTTTGTCTTAGACCAATGAGGATTTCGGAAGTTGCGAATGCTCTTTTGAAAAAAGATTACTCTGTGCTAAGGCAGGAGTACGACGACTTTCAAAGATCTATAGCAAGCCAATACAAGAGTTCTGACCTTCTTTTTGTTGTCCCGTTGATCGAAAATAGACCAGAGCTGATTAAAGACATCGCAACGATGCAAGCAATCATAGATTCTTGTGGGCTTTTCAAGACTTCACTACTTTCCTTCAACGAACGAAATACCTACAAGGGATTGGTAGCAAGATTCCATTCTCTGTGCGATGCTACAAATCAATTGATCGGTCACTTGCAAAGCGGGCCACAAGATCAGATAGTCATAAAAGCAATCCATGAATTCAAAAAATTGAGGGAAAAATGCATCCAAGAATTTATCGTATATTCGAAGGCAACGACAGGTAGATTACCAGGTGGTTGGAACAGGTTTCCTGATTGGAAGAATTTAGATATCTGGAAAGCCCTATCCGGTGAAGATATTTACAGAACAATAGCGACCTTAACCGTATCGATGGACTCGATTACCAGCAGTTGGGTAATTGAGCTTTTAGAGTACCTAGCTCAACAAGAAGCCTGGGCCTGTGAGGGAATGGCTGCTAAAGGTGTTTGGGCAGTGCCGGACGGTGTGGCAGAATATCTATGGGTGGTAGCGGCAGAGCTGGAGAAAACTGAACCAGACAAAGCAAAGAGTTTGTACAAAAAAATGATCCAAATGTATCAACCCGCGTACGAAAGAATCGAGAAAGAGATAAAGAAACTGCGCTTAGAATCAGCCATCGAAAGGTACTTGAAAAATATTGCCTTGGTAACATCGACAGCGCTTGCTGATATTGGAATTTCTAACGAGAGGATTAAAGCCACAACGGAGCCAATTAAGACTCTTGTTCCGCAAGTTCAGAGTCACTTAAGAAATCTCGATTGGGAAGCAATAGTGAGATCGGAGCTCAATATACTGGTTTATGATAAGAGATGGAATCAGAAGTTCACAATAAATAAGAATCTCTCAGAATCTCTGCTGAGTGAAGTGAGTAAATTGATAAATCTTGTCGTTAAAGACCAAAACAAGGTATCCCATGTTATGAGCAAAGTTTCGCCAAATATAATCAATCTTCCCTATGAATTACTCCTATGGGAAAGAGAGATTCGTTTTCTTGAATTCTACAAGATGTTGTCGGCCAAGCAAAGAGACTTTGCTCTGATGAAATAGGAGGTGACACAGATGATATGGAAAGGAACAACTGTGCTGGTCGTTTCGAAAGACGGTAAAACAGTGATGGCTGGCGATGGACAGGTAACTTATGGTAATACGATAATGAAACATGGAGCGAGAAAGATCAGAAAGATAGCAGACGGACAGATTCTGGCAGGTTTTGCGGGTTCTGTCGCCGATGCCATGGCGCTGTTCGATAGATTTGAGTCAAAGTTGAGAGAATGGGGTGGCAATCTGACAAAGGCGGCCGTAGAGTTGGCCAAAGATTGGAGGACCGATCGGATCTTAAGAAGACTAGAAGCCCTTCTGTTGGTTGCCGATAAGAACAATGTATTGATAATCTCGGGAACAGGTGAGGTCGTTCAACCCGATGACAATGTTGCAGCAATTGGATCAGGTGCACCTTATGCAATAGCCGCTGCGAGAGCACTAGTAAGAAATACAAATTTGGACGCAAGAACCGTCGTCGAGAAATCAATGGAAATAGCCAGTGAGATATGTATTTACACGAATAAGAACATAACGATCGAGGAAATTTAGAGGAGTGATGAAAGTGAACTTTGACGAATTAACACCCAAACAGATCGTCAAGGAACTGGATAGATACATAATAGGGCAGCAGCAAGCAAAAAAGGCAGTTGCAATAGCAATCAGAAACAGGATACGCAGGCAGAAATTGCCTGAAAAATGGCAGAAGGAAGTCCTACCAAAAAATATTCTCATGATAGGGCCAACTGGTGTTGGTAAAACAGAGATCGCACGAAGATTGGCACAACTTTCAGGATCACCTTTCTTGAAAGTCGAAGCGACACGCTTCACAGAAGTAGGATATGTCGGTAAAAATGTTGATTCGATGATACGAGATTTGATAGAGATAAGTGTAAATATGGTGAAAAAAGAACGAATAGAACAGGTCAAAGAAAAGGCAGAACTGATGGTTGAAGAAAGGATACTCGACGCTCTGGTCCCTGAGACGAGAAAATCGCAAGGCATAAGTCTAATGGGAATATTTGGAGGTCCTCAGCAACAGCAACCTTCACCTGAAGAGAGAAAAAATCTAAAGCAGAAACGTGAAGAGATGCGTCAAAAACTTCGAAATGGTGAACTGGAAGATGAAATAATAGAAATAGAGATAGAAAAAGAAGCTTCACCATTTATGGGAGTCTTGGGTCAGGGAGAGTTGGAAGACCTTGGAATTGACCTTGGTAACATGTTGAGCAATCTCATGCCCAAAACTAAGCAGAAGAAACGAATGACAGTATCAGAAGCCCGAAAAGTTTTACTGCCGATAGAGGCAGAAAAATTGATAGACATGGACAAAACAACTCAAGAAGCACTCGACAGGGCACAAAATCGCGGAATTATCTTCATAGATGAGCTGGACAAAATTGCAACCAAATCTGCTGGCGCTGGACCTGATGTCTCCAGACAGGGCGTTCAAAGAGATTTACTCCCAATCGTTGAAGGTACAACGATAATGACAAAGTATGGACCGGTGAAGACTGATTATATCCTTTTCATCGGCTCTGGTGCTTTCCACATGAGCAAACCCTCTGATCTCATACCGGAACTTCAAGGCCGTTTCCCCATAAGGGTTGAGTTGAACTCTCTTACACGTGAGGACTTCGTCAGAATTCTCACAGAGCCAGAAAACGCCATAACAAAACAATACCAAGCTTTGCTGTCAACGGAAGGCGTTGAATTGATCTTTACTCAAGAAGGAGTAGAACAGATCGCAGGCGTAGCATACGATTTAAATCAGAGGCTTGAGAATATAGGAGCTCGAAGACTCTATACCGTAGTCGAAAAGATTCTCGAGGATGTTGCATATGAAGCGCCCGAATTGCCAGAAAAAAGAATAGTCATAGATGCCAAGTATGTGAAAGAAAAGCTTGCCAACATAATTGCAGATGAGGATTTGAGTTCTTACATCCTCTGAGGGGTGTCACAAGATGAAAAGGAAGGTAAGAGAGGCCCTTATTGCATATATTTTTTTAGTGCCTTCCTTTCTAATACTTGGGACCTTTGTATTTTGGCCTGTTGGTTTCTCATTTGTACTCAGTTTTTTCAGATGGGATTTCAAGAATATGAAAAACCCAGTCTTTGCAGGCTTTGAGAATTATGCGGAAATCTTTCGATTTCACAGTCCACCATCACATAGTTTTGTATCTTCTTTGCTTGAAACATTGATCGTTGTCTTGGTATGTTTTTCAATTTTTGTATCAGTCTACAGTATTAGGAGAAAACGTTATCTTTCTATTTTTGTGTTCCTAGGTTCGGCTTTTTCCATTTGGTTTGCAGATAATCTTGTGATTTCTCTGGCGTTAGCATTCTTTCTACTAGCCTTGGTTTACCTTATATTGAGAAACAACCAAGTCTTATCAAAACACGGTGTGAGCATATTTTTTTCTACAATTATTCTGATAATTTTGTGGATCTTTTTTGACAACAGAATATATACAGTTGTAGATTTCTTTCTCGAAAGCCGAGACAAGAACTTGTTCATAAAGGCTATTTATAATACCCTTTACTATGTCATTCTCAGCGTTCCAACAACTATTGCCCTTGCCCTGGTTATAGCTTTACTCCTCAACAGTAACATAAAGTTAAGGGCGTTTTTCAGAACAGCATACTTCATTCCATTTGTGACCTCTGTTGTTGCTATATCTCTCGTCTGGCGATGGATCTTCGATGATGCATACGGCCTACTCAATTATCTACTTTCATTTCTAAAGATCAACAAAATAGCATGGTTAAAAGATGAACGCTGGACTATTCCCACTATAGCCATCGTTTCGATCTGGAAAACAGTGGGATATGATGCAGTGATACTGCTTGCTGGACTTCAAAATATAGATAAATCTTACTATGAAGCCGCACAAGTTGATGGTGCGACAACTTGGGACAGATTCATTCACATAACCTGGCCATTGCTTTCACCAACCACGTTTTTCCTGTTAATTGTCTCTCTAATAAGTTCTTTCAAAGTTTTTACTGAGATATATGTTCTGTATAGTGGCCTTCCAGGTCCTTATAACAACAGTGGGATGACGATGGTCTATTATGTTTTTGACAGATTTTATGTTCAACAAAGAATGGGATTAGCATGTGCAGCAGCTTACGTACTGTTTGCAATCATATTGATTTTCACCGGCCTACAGTTCTGGCTCAGTCGCAAGACTGTGGAATATGTTTCTTGAGGTGAAAGACATGAAGAAATTTCTTTTTCTCACATTGATTTATCTGTTGGTTTCTTGTGGTGCCATATTGATGCTATTACCTTTTGCATGGATGGTTTCAACTTCTTTCAAAGCAAGAAGCGAAGTCGAAAGGTGGCCACCTCAATGGGGTTCCAAAAATTTCTCAAGATCTTGGAATGTGAAGATCAGAGTTTCTAGAAGTTCAGCTGGTGGAATCGATTGGAGAGGGTTGACCTTGAGAGAAGCTCTAACACTTAGAGACTCTCAAGAGACGGTTAATCTTCTTTCGCTCCTAATAGATGGTGATCCTATTTACCGTGGAACGTTAACAATTTATTTGCCCGAAGGATTTGCTTATCTTCAAGGAGAACTCGATGGGGAAAGTTTTGCCAAATTCGTTGAACAGTTGAATAATTTCACTCAAAACAAACAAGTATTGGGTCTGGCAAAATCATCTCAGAATGCCGAAGAGTTCTTTTCAAACTTTTTTGTACTTTATCAACACGGTCAGTTGGCACTCCTGGATCGCAGAAATTATATATCCCAAGCCGAACAAATAATGAGCAATTCTTTGAGTCAGCTGGAAGTATTTGAAAGATATGCAAACAGAATTGTAGAAAGTCAGAGAGATTTCTATCTTTCCTTCATATCTAAGGCAAAAAAGTCACTGAACGACACATTGTCAAAGGTGACAATCTTTAAAAAGGGTACAGTTGCGTTGTTACAAAAAGCAGAAATAGAGGTCCTCAGAAAAGATATCAAAAACTGTATCGAGCAGGTTTCAACAGACTCGCTGAACCAGGAATTGAAGAACAATTCGGTAATACAGTTGTACGAAAATAGAATTGTTCAGCCACTTCAAAACCTATTGGATGTACTCGATACCTATGACTTTGTTGTCCAGTTCTTTAGATCAGTTCAAATTCAAAAACCACAGACCAGCAAGATCGTTTTTAAATTCTTGACCAGCTCAGAAAGGGACAAGATCATTTCAGACCAGCTTGCTAAGATGAATTCTCCTGAAAGAATAAATCGCATAATCAAGGATCAACTCGCCCGTTCTACTATTTCCCTGCCCGAGAGAGTTGACAAAATCTTGGATGAACAGCTCTATAAAGATTTTGAGGCTATGCATGTGGAAAACTTAAGAACATATATTCAGCAATTGAAGCAACCGCTGTCCACATTGTCCGGCGCGTTGAAATACATAGGTGTTGAGAATCTCTCACAGTTTGAATCCTTCGATATGATGATTCGCAAACTTCAAGAATCAGCCCTTATAAGTCAAGCCTTTCAGATAAGCTTGGAAAAGCTTGAAAATCTTTCACAGGTCATAAGCAACATAGAGTTATTCTGGCAGCTTTTAACACAAGTTTATGATAACATTCAAGCTGTTTCAGAACTGCGAAGGATCTATAATCAAAGTCAGTCGGCCATGAAGATTATTCTGGCACCTGATTTTGTAAAAAACATCAGACTCAACAGAAATCAGAACATTGAAATAGAGTTGAATAATGTTCACCCCGTTTACCTTGAGGACGAAAATTACGCTGTTCGTGTTGAATATAATATGAGAGAAGTTTTTGCAAATATCTTCCACAACTACGTGATGGCTTGGAAAAGTGCACCCTTTGGTATTTACTATGTGAATACTGCTTTTGTATCTATAGTCACTACAGTTCTGGAGGTTATTTTTGCCGCTATGGCTGCCTACGCTTTTGCCATAATGCGATTTCCTGGAAAAAACCTGATCTTTGCAGTATTTTTGGGCACAATGATGATTCCTGGAGAGGTTTTACTGGTGCCGAATTTCATAACCATATCAAGATTGGGTTGGATCGACACCTACTACGCTTTGATTATACCTTGGATTGTGAGTGTATTCGCGATTTTCTTGATGCGACAGCACTTCTTGACGCTCCCCTCTGAACTGAAAGACGCGGCTTTGATAGATGGCTGCTCCCATTTCAGATATCTGTGGACTATTGTTGCACCACTTTCAAAACCCACAATAATAACATGCGCACTTCTTAAATTTGTGGGAAGCTGGAACGCATTCTTGTGGGTTTTGATAGTAACCAACAAAGACAGATTTAGAACTTTGCCTGTAGGACTTCAGACTTTCAGCACAGATGTAGGAACTGTGTACAATCAATTAATGGCCGCTGCCACCTTTTCCATTTTTCCTATAGTAATATTGTTCTTGTTTACTCAGAAATATTTCATACGCGGAGTAGCGCGCACGGGTTTGAAGTGAAGCGGGTGGTTTGTCTGAGTATCAATTGGAAAATGAAATCGATCAAAGCTAGAAAAAAATCCAGAACTTTTATACTCAAGATCGTTATATCCATTGTCTTGTGTTTTTTATCTTTCATATTTGCAATTTCATACATAAGATATCAGCAATGTCTCATTAAGAACGAAAGACTCAGATCGTTGTATGCAGATCTACTGGTAAAGCTCCAAGAAATAGAGGAAAGTGTTAATAACATGAAGGGGGCGAATGGCACAAAGTGATATTTGTGACTACTTCACACGACCCTACCGAAGCACAAGTAGAAAAGGCAAAGAAGCTCGCAGATGAATTGAAACTGCCATACTTGATACGAAGGAATCATCCGAATATCTCAAAGGAAACCCATGGAGAATATTGTTACGTTATCGAAAAAGATAGAATCGTTGTCAAATCTGAACATTTAGAGTTCTTCTTTCATCCATCCATGGCAAAGGTTAGAATGAAAAACATACAAAAGGGTCTGAAAGACCATCTGATAGATTGTTTACAGCTGAGTGGTGATGAGGTTATACTGGACACAACCCTTGGCCTTGGCACCGAGGCGATTCTGATGGCTGCCTTTCTAGACTCGGGACGGGTAGTAGGTATCGAAGGCTCAACACCAATCTTTGTCGTTGTAAGAGACGGACTAGAAAATCACAAAGCAAAAGAGAGCTGGATCAATGCAGCAATGAAAAAAATACAAGTATTACACGCTGACTTTAAGGAATTCTTGAGGTCTTGTCCTGAAGAATCATATGACATTGTTTACTGTGATCCAATGTTTGAAAATCCTGTTTTCGAATCATCTTCCATGAATCCATTGAGACCGTTTGCAATTTACGATACCGTAGATATCGATGATGTCAATCACATGGTCAGAGTTGCAAAAAGGAGGGTCGTTCTAAAAGCACACGCAAAGGATAGCCTCTTCAAAAGAATATCTGTTGACAAAATTTTTGGCAGCAAGAGGAGCCAGGTACTTTACGGAGTGATAGACAAAAGATGATTATAATAGCTGGTCCCACAGCTGTCGGTAAAACAGAGATAGCACTTAGTATTTGCCAAAGTGTTGGTGCGCAGGTTGTTTCCGTTGATTCAAGACAAATCTATAAATACATGGATATCGGTACGGCAAAACCCACGCCTGCACAGAGAAAGCTGGTCAAGCATTATCTCATCGACATAGTTGAACCTGATGAATACTACAGCGTCTATCAATTCAGGAGAGATGCCATTGGTGCAGCCGGTCAGATCATAAAAGAAGGAAAGATCCCCATCTTCGTAGGAGGAACTGGTTTGTACATCGATTCTTTGCTCAAAGGGATCTTTGATGGGGTCCCGAGAGATGAAAAATTGCGATCTGATCTTTTGCAACTTGAAAAAGAAAATGCAGGTTCTCTGAGAAGGTTGCTACAACAGTACGATCCACAGGCTGCTTCTAAGATTCACCAAAATGACTTGAAAAGGACGATCAGAGCACTCGAGGTTTGTTTAAAATCAGGAAAAAAGTTTTCTGAGCTTCAAAAGGAAATTTCACCTGCTGGCAGGTTTACATTGATAATTTTGAATCGAGACAGAAAGGAACTTTATGATAGAATTAATAAAAGAGTCGACAAAATGATTGAAGAAGGACTGATCGATGAAGTTGAGGATTTAAAAAAGAAAGGTTATACAAAAGAGCTCAATTCGATGAAAACCATTGGCTATCAAGAAGTAATAGAGTACATGGAAGGAAAGGTAGATTATGAATCAATGATTGAAAAAATAAAGAAGAACACAAGGCATTTTGCCAGGAGGCAGTTGATCTGGTTTCGAAGATATAAAGATGCCATAGTTTTGAACCTTTCTGAGAAAGAAGATATTGCAAAGACAATATCAGAAATCGTGCTGAAAGAAGTACAGCGCGGTTTAATCTTTGATGGGGGGTTTTAGAATGGTGGAAAAATTCAATCTTCAGGACAGATTCTTGAACGCACTGAGGGTAGGTAAGATTGAAGTGAAAGTTTACTTGGTCAATGGTTTTCAAACAAAAGGTATCATTCGTTCCTTCGACAGTTACACGATCCTGCTGGAGAACGAGAATCAGCAGAACCTGATCTACAAACATGCAATAAGCACAATAATGCCATCTAATTTTGTAATGCTCATGAAAGCTGAGCAGAAAGAAGAGCAACAGGAAGGTCAAACCGAAAGTGTCTCAAAATAATAAAGAAGTGAGATCTAATGTTGCGATCATCCTAACAATAAGGGAAGACTATTTATCTGTTGAGGAACTCCAGCAACTTTTAAACACACTTGATATAAAAGTTGTACAAGTTATATCTCAAAAGAGAATTGAGCCCGATGCAAGATATTATTTTGGACTTGGTAAGATAGAAAAACTCAAAGATTTTATAAATCTAAATGGTGTATCTCTTGTCGTAATCGATGATGAAATAACCCCTGTGCAGGCTAAAAATTTGGAAAAGCAACTTGGTGTGGTTGTGAAGGACAGAACACAAATAATAATCGATATCTTCGCACGCCATGCAGTAACTGAAGAAGGAAAGCTTCAAGTAGAACTTGCAAGTTTACAGTACGAGTTACCTAGGTTGGTAGGTCGAGGCAAAGAGCTTTCAAGACTTGGAGGTGGTATAGGTACACGAGGACCCGGTGAGCAAGAGATAGAAGAAAAAAGGCGAAGGATACGTGAAAGAATAAGAACTCTAAGACAAAAGTTGGTTCAAATAGAGAAAAACAGAGCCCAGCAGAGAAAATTGAGATTAAAAAGTGAACTTCCGATGATTTCCGTCGTAGGTTACACCAATGCAGGTAAATCGAGTCTTATTAGAGCTCTTAGCGGTGACGATCTGTTCGTGGCTGATAAGCTTTTCAGCACTCTGGCGCCTGTGATAAGAAGGGTGAAACTACCCACAGGCAGGATGGCGCTCTTCAAGGATACAGTGGGTTTCATAAGAAATGTTCCTCATACTCTCATAAAAGCTTTCAAGTCGACATTAGAAGAAATACTCTTTTCAGATTTGATAGTAGTCTTAGTAGATATTTCAGATGAAAACTTCAATGAGAAATTAAGGTCTTCTTTAGCTGTTTTAGAAGAGCTGGGAGCACAATCGATCCCAAGAATCTTGGTTTTTAACAAAATTGACCGGGTACCATCTTATATACTGCTAAATTTATCCGACGCTTACCCGGAGGCTATCTTCATAAGCGCTCTAAAAGGAATAGGCATTCAAGAACTTTTGAAACGTCTTTGCGAAGAAATTGAAAAGAATGAGTGCGAAGATTTATTTGCACTAAAATTGGAAGATTTATCCTTGTTACTCAAAGAGCATGAAAAAATAACAATAACTGAACAAGTATATCGTGATAACACAGTGATGGTGAGAATCAAAGCACGTCCCAATGTTTTACAGCGTTTGAAGCAAATCACGGGAGGGATGAGTTCGTGAAGAAATACCTAATTGTGTTTTCAGCAGTCATAACTGTATTGGTCAGCGCCGCTAATTTTATTGCACCTGTTGCAGGTACACCTGTGGTCACTTCAAGTTTTGGAGAATTCAGAGGCACCGGAAACAGGGGTCCTCATTTTCACATGGGGATCGATCTTTCAACGAATATGAGAAGCGGCGTACCTATACTGGCAGTAGCCGACGGGTGGCTTGTCAGAGTTGAAATCGACGACGATGACATATATGGTAATGTCATTGTTTTAGAACACGAAAACGGCCTGCGAACTCTTTATGCACATTTGAGTAAATTTTCGTCCAAGCTTGATTTGATAATCAATTCTGTTACTTCAGAATTCGGGAAAAAACGAATCGTAGTCAATTTCCCCTCGAAAACTTTCTTTTTCAAGACTGGTGAGCCTATAGGTTATTCTGGGCAGACAGGTGAAGCTGCTCAACCTCACTGTCATTTTGAAATTCGAAGTGCCGACGAATCGGTGTGTTATGATCCTGCTTCTTTCATAAGCTTCCCAAAACCGAAAGATGCCACTTTCTCTGTTAAATCGTTGATAATTGACTCTGAACGCTACACTTACACTGAGGGTAGGGTTTACCAATTCAAAGATGCATATCCTAAAATATCAGTGAATGTTGCAACAATCATTAACAAGAATGTAATCGGCTTGAAGAGTCTAAAGATGTATTTCAATGAAATTCTTGTGTATGATATTAATCTTGGTGAGATACCATTGGATGAATTCAGCAATGTGTGGAGTGTTTATACCACTGACTCTGTTTCGGATGGGTATAGCTACAATGCGTGGTACAAACTCTACCCAGATAGAGGTACTTCAGTCGTGAAAACAAATAAATTTGCTGAACTTGGAAGATTACCTTCAAGAGTGAATGTCAGGATAGTTTGTACCGATGTATGGAACGAAGAATTCGTGATGAGATTTGTGCTTGAAAGAAGGTAGAAATCATGTGGTTTTTCAAGAAGAAAAAGAGCAATCAGGAATTACAGAATAATCCGTTTTACAAGGAGGGCAACCTGTTAGTTGTTTACCTAAAATGTGACCGTTGCGGTGAAAACTTCAGAAGTCATTTGAGAATAGGTTATGACTTTATAAACGATTATGATAATGCAGCTACACCATACAAGATAGACAAGATTTACGTTGGATCAAAGTGCCCAAACAAAATTCACCTGTTAGCTTCGTTTAGTGCTTCGTATAAAGTGAAAAGTGTAAGTCTTGATGGTGGAAAGTTCATCACTAAGGAAGAATATGAACAAAAAGCTCAGGAAAAGAAGGAGGAGGAGAAATGAAAAAACTTTTTACGAGCGAGAGTGTTACTGAAGGACATCCAGACAAGGTGGCGGACCAGATCTCAGATGCCATTTTGGACGCAATCATTGAACAAGATCCCGATGCAAGAGTAGCTGTGGAGACACTTGTGACAACTGGTATAGCAGTTGTTGCCGGAGAAGTTACGACTGAAGCCTATGTGGATGTACAGGATATTGTAAGAAAAACAATTTTGGAAGTAGGATATACGCGCGCAAAATATGGCTTTGATGGTGAGACTTGTGGAGTTTTTACATCGATACACAGTCAATCTCCTGACATTGCACTCGGTGTGAACAAGGCACTGGAAGCAAGAGAAAAGAACAACGATGAAGACGAATTCGATAAGGTCGGTGCCGGAGACCAGGGAATGATGTTTGGCTACGCAACCAATGAAACACCTGAATTCATGCCACTACCCATAATCCTGGCCCATAAACTTTCAATGAGATTGGCAAAAGTGAGAAAGGAAAAGCTTATACCCTTTTTGAGACCCGATGGAAAAACTCAGGTGACCATAGAGTATGACGAGAACGGTAAACCTGTTCGTGTTGATACGGTGCTGATATCAGCTCAACATGATCCGGACGTTACTATAAGTGATTTGAGAGATGCCCTAATAGAACATGTGATCAAGCCAACTATTCCAGAGCAATACTGGAATGATCAGGTCAAAATACTGGTAAATCCGACGGGCAGATTTGTCCTTGGTGGTCCATCGGCAGATACAGGTTTGACTGGTAGGAAGATAATAGTCGACACATATGGTGGTTGGGTTCCTCATGGAGGAGGAGCATTCAGTGGCAAGGATCCAACAAAGGTCGATAGATCGGCACATTACATGGCACGTTATGTGGCAAAAAACGTTGTTGCTGCTGGTTTAGCCGATAAATTTATGTTGCAGGTTGCTTATGCGATAGGTAAAGCAAGGCCTGTCTCTCTTATGATAGATACCTTTGGTACGTCGAAGGTCGATGAAAGAAAACTCGTAGATGTGATAACACAGATTTTTGATTTCCGGCCACTTGCTATTATAAGAAAACTAAACCTCAGAAGACCTATCTACAAAAAGACTGCAGCCTATGGTCACTTTGGTCGAAACGATCCAGATTTTACCTGGGAGAACCTTGATGCTGTTTCCGAGCTCAAAAGAGCATTCAATATGTGAAGGAGGAGGAGAAATAGATGGCAAAGAAGGTAAAAAGATCAGTGGTGAAGAGAGCCGAAGAAGCTATTGAAAGAAAAATTAAGAATAAGACATATAAGACTCAGATGAAGAACGCTATCAAGAAATTGCTCGATGCTGTTAAGGCAAAAGAATCACCAGAGAACGTAAATAAGCTTTTGAAAAATGCTATCTCAACGATTGATAAAGCAGCCTCTAAGGGAGTTATTCATAAGAATCAAGCAGCTCGAAGAAAATCTCGCCTAATGAAGACTGCAAAAATCTGAGTGTAAAAAAATCTATAAAAAGGTTTAAGTTACTTTTCTAACCTGTTCCAGCACCTATGCACTGGTGCTGGTTTTTGTTGTGTGATAAAATTGTAATGAGGAGAAATTTGAAAATGGGTAAGTCAGTAACGAGGTTTTTAATATTATTGATAATACTCTGGATAGGTTCTATAATGGCGTACTACCTTTCGAATATGTTGTTCATCGCAATATGGTATGCCGGTCTTTTCGTGGTCAGTCTATACTTCACCTTGAAAACTGGTGAGAAACTGTCTGACCTTTTCAGACTTGATGGCAAATGGTTACTGAAGAGCATCCTGTTTCTACCACTGATATACGTTTTGATGGCACTAGTGAGTCTTATCTTCCCAACTGTTGGTACGACCACTCAAATACAAAAAGTTGATTTAACAACAGCCATATTGGTAACATTCCTGGGGCCCGTTTCTGAGGAAATGGCTTTCAGAGGTTATGCTCAAGGACTGGTACGTAGAAAACTCAGCGTAAATTCTACGATAATTCTTACCGCTTTGTTCTTTTCATTTTTTCATCCATTGGATATCTTCCCACAAATTTTCGTGATGTCTATAGTTTTGAGCATTGCAAGAGAAATCTCTGGATCTCTTGTTCCACCAATGATAATACACTGCCTCAACAACACAGTTGCTTTAGTAATTAGCTTCATGACTTGAAAGGGGTGATATGATGTTCGACAGATTTTCTGAAAGATCAGCACAGGTCTTCGTTGAAGCCCAGAATGAGGCAAAAGAAATGGGACATTCATATGTAGGAACAGAACATATACTTCTGGCGATTTTGAAACAAGACTTACCCATTGTCGATGCACTTGCTGAGATGGGTATAACCTACGCTCGAACAAAGAATGAAGTTATTTCAATGGTAGGTATGGGAATGCGTGGATTTTCAAACTCTCCTCAGATGACTCCACGCGCCAAAAGAGTCATAGAGTTAGCCTATGAAGAGGCAAAGTACCTGGGAAGCGATAAGATTCATCCTGAACATATATTGCTTGGCATCATTAGAGAAGGAGAAGGTATAGCCGTTCATGTACTTAGGAAAATGGGAATCGATCTTGGAATGCTCAGGAAAGTTATCGTTGAGAACGCCTCACCAAAGAATACAGAACTTGAAGAAGACAGGACCGTTGAAAATGCTTCAGTGAGACACTTGGAGGGCTTTGGAATAGACTTGACTGCCCTTGCTACCAAGAACCAACTGGATCCTGTGATCGGAAGAGAAGAAGAAATAGAACGGGTCATGCAGATACTCGTGCGAAGAAAAAAGAACAATCCTGTTCTCATCGGTGAACCAGGAATTGGTAAAACTGCCATCGTGGAAGGGCTTGCACAGAGAATTGTTTCAGGCGAGGTTCCTGAGCCTCTCAAGCGTAAGACAATATTCTCGCTGGATGTAGCCGCCCTCGTTGCTGGAACGAAATATCGTGGTGAATTTGAAAAACGAATGAAGAAGCTGCTTCAAATAGTTACCAAAGATCCAAACATAATCCTTTTCATCGACGAAGTTCATACGATAGTTGGTGCTGGTTCTGCAGAAGGAGCTGTAGATGCTGCAAACATATTGAAACCGGCCCTTGCGCGTGGAGAAATTAGATGTATAGGTGCTACGACTCCAGATGAATATAGAAAGTATATCGAAAAGGATGCTGCACTGGAAAGAAGATTTCAAAAGATCTATGTTCGCGAACCGACGATTGAGGAAACTCTGAACATACTTAAAGGTCTCAGGTACAAATATGAATCTCATCACAGAGTTAAGTACACAGATAGTGCACTGGAAGCTGCGGTCTATCTCTCAAAAAGATACATAACAGACCACTTTTTACCAGATAAAGCAATTGATGTGATAGATGAGGCAGCAGCCAGGGCTAGACTCAAAAGTTTCGTAATTCCACAGCACCTGCAACAGTTGAAAAAACAACTTGAAGATGTGAAATCGAACAAAGAGTTGGCAGTACTCAATCAAGATTATGAAAAGGCAGCAGAACTTAAAGAGAAGGAGAAAACACTAAACCAAGAATACGCCGACAGATATGAACAGTGGCGAAAGTCCGTAGAGTCATCGATTGTAACCGTTGATATCGATCAAATCGCTGAAGTGGTTTCTGGATGGACAGGAATTCCTTTGATGAAAATTGAAGAGAGTGAAAGTATGAAATTGTTAAGTTTGGAAAAGGCATTGCACCAACGAATAGTTGGACAAGAAGAAGCTATAAAGGCCATTTCAAAGGCTATAAGAAGAGCTAGGAGTGGACTCAAAGATCCAAGAAGACCAATAGGTGTGTTCCTGTTTTTGGGACCAACAGGTGTTGGAAAGACAGAGCTCACAAAAGTACTGGCAGCACACTTATTCGGTGATGAAAAGGCACTTCTTAGGTTCGATATGAGTGAGTACATGGAGCGATTCTCTGTCTCAAGATTGATTGGTGCACCCCCCGGATATGTGGGATACGAAGAAGGCGGAACACTCACTGAAAGAGTCAGAAGGAGACCTTTCTCGGTGATCTTGTTTGATGAAATAGAGAAGGCGCATCCGGACGTGTTCAACATTTTGCTGCAGATAATGGATGATGGCAGGTTGACTGATTCACAGGGGAGAGAGGTCGATTTCAAGAACACAATAGTCGTGATGACAAGCAACATAGGAGGAACTCTCATTAATAAATCAAAGAAGACCATGGGTTTTGTCTCTTCCGAGGATGCACAGAAAGATTATCAGGAGATGAAGAACCTCGTTCTAGAGGAGGTTAAGAAAACCTTCAGACCAGAATTTCTAAACAGAGTAGACGAAATCATAGTTTTTCATTCATTGACACGGGAACACATAGAAAAAATCATCGATATACTTGTATCTGATGTCCAGGAGAGACTTGTGAGCAAGGGAATCACACTGAAATTGACCAAAGAAGCAAAGCAGTTCTTGATCGAAAAAGGATACGATCCTATCTTTGGTGCAAGACCATTGAAGAGAGCTATTCAACAATATCTGGAAGATCCTCTTGCAGAAGAGATTCTCAGAGGGAAGTTTAACCCGATGGATACTGTGATTTGCAAGGCTGATGAAAATGGTTTGAAGTTTGTCAAGAAAAAACATAGAACAGGTGTACTCAAAAAATGAAGGAAAAAGCCTATTTCGTTTGTACAAACTGTGGCTATGAATCATTGCAATGGTTCGGTAGATGCCCTAAGTGCGGTGAATGGAACAGTGCAAGTGAAATAAAGGCAAAGATCTCAAAACAAAACAGAGCAGTAGTTCTAAGCCTAAGGGAAGCCAAGAAGTCCGCCGAGACAATCAATAGATTAAGTACCGGTTTCACAGAGCTCGATGCAGCTCTGGGTGGTGGTATTTTGCCAGGACAGGTGATCTTACTTGGTGGAGAACCAGGCGTTGGCAAGAGTACCTTGGCTCTTGAGATATGTAACCAATTCTCGAGAAATGGATTGGAAACACTATATGTTGCAGCCGAAGAATCGGTAGATCAGATAGCTATCAGGTCTCAAAGACTTTTCCATGACGATCCCGAGAAGATAATGGTTTGCTCTGAGAATGACTTAGAGCAAGTAGTCGATTTGCTTAACCACAATTACAGTTTGCTTATAATCGATTCATTGCAGACAATGTACTCTCCCCAGGTAGGAACCTATCCTGGCAGCATATTGCAGATTCGTACTTGTGCTGAGAAAATAATAGAAAGATGCAAAGAACTGTCGATTCCAAGTATCATCATAGCACACATAACTAAGAGTGGTGAGATATCGGGACCAAAGCTGGTTGAACACTTGGTAGATACGGTTGTTTACTTTGAAGGTGAGAGAAATACCGAACTGAGAGTTCTTAGGATTATGAAGAATCGCTTTGGTCCATCGGGAGAGGTCGCAATCTTTGAGATGACGGAAGATGGCCTCAAACAAGTTATAAATCCTGCTTTTTACGATACCGAAGATCAGCTGCCTGGCAACTGCTTAACATGTGCAGTCGAGGGATCTCGAACTTTTGTGGTACAGGTACAAGCACTTGTTTCGAGAACTAAGAGTGCAGTACCCAGAAGAGTGAGCAATGGCTTTGAGATGACAAGATTACTATTGTTGCTTGCCGTTATAGGAAGACATATGCATCTGCCCATAGAATCGCACGATGTATATGTTAATATACTGGGGGGCTTGAAAATTACCGATCCTGGTATAGATGCAGCAGTTGTTGGCGCGTTACTCTCCTCGATGTTAGACAAAAGGATTGGTGGAATGTCATTGATCGGTGAAGTCAGCTTAGATGGGTCTTTGAAGCATGTCCATCGTTTGAAATCAAGAATTGAGGCCATCAGAAAAGTCGGCATCAGTTCAATAATTATTCCTAGGACAGCAGAGCTGAAGGAGGAAGATATCCAAAAGATAAGTTCTGTACGAGAACTTGGCAGAGTACTGGGGGTGACCTGACTTGATACCTGACGAGCTCCTCAGCAAGATTGCTCTACTTTCACCGGGTACTAAATTGAGAAAGGCTTTAGATGATATCCTGTCGGCAAATCTTGGCGCGCTACTTTTCTTCGTTGATGACCCTCAGAAATATGAGGATATAATCCAAGGAGGATTTGATTTAGATTGTGCCTTCTCACCAGAGAGACTTTATGAGCTGGCAAAAATGGATGGTGCAATAGTTATCTCGGAAGACCTCTCCAAGATACTTTTTGCAAATGTCCACTTGGTTCCTGACCCAATGATTCCGACTCTGGAAACTGGAATGAGACATCGAACAGCTGAGCGAGTAGCAAAGCAAACTGGCCAGATGGTTGTTGCAATATCCAAAAGAAGAAATGTGATATCAGTTTACTGTGGTCAACATAAGTACGTAATGAACGACACTCGTGTTTTAATGGCAAGAGTATCACAGGCTATAAATACCTTGGAGAAATACAGAATCAATTTTGACAAGATCGTATCTGAAATGGAGATCAATGAATTTCGTTCTGGAGTATCGGTGTATGATGTTGCTCGTGCGATAGAAAAGGGAGTGAGCATTCTCAAGACTTACGAAGAAGCATATCCCTATTTGGTAGAGCTTGGTGAAGAAGGAAGATTAATGAGCATGCAAATGGAAGAGATATTAGAAGATGTTGAGGATATAACATGTTTATTGGTGATGGACTACGCTCAAAAGGATTTAGATTTAGAACAAGCTCGGGAGGTTGTCGAGTCTTTAGGTAAAGATAGAGAAATCACTCTGCTGAGAATAATTCGAACTCTGGGGATGGACGTTCAAAATTTAGCTCAAGCCGGTGAAATGATTTTTCATCCACGGGGTTATAGAGTTTTGAAGTACGCTGCAAAGATACCTATAAGTGTGTCTGTAAAGGTTGTGAAAACTTTTAAGAACCTCAGGACATTAAGCGAAGCAAGTATTGATAACCTTCAATCTGTCGATGGGATAGGCGAGAAAAGGGCATTGGCAATTGCTTCAGCAATTGGTATGATTAAAAATAGAGTTGGTTGATCATACTACATTTGGCATATGGTACAATGGCAAAGGTTATAACAAGATACAGAAGGAGGATCAAGGATGAAGAGAACTTATCAACCCAATCGTAGAAAAAGGCAGAAGACACATGGTTTTCTGGCAAGATCAAGAACGCCATCTGGTCGCAAAGTTTTGGCTCGAAGGCGTGCAAGAGGTAGATGGAGAATTGCTGTTTGAGTGATTTTTCTTTGCCCAGGATGGAACGTCTGAAACTCACCAAAGACTTCGACAGGGTGTTCCAAGAAGGGAAGGTTCTCCAAAATGACTTTTTCACCGTTGTATATGTTCAGAACGGCCTTGATTACAATAGAATAGCTGTGATGGTGAAGAAAAAATTTGGTAAGGCTCACGAGAGAAATAAAATTCGGCGTTGGATAAAGGAAGCTTACAGGCTTATGAAAAATGAACTGGTCAAGGGCTTTGATATAATCATACTTCCCCGGAAAGCCCTGTCAGAAGTCTTTGAAGGTTTATCCTATTCTTTTATCCAAAGAGAACTCTGTGATTTAATGAAGAGGATTGAGAAATGAGAGAGATATTTATATGGGTGATACGTTTCTATCAAAGATATATCTCCCCATTGAAACCACCAACATGTAGGTTTAACCCTACTTGTTCAAATTATGCCATTCAAGCAATTGAACGATTTGGCATACTCAAAGGTGGATACCTTGCACTGAGGAGAATTGTTAGATGTAATCCGTTGAATCCGGGAGGTAATGACCCTGTGCCAGAGAAATTTACACTAAGGAGGAGATCGACTTGAAAAGATTGATTACTTTGATACTGATTGCTATTGTTGTAACCTTGAACTTTTCAAAAAACGAAATTCAGGTTACAAACCTTGAGAATGGGCTTAAGATCGTTACACGGTTCAGTGAATTTGAGCTGAACAACAAAGGTGAGCTTGTCAATGTTTACTTGACACTCGACAGAAAAATTCACATTTTTCAGGCTGATAATGATGGACTTGAATTGTTTTCATTGGAAGGATCTCCATTGAACGTAGTTACAACGACTATCAAAGGCACCATGGTAGCACCCAACACTTATACTGGAGATCTATCAATTGTCTATGAATACGAAAACAATGTTCAAAAAATAGTGACCTTCAAAAATGCACCAGAGTATATTACAGTCGTTGAAATCAAGAGTACCAATGCAGTAACTATTACGCTCCCGAGGGTTTGGTATCAAGAAAACGATCGTGTTATCAAAGATTATTTTGTGTCTTTTGCACCGAAAAATAGAATCATTTCCGTTTCAAAGGTAAGCGGAGCAAAACTTGTTTCCAACAGGTTAACTATTAGTGGTTTGGGAAGAATAACACTTCACATGGCACCTTACAAAAGGGTCTTTTTGAAAAAGCTTTTTGAAGATGACTATCCAATACTGCTTTCAGAGATAAAAAAGATAGGTGGTAGTTCAGCATGGTACGATCCTTTTTTCTATCCACTTGTGTGGTTCTTTTGGTGGGTATTCGAACTGACGAAGAATTTTGGTTGGACAATTGTGATCTTCACCATTGTAGTAAGGCTTGTTCTTTATCCTCTATACCACGCACAGACAAAATCAATGATAAAGATGAGAAAACTTCAACCGAAGGTTGAGGCTGTCAGAAAGAAGTACAAAGATCCCACCAAACAGCAAGAAGAATTGATGAAAGTTTACAAAGAAGAAGGTGTAAATCCTGCAAGTGGTTGTCTTATGTTACTTGTCCAATTACCTGTTTTCTTCTTACTTTATGCAGTAATAAGATACTTTCAAGAAGAGTTTGCCTTTGGCAGTAGGTTTTTGCTGTGGAATGATCTTTCTATTGGAGGTTTCGGACCGAACGCATTGTTCATAGTAATCACTATAGTCGCGAGTTATTACAATACGCTCATAACAAGTCAAGATTCAAGGAGTGCCTGGCAGGGTATCATAATGTCTGTAATCTTTCCATTTTTGTTCGTTGGACTACCCAGTGGCCTGTTTTTATACTACACACTCAACACTGTCATTCAGCTTTTCATTACTTATTACATATACAAACGTTACAAAATCAAGGGTATAACGACCAGAGAATTGCTCGGTTTGAGGCCTAAAGTTTAAGGGGTGAGATTCTGTGAAAAAATTGAGAGCCACGGGACCTACTATTGCAGAAGCTATTGAGAAGGCAAAAGAGAGATTTGACCTTAAAGATGATGAATTTGAATATACTGTTATCGAGAAAGGCTCAAAGGGGTTTTTCGGTCTCATGGCTAAGGAAGCAGTTGTGGAGATAACAATTAAGAACGGATTCTACAAAAGGAAACTCGAACAGTTCATGAATCAAGTGTTGAGTACATATGGGGATATAAACGTCGATGTTCAATATGTCGGTAGGAAGTTCTCGGTTGAGCTCGGAGGAAAGGATCTTGGTAGGCTGATCGGTAAACACGGAAAGACCCTTGCTGCCTTACAACATATCGCTACTATTTATCTCAACAGGCTGAGTGACACAAAGTTGTCTGTAATAATTGATGCAGATGAATACAGAGAAAGGAGAAAGAAGAGTCTGGAGCAAATGGTGAGACAAGTAATAGAGAGCGTGAGATCAAACAGAGGAAAAGTAGTTTTGGACCCAATGTTTGCTTTCGAAAGGCGCGTAGTACATGAGATCGTAAAAAAATATCAGGATATAAGAAGCTATTCGATCGGTGTAGAGCCGTATAGAAAAGTTGTTATTGAATATTGTCCGGACAAGAAGGATCTATTGATATCTGACCAGAACTTCAAGAGCAGCGTTTGCGGCAGCTAAGAGTGGATCTTTCTCAAGTTCAGCAGTACCAACTAAACTCCTTTCTTTACCGTTTTCGAGTTTGGTTATGTGACACAGGAGGAATTCCTTACCAGCCAACGTAACAATTCTTACGTCGTCAACCGAATAAATACTTTCGGTTAGCTCGTCGAGAGCGGAAATAACTGCCGCTGCTGCAGTCTTGAGTTTCTGAATGCTTGTTTTCGCACCCTCAGCGGTACCTTCGTATCTATCTTCACCGTGCTCCACGACAACCGTCACACGCAGATTTTTCCCAAGATCTTCTGTTGTTAGAGAAGTAACAGCATAGTCAGGACGAGTACGCACTTCACCAGCCATCTGAGCAACACTTATTATCTTTCTGTCTATCCTCAAACCAGTCGAAGCCAATATTGCAGTTTCTACATCGCGAACGATTTGCTTAGGATTTTTCGCTGAATCGGCTATAACATGGATTTCTCTCAAATTATCCCCATCAGGTACAACCCGAACGGCTGTGACACCCGATATTTGAGAAATAATACTTTCTAACTTTTTTACATCTACCACAAAACACTCCCCCTTCTGGTATTCTAACATATGGTGATGAAAAGATGACAGTAGGAATAATCATGGCCGCAGGTAAAAGTACACGTGCAAGAACAGAAATACCAAAACAATTCTACAGCATTTGTGATAAACCGATTATCTTTTATTCGCTCTCGACCTTCGAAAGGTCAGAGTTGATAGATTTTTGTCTTGTCATGGTACCTGATGGCTGGAGGAACAGTGTTGCACAGATGACAAAAGAGTTCGCTAAAGTCAAATGGATCCTGACAGGAGGTGGAACAAGACACGAAACTTCTTTGATAGCAATTGATTTTCTTAAAACCCTTGCCCCATCAATAGTTGTTTTCCATGATGCAGCAAGACCGTTTCTGAATCTGTACTTACTGGAAAAAGTCATTCGCGAAGCAAAAGTTTACGGGGCTGCTACTGCTGCCATACCTGTTTCAGATACTGTTGCATACTGTGAAGATAGTTTTGTATATTCTTATGCACCAAGGGAATCGCTCTATCGTATTCAGACACCACAAGCCTTTCGGTACGATGTCATCGCCGATGCGGCGAAAAAGTTTGAAGCTGAAGATGGTACAAGGCTTGTTTTTTTGAATAACGGTAAAGTAAGAATAGTTGAAGGTGATCCATACTGTTTCAAAATCACAGAACCAAAAGATCTCGATCTTGCAAAGTTCATATGCCAGTCTTGGAAAGACAGCCAGCAAACTTGAAAATAAAGATCAACAAAATACAGATCCAACCACGATAAAGACCTTAATAAGAAAAGATGGGAATACTAATTCAAGAGCGGATGGCACATGTTTGGGTTTGAATCCACTTTATTTTCCTTTTCTAGTGAATACAAGGTTATTGACGAATAGAGTGCTTCATATGATATAATATGGCAACCTGAGGAGCTCAGGTATATTTTTTTAAAGGGGGTTGGATTATGCGGAAGTTCTACGTGGCTATCGCAACTGTTCTGGCCTTCGTTGTAGTCTTAGCAAGTGAGATCAGCGAAGTAAAGATCGGTGCAGGTTGGGAAATGACAGGTCCTATCGCGGGCTTTGGTCAGATGTCGTGGGACGGCGTGAAGTTAGCAATGAAACTCAGACCAACAGTAAGAATTGGCAACAAGGATGTACCAGTGAAGGTAGTTTTGCTTGATAACAAAGGCGACAAAGCTGAAGCTGCTAATGTTGTAAAAAGGCTGATTGATGTTGAAAAAGTAGTCACCATTCTTGGGCCATGCACCAGTTCCTGTGCTCTTGCGGCTGGTGCAATAGCAGAGCAAAAACAGGTTCCTATGGTTACAAACACTGCAACAAACCCGCTTGTGACACAAAACAGAAGGTTCATTTTCAGAGCATGTTTTATCGATCCAATGCAGGGAGAACTACTTGCAAAGTTCGCGTGGGAACAACTCGGCTCGAGAAATGTAGCGATCATGGTCGATGTGGCTCAAGACTATGTGGTCGGGCTTGCTAACTATTTTAAGAGAAAGTTTGCACAGCTTGGTGGAAAATTCTTTGAAGAGTATTACAACACTGGTGATCAAGACTTCACAGCTCAACTTACAGATGCTTTGTCCAAGAAGCCAGACACAATTTTCTTGCCAGGATATTACTCTGAAATAGCTTTGATCTGCAAACAAGCTCGAGAATTGGGTTTTAAAGGTAACTTCTTAGCGGGTGATGGTGCCGATGCACCAGAATTGATACAGATAGGTGGAAAGTTTGTCGAAGGACTTTACTACACAACCTACTTCCATCAAGATGCCGATCTTTCACCTGCGACAAAACCTTTCGTTGAAGCTTATATAAAAGAATACAACAGAAGACCTGATGCCTTCGGTGCTTTAGCATTCGACGCTTACAATCTTGTACTCGACGCAATAGAAAGAGCTCAGTCAATTGATCCTGTCGCCATCAGAGATGCTCTTGCTGCAACAAAGGACTTTCAAGGTGTCGGTGGATCTATAACTTATCCAGAGGGTTCTGGAGATCCCGTGAAGCCGGCCGTTATTAACACTGTGAAGAATGGACAGTTTATTCTCATGACCGTCGTTAGACCATGACAGGAGCCCCCGCTAAGGGGGGCTTTTCCAAAATCGGGGGTGATTCCTTGAATCTTTCTGGATTCTTACAGCATCTGGTTAATGCAGTTTCTCTTGGTGGAATCTATGCTTTGATTGCTATAGGCTATACGATGGTTTACGGCATCTTGAGACTTATTAATTTTGCACACGGCGATGTCTTTACGTATGGTATTTACTTTGCTTTTTACGGTGTAGTGTTGTTTTTAATGCCATGGTGGATAGCTTTTGTCTTCTCAATTTTTTTAACAGCTTTCTTAGGAGCTTTCATTGAGAGAATAGCGTACCGACCTTTGAGAAATGCGCCAAGAATATCAGCTCTCATAACAGCTATCGGTGTTTCCTTCTTCTTACAAAATTTTGCAGTAGTAGTCTTCGGTGGAAGAGCGAAATCTTTCAATCCTCAGACCGGTATTTATCCAACGTCGTTTTTGAATATGATCAACATTGGTAATGTTAGAATACCCATCCTTACTTTCATAACGATAGGCATTGTTTTTGTAGCCTTGATACTTTTGATGTGGATCGTCTATAGAACCAAAATTGGAATGGCAATGAGGGCTATCTCAAAAGATATTCCAACAACAAGATTAATGGGTGTTAATGCCGATAGAGTGATCAGTTTTACATTCATGTTGGGCTCGGGACTTGCCGCAATTGGTGGAATCCTCTGGGCAATGAAATATCCACAGGTTTATCCTTACACCGGTATGATCCCCGGTCTCAAGGCCTTCATAGCAGCAGTTGTAGGAGGCATAGGTAGTATTCAAGGCGCCATGGTTGGTGGTTTTATATTGGGCATAAGTGAAATAATGATCGTGGCATTTGTACCATCTTTAGCAGGATACAGAGATGCTTTCGCATACGCAATACTTTTGTTTGTTTTACTCGTCAAACCTACAGGAATACTTGGTGTTGAAGTATCTGAAAAGGTGTGATAGCATGGAAAAAACACTTCCAAACAACCTGAAATTTTTTCTAACGATTGTCTTGATATTCCTGATTGGTATCCTTCTATTCCTTGCCAACAATAAGGCAAGTGAATATGTCATACTCATACTCAATTTGATGGCAATAAATATAATCTTTTCAGTATCACTCACTTTGATAAACGGTATCACAGGTATCTTTTCGCTTGGTCATGCTGGTTTTATAGCTATCGGCGCTTATGTGTCAACGCTGCTGACCCTTTCCGTGTCACAAAAGGAAATGACATTTCTGATAAAACCCTTGATATATCCCTTGAATCAGATTCAGTTGCCCTTCTTGCCAGCAACGCTCATAGCTGGTCTTGTTGCGGCCGGTTTTGGTTATATTGTTGCTGCACCATCACTCAGGTTGATCGGAGATTATCTTGCAATAGCCACGCTTGGCCTTGGTGAAACTATAAGAATAATTGCAAACAATGCTTGGTCGATCACGAACGGTGCACTCGGCTTGAAGGCAATACCTCCCTATACGAACATCTATTGGTCCTGGGGATGGGCATTCGTAACGGTTTTGGTGATTTCCAGTTTGGTGAAAAGTAGTTATGGACGTGCCCTAAAAGCCATCAGAGAAGATCCAATAGCTGCGAAGGCAATGGGAATAAATGTCTTTTCGCACCAAGTAGTTAGTTTCGTGCTTGGTTCTTTGTTTGCAGGCGTCGGGGGCGCACTCTGGGCACATTTGATAACCACAATAGATCCCAAATCCTTTGCCTTCTCTAAGACCTTTGAAATACTCATCATGGCCGTTTTAGGAGGTCTTGGCAGCATAAGTGGGGCAATCATAGGGGCATCGATTTATACCGTTGGGCTGGAGTTCTTGAGGGTTCTTGAAAGCCCTTTCAAAATAGGCTTCATAAGTTTTCCCGGGATTCCCGGTATGAGAATGGTTGTTCTTTCAGTTCTGCTCATTGTACTCATGCTCTTTTGGCAACGGGGGATTATGGGAAGAAAGGAATTATCTTGGGATTCGGTCTATGCTTTAGTCGCTAAGAGACTGAAAAAAAGAGGTGGCAACGATGAATGAAGTTTTACGAATAAACAATGTCACCAAACGTTTCGGAGGTCTCGTAGCCGTTGATCGATTTGATGGATACGTAAAGCAGGGAGAATTGCTGGGTTTGATAGGTCCCAACGGTGCCGGTAAGACTACCCTTTTCAACGTCATCACGGGTATGTATGCTCCAGACGAGGGTAATATTGTTTTCTTGGGCAAAGACATATCTGGTCACAAACCCCACGAGATAACTAGGTGTGGCATAGCCCGAACATTTCAGAACATACGTCTGTTCTCAGATATGACAGTCCTTGAAAACGTCATGGTTTCACAACATTTGAAACTGAGAAACTGGTTGTGGTTTTTCAAAAGCATCGTCAAGACTCCAGACAGTATTCGTATGGAGAAACAAATGCGCGAAGAGGGATTGAGACTTCTGAGAAGAGTTGGGTTAGAGAGTTTTGCAAACGAGAAGGCCAGTTCACTCCCATATGGCTTACAGAGAAAACTTGAGATAGCAAGAGCCTTGGCAACTGATCCCAAGATGCTTCTTTTAGATGAGCCTGCAGCTGGCATGAATCCACAGGAAACATCTGAACTCATGGAATTCATAAAGCAAATCAGAAGTGATTTTCATCTGACGATAATGATAATCGAACACGATATGAAGGTGATAATGGGTATCTGTGAAAGAATATATGTTATGGACTACGGTAAATTGATAGCAGAAGGAAACCCACAGCAAATTCAATCTAACCCAGTGGTGATAAAAGCATATCTTGGAGAGGAGGTGCTCCTGTGAGCAACCAAACAGTCCTCAAGATCCAGGACATGCATGTACATTATGGCAACATACACGCTCTGAAGGGAATTAGTATCGATGTAAAAGCCGGTCAGATAGTTACGTTGATAGGTGCCAATGGTGCTGGCAAAACAACCACACTGCAAGCCATAACAAATCTCGTCAGAAAGAGTGGCGGTAAGGTGTTTTTCAATGATTACGATATAACTCACACGTCGACTCACCAGATTGTGAACAGTGGCATAGCACTGGTACCGGAAGGTAGAAGAATCTTTCCAAACCTCACCGTTTATGAAAACCTGATGATGGGCGCGTACGCGAGAAAGGACACCGAAAGTATCAGAAAAGATTTAGACTGGGTTCTGACACTTTTTCCAAGGTTGAAGGAGAGGTTAAAACAACTGGGTGGAACACTCTCTGGTGGAGAGCAACAGATGCTTGCAGTTGCACGAGGTTTGATGACAAGACCAAAATTACTCATGCTCGATGAACCTTCTTTAGGATTGGCACCGTTGCTCGTGCGAGAAGTTTTCCAAATAATTCAGAAAATAAGAGAAGAAGGCGTGACAATACTCTTAGTGGAACAGAATGCACTTGCGGCTCTTAAGATAGCAGATTATGGGTATGTACTTGAAACAGGAAAAATAGTCATGCAGGATACAGGTCAAAACTTGCTCAGCAGCGACAACGTGAGGAAGGCCTACCTTGGTGTTGCAATTGCTTGAATACAGTCTTAGCCTGTTCAATCAGAAGAATCGTATCCTTCGATCTATTTGTGGTCAAATTTGTAAGTTGTTTTGTGACATTGGTCTCAAAGGTTTCAGAGTTTTAGTAAAAATCTCTTTTAATTTGCTAAAATCTAATGCAGAAAGTTCTTAATGTTGAAAAGCAAAACTATAAAGGAGGCGAGAGAATGCCAAAGATGAAAATAGTTTTAGATAGCACATGTGACATACCAAGAGAATGGATCAAGCAGTTGGATATTGCAATCTCTCCTTTACACATCGTTTGGCCAAATGGAGATCAAGAGGATGATACAAGAGACCTTGAAAAGATACAAGATTTCTATAAGAGAGTCTCCACAGCAAAAGAACTACCAAAGAGCTCTCAACCATCGGTAGGTGAGTTTGTTTCGCTGTACAGGGAAATACAAAAAGATGGCTATGAACAAATTCTTGTCATATGTATTTCAACAAAACTTTCTGGAACCTACGATTCAGCTTTGAGTGCCGCCAAAGAGGTCAAAATACCTGTCTTCGTAATTGACAGTAAACTCGCATCTGCAGCTGTATCATTACCGGCCAGGCGTGCAAGAGAGTTGGAAAAAGAAGGATTGAGTGCACAGAAGATAGTTGAGTTACTTGAGCAGGATATCAAAAATGGAAGATATAAGGCGATATTTTACGTTTCAAACTTTGATTTTCTGGTCAAAGGTGGAAGGGTATCACGCATGCAAGGATTCTTCGGATCATTACTCAATGTCCATGTAGGCTTGTGGATCGATCCCGAGGGAAAGCTGGTGCCATTCGAAAAGGCAAGAGGTACTAAGAGAGCTCAGGAGATGCTTGTCAACAAAGCTTTGAGTTTGGTGCCAAAGGGTTCTAAGGTAAGACTGCTCATGGTCGATGCTGACGCACGGGAGAGTACCAGAGTTCTTCTGGAAATGCTGAAACAACATTATGAAGTCTTGGATGTCGGTTTTACTGAAATGGGAAAGGTTATCACCACACACGTTGGCCCAGGAACAGCTGGTTTTGGCTTGGAGGTTGTTGGGTGAAGCAGTCGATCCTGATCATAGTACTGGTTGTGGTTGTGAGTCTAATAGCACTAGTTTTGTATTCAAAGCAAACCGGTATAACAATAATAAATTTTGAAGATGGTGAAACTAATTTTCGAATCGGTATCGAACGTTATGCAAAAGAAAATAATTTGAAGGTACAACTCGTAACAATCAGAGTCGATCAACGCATCGATGAGATTGAAAAGATTTTGCCTAGATACACCAACTGTTATGCAGTTGGCCCAAGGACTAGTACAGAGGCACTATCTTTGCTTCCATATCTTGAGAAGTATCAAATCTTTGCTATAGCACCTCTTGTAACTTCTCCGAGTGTTATTGGAAAGAGTAGATTTCTTATGACTTTGAGTGCCTCAGATAACTTGCAAGCAAAAGAATTAGTCCAAAGGTTGCGAGAGGATCTTAGAAAGAATACGATCGTAATCTGTGACAAAAACAACGTCGTTTACAGTGAAAATCTTTTCAAAATAATGGCTCAATCTTCATCATTTCCATTGGATTGTTTGTACATAAACTCTGCTGATGAATTATTGAACTTTGACTTTTCACAATATGATTCAATGGTACTAGTTCTTGACGGAAGAGTTGCCGGATTGGTAGCCCAGTTAGCTGTCAGAAAAGGTTTCAAAGGAACTATCTATGGATCTGATTACGCTTACACAGATGCACTCATTCTAACGGGTGGACTGGCAGTTGAAGGAATGATAGTATATAATCTTTTTGATTTTTCACAGATGACAAAATTCGGTTTTATAGATCTTCAAGAAGCTGGTAGTTATGATGCTTTAATGGTCATATGGTCGCTGATTTCTTCTAAAATCAGGACCGATGAAGCCTACAACTATCTTTTGGGCAAGAAGTTCACAGGAATAACAGGAACCTTTACAGTAGAACCCGATCTGTCTGTTTCAAGATCAAGAAACTTTGTGCTAGTGAAAAATGGTCAATTCGTTGGCGATGAGGTGGCAAAATGAAGCTCTCAGTTGCAGTGCGAAGATTGGCAAGGTACGGGTTGCTTTTGATACTCACTTTGTTCTTGGTTTTCATAATCGGTTTTGTGATAATCTTTCAAAATGTTCATAAGTATTATTCTCAGACCTATTTAATGTCTGAGAGACGACTTTTGGAGAATGTAATCGACAGCGCACTCAAAGGAAAGCAACAAGCTGATATTGTTGCAAGGACGCTGAGTCAGGATCTTGTAGATTTACAAAGTGGTTTTGATCTTTCACGGGTCTTGTCGTACAGTAAACTCCCCTGGCTTGTGCCAGATTCCAAAGGGCTTTTCACCCCTGGAAACAGTGCAAAATTTTTGCTTGAAAATCAAAACAATTTATTGTTCATCGAGATACCACAATTTTTTTTCAAGAGTTTTTTGTCCAGCCATTTTGCAGATGTGCTCTTGCTCACCGATCAGGGTAAAGTCGTCCTGTCGACACAAGCAGAAACAGCAGGTGTCAATACGGGAACCAAGAACAGATTTGTAAGATTGAACAACATTCCTGGATACTTGTATCTTGAAGATTTACCTATAGCAAACGCAAAGGTTGGCGTCTTCATACCTATTCGAAGCTATTTTGTTTTGTTACTACCGTATCTGATTATCTCATCCTTTGCCTTGATAGGAACGGTTGTTTGGATGATATTTTTTCTGAGATTTGAAACTAAACTCGTTGGTGCTACTGCAATGGTAATCAATAACATAAGCAGGAGTACAACACAAATTGGAAAGGATAAAGAGGTAAACTATGTACCTGTGAAAACCAGGATCGATGAACTGAACGAGTTACAGGAGTCTATCGTAAAGCTTCTTGAAATAGACAAAGCTTCACAAGTTGAAATGCATGCCATGATGAACAGTTTGCAGGATACAGTGAATGAACTCGAAGAGATGCAGAGAGTCCTTCAAGAAAGGAATACACAGATAATATCCACTCTTGCAGAAGCCATTGAAATAAAAGATACGACTACATTTGGTCATTCTAGCAGGGTGGTTAGCCTTGCACTCGATTTAGCAAAAGAACTTGGCATAACAGATCCTGCAGATCTGGAAGCAATAAAATTTGGTGCATTATTACACGACGTGGGAAAAATAGGGATACCAGAGCATATACTGAACAAACCTGGCAGGCTCACTTTTGACGAATTCGAAATAATGAAAAAACATCCCATCTACGGCGAGAAGATCGTCAAGAATATCTCTGGTTGGGACTTGGTAGCAGATATTGTCAGACATCATCATGAAAACATAGATGGGTCAGGTTATCCTGACGGATTAGTAGGTAATCAAATCAGTGTCAGAGCACAAATAGTTTCTTTGGTTGATGTTTTCACAGCGCTCATTGAAGAAAGACCTTACAGGCCCGCTATGAGTTTAGATGAAGCATTAAGGGTCATTGAAAGAGAAATGATCGGAGTAAAATTTAATCCCAATCTCTATAAGGCATTTTTGAATGTTATAAAAAGAAGGCTCTCAGACTTTGGGTTGTGAAGATTCTTATTTGCACGGGAAGGTCTTCCGTGTTAATATTATAGATGGGGGGCGAACGGTTTCGACGGGTTTGAGGTCCCCCAGGAAGCGAGTCGAGGTCTTCACCACCTCGTTAAAAAGGTGAAACAACAAATAAGTGCCAACGAAGAACTTGCACTTGCTGCTTAACAGATAAGCAGCCGTCCTTACCGAGTCTGACTGGTGCTCGGATAGGGGCGTGAGATAACCAGTCTATCATCGGAAAATCTGCCTTCCGTTTTCCGATGAGAATTACAGGAAGGATATAGCTTGCGAAACCTGCCTGTGGGTGTCGCAAGCTGAATTCAAAACGCAGGCTGCACTCGGAGACGCCTGGGGGTACTCACTCTCGGACGGGGGTTCAATTCCCCCCGCCTCCACCAGAGTTATTCGTATCTCAATGCCTCAACGGGGTTGAGCTTTGCGGCTTTCATTGCAGGGAAAACACCGAAGAACACGCCAACAGCTATTGAAACAGAAACAGCTATCAATATAACGATAGGTGTGACAGCAGTTTGAATAGAACCTATGAGTGCTATTGTTCTTGAAAGAAGAATACCAACTCCCACACCGATGACTCCAGCAACCAATGTGAGAATGACCGACTCGAGTAAAAACTGTGTGAGAATATGCCTTCGATTTGCACCGACGGCTTTTCTGACACCGATTTCTCTTGTTCTCTCTGTCACCGTCACAAGCATTATGTTCATTATTCCGATACCGCCAACCAACAATGATATACCAGCTATACTGCCAAGCATAAAGCTCAGAAGTGACATGGTTTGATTGATTGTTTGTAACATAGCCTCCTGGCTGACTATTCTATATTTATCTTCGTTTTGAAACTTAGAGTATAAGATAGCGTCGATCTCAGAAACTGCCTGAGGCGCAACTTCTTCTGAGTAAGCCTGTGCGATTATTGAAGAAACGTAACTACGTCTGAACAATCGATTTTCCGCAGCAGAAAATGGAACCAATATGGATCTATCGGGATTTAAAAAGAGCAAGGTCCCGCTCTTTTCCAGAACACCTATTATCTTGTAGTTCTGCCTGATTGATTGACTTGTTATTCTTATAGTTTTTCCTACCGCATCACCATCAGGAAAAAGCATATCGGCTATCTCTTTTCCGATCACTGCAACTCGTCTCCTGCTATTTTCGTCCTCTTGTGTAAAATACTCGCCTTCTTGTAGATTTAGATTCATCATATTAAAGACTTGAGGATAAACTGCCAAGACTGTAGTCATAGTGTTTTGCCGCTCATACTGAACCAAAAAATTACCTTGTTGCATTGGTGTCACGTACACAACAGAAGGACATAACTGCTGAATTTTCTGGGCATCGTCCTTTGTTAATAAATCTGAAAGACTAGTTGATATACGCCCTCCGCCTCCCCTTGTGAAACCTGGTGAGATCATGATCAAGTTCGAACCGATCGCCGATAGGTTCTGTTTTATACTCTGACTAGTACCTTCCGCCACCGAAACGACTGCTATTACAGCAGCAACACCTATGATTATCCCTACCATGGACAGAGCGGTACGGAGTTTATTTGCCGAAATCGATCTAAAGGCCTCCTTAAGCATTTCTAACACTTGTTCTCACCTCTTGAGACACAATCCTTCCATCTCTCATGTGAATCACTCTTTGGCCGTTTGCAGCCACTTCAAGATCGTGTGTTACAACTATTATGGTTAAACCATCTGAATGCAGATCTGAAAAAATTTTGAGTATTTCCTCTCCACTTTTACTGTCCAAATTACCTGTTGGTTCATCGGCAAGGATGATCTGTGGTTGATTTGCAAGTGCTCTTGCTATAGCAACTCTTTGCATCTGACCACCTGAGAGTTGTGTTGGTTTGTGTTCCATACGGTCTCTCAGTCCCACCATGGTCAAAACTTCTTTTGCTCTTTTATGTCTAATCGCCCTTGGTACACCCGCATATATCATTGGAAGTTCAACATTCTCAAGTGCTGTCAATCGTGGTAGAAGATTGAATTGTTGGAAGACAAAACCAATCATTTTATTTCTCACTCTGGCAAGATCCCTGTCGTTAAGCTTTGAAACACACTTACCTGCTAAATAGATTTCACCAGAATCTGGTTTATCAAGACACCCCATCAAATGCATCAGTGTAGTTTTTCCACTGCCAGATGGGCCCATGATTATGAGATACTCTCCACCGAATACATTCAAGGTTACACCATCTACAGCTTTGACAATATTATCACCCATTCTGTATGTCTTTCTCACATTTTCAACATTTATGATTTCCATTGTTCACACCCACTCTCTCATCTAGGGGGTAATCTTGAAGGATTGTTGAAGGGAATAGTTATTCTTGCGGCACCACCAGCTGACGAAGATGAGCCAGCTCGACTGACGATGATGACTTCTCCTTCTTTCAGTCCATCTAAAATTTCATAGCCAATTGAGAATCTTTCTCCCACCGTTACCTGCCTTTTTTCTGTCGCGTTTCCATTTTTCACCGTAACATAAGCCTTGCCCATTTCATAACTAATCGCACCAGTTGGAACAACGATTACATTTGTTTTGTTTAGAACCACTATCTCTGCTTCGCAAGAAAGACCTGGTATTATTTTGTTCATCATTGCTTCCAACTGTTGGTTCCTGCTAGGATTAGCGGCGCCAGGCTGAAAGGATCTTGTTGGAACCAGGCTCAGCTTTATCGGAATTGTGACTATTCCACTCGAAATTTGTGCCTCACTTCCAACATACGTCACTTTCGCTGGAAATTGCACACCTTCGAATGCTTCGAAGGTTAACAGAGCATTTTGACCAACCTTTATTTTCGAATAATCCATTTCTTCAACGGCGGCAGACACATAGAGGTTGTTCACATTCACAACCCTTGCGACTACATCAACGGCGGTCCCTTTTGAAACATAATCGTTGACTTCAACGTTGAGTGCTGTCACTATGCCGTCTACTGGAGAAGTAATCTTACACCTTTCAAGATCCCTTTTTGCAATATCGAGTTCGAGTTGGCGTTGTTCGATGAGAAGCTTTGAACCCGAATTCTTTGCCAACTCATAATTTTGAAGCGCCTTGAGATAGGTTAATCTGTAATCTGTATCGTCCAGCTCCACCAAAAGATCACCAGCTTTTACTGTGTCACCTTCTTTGACATATATCTTTTTAACGACCCCACTGACGAGCGCTTGTACTGCTGCAGAGTTCTCGGCTTTGATCGTTCCTGAAACAGTTATACTGTCAATCACATTCGTCCTTTTCACGGTGTACTCCGTGGTAGAAGGCGTAGCGGTGGAAGATTGCTGAACATTTCTGTTACAAGATGAAAGAAACAAAGGCAGGATCGAAAAGGATATGAGTATGTAGATTCTTAAATTTTTTCTCATCTCACTTACCTCCTGCAATTTGAACAAGATCAAGACCAAGTGTTTGTAGTAAACTGATCTTTGAAATCAAAAGATTATAATTTGCTCTCAATAGCTCTGTCTCAGCATCACTCAAATCCAGTTTTGCACCTTTAAGATCGCTCTCAGAGACAAAAGAGGAAGCATTGATAACCCTTTCATATTCCATTTTTTTGAGCTGTAGATCAAGTTCAGCTACTTTCTTTGATGACTCAGCAATTTTCATTGATAGGAAGGCTTTTTGCACAGACTTTTTTAAGCTGTCAAGTTGTTCTTCTAGTACTCGTTGCTGCAGTAAATACGAATCTTTCACGTTGTTGTATGCATAATTTTTTTCTCCGCGATCGAGTATATTGTAACCAAAACTAAAACCAAGTGAAAAAGAATATCCATTATCGGAGTTCTTATCCTGCTTTATGGTGAATGAGAAAGTAGGGTTTGGCAACCATTCTTGATAAGACCTTTCGTTGTTGCGTCTTGCGATCTCAACTGCCATCATCTGTGCTCTCATGTCGAGTCGATTCAGTAGGAGTTTTTCTGACTCCTCTTGAGTTGGCAAATTGCTGGTGATTCTTTCAAGACAAGCAAGCATGGTATTTAGAGTATCGGTAGAATATTCCGTGAGAGCGCCCATGAGGTTCTGGCTGATCTCATTCAGTTGATTTGTCATTTTAAAAAGATTGCTCTGGATCTGCAGAATATCCTCTTTGGAAGCTGTACCAGCTTCATATGCCTTCAACAGCGATGTAAATTGATCTTCTAGAAGCCTTATTTTTTGCTTTGTGATCTCTAATTTTCGGGTGTAATAATGATAGTTAAAAATATCATTTGCAAGATTCAGAAAAACCTTGTTTCTTTTATCGACTAGATCCCAAGAGGCAGAAGTAAAGTTTTTCTGGTTTTGAAGATCTGTGACGTCCCATTTTGAGAAAAGCTCTCTTGAGATTGTCAAAGCCCAACCTTTATCATCCCATTCTTCTTTCTTGCTTGAGTAAGTCCAATTGTTTGAAACAATGAAATCAAAGCCAGCTACGTTCTGAAACTTTACAAAAAAGGGAACAGACACGGTGTAATTTTCAAAATCCGTGGATATGGAAAAATCATTGGTGCCGACGTAAGGTATAAAGGCATTTCTGTTTTTTGAAAGGTTGAATTCTGCTTGTTTGTATGCCATGACTGCAGAAAGATATGAACTACTCTTTTCAAGCTGATCTTGCACGAGGTCCAGAAAATTCGCAAAGGAAAGAAAGGGTATCAAAAGCAGAAAGATCAAAATCTTTCTCACACTAAATCACCCACCAAAGATGGTAGCGAGCAACTGTTGATAATCTAAACCTGCATCGATGTAAAGTGAACATAGATTTTTCAAGAACGATTTGATATATCCAAGCAACGTTTTTTGAGCTGTGAAATAAGTGTTTCTGGACTGCAAAAGATCCTTTTCAGAACCAACACCAACTTTGTAATTTTTTTCGGCGCTGTCAAGCTCGGATTTTGCTACATTAACAGTCTCTCTCTGAGCTTGAATAGTCTTTTTGAGGTTTTCAGTTGCCAAGAGCAGAGATTGATAGGACTTCTTTGTATTATTCTGAGTATATCTAAGTTCATTCTGAGCTATCTTGAGTGCTCTTTCGTACTTATTCTTTGTGTAAACCGATGGATTTACAAGACTATCGTAATCCATTTGAGCTATCTGAACTTCAATTTGTGCGATTTGAATTGCAAGAGATTTGTTGATCAAGTCTTCAACTGAGGGTAGTTCAATATCAATCTTGATCAATGAGGGATCGATGATCTGTACTTCTTTTTCTAATAAGATCAATAAATCTTGCTTGGACTGCTCCAGACTCAACTGTGCTTCGCCCAAGCTCGCCTGTGCTGAAAGTTTAGTAGAGCTTGCACTTTGAAGATCTTGTATCGTTGCGGCACCTGTTTTGTACAAATCTTGCGTCTGTGTAAAATCAATCTCAGCTATACGTAGCTTGTTCTGTGCAATTTGAACCTGAAGAGTGTTTTCCTGTACACCAACGTAAGCATCAAAAAACTCACTGTAGAAATTTTTCACAGACTGACTGTAGGTTTGTTGAGCTCGAAGCCAGTTTTGCTGCGCTACAAGTTGTTGCCTTTTGTTCCTTGCCTCAATCATCGCTTTGTCATAGTCGTTCTTTGCCTGTTCAAAGTTCAGCACCGCCTTGAGATAGGTTACGCTGTTTTGTTTTGCAAGCTCGACCACATCAATTATGTTGGCAAACACAAAAACGACAAGGAACGTCAAAAAGAGTACGATAACTTTTTTCACGACACAACCCTCCATTCTGTATTGGTTCAAAATGAATTATAAATTTCATCTTTCAAAAGGTGTTGATTTTTAATAATTTTCTAATAATTATCCTGCTCCAACTCTACTACCGCCAGATCCTCCACCTACACTCCCTCCATTTGAGTGTGATCCACCAGAACTTGAACTTGAAACGGTTGAGACTGCGATACTTCTGAAGGAGGAAAGTTCAGTTGTCAAAAGAGGCGAATAATACACTCTTGAAGCCACTGGTGTTGAAGGTGGTTCAGGATACAATTTTTTCAGGTTGTTAATGACCTCCTTTGCAACACCAAGAGCTGTTGCGTAGATTATGTAATCATCCCACAAAACCACCGACTGAGGCGGGTATGTGGATAGAGCCGAGAAATCTGTTATGAACCTCTCAAAGTTTTTCCATCTCAGGTAATATAGCAAACCATCGTTGGTCCAACGTGAGAAAACGGTCTTCTTCATCAGAACTATGACTGCTCCTACTGCGATGGATACTCCCATCAACATCATTGAATACCTTGAGACTATCTCATAACCTGGTGTGGAAATCTTTGATAAGCCTAGAATGATGAACAATGGAATAAGAATACCAAAAACGATACCAAAGAACTTCGCCAATGTATTACCTGTGGTTATCAGGTACTTCCTTTTACTGAGATTCTTATGTGCCTGATTCCTCCATTTATCTATTCCTTTGAGAAATTTTTCTGCGTTATCTCGTTTTTTGAGCAACTTCTTGAGGGTTTTGAACTCAACAATACCTTCTTTTTCGAAGTTCTTGAAGGCATTTAGAAGATCTTGGTTCTCGTTGGTGACCTTGATTATCTTCAGACCAACAATCTCTTTTTTATCATTTTCCAAAAGTTCAACCTCACCTTTTTTCACACAATTCATAATTGCAGCGGCTATGGCATCATCGTCAGGATGTGAGCAGATTTTCTTTACGATCCCATTGACAACTTCTGGTGGGTCATCGTATGGGATTTCTCTTTCATAGAGCGCATCGTACTGTATTGAGTGTTCCTTACCAAATTTTCTGTATATGAGAATCGGGATTGCTATTATGAAAACCACATATACGATGCTTCCCAACGTCATCAATGTGATTTTCACACCGTACGATCGCTCGATGTCCCTTATCTGTGAAAGGTTTATCGACTTCATCAGGTACTGTGTACCTGTTCCAAGTAGATTGGGAAAAACAAAGCGTCCCTCTACAAAACAATTCGCAGGAATATTCCTAAATTCATACTCATAGATATTTGCAATAGCTTTGTCTTTAACCTGTATTCCCCATGGATGATGGTATACAAGGGGCTTTGGAAAGCTTTCTGGGAAATCTACGCGAACCTTCAAAAACTTAGTTTGAACGACCGTTCCAGTACCTACGTACTTGATGAAAAGTTGTGTGAAATCCTGACCTTCTATGAGCAAGTTTTCCAGCGTGTATGAAAATGCAACCTTTATTGTTAAACCGTCCTTAGGCACTTGAATGTACTCATCCATCGATCTACTAAAGAGGAGTTTGAGGTCTATGCTTTGCTCATTTCTCGTTTCGAAGAATGGACCTCCCTGGAGTGTCGGACCTTCAAGGACTTGGAAATCGAAACTCGATATCTTGGTTGGTTTATCAAAATCAATAGCCCAACTCACAAATCGAAAAGGTTTTTTGAGTTTGTAAGTAACCGTCTCTAAAACACTTGCAGAACCATTTCGTTGGACTGTGATCGAATAAGTTCTTTCGGGAAGTTCAAAGATCGAGGATGTCAATCTGTCAACAAGACCAACGATGATGCCAAAGATGACAAAACCAAAAAAGAGAATCAGAATAGTTGTTTTTATGAATCTTGCCACAGAGCACACCTCCTGTGTGCTCCAATGATATCACAGCTCAGCTGAGTTCATCCAAAATTTGCCTTGCCTGCTCGTAAGTTAACTTCCCACTCGCCACAAGACGCAAGATTTTCTTCTCTATCCCTTCTGATCTCTCAGCCCTGTTTGTTGATATGATGTTTACATCGCCCGAAGCAGTACTTATAGTCATCTTCATCCTGCCATCACCAAAGAGGTAATCTCTGCCTTCACGTGTATAACCAACATTTGTGTTCAATTCACCACTTGCCGTTCTCAGCGTCAGTCTCATATTTGGTATACCGACCGTTTGCATAGTCAGATCCCCACTCGTAGTGCTAACAATCCAGTCACCATCTTGGCAAATCAGATTCTTTATATTCAGGTCACCACTGACGCTGGAAAAGACTAACTTCGTAATCACTGGTGAATCAATTTTGATATCACCTGAAACAGTCTTCATTTGACAGTCAGAGAATTCAATGCTCTCTAAAACAACATCACCCGATATGGTTTTTATTACCAAAACTTCGCCTTTTACTGAGTAAACTGCCACATCTGAAGAAACCCCATTCACAGTTAACTCTTTGAGTTGATAAGGAACCACAATCTGCATGGTTTGTTCTGTGCCATGTGATCCAAAGATCATTGGACCAAGTAACGAAAAATGTTTTTCCTTAGCAGTTATTATCAATGTATCATCCTTATACTCTACATGAGGTTGCTCAGATTCAAAAGCAATATAGGCTTCTGATGAATGTGTACCAGTTATTTTTAAATCCATGTCTACGACCTTTACTACGAGTTTTTTAAATCTGGCGAAGTCGATCGATAGTTTCTCCATTGTTCTCACCTCCTAGAAACCCATGAAAATCACTATAACCCATATGACAACCAATTCACCAATGATGTACACAATTATTGGTACGATATTCCCAATGACCAAGAACAACGCATACAAACCGACAAAAAAAGAGTAAACCAGTGTTACAGATTTCACTCGCATCTGAAGAAGTTTCGAACCTATATATAAAAGAAGAAATGCACCAATTATACCAGTAATAGTGACGGCAAGCTTCATTCTTCTCTCAGCCTCCTGATCTTTTCCAAAGCTTCTTGAGCTGAGATCTCACCCTTTTCGAGCTTGTCTAGTAATTCATCAACCTGCTTTTCTTCTGTAACTTCTTGTGCTTCATAGCCCAGTGTTCTTACAATCCCTTCAAGTCTTGATTTCGCCGTTGGATATGATATTCCAAGCTCTTTTTGCAAATCACTTAGATTGCCTCTTGTCTTGATAAAAATTCTTAGAAAGTTCAGCTGATCAGGTGTGAGCCTGAAGAATTCTTCCAATTCAAATCTACCCTTTATCACAGTACCACAGGATGGGCAACTTAATTCGGTCACAATAAGATTCGAACCACAGATTGGACATTTTGAGATAACGCGAGCCATTGAAATCTCTCCTTTCATTTTTTTCAAGTGTACTTGAATATATTTTATCTTATGATTGAATTTTTGTCAAGGTCATATCAAATTAACAACAACATTCCTTTCAACTGAAATATCTCTGATAAAATCACTTGGGAGGGATTCATGATGTATAAGAAGGTTCTTATAAAACTCAGCGGCGAGGTAATGTGTGGGGAGGGTTCAAGAGGCTTTGATCAAGACAATATAAACTATTTAGTCAGGCAGATATCTCAAGTTGTGGATTATGGGTCAAAGATCGGTATCGTAATAGGTGCTGGAAATATATTCAGAGGTGAGGAACTGTCAGAGATACCACATTCTTTAGCCGATCAAATCGGTATGCTTGGCACAGTGGTCAATGGTTTATACTTGAAGGGAGCCTTGGAGAAACATGGAGTCAAGTGTGTTGTGGTTTCGCAGATATCTTCGCTACCATCGATCAGACCTATTCATTACGATGACATAAATCTTTATTTTGAGGCAAGTTATGTGGTGGTATTCGCCGGTGGAACGAGCAATCCATTTTTCACAACCGACACGGCGGCGGCTCTGAGAGCAGTCGAGATGGGCGCATCCGTCTTGATAAAGGCGACCAAGGTCGATGGGGTTTATGACAGTGATCCAAAGAAAAACAAGACAGCTCAAAGATTCGAGAAGATCTCTTATCAGCAGGCGATAAAACTTGGTTTAAGGGTCATGGATATGGAGGCTTTCTCTATCTGTGGCAGATATAAACTTCCCATAATTGTTCTGAATTTCTTTGAAGAAGGTGCTCTGTTGAAAGCCGTCCGTGGTGAAAATATTGGTAGTATCATATTACCTGATTGAGGAGGTGAAGGAATGTACAACGAAATAGTGGATATTAAAGCCAGAGAGATCCTTGATTCACGTGGTAATCCCACCGTCGAAGTTGAGGTTTTCCTTGAGGATGGAACTACAGCTTCGGCAATGGTTCCATCGGGAGCATCAACAGGAAAGTTTGAAGCACTGGAACTGAGAGACAAAACAAGCAGATACCTTGGTAAAGGAGTTTTAAATGCAGTAAAGAATGTCAACGAAACAATTGCACCCAAAGTAATTGGAATGAATGTCTATGACCAAGTTGCTATCGACAAAATTATGATTGAATTGGACGGCACGGAAAACAAATCAAAGCTCGGTGCGAATGCAATCCTTGGTGTATCTATGGCTGTAGCACGTGCAGCAGCAGCAAGTTTGTACCTACCACTTTACAAGTACCTTGGTGGGCCAAACGCAAAGGTTTTGCCTGTCCCATTCATGAATGTTATCAATGGTGGCAAACACGCTGACAACAGCTTGGATATTCAGGAATTCATGATCGTTCCTGCTGGTGCACCTACTTTTGCCGAGGCACTGAGATACGGAGCCGAGGTCTTTCACAATCTGAAGAAGATCTTGCACAACATGGGTCATGTAACTTCCGTTGGCGATGAAGGAGGTTTCGCACCAAACTTGTCATCAAACGAAGAAGCCATAAAAGTCTTGATAGAAGCAATCAAGGCAGCTGGCTACACCCCCGGTAAAGATCTTTTCATTGCACTCGATAGCGCCGCATCATCTTTCTACAACTCTGATACTAGAACCTACAGTATCGATAAATCTCAGAAAACGACAGACGAACTTGTTGATTACTATGTCTATCTGGTGGAGAAATATCCTGTTATTAGTCTTGAAGATCCTCTTGATGAAGAAGACTGGGAAGGATTTTCAAAACTCACGGCAAAAGTTGGCAACAAAGTTCAGATAGTTGGAGACGATATATACGTCACTAACATAAACAGACTCAAGAAAGGGGTACAGATGAAGGCATCGAACTCCATATTGATAAAACTCAATCAAATAGGCACTGTCACTGAAACACTCGATACAATCGAGTATGCAAAGCAGCACGGAATGACCTGTGTCATTTCTCATCGTTCTGGTGAAACAGAAGATACATTCATTGCTGATTTGTCAGTTGCAACTAATTGTGGAATGATCAAAACTGGTTCACTGTCCAGAAGCGAAAGAATAGCCAAGTACAACAGATTACTTAGGATCGAAGAAGAGCTTGATTTTGCCTCTCAATATAAGGGATTGGATGCGTTTTACTCCATAAAGTAGTGGTATAATCTTTTTACATCCTCAAGGCGCGGCAGGTCCGCGCCTTATTTAACAGGTGATAATATGGAAGATAGAGACAAAATCTCTTCAAAGGCTGCCTGGATTGGAGTATTTGCCAATGCTGCATTGGCAGCAATGAAAATCTTTGTCGGACTGGTTTTCAAAAGTATGGCTTTAGTTGCAGACGGGATTGATACATCGACCGACATCTTTACATCTTTGGTTACTCTGGTTTCAAGCAAGATATCAAACCGCCCTCCAGATAAAACGCATCCATATGGTCATGAGAGAGTAGAGACCATAGCAGCAAAGGTTGTCTCTTTTGTCATTTTCTATGCAGGGACAAATTTGATGATTTCGTCAACCAAGAGAATAATCAGTGGTGAACACATTTTGATCATAGGAATACTTCCTTTGATAGTTTCACTCATCTCCGTCGCAGTAAAAACATGGCTCTTTATTTACAAATACAACATCGGAAAAAAGATTAAGAGTTATGCCTTCATAGCCGATGCGTTGAATATGAGAAATGATATTCTTATTTCTTCAACGGTTTTTGTTGGTGTACTTTTGAACAAAGTTGGCCTTTTGTGGGTAGACGGAACAGTTGCCTTGATCATATCCGCGATGATCATAAGGACAGCATTTGAAATTTTCAAAGAAACCAGCTATGAGTTGATGGATGGTATGACGAACTTCGATATATATGATCAGATTTTCAAGGCTGTTAAGAACGTCCAAGGTGCTGCTAATCCACACAAAGTGAGAGTTAGGCAGGTTGGGTACAAGTATTTCGTCGATATGGACATCGAGGTCAGTGGAAAGATGTCGGTTCAACAGGGGCATGACATTGCAACTCAGATTAAGAAAGCCATAGTTGAACAAAACGACAGAATCGCTGATGTAATGGTACATGTAGAGCCAATTGGAAATGTGGAACGCGAGGCATATGGATTATCTCAACAACAAGTTACAGATGGGGGTGAAAAAATTGATATTCAAAGGCGAAAAGATCATTTTAAGACCAGTTGAGCCCTCTGACATTGATCAACTTTTGAACATAAACGACATAGATGTCAGACAGACATTTGAATCAAGAAACATTGATTGGTACAACCGGTTTACATAGCATTGACTGGGTCAACAGGCTGGCAGAGTTTGGCATAGCAATAACGGATAAGAGATTTTGAAATATGGGCTTTGGCACAGAAGCAACGAAACTGACTTTGAAATATGCCTTCGAATATCTTAATCTCAACAGAGTTTCGCTGAAAGTATATGAATACAACAAAAGAGCAATGCACGTATATGAAAAATGTGGCTTTGTTTATGAAGGTCGGTTAAGAAAAGCCAGATATTTGGCTGGGCAATATCATGACATCTTGATCATGAGTATACTTAGTGAAGAGTACTGCCGGCGTGGAACAATCTGCTGACAAAAAGATAGATAAATCTTTATGAGTCTTTGAACTTTTGGCTAATTTTTGAAACTACGATCAAGGGTATTTTGTTTCATCTTCAGGCTCTTTATATCACATAGGATAGATTGTTCTCTTTCAGCCAAATCGGGGTTATAAAAGACCTTAGGAAAGTAAGATATCTTGTATATTTGAGTGAGTTAGGTAAATGAGTCACGTGAAATATCTTTCCTATATTAGCCAACGTTTTCTATTGAAGCTTTTCTTTTATAAAAAGATGTATTCCGAAGTAAGTTTTTGTTGAAACATTCAGTTTAGCATAACTTGATTTATCAACAACGAACTTAAGCCTTTTAGTTGTAGAATTTTCCGAAAGTGGTGGATGGATGGAGAAGATTGTATTGAGAAACTTAATAACCTCAGAATTCTGATCTTCAAGAAAGGCAAGACAAAAAGGTAAGATAATGTTGAAAAACATCTCCCTTTTTCTTTGAATACCGAGACCCTTAAAATCCATTATTTTATTTACGCAGTTTTGCGCCTTCTTAGGATTTAGATGGGACTGCTAGATTATCCCTTCATTTAACCTCCTTACAAAAAATACTAAATTACAAGAAGGAGTTTCTGATTAAAGATGAGAAATTCCTTTTATTCTTTTCTTGGATGGTTAGCAGGACGAATTCCTCTAAAATCCCGAACCGATTTATCCATCCTCAATGAAAAATCAAAATTATCAGGTAAACCTTCTTTATGAATCGATGAATGCTGCGCTGTAAAGGAATGCTTTTTCTATTTCTCCCTCCCTCTGTGTTTTTATCAAGCCCAATGGAGTCATAAGGGCAAGTTTTAAAAACTGAACTTTGTTTTTAGGACAGCCAAGAGAGCATTATCTCTCGATAAAGGGCTTCATCTGGCTCAGCAATTTTTAAAAGATTCCTCATTCGTTGGATTTTAGATTTCAGCCATTTTTCACCCAATAGGGACGATTCATGAATTGTCCCTACATTTGTAATAAAAATTATTCCATGGAAATGATTTGGCATAATTATAAATTTATCTAATTGAATGTTGGTAAAAAATTTGGTGTCTGTAACCAACAACTTTTCACAATCTCCCCATATTTATTCAAAATCATTTTCCCGTCTTTGATTTCCCCAAATGTACATTCTCTATTATGCATGTATAAGGTTATAAAATATGCACCAGGTTGGGAACAATCGTAATCTTTTAAACGAATTGACCTCCGGTGAAGTTTATTCGGATCGTATCTTTTCCATTGACACACTCCTTGCTTTCTCTAATCTATTCTTTACCCATTCTGCCACAGCCCAACAAATTTCAGTCCTATGGATTTTTGAAATCTCAATAAAGTATCAATACCGCTTTATTTATTTGCTCTCTCCTCTTGTATAAAAAAATATCGCAATTCTTTTTACTCTATATTCTCTTTTTACTTCCCCAGTATGCTCTTGTAAAATTCCTTTTAATGTTCTCATAAGCTTTTTCAATTATTGTAGTCTTTCTTGTGCAATTTCTTGATCTTCATAATATAAACGACTCTCAGTATAAAATTGATTCTGCAATCTTCTTACATCATCTGGGGTTGTTTTTTCTTTTGGAAAAAATTTTATCATTATTCTGTTTGCATATTTGTATTCACTATTAATATTTTCGGGCTCTTTTATCCTTCGCTGAACTAATGGAAATATTAAATTCATCAACTGTTTCTATATTTTGATTTTTTGCTTATTTTAATTCCACGAATTATTGGAGCGCAAGCTCCCATAAAAGCATCACATAATTGGATAAGTTTTGAACGCTTATCTTGCTTTTAGTCCTTTGATAAGAATGTTATTTCTTTACAATCAAAAGAAATTCTTTCTCCCTTAGATTCGATCTTAAAAATACTATGCCATGGGAAATATTCATGTTGCGCCTGTTGCCCTTGCTCATGGAAAATATTTTTCACTATTATTATGAGGATGCAGATGGATTTACCTGTTCAAGGTTTCATCACTGCATGGACAAACATGAGGTAGGTGCACATAGAAGTAATTAGTACTCAATAGCCTACTCACCAAAAAAGGCATCAAAAAGTAAGAAGGCTTTATTGTTCACTTTACAAATGGTGGAGCCGATGGGACTTGAACCCACGACCTCTACCGTGCCATGGTAGCGCTCTCCCAAGCTGAGCTACGGCCCCAGGAAAATTGCTTCAACAAAAATATGGTGGCCAGGGGCGGAATCGAACCGTCGACACCTGGATTTTCAGTCCAGTGCTCTACCAACTGAGCTACCTGGCCACTTTCCTTTGGTGGGTGCGGCAGGACTCGAACCTACGACCTTCTGCTCGTAAGGCAGACGCTCTTCCTCTGAGCTACGCACCCACCGTGATGACCATTGATTATCCTACCATACAACTTGATCTTTTTCAAGTACCACAAGGTGCAAACATACAAGAAACGTCAGGTACTCTTGATAGAATCAATCAAAGCTTTGAACAATGGGTGAGGATTACCAACCTTCGTTTTGAGCTCTGGGTGATACTGTATTCCTATGAAATATGGATGATCTTCTAACTCAATGGCTTCGATGAAATTAGATTTTGCACTTATGACAAGCTTATTGCCATCTTCATTTGGTAGTTTGAACAGTTCAGGATATTCGTCATAATTGACCTCGTACCGATGTCTGTGTCTTTCTGATATTTGTTCGACTCCACCATATATCTGCCACAGTCTAGTATCTTTAAAAATCTTCATAGGTTGCGAACCAAGTCTCATTGTTCCACCGAGCTGCAATATTCTTTTTTGCTCTTCCATCATCGTTATCACTGGATGAGTTGTGTTTGGATCAAACTCTGTGGAGTTGGCATCTTTATACCCTAGAACGTTCCTTGCAAATTCTATGACCATCAATTGCATACCAAGACAGATCCCTAAGATAGGTTTCTTGTGCTCTCTTGCAAAGCGAATCGCCCTGATCTTACCCTCTATTCCTCGCTTACCGAACCCTCCTGGTATTATTAAAGCATCGTATTCATACAGCGTTTCGCACAGTTGTTCCCAGCTCATCTCTTCCAGAATCTGGGCGTCAACAATCGATGGTTTTATACATCCTGAAAGAAAGACAGACTCAATAATGCTTTTGTATGCATCATCGGTACCAAGATACTTTGCCACGAGTGCTATCTTATAAGTTTTGAAAGTTTTTGGATAATCCCACTTAAAGCTTGCATCATCAAGGGTGATTTTTAATCTTCGGGCAACTTTCCTGTGTACTTCGTAATTTTTGAGTATCTCTACAACAGAGTAAACATTTTGAACATCGGGCAAATTTATCACCATATCAATCGGCACACCACCAAAAAGTGCTACCTTCTTGAGGCTATCACCGTTAACTGAATTTTCAGATCGGATGACTATCATATCCGGGTTGATTCCAGATCTTCGAAGTAACTGAACTGACTGCTGTGTCGGTTTTGTTTTGAATTCATTGGAGGCTTTCAAATATGGCACGTATGTAACATGTATGAACAAAAAGTCATCTGAAGATTTTTCCAACGCAAGTTCACGAACGCTCTCCAAGAAGACCTCGCTTTCTATATCTCCAACAGTACCCCCTATTTCGATGACATTGACTTCTCCTTCGAGTGATTCGATTCTCCTCTTAATTTCTGCAGTCACGTGGGGAACCATTTGAACCGTTGAACCAAGATAACCCCCTTCTCTCTCTCTCTGTACAACAGTTGAATAAACCTGTCCTGCAGTTATATTGTTTTTTCTACTCATGTTCTCGCCCAGAAATCTTTCGTAATGCCCAAGATCTAAGTCTGCCTCGTATCCATCTTCTGTTACAAAGACCTCTCCGTGCTGGTTAGGATTCATTGTTCCAGCATCGACGTTCAAATATGGATCTATTTTCAGAACATTGACTTTCACATTACATTCTTTGAGCAATCTCGCAAGGGAGGCGGAGAAAATACCCTTGCCAACGCCACTCAACACACCGCCAGTCACAACAACGTATTTTTTCAAAGGCTCACCTCTTTTCATAAAGCAGCTAACAGGTCTTTTTCTTCCATTTTCTTGAGAAATTGGAGCAACTCTTCCTTAGTTGGGCTTGCACTGGATGTACCCTGCCTTGTAACACAGATAGCTGATGCTGCTACTGCAAGTTTCAAGGTATCCTTCAAGGGTAATTTTTTCATTTTACCCGCAATATAAGCCGCGTTGAATGCATCGCCAGCTCCAGTTGTATCAACTACATCAACCTTATATGCATCAACGTGAATAGATGTCTTTTCTGAGAAAAAAGTGGCGCCTTTTGATCCTAATTTGACAACAACTTCCTCAACACCAAAAGACAAAAGCTTCTTAGCAGCCTTTTCTATATCGATTTCCTTCGTCATCCTCAAGAGTTCATTTTCGTTTGGTGCTATGGTATCGGCATAAGCAACGATCTCTAGGAAAGATTCATCTACGAAGCCAGCCGGGTCTATGTAGACATATTTTCCGTTTCGTTTTGACATCAATACTATTTCTCGCACGGTGTCAATAGGAATACCTAACTGAAGGAAAACAGCAGTCGACCTTTCTAAAAAGGTCCAGTCTATCATTTCGGGGCTCAAGTGGCTGTTCGCTCCAAGTATGTGAAACATGGTGTTTCTACCGTTTGATTCAACAACGACAAATGTCTTACCTGTCTGGGCGTTGCAAGATTTGATGAATGAAGTGTCAACGCCAGTTTTTTCTAATTTTTTGACTACACTTTGCGAAATGGCATCGTTACCTACGCAAGCCACCAAATGACAGTCAATACCAAGTTTCGCAAGGCCAATTGCCGTGTTGGCTCCTTTACCACCGATATCAACCAACGTCTGCTGACACATGTGGTTTTCCCCTATTCGTATTTGATCGATGTACAAAAAAGTGTCTACATTCACCTTCCCAAAGACTGCTACTCTTCCATCCATCTACTTCGCTCCTTGATTTTTCGATTACCTTTTGTAGTATAAAACGAAGTTGTTCAACTGAAAAGACCTGGATCTGCCATGAAACATTTTTCAGCAAACAAAGAAAGATCTTCTTGTATCTTTAAATCACACAGGTCATCAAAACCGGTTTTACCTTTGTTCACGATCAGAACCTTTGCACCATTCATTTTCGCAATGAAAGGAAGTTGTGCTGCAGGATAGACAACCAAAGAACTCCCCATTACGATCATTAAATCACACCTTTTAGAGTGATCTTGAGCATCGTACAGAGCCTCTTGGGGTAATGACTCCCCGAAAAAGACAATCTTTGGTTTGATCACTCCTGAACAGCTACACAATGGAAGATCTGAAATACCAAGCATTTCTTTGACTGATGAGATACTGAATTGTTTTGAACATCGAGTGCAGTAATACTCATATACACTACCATGCAATTCTATAACATTTCTACTTCCTGCCTTCTGATGTAAACCGTCTATATTCTGAGTGATCACTGCTTTCAGAATACCTTTTTGTTCAAGCTTTGCGAGCATGAAGTGTGCAGCATTTGGTTTAACATCAGCCATCGGTATTAGGATCTCTTTACAGAATTTGTAGAACCCTTTAGTGTCACGATAAAAGTACTCTATGTCAAAGATGTCTTCGGGGTACTTTGAATAAAGCCCGGTAGGACTTCGAAAATCTGGTATACCGCTTGGTGTACTTATTCCCGCTCCAGTCAGAACAACTACATGTTTTGAAGATTTGATCAACTGAAGAAAATGATCTATCAATTTTTCTCACCTTTCTTAAAGATAACCCTTGGAAAAATCATAGAGGCTTGACTGGGTTGCCAGTAAATCTGGTTCGAAACGACCTTGGTCGGCGTTGGTTCTATTGTCAGTATCTGCGCATCCGGTGGAATGACAACTGTGATCTGCGAATCGTTAACAGAGTATATGGATATGTCTTTCAATGACGTGTCAACTATACCATCTTGAACCAATGCTACATTCGACAATCGGGCGACTTCCAAGATTTCAAGTATGCCTGACCTTTCTATGACAGTTGAATTCATAGATATCACATCTATCTGCCTACCTATCTTCTTGCTTATGTCATCGAAATAATTCTTGAAGGTCGACGTAGAAGCTTGTTGGTACTGACTGACATATTGCTGCTGCTTAGCTTTGTCTTTGAAAAAAAGGCCAGCCGTTGCTGTGAACGTAGCCTGGCCTGTGTAATCGTACTCCATAATACTTCTATAATAGGCTATCTCAAAAGGTGGTTTTTGTGTCAAGGTCGTGATCAACTGCGTGGCGATAAAGAAAACTATGAATGCAATGAGTATATAAAATAATGTTTTTTGATTCACTGATTCTCCTCCTTCCTAAAATTATGTTACCACAGGAGGAGAATTTAGTCGATTTGAACAATCACCTTAGTACCAGATTTGATTTCCTTTAATAGTCCTAAACCCTCTTTTATTCTGCCGAACACGTTCACAGCACTGGCTGGCCTAATCTTCTCATCACTTATGGGTGTCTTACCGAAGAAGATGCATATAGCCTTCCCCGGTATCCAAAATGCCACGTCCCCTTCTTCTACTACATCTTTACTGTTTTCATCCGTTGTGATCTTTACAGGCGTTTCGAAATAAATCTCGTCACCCCATCTGTTCACAACACTTTTAATGGGCAGACATTTTCTGATGGCATCAACTGTCATTGGAGCTTTGTTTTCATCAAGTTCGGCGATAACTTCACATGTACCAAAGATAAATTTTAACCGCATTCTACCACCTCCTAAAGATCATATGGTACCAAGTGATCGTTTACATTTACATTAGAGGTGGGGTGATCAATTCATTCAAGTAGATGCCCCAAGCCTTTTGGAAATTTCACGTGCCGTTTTGACAACCTCATTTGCAACAATATCTATCATCTGATCACTGAAAAAACTTGCGGCTCCCGTGACGCTTATTCCTCCTATAACAGAACCCGTGTAATCAAACACTGGAGCACCTATACACATTATACCAGGCTCATTTTCTTGGTTATCAATAGCGTAACCTTTTTGTTTGACAACGAAGAGTTCCTTTCTCAACCTTTCTACATCGGTTATTGTATGAGGAGTTTGTCGCTCAAGTTTCACTTTGGCAAAATATTCATCCAGCTCTTCATCTGACAGAAATGCCAAAATTGCTTTACCAAAGCCTGTAGAGTACAGCCTCATCCTCATTCCAATTCGTGACACCGTAGGTATCGTTCGAGCGCTCTCTATTTTATCAACATAAACGCCTTCATAACCATTTCTGAGTGCAAAATGAATAGTCATGCCAGTTTTTTCCATGAGATCTACCAAGAAAGGATGCGCAATTTCCCTAATTTGAACATTTCTGAGGATTATGCTTCCAAGCTCGACTATTTTGTAAGACGGCAAATATTTGTGACTGTGTGGTTCTTTACATACATAACCAGCCCGGACAAGGGTTTCAAGATGTTTATAGACCGCCGGAGAGGATATTTTTAAATGATCAGCAATATCTTGGATTCTCGCACCATTCTTCTTAGTTATTATGAATTCAAGAATCTTCAAAGCCTTTTCAACAGATCCTATCGCCATTCATCTCACCACTCGTCCTGATCCTTCGCCTTTGGCGAGCTTTTTAACCTCTTCCAATGTTACTTGGTTGAAATCACCGATTATCGTATGTTTCAAACAAGATGCCGCAACTGCGAAGTCCAAAGATTGCTGTGGTTCCATATGGTTTATTATTCCGTATATCAAACCAGCAGCGAATGAATCGCCTGCTCCTACTCGATCAACAATGTGAACAGTGTATTGTTTGCTCTGATAGAAACGATCGCCATCCAAAAGAACCCCCGACCAGCCATTCACGTTCGCTACGATGCTCTCTCTTAGACTTATGGCAACCTTTTTTAAACCGAATGTCTCCTGCAATCTGCGACACACCTGCTCGTATCCTTTCAGGCTCAATTTCCCTTCTACGATGTTCGAATCGTCTGCACGAATTCCAAATACTTTTTCTGCATCCTCCTCGTTTGCAAAAAGCACATCCACATATTTAACAAGTTCTGTCATGACCTGTCGTGCTTTCTGTTCACTCCAGAGTTTTGCACGGTAGTTCAGATCACAAGAAACCGTTATGTTTTTCTCCTTTGCTTGTTGAAGGGCTTTCTTGCAGGATTCCACAAGATTGTCACCCAAAGCAGGTGTTATACCAGTAAAATGGAACCAGATTGCATCTTTAAAGATCTCATCCCAATTGAAATCTTCAGGCTTTGACAATGCGAAGACCGAATTCGCCCTGTCATATATGACCTTCGAAGGCCTTTGAGAAAAGCCTGTCTCGAGAAAATATAAGCCCAGTCTTCCATCTGAAAAAGTTATGTAGGAAGTATTTACACCGTATTGTCTCAAAGTTCTTAAGACCGCTTGACCAAGGTCGTTGTTTGGCAATTTGGTTATGAATGCTGTGTCAACACCAAAATTCGCAAGCGAAACAGCTACATTTGCTTCGGCACCTGCGTATGTAATTTCAAACTGATTGGTCTGAACAAGTCTTAAATAATTAGGCGTTGCAAGCCTCATCATGATTTCTCCAAAAGTTATCACTCGTGACATCTCAACACCTCCATTTCCTAATAGATAATCATAAATACCATAGATAAATCTTTACCATCATTATACCATAACCTTTACCAACCAAAACCATTGACAGATTAACTACTCGATGATACACTTTTCGAGGATCCTTTAATTTGCTCCTGAGAGGGCAGGAAGGAGGATAAAAATGGAAGCTCAAGCTTCGCTTGTCCAACAGCGCGTAACTGGTTGGAAGTATCTTGTCTTATCTCTTCAGCATTTTGTAGCTATGTTTGGAGCAACGGTCTTAGTACCTCTACTCACCGGTCTTGATCCCCTTGTTGCTTTGTTCACTGCCGGCATAGGAACACTTGTGTTTCATTCATTCACTGCAGGAGTCGTTCCGGTCTTTCTTGGATCGAGCTTTGCTTTCATAGCACCTGTGATCATGGTTAAGGAGAAGTTCGGTGACCTCTCATATGCAACGGGCGGCATCTTTGCAGCAGGTCTTGTGTATTTACTGTTCGCCTTGGCTGTAGGAATACTGGGAATTGAAAGGGTTAAGAAACTCTTTCCACCTGTTGTCACAGGACCCATGATTATCGTGATAGGTCTTACATTGAGTCCCGTTGCAATCCAAATGGCTAGTACGAATTGGTTTATTGCAGTAGTGGTCATTGTAACTGTCATAGTGGTGTCTATCTTTTTAAAAGGTTTTTGGAGTCTCGTCCCCGTTTTGTCAGGAGTCATCGTGGGGTATGTCTTTGCTCTATTTCTTAAAGAAGTTGACAGCTCTGCCCTGAATCAGGTAAGTTGGTTTAGCATACCGAAGTTCATCTTTCCGAAATTTGACTGGACAGCAATAGCAATGATTGCTCCTGTATCAATAGCAACTTTCATGGAGCACATAGGGGATATAACAACCAATGGCGCTGTAGTAGGCAAGAATTTCTTTGAATACCCCGGTTTACATAGAACTCTAATTGGCGATGGTTTGGCAACATCTATTGCAGGATTGCTTGGAGGTCCAGCGAATACGACGTACAGCGAAAATACGGGTGTTCTTGCCCTTACGCGTGTCTATGATCCAAGAGTCTTAAGGGGAGCAGCGATCATTGCCATAATTGTTGCATTTGTTTCAAAGTTTGGTGGCTTGTTGAGAACCGTACCAAGTTGTGTTATTGGTGGTATAAGCTTGATACTGTTTGGGATGATAGCCTCAGTTGGTATCAGGACACTTGTAAACGCAAAGGTAGATTTTTCTAAGGCAAAGAACCTTCTTGTGGCATCTTTGATATTAACAGTTGGAATAGGCGGCGCGTCCTTAAAGATCGGCCCTATTGAACTGAAGGGTTTGAGTTTAGCCGCAGTGGTTGGTATTGTCGCAAATTTACTGATTGTCGACAAGAAGGAAAACTGAGAAAAAATGAAAAGAAAATTTTGGCGGCTTCCATGCCGCCTTTTTTGATAGAATTGTGTTTGGAGCGTGATCAGTTGAACATAAAAAGAGTTCTGATGAGTGTTTGGGACAAAACTGGGTTGTTGGACTTTGCAAGAGAACTGTCAAAGAGAGGCGTATCAATACTTGCAACACATGGTACTTCCATTTTTCTCAAAGAAAATGGAATAAGTGTCCAAGAAGTAGAACAATTGACAGGTTATCACGAACTTTTAGATGGAAGAGTAAAAACACTCCATCCAAAGATCTTTGCAGCTGTGCTTGCGAAACTTTCCAACAGGGAGCACCTGCAACAATTGTATGCACTTGGTGTTCAACCTATTGATATGGTTGTTGTGAACCTTAGGCCTTTGGCGCAAAGTTTTGATGAGAAGGAATTACTCGAATCGATAGATATAGGCGGCGTCGCATTACTTAGAGCCGCAGCAAAAAACTATAGAGACGTAGTGCCAGTATGTGATTATAATGATTATACAATTGTTGTTGAATCAATAGATCGATGCGGTGATGTTGTTTTGCAGCACAGAAGGAAATTGTGTGCGAAAGCTTTTTTGCTGTGTAGTGAGTATGACATGATTGTCCATAAAAGGATAAGCGAGCTTTTTGCTGTCGATCCTTATTTGTGATAGAATCGAGCCGAAGGTTTTTGGTTGTCTACTATCCTGAAAGGTCGAGGTTGCAAGAATTTTGGGGTTGGTTGAATTAGTTCTACCAAATTATTGTCTTTTGTGCAATCGACAAATAAAATATTATGAACTGCTCTGTTCAGCTTGCCTAAATGATCTTTCGAGTGGTCCTATCGTGTTGCATGAGAGTGACATTCTATTCACAGCATATTTCTATGGTCGATACGATTCAAAACTACGTGATCTGATCCTACTTTATAAAAATTCCCACCACTGGCGCTTGAATAGAGTTCTCGCTTCCTTCTTGGTGAAAACTATGAACACCTACCCTTCCGATGCCCAGCTTATCACTTGGGTACCTTCAAGTTTGGCTTCCTTGGAAGAACGCGGTTTTGATACAATGGCTTTGATCGCCAAGAGTGTTTCTAAAATGACCGGTATTGTGGCAAAAAAGACTCTTGAATCCCTTTCGAAATCAAACAAGAGGGGTATGACCTTAGAAGAAAGACGAAATTCAGTTAAGAATTCTTTTTCAGCTATCTCTAGAATTTACAAAGACATAGTACTGATTGACGATGTTTATACAACTGGCTCTACAGTTAAGGAGTGCGCAAGAGTTTTGAAAGATAATGGGGCTAGGTCTATCACCGTCTATTGTATTGCCCGTGCCTGAGGGAGGTGTGGTGTATGTCAGTGCGTGCGAAGATAATTTTTCTTGTAGTGGTTTTCGTGATTGCCGGCGTAGGAATCGTCACCGTACTTAACATCATTTCTATGCAACAGCGTCTCATGACTTTTGCAACAAGTGCGATGGAACAGAAGGCTGACAGAGAGGCGTTGGTGTTAGATCACTGGTTCAAGCAAAGATTATCTGAGCTTTCAACAATTGCGTCTAATTTTGAAAGCTATCTCATGATTTTCGAAAAGGCCATGGTTGTTCTAGCTCTGAAATCTCACGGGGACAATCTTAAAAAGCTTGGCTTTTCTGATTATCTTTTATCAAATTTGCAGGGTAAGACCTTTACATACAGTGAACAGGAGATGGATGTGTCACAATTTAGGTTTTTCAAATCAATCGTACTCGAAAACCAGAATTTCTATGTACAGGATAATTTCAATTGGCAAGGAATCAAATCTGTTGTTCTCGCAATCAAGATTACAGATTACAGTGGGAACACAGCCGGTCTGTTCGCTGCTGTGATACCTCAAGAAAAGTTCTGGCAGATGATTGAATCACTCAAATATGGCAAAACAGGGTATGCTTTCTTGTGTGACTCCCAAGCCACCGTACTGGCACATCCAAGGCAAGAATACGTTGGTAAGACCCTGACACAAATCAACGATTCACTCAAGCCCTTAGAAGACAAGATCAAGAAAACACAGTATTCTTCCACTATTTATGAGTTGGATAGAGAGAAAAAAGTTGCCACAACCTCTCTTATTCCCTCAGCAAACTGGGTTCTTGTTTTAACAATGCCATACAGAGAACTGCAGGAAGTGTTCTTGCAAACTCTGTGGGCGTCATTGGTAGCCTCTGGAATTGTCATATTTGCGAGCATTGTTGTAGGAATGATTTTCACTAGGAGGATTACGAAACCATTGCAGACTTTGACAACCTCGGCTCAGCGTGTGGCACAAGGTGATCTAACAATCAATGAAAGAATTAAAAGCTCAGATGAGATCGGTAAACTCTCAGGGGCATTCTTGCTTGTCACTGAAAATCTCAAAGACAGTGTAACGAAGATCAAGAATCTCAGCGATCGGATTGAAGCTTTTTCCAGCAAAGTCAGCGAGAGCATGCAGGAGGCAAGCTCGGTATCAGATAAAGCGCAAAAGTCTGCACAAGTCGCTAATGAAAGGGTAGAAGAAATTGTGTCATCAGTTTCAGAGGTCAATTCAGGTATGGAAGAGATATCTTCTGGCGCACAGAATACTGCCAAGAACGCTTCAAAACTTGCTGAAAGCTCTGAAAAACTCAAAAGTAAGGCCTTTTCAACTAAGGATTCTATGAAAGAACTAACTGAGCATATGAAACAAACAGCAGAAAGTGGCCAGATGTCCATGCAGGTGGTACAAAAATTGGTTGACCTTTCTAATCGCATCGGTGATATAACTGATGCAATATACAGCATCGCAGAACAAACAAACTTGCTTGCGCTGAATGCTGCCATAGAAGCTGCACGTGCAGGAGAAGCGGGAAGAGGATTTGCAGTTGTTGCAGATGAAATAAGAAAGCTCGCTGAAGAAAGTAGAAGTGCTACTCAGGAAGTGAGCGACATCTTAAAACAAATCAAATCACAAAGTCTTCTGGTGGCTCAAGGAGGACAAGCTGTTGTGGACCAAATCCAAGATTCAATGAAAACTTTACAAGAAAACGCACAGCAGATAGAAAATATGGTAAAAGATATAGAGGAGTTCACATTGGCAGCAAATGATCTTGCTGCAACAAGTCAAGAGCAAAGCGGTGCTATAGAAGAAATAACCACAGCTGTAGATAGAATAACCAAAAACATTGAATCGGTATCTAAGATTATTGGTGAATTGACACAAAGTGCCATCAAACAAGCAGATAATACTCAGGACCTCTCAGAGAAAGTCGACGAATTAACACATATAGTGGGAGAACTAAAGGCTTTGTCTGACCGATTCAAAGTGTGATAAGGAGGTGTGATCTTTGGTTGCTTATGTCATAAGAAGGTTTTTACTCTTACCGTTGATTTTGTTTGGAATATCACTAATTGTTTTTGGTATGATACAGAGTTTGGGTTCAGATAGGCTTCTGGCAGCTTATGTTAACCCTGGACTTTTGGACAAACTGACTCCAAACCAACTTGAGAAGATAAAAGAAAAATACGGACTGAAAGACCCGATGGTTGTCAGGTACGTAAAATGGCTAAAGAATACCTTGAGTGGTGATCTTGGTTGGTCTGTCGTCGGTAAAGAACCTGTCAAAGATGCTATCTTGAACAGGTTACCCTGGACAGTTGAACTTGCTCTTTACTCGATAATTCCTGTAGTCTTTGTTGGAGTTTGGCTGGGTATAATAGCAGCCGTGAATCGAGACAAGTTCGTAGACCATTTCGTTCGAATCTTTGCTGTAGTTGGTTGGAGTTTCCCTGATTTCGTTTTCGGTTTGCTCGTATTAATGATCTTTTATAGTGTACTGGGCTGGTTCCCACCTGGAAATTTGAGTTTTTGGGCTGACACGGTCGTGAAATCACCAGAGTTTAGAAGATTCACTTCTTTGGTAACATTAGACGCGTTACTTAACGGAAGATTTGATGTCTTTGTTGATGCCCTTTTGCACCTGATAGCACCTATCTTGACTCTTTCATGGTTGTGGTGGGCGTATCTGCTGAGAATCACACGTTCGAGCATGCTTGAAGTACTGACCAAAGAATATATACGCACAGCACGAGCTAAAGGATTGGCTGAAAATGTTGTGATCAACAAACATGCACGTAAGAACGCAATGATACCTGTTATCACAGTGGGCGGAGGTATGGTGATACAACTCTTTGCAGGTACCGTTATCGTAGAGATGGTTTTCAACAGAACCGGTATGGGTAGTTTTACTGCAACTGCTGCAACACAACTTGATTACGCTTCCATCATGGCTTCTACACTTTTCTATTCGCTGATCTTAGTTATTGGCAATCTCGTAATCGATATACTCTACGCCGCTGTCGATCCAAGAATTCGTTTCAGCTGAGGAGGTCGAAACTGTGAGAACAGAGACCAAAAGAATGATAAAGAGGTTGATGCGAAATCCATCTGCTGTTCTTGGTTTTTCACTGCTCATATTTTTCACCATAATCGCAATAATCGCTCCAATCATATGTCCGCCCCAGTCCTACGACCCTTACATGATTCCTATAGCAACGTGGGATAAAACACCACAACCACCAACAGCCGAGCACCCATTTGGTGTAATAGATGGAAGAGATATCTTCTATGGTGTCATATGGGGTACAAGAACGGCTTTCAAAGTCGGTTTGATCGTTACTCTCACTTCGACAGTCATAGGATTGTTAATAGGTTCTGTTGCAGGATATTTTGGCGGTTGGTTGGATGAAATACTCATGAGAATAACGGATATATTTTTGTCGATCCCTTACATATTGGCAGCAATTGTTGTGACGGCATTTCTTGGTATGGGTCTAAATAAGGTAATGATTTCTTTGATAACCTTTGGTTGGATGGCGACAGCCAGGCTTATAAGGGGGAACATTTTACAGGTCAGAGAAGAGCAATATGTGCTTGCCGCAAGAGCATTGGGAGTCAGTGATTATCTGGTTATACTGAAACACGTCTTACCAAACACCATATTTCCCGTGATCATACAGGCAACAATGAGGATTGGATCACTCGTGATAACAGCAGCCGCTTTGAGTTTTCTTGGCCTTGGAGCTCCTGTGGGGTATGCAGATTGGGGGTCATTACTCAACTTCGCTAGAAATTGGCTGCTCGGTGCCTCTGGTGAGGCATTCAAATATTGGTATGCAATTGTTTATCCAGGAACGGCTATGGTCTTATTTGTTCTTGCCTGGAACCTTGTTGGTGACGCACTGAGAGATGTTTTTGACCCGAGGCTTAGAGGATAAAAAGGAGTGATAATGTGAAGCAGCCCATACTCACCGTAAAGAATCTAAGAACGTATTTTTATACAGAAGATGGAATTGTCAAGGCTGTAGACGGTGTAGATTTTGAAGTTTTTCAGGGTGAAACCCTTGGGATCGTTGGCGAATCAGGATGTGGTAAGAGTGTCACTTCTCTTTCCATACTGCGAATACTCGATGAGAAAGGAAAAATCGTTGAAGGGTCAATAATCTTTGATGGTAATGATTTGACCAAGATATCAGAAGAATCCATGAGAAAAATACGTGGCAAGGATATTGCGATGATCTTTCAAGAACCCATGGTGGCACTTAATCCTGTTTTCACAATAGGCGAACAAATCGTTGAGGCTATTGTCCTGCATCAAAAAGTCGACGAAACAACTGCAAAAAAAATGGCAGTTGATTTGCTCAGAAAAGTAGGCATTCCCGAACCGGAAAAGAGAATAAACGAGTACCCACATGAACTTTCCGGTGGAATGCGTCAAAGAGCCATGATAGCAATGGCATTATCTTGCAAGCCAAAGATCCTCATCGCGGACGAACCCACGACAGCTCTTGATGTTACTATCCAAGCCCAGATAATGGAATTGATGAAACAACTTCAGAAAGAATATGGTATGGCAATAATCCTCATTACACACGACATGGGCGTGATCGCTGAAAATGCAGATCGCGTTGTTGTGATGTATGCCGGAAAGGCCGTAGAATACACCGACGTAAAGACACTATTCAACGATCCAAAACATCCATACACCTGGGGACTTTTGCATGCTATACCAAGGCTTGATGTGGAACAAACGCGCTTGTATAACATCCCAGGTATAGTACCAAACCCTCTAAAATTTCCAAGTGGGTGCAAATTTCATCCAAGATGCGAATTTGCACAGGAGAAATGTAGTTTAGAAGAACCAGAGTTGATAGAGGTCGTCAATGGTCATTTTGTAAGGTGTTTCTTTTGGGAGAAAGTTGAACAGGCAAAGAAAAAAGAGGCTGGTGATGAGCAATGAAACCGCTTGTGAAAATAGAACATCTTGTAAAGTATTTTCCTATCAGAGCGGGAATTTTCAAACGAATTGTAGCCTGGGTTAAAGCAGTAGATGATGTTTCCTTTGATATCTTTGAAGGTGAAACCGTTGGCCTTGTTGGCGAATCTGGATGTGGAAAGACAACGATAGGTATGACATTGTTGCGCTTGTATGAACCTACCTCAGGAAGGATTATTGTCGCAGATGAAGATACGACATATTACTTTCTTCCTTCCTCAAAAGCAAGATCTTATTTGAAGAAAAACTACGTGGAGAGATTTCAAAAGTTGCTCAAAGAAAAAGGTTCGCTAGATTCACTCATGAATTCTTTGGACGGGGTGGATCGAAGGTACGCCCAGATCTTTTTCGCTGATGCGAAAGGTTCAACAACAAGATTCTTATCCCTGATGCTCTCAAACATGGATGAAAAAAGGAAGAAATTCAGAAGAGATCTTCAAATAGTTTTCCAAGACCCATACAGTTCTCTTAATCCACGACTTCGTGTGAAAACTATCGTAGGTGAGGGTCCACTTACGCACAAATTGGTGAAAGGTGAAAAGGAAGTAATCGAAAAAGTAAAAACTGTTTTGGAAGATGTTGGGATAAGCGGCGAATACATTTACAGGTTCCCACATGAATTTTCAGGAGGTCAGCGTCAGAGGATTGGAGTAGCAAGGGCACTGGCACTTTCGCCAAAATTGATAATAGCCGATGAAGCCGTTGCAGCGCTCGATGTGTCAATACGTTCACAGGTAATAAATCTAATGAAAGATCTTCAAAAGGAACATAAGCTGACTTATCTTTTTATATCTCATGATTTGTCTGTGATCAAATATGTCAGTGACAGAGTTATTGTGATGTACCTTGGAAAGATTGTAGAATCGGCACCAAAGAAAGACTTATTTGACAGGCCATTGCATCCATATACGCGAGCTCTTATGAGTGCTATACCTATACCCAATCCAAATATCAAGAAAGAACGGATCATCTTGAAAGGAGATGTACCAAGCCCTATAAACCCTCCTTCGGGATGTCGATTTCACACAAGATGTTATATGAGTCAAGAAATATGTGCTAATGCTGAACCCCAGTTGAGAGAAGTTGAACCGAAGCATTTCGTTGCTTGTCATTTTGTTTAACAGATGAGCAGAAGAATTAACCTGATAGGATTTCTGACTGTTCTTGTATTGGTAATTCTTTTGGCAAAACTATCCCAAAAGACAACATTGGGCATTTATTTTCAGTGCGATAGAGAGCTGGAAAAGATCGTTCTTCGCTCCGTAAACGATGCCGCTCTTAGATACAAAGTTGTTGAAATTCCAAAGAAAGCTTCGCTCCTGATATTCGATGATAGAATAATCTACCAAGGACAGACGCTTTTTCTTGACTGGCATGACCAAGTAATCGATGAGGTTGTAGAACAAGTATCAGCGTACCTTGATCTGAATGTGAAATTGGTAAAAACGGTTGAAAGAGCATCATTTTACAGAAAAATGCTCCTCGAAACCGACGACAATTCCTTTTTCTTCGAGCTAAAGCTCCGAGATTTTGTATTATTTGACAATTACAGATTCAATGTGATAAAAACTATTTTAGTAGAGAGCGTAAAACTGTTTGATAAGGGGTACCTTGGTTTACCGGTTCGAGTAGAAGTGAGCGATGCAAATTCAGACAGATTGAGCTTTGTCTTTGATCCGATGTCAAAAGATTTATTTCTTGATAAAAAATTGGGAGGGAACTAATTTGGAAGCCGTACTTTCGGTGAAGAATTTGTCAACCTATTTCTATATGGAAGAAGGAGTCGTGGCAGCTGTCGACGACGTAAGCTTTGATCTTGCACCCCAGGAGGTACTTGGAATAGTCGGTGAGACCGGTTCGGGAAAGAGTGTTACAGTCAAGTCTGTTATGAGATTGATAAAGTCACCTGGTAAGATAGTTAACGGGCAGATAATTTACAAGGGTACCAATATATTGGAAATTCCAGAAAATGAAATGTATAAAATAAGAGGAAAAGAGATAAGCATGGTTTTTCAAGATCCAATGACCTCACTTAACCCTCTATACACAATAGGCGATCAATTGATGGAGACAATAATTCAACATCAAAGCGTTTCAAAGTCCGAGGCCTACAAGCGAGCTGTAGAGATGCTACAACTTGTTCAAATACCTGAACCAGAAAAAAGAATGAGATCTTATCCATTCGAGTTCAGTGGTGGTATGAGACAAAGAGCCGTCATTGCAATAGCCCTGAGCTGCAATCCTTCTGTACTGATCGCTGACGAACCAACAACGGCACTGGACGTGACCATTCAAGCTCAAATTTTGGATTTAATGAGGAGTTTGCAGGAAAGATTGAAAACTGCCATGATCTTCATAACACATGACCTTGGTGTCATCGCAAGTATGGCTCATAAAATCATGGTGATGTATGGTGGAAAACAGGTTGAATTTGGCTCTGCTGAGGATATTTTCTACCGACCAATACACCCGTACACGAACATGCTCCTTAGAAGTGTCCCGAGGATAGACAGAAAGATCGATCGCCTCCAGTCGATACCCGGTCAACCACCTCGGATGATCGATATCCCGAAGGTTTGTACATTCCTACCTAGATGCCCCAAGAGAACGGAGAAGTGTCAAACAGCCATTCCGCCTATGGAAGAGATAGAGCCTGGTCACTTTGTGCGGTGCTTTAACCCAGTGAGAGGTGACGAATGAGATGTCTGAAATACTACTTCAAGTTCTGAATTTGAAAAAGTATTTTCCAGTTAAACAAGGTTTTTTCATAAAGAGAACTGTGGCCGAAGTCAAGGCTGTTGACGACGTGAGTTTTGAGGTCATGAAGGGCAAAACCTTTGCTTTGGTCGGCGAATCTGGATGTGGAAAAACTACAGCTGCAAGAACGATTCTAAGGCTGACAGATCCTACCTTCGGCCAGATCTTCTTCAACGGCAAGGATCTTTCTAAACTGAAGTACAAAGAATTACTACCATACAGAAAAAGAATGCAAATAGTCTTTCAAGATCCCATGGGTTCGTTGAATCCAAGGATGACGGTAGCCCAAATAGTAACAGAACCGATGCTATTTCATGGAATTGTCAAAAATCGCAAGGAGGCTTATGACAGGGCCAAAACACTCATGCAGATGGTTGGTTTAAGACCATTTCATCTGGATAGATACCCACACCAGTTCAGTGGAGGTCAACGTCAAAGAATAGCAATCGCCAGAGCAATATCTATAGAACCAGACTTTATAGTCCTTGACGAACCCACCTCTTCGCTCGATGTTTCGGTGCAAGCCCAGATTGTTAACATGTTTTTGGATTTCCAGGATAGGTTCAAGTTCAGCTATTTGTTCATATCGCACAATCTCAGTTTGGTGAGGTTCATCAGCCACACAGTTGGTATAATGTATTTGGGGAGAATAGTGGAAATGGGCGACACAGATGAGATCTTTGAAGAACCTCTACACCCTTACAGCAAGGCGTTGCTTTCGGCTACGCCGATACCAGATCCCATTGTAGAGAGAGCAAGGAAAAGAATAATACTGACAGGAGGAGTCCCAAGTCCTATAAAAAGACCCGATGGTTGCTTTTTCAATCCAAGATGTCCTTACAAGATGGATATTTGTGAGAAAGAATATCCTGAATTACGAAAAATATCAGAAAATCGCCGGGTGGCTTGTCACCTGGTAAAATAAGGGGGTGTTAATTTATGAAGAAATTTTTATTGGTGACACTGGTCTTGGCTTTAGTTGCAGTTGGTTTTGCCGCACAGAAGTATGTCTGGTTTGATGAAAGCAAACCTTACCTGGGAGCAAACGCAACGGGACAGCGCGGAGGAGTACTTGTAGCACCACAACTTGGTAGCGGTCCTCGTACAATGAATTATGTCGTTGCAAAGGAAACAAGCTCTACCGATATCATCGGTGTATGGATGGGTGCAACGATGATCGAGATGGACAATAAGGCTGTTATGCACCCAGGTCTTGCGAAAAGAGTGGAAGTAGAAGTCACCGACGATGAAAAAATGATCATCACCTTCTTCTTGAGGGAAGGGATCAGATGGTCAGATGGTGCTCCATTCACTGCAGAGGACGTTGTCTTCACGATCAACGAGATCTACACCAACCCAAATATCCCAAGCAGTACTCAAGATGTCATCAAGGATTCAAAGGGCAGACTCCCCAAGGCTGAACTCGTCAACAAATACACTTTAAAGGTAATTTATGAAGAACCTTTCAGGCTCGCAGTGAGATACATCGGGGGATTGTACCTGTTCCCAAAACACATTTGTGAGCCCTGGGTAAAGAATGGTACCTTTAGGGAACAGTGGACAGTTGAGTCGATCAATAAGAAAGAGCTTGTCGGTCTGGGACCGTTCATTCCTGTTGAGTACGTACCAGATCAATTTGTACGAATGGTCAGAAATCCATATTACTGGAAGACTGACAAAAATGGTACTCAGCTTCCTTATCTTGACGAGTACATAAGAAAGATTATCCCAGACTTGAACGCTATCAAGCTTGCATTCGAAGCTGGGGAAATCGATGTTTATGGTGTCACCGCTCAATTCTATCCAGAAATCAAAAACAAAGCAAAGGATAAAGGCTGGATTGTCGGGATGGGCGGACCAACCTTTGGAACGACCTTCTTGACAGTCAACTTCAACTGTCCAGATCCCGTGAAAAGAGCCTGGTTTAGAAATGAATACTTCAGAAGAGCCATAGCTTATGCTATGCCTAAAGATCTCATGATCGACACGCTGCTCTCTGGACTTGGAAGAGCTCAGTGGGGACCGATAAGTGAAGCCGCAGCTGCTTACTACAACGATGCAGTCTTGAGAAAATACCCGTACGACTTGGATTATGCAAGAATGATGCTTGAGCTTGGCGGATTCAAATGGGATGCACAGGGTAATTTGCTCGACGCCGAAGGCAACAGAGTACGTTTCATTCTCATGACCAACGCAGGCAACACGCAGCGAGAGGGAACTTGTAATATAATGAGAGATGAACTTGCCAAACTCGGTATCGAAGTTACCTTTGTACCACTTGACTTCAACTTGCTCGTTGAAAAGATGCTCAATACCGGTGATTGGGAAGCCATCGTAATTGGTTTGACTGGTAGCGATGAACCACAAGGTGGAAGAAATGTCTGGTCCCAGAAAGGTACACTGCATTTCTGGAACTTCCATCCTGATGTGGCAAAGTTTGTTGATCCACAGATCTATGAAGCACCTTGGTGGGAAGTTGAAATCGACAAGATCTTTGCAGAAAACGTGAGAATCCTTGATCAGAAGAAAGTCTTTGAAATGTTCTCAAGATATCAAGAACTTGTGTCTGAATACCTGCCTTTGATATACACGATTCAGCAGGAGTACCTGTACGCATACACTAACAAAATGCAGAATGTTGATCCAACATCATTTGGAGGAATGCTCTGGAATATCGATTGGATTTGGAAGAAGTAGTAAATCCTTCAGGAGTGAGGGCAAAGCCCCCACTCCTTAACTACAAGGGGTGTGACTGATTTGCTTAAGTACATCATCCGAAGGCTTTTGATTTCAATACCAGAACTGTTTATCATATCCTTTATGATCTTTATGATCATGTACGCTGCTCCAGGAGATTTTCTCGACCAATATAGACTGGACCCGACTATCTCTGCTGAAACTCTAGAGGCTATGAGAAAAGAGTATGGGCTTGACCAGCCAGCGATAGTTCAATACCTCACCTGGCTGAAAAACCTCTTTAAGGGTAACATGGGATATTCCTTCTATTACCGAAGACCCGTATCGGACCTGATTTGGGAAAGGGTCAATGCCACGCTGATTCTCTCGGTGAGTTCTTTGTTGTTTTCGTGGGCTTTAGGAATAGTGACTGGAATATTTTCTGCCTTGAAAAAGTATTCTTTTAGCGACAGAATCTTAACGGTAGTTGCCCTCGGTCTGATTGCCACTCCATCGTTCTTCTTGGGACTTTTGATGCTGTATCTTGCGGCAAAGACAAACTGGTTCCCGATTTCCGGCATGATATCAACATCATATAACCAACTCTCTGCTTGGAACAAGTTCAAAGATATCCTATGGCACATGATTCTTCCAGTATCTGCTCTGAGTCTTGGTTCTTTCGCTAGTTTGATGCGGTACATGAGGGGTTCACTGTTGGATGTTCTGAACGAAGATTATGTCATATTTGCACGTGCGAAAGGAATGCCCGAAAGGGTTGTCATATACAAACACGCCCTGCGAAACGCTATCAACCCAATGATAACCTTTCTTGGATTTAGCATATCTGGACTTTTGGGAGGCGCTTTGTTCATAGAGAACGTTTTCGGTTGGCCTGGGATGGGTAGGTTGATTTATCAAGCCTTGATTCAACAGGACATGTACCTTGTCATCGCAAGTGGTTTGATAAGTGCTATTCTTTTGGTAGTCGGCAACTTGGTGGCAGATATGCTCTTGGCCTTGGTTGATCCACGTGTCAGGCTTACTTGAGGAGGTTTTTGCAGATGGTGGAAGCTAATGGGAAAGTATTAACTGGTGAAGTTGAAACAGAAGAAGTAGAATTTCAAGAAAAATACCTCTCAAGAGGTCAATTGATTTGGAGAGCATTCCTTAAACATAGACTTGGAGTTGTTGCCCTTGTGATATTGATAATTCTTTATATCATAGCTCTGTTTGCAGATTTTCTGTCACCTTATAATCCTCTGGAGCAATCACTCAGACACACCTACGCACCACCTACGAAGATTTACAGATCATACAAAGGGCAGCGTGTGGGAGCCTATGTTTTACCTGTCATAACCTTTGTTGACAAGGTAACTTACGAGCGAACTTACAGGGAAATGCTTTATCCGAGAAGAGTAGTTGTTGAAAAACCAAATGGTGAGAGAGAAGTTTATGAGCTTGGGAAAGATGGCGTTGAAAGTATAAGATTTCAAGTTTCGTCAATTGAAAGCATAAAGATAAATGGTGAATGGTTTGATGTAAAGAAAAGTCCAAGAACCACAGACTATTTGCTTTTTGGCTACAATGATGAAGCCCTGAGCAAAGGAAAATCTCGATTTGAAACTAACTCTGCTGTGGCGCAAGAGGTGTATTTCAAAGCCTATGGTACACGATTCAACTTAACAGATGAGGAACAGATTGAAGCTGTTGCAATAACAGAAACTATAGATAACATAATTGTGAGAAAAGATGGAAGACTTCAAATGTTGACAGGCAAGGTTATTGACTTCGATTACAAGACGTACCCAGTGAAGTGGTTTATCAAAACTTGGAACGGTAAACTGTTCTGGTTGTTCCCCTTAAACCTTCATCTTTTCGGTGTTGATAACTACGATAACAACCCGTACGTCAAGCTCTTTATAATGGGAGCAGATTTATTTGGGAGAGATGTTTGGTCGAGAATAGTCTTTGCTTCAAGAATTTCATTGTCCATTGGTTTCATCGGAATGGTGATCACCTTTGCGCTTGCTATGGTTTTTGGAGGTATATCTGGTTACTATGGAGGTCTTGTCGATGAAGCTCTGATGAGGTTTGCTGAAATTATAATGTCCATCCCTGGCTTCTACCTTTTGATAATGCTTCGGGCCATGCTTCCCCTTGATTTGCCATCAACTCAAATATATGTACTTTTGGTTTTCATCTTGGCGTTCATCGGTTGGGCAGGTACGTCCCGTGTCATCAGAGGCATGGTTCTTTCAATTCGTCAAAGAGAATTCGTTGAGGCAGCAATAGCTATAGGACTCCCAAACAGTAAGGTTCTCGCGCGACATATTTTACCAAACACTGCGACATACCTCATCGTTGCATCCACGTTGAGGATTCCAGGTTACATCCTTGGTGAAGCAGGTCTGAGTTTCCTCGGTCTTGGAATAAGGGAACCCTACGCATCGTGGGGACTAATGCTCGCTCAAGCACAGGACGTATACGTTATAACGAGGGCGCCTTGGCTTTTGATACCTGGCTTGTTCATAATAATAACGTGCCTTGCCTTCAACACAGTTGGAGACGCACTGAGAGATGCTCTAGATCCAAGATCACTCGGATAAAGAAAAAGGTGACCTAACGGTCACCTTTTTTATAGTTTTCTACAAATCTCTGGGAGACTTTGATGATGTCACCTGCTCCTACAAAGAGATATACAGTGTTCTGTTGAGGCTTAAAGGCGTCCAGTAGATCTTCAAGTTTTGGAAAATATTGGGCTTTCCTTCCATAACTTTCTAAACCTTCTACTATTATCTTAGCCGAAAGTTGCGGAATAGCTTTTTCAAAGGCGCTGTAGACTTCGGTGACGTAAATCTCATCAGCATCCTTGAGAGCCTTTGCAAAATTACCATCTTCACGAAGTAATCTGCTGTACCTATGTGGTTGAAAGATCACAACTTTCCTCTGTTCAGGAAAGGCTTCTTCTGCAGCAGCAATTAGTGACCTTATTTCATCTGGTGTATGTGCGTAATCATCAATAACGTAAGTCTTTTGACTTTCATTCAAGATTGTTATGTCAAAACGCCTGCGAGTTCCAACAAAATCCTTTAAAGCTTCTAAGACTCTATTTGGATCATAACCAACTGCCCAGAACAAGGTCAAAACAGCCATTGCATTCAAGACATTGTGTTCTCCAGGCAAATTCAAAAGCATTTGATACTGCTTTCCATCAAGTTCAACCGTAGCGATCTGGTGGAGATCTTTTACAAATCTGTTTATCAATCTACATGTACCTTGTATTTTTCCAAAGGTGTAATTGCCAAGATTTGACGTATTTTTATCATCAGCAAAGGTTATAACTATCTTCCGAGTCTTTTGTGCAAGCTTCTCAAAACATGACCTGTAAAAATCCTCATCGCCATTGTAATTCTCTAGATGATCTCCTCGAGCGTTTGTAATGATCAAGTAGTCTGGATAAAAGCTCGAAAACTCTGGTTGACTTTCATCGAGTTCATAAACGGTGGGACCTTTTCCCGAACGATAGTTACCAAATTCTAAAGATCTGTGCACACCACCAAGAAAAACTGTGGGATCCTCTCCAAACGTTTTAAGACAGTGGGCAACCATTGCAGTAGTTGTAGTCTTACCGTCTGAACCAGTTACAGCAAACTGAGTTGTTCCATCGAGAATCCATCTCAAGAATTCCGATCTACTGACAACCTTGACATTTTCTCTTTTTGCCCTAATTATCTCAGGATTGTCAAAATGTACCGCAGGTGTATGAACTACAAGGTCTGGATTGAGCCAGTTATTGTTATCATGTCCCAAGAAAACATGCACTCCAATCTTTCTCAAAATCTCTGTCTGCTCATTATCATATATGTCAGAACCATACACATCATCGCCGTTGATCTTACAATGTAATGCTAAGGAACTCATACCAATCCCGCCGATTCCTACAAAATGAATTCTCATTTCGATTCCTCCAGAATAATTTTAGCAATTAAGCTCGCCGGATTTTCTTTTTCTTCGTTTTTCTTGCCAAGTGAAATTATATGGAACAACCTTTTTATGAGAAGCTCAGGTGTGAGGTCTCTCTCTTTAACCACTACTCCTCTGCCAATCTTCTCAACATACAAGGCATTTATTAACTGATGATTCCCCGTCGAGCCCTCCCACGGTATCAACAAACCCGGGACTCCATAATAGAGCATCTCACTAACTGCAATTGCACCAGCCCTGCTCACAACAGCCTTTGCTCCCTTCCATGCACAGGCCATGTCATATATATAATCAAAAGCCTGAACGTTTGGATAAACACTCAGCCTCTTTGTCCAGTTACTGTCACCTGTGCTATGGATAAACCTTGTCTGATTCTCTATCATATAAACCTGCTCCATCAATTTGTTTATGAATTCACTACCTCTGCTTCCACCTAGGACAAGTACATAATCTTGACCAAAGCTTTTTTGGTTACAATCTTTCACTCTTATAGGATTGCCAGTGACAACGATCTTTTTACGAGCAGACTTTGGAAAATATTGTACACTCTCTTGGAAACCTACAAAAACCTTCTGAGCCTTTAAACTCAACATCCTATTTGCGAGCCCAGGTACCACATTCTGTTCTTGAACAAAAAAAGGTATACGTTTTTTAGCGCAGGCCTTCCCAACCGGATGTGAAACATAACCACCCGTGACAAATCCTAAGTCACAACCTTCTATTTCCGAAGCTATAATACTCTCATTTCGAAATATTTTCAATAGTCTTGTGAAATTCACTGGGTGAAATATCGGTCTCTCCAAGCCTCTAAGATCGATTGTTACCATTCTGTATTCGGGATGTTCTTGTGGAATAATCCTGCTTTCAAGACCTCTTCTTAAGCAAAAATATGTTACATCCACCTGATCCATCTTTGCCAGATTCTCTAAAACTGCAAGGGCTGGATAGAGATGACCTCCTGTTCCCCCTCCGGCAGCTGCTATCTTCAAGTTTCCTCACTTCCATGCGTTACGATATTTATCACTATGCCTAAGCTTGCCAGCATTGTGATGATCGAACTTCCTCCGTAACTGACGAAAGGCAATGTCACACCGGTAACCGGTACAGTACCCGTAACAACTCCAAGATTAACTAAAACTTGAAGAATGATCAAGAATGAGAAACCGGTGATATAAGCTGTAGCAAAGGTATCCTGCACTTTTTCAACCAACTTGAGCAAAATCGAAACCAGCAAGAAGAACAGAGTAGTAACAGCAATTATACCAATCGTACCAAACTCTTCGCCTGCAGCAGCCAAGATAAAGTCAGATACAATAGCTGGTATCGTCAATTTCACCTCGCCTAACCCTACACCTTTACCAGCTAATCCTCCTTCTCTCAATGCTTGAATGGCTTTGGAGACTTGATCTGGATGATTTCCTTCAAGAAATGTTCTCAGCCTCCATAATTGATAATCTTTCAAAAGAAAGCCTTTACTTACAGCAAAGTAAAAGAGGACAAAGATCAAAAGTATCGTCATGAAAATGTATGCACCGCGTGTTCCATGCGAGAAAAGCAGCATGAATACGAGAAAAAGGAGAACTAGTGATGTACTCAAATCTGGTTCGATTAAGATCAGAAAAAGAAAAGGCATGCTCAAAAACAAAGGTTTAAGAAAGCCTTTATAAAATTCCCTCATGTGGTCTTTGTTATTGCAGATGTAAACAGACAGAGATATCAACAACGCAATCTTAGCAAATTCCGATGGTTGAAAGGTAAAACCAGCCAAACTGATCCATCTCTTGGAACCATTTATTTCCGGTAGAAACAAGGGCATCAACAGAAGACCTATTGACAAAAAATAATAGAACTGAGCAAGTTTGATGTGCAATCTATAATCTATGAGCATAGTCAAAGTCATTAAAAAGGCACCGATCGCCAATTTCATAAGGTGTGAGTAGAACAAGTTGTTAGAAATATTACCAAAAACATTCATTTGCGATGCTATGTCAAAACTCGCAATCAAGATGAGACCAACAGATATCAACACTGATACAATAAGAAGGATCGGTAAAGCATTTGACAACTATCCCTCAACCCCCGTTAATGATTGTACCACACGAACAAAGTCATCACCACGTTCGGAGTAATTCTTGTACAAATCAAAGCTCGCACCGGCAGGGCTCAGAAGAATGACATCACCTCGGGTTGCCATTTGGAATGCACTATAGACAGCTTGCTTCATATTTTCAACAACAGTGAAGGGGAATTTCTCTAACTGAAGTATATTTTCTATCGCTGAAACGATTTCCCCAAAAAGATAAACATGCTTTACCTTGCTTTTCATCTGCTCGACTAGAGCTGAATAGTCTTCGTTCTTGCTCCTGCCAGATAGAATTAGAATGACCTTTTTCTGAGTAAAATTTTCAAGTGCTGATATTGTGGCGGCAGCACTGGTTGCTTTTGAGTCATCTATGAAAGTTATTCCATTGATCCTTGCTACAAACTCCATCCTATGTCTCGGGGGATTGAAATTTTCCAATGACTTTAAAACATCCTTTGGTTCATAACCAAGTAATGAGAAAACCTTCAAAACTGCTGATAGATTTTCAAGATTTTGGCGCGTCAAAAGGATATCGTTATTCACGTGATAGCTCGTCCCATTGTATTTGATCACTGAGGAAAAATTATCCATCGACAAAGGTTCAAATGCGTAATAGGTTGGGTCTAACTTTATATTTTCCTTGATCAATTCCTCTGATCCGTTAAAAATCTTGTACTTTGCAAAATCGAAAATCTTAAGTTTTGATTGTAGATAATGCTGCATTGACGGATGCCAGTCCAAATGATTTGGTTGGATATTTAATAGGACTCCAATGTCGATGGGTAATCTTTTTGACCAATAAAGCTGAAAACTGCTCATTTCCACTACGACATATTCTGATTCTATATCGAGCAAATTCGCAATCGGTTCTCCCACATTGCCACAGAGATAGGAGTTCTTACCAAAAGCTTTCAGTACATGGAGGATCATATTGCAAGTTGTCGTTTTGCCATTAGAGCCTGTCACAGCAATGACAACAGGAGGTTTCTTGATATTTAGAACTACGTCAATATCTGTAAGAACTTTCTCCAGACAACACGAGACAACTGGATGGTTGTATTTCACTGATGGACTAACTACAATCACGTCAGCCTTACATATCTTTGGACTGTTCCTACCATCTTCAAACAAAACATTCATCTCAGCCAACCTTGATTTCTCATCATCACTCAGAAACCTCGCTTCACTCAAGAAGACTTTGTGACCCATCCTTATTAATTTTTCACAAAGAGCTTTGTTTCCAACACCATATCCAACTAAGGCATAATACAAAAGACTACCTCCTGCAAATTTGATTATAAAATAGAGCAGTGCGAAATCGCAACGAAAAACTGAGAACGATAAATGTAAGATTTGTTAACAATGCCTCAGAGTGAGCTGCTTGATTCAAGAATTGGAGATGGTCTTTAATAGAGGTTACTCTTCATTTTTTTCCTTATAGGAAATGTATTTGCTCTATATTAACAAGATGGTATAATAAAATCGCTTAAAGAAAGGGGGAAGGTAAAGTGGGAATAATAGAAAGGATCATTGATAGCGGCTTAGTGGCAGTCATCAGAGCTGATTCGCCTTCAAAAGCTGTGGAAATGTGCAGAGCATGCAAAGAAGGCGGGATTGTTGCAATCGAAGTAACTTTTAGCGTACCACATGCAATTGAAGTTATCCAGCAGATAGACAGAGAGATGGGTGATCAGATCCTCCTTGGTGCCGGAACGGTGTTGGATCCATACACAGCAAAGATAGCTATTGAGGCGGGGGCAAAATACATTGTTGCTCCGAACCTATCTGAAGAAACTGCTTTATTGTGTAACAAGCATAGAATTCCATACATACCCGGCGTCTTGACACCTACGGAAATTGTCAAAGCCCTTGAGCTGGGAGTCCCACTGATTAAACTGTTCCCGGCTTCAGCCGTTGGCCCATCTTACATAAAGGCAATTCACGGGCCACTCCCACAGGCAAGGCTTATGCCAACTGGTGGTGTAGAACTTGAAAACGTCAAAGAATGGATTAAAGCTGGAGCTGCAGCGGTAGGCGTCGGTGGAGGATTGACAAAAGGCACCAAGGATCAGATTGTAGAGAAAGCAAGAAAGTTTGTTCAACTGGTCAAAGAAGCCAAGCAAGAAATTGCTGGGAGGTGATTTTTGTGAGGAGAATTTGGATTCTTGTAGTTTCACTTACGGTTCTTAGTGGCCTGCTACTGGCAGCTGATTATCCAAGAAAATCTGTGACCATAATTTGTCCTTGGGGTGCAGGTGGTGGCACAGACAGGCTTGCTCGTTTTCTAGCAGATGAGCTAAGCAAGAAGCTCGGTCAACCGTTTGTAGTGGTCAACAGAACGGGCGGAGGAGGAGCCACTGGCCATAGTGCAGGTGCTTATGCGGCTCCAGATGGTTACACACTCACCGTTGTAACACTGGAAATTGCTACAATGCACTGGATGGGTCTGACTGATCTAACCTTTGACGCATTTGAATATATCGCCCAGGTAAATGAGGATGCTGCAGGAGTCATCGTCAGAGCAAATTCACCATGGAAGAGCCTTAAGGATCTTCTCGACAGCATAAAGGCAAATCCGGGAAAGTATCTTTTCTCTGGAACTGCAGCCGGGGGAATATGGGACCTTGCAAGAATCGGCATGCTCGATGCAGCCGGCATTCCTGTAGATGCTGTAACATGGATACCAACCACGGGTGCTGCACAGGGGTTGGTCGAGCTGTTGGGTGGACATGTTGACGTAGTGACCTGCTCTCTTGCGGAAGCCATATCACAGTTGCAGAGCGGCCAGGTACGCGCCCTTGCAATCATGGCTGATGAGCGAGATCCAAGGTTCCCAGATGTTCCAACCTTGAAGGAACAAGGTATAAACTGGTCTGCGGGTACTTGGAGAGGCATAGCAGTTCCAAAGAAAACACCGCCCGAAATAAAGGCAGTTCTTGAAAAGGCTGTACTCGAAATTGCAAACTCTGACTCATTCAAAAACTTCATGAATACAAATGGGTTTGGAATTAAGATACGAAACGGTGCACAGTTCTATGAATTCGTTAAACAGCAAGATCAAGATTGGAAACACGTTCTACAACTTGGAGGATATGCCAAGTGAAATGGTAGCCGCAAGGCTACCATTTCTTTGAGGTGAAGAAGATGAAAGATCTTATCTTGGGACTGGTTTTATTAATTCTGGCTGTAGCAGTTCTTTTTTTGAGTTCATCTTTTCCAAATTTTGTTGTCAGAGGAGAAAGACTCCCTGGTCCAAAATTTTTTCCCACAATTTTAGCCATAATCTTGATTTGTTTTTCAGCATATTGTATTCTCATAGGTTTCATGAAATTCTTCAAAAAGCCGAGAGAACCTTTAGAACAAAAAAAGGAATCAGAGAAGATTCACATGGTGAATGTCCTGTCTGTCATTTTGAGTGTGACTTTTTTTGTACCTGTTATTAATTTCTTCGGCACGGTCCTTGGAATCATCCTTCTTGGGGCAGCTTTGATGACCTTGTTAGGTATCAAGTGGTACCAATCTTTCATATATTCTTCATTACTTGCGTCTTTGGTGTACGTGATCTTTCAAGTTTTGTTCAAGATACCTCTTGCAGAAGGAACTCTATTTTCCTTCCTTGTGAGGTGAATTGGTGTGGATTTAATAACTAGATTGCTTGACCCCAGTGTGTTCTTTCCATTAACCATAGCAATGTTCTTTGGAATTTTTGTTGGTGCTATTCCTGGACTTACTGCCACCATGGCGGTTGCCCTGATCATACCAGTGACTTACTACATGCCGCCAATAGCTGGTCTAGCCATGGTTCTTGGGGTCTCCTTTACCGCGATCTTTGCTGGAGATATACCTGCTACCTTTTTGAGAATTCCTGGCACACCCGCATCTGGAGCTGCCACACTTGATGGTTTTGAGCTTTCCAAGAAAGGTAAGGGTTCATTGGCACTAACCCTTGATCTTTTTTGCTCTGCCCTTGGGGGCTTGATAGGAGTTCTCCTTCTGATCTTGACAGCACCTCCATTGGCAAAGTTTGCTTTGAAATTCACAAATTTTGAATACTTCTGGCTTGGGGTATTTGGTTTGAGTATGGCTGCGGTCTTGAGCAAAGGCAACACAATTAAAGGACTCATTTCTGCCTCGCTTGGACTACTCATTTCAACCATCGGGATCGATGTAACAACAGGTTATCCAAGATTCACATTCAGAAATGCAGAACTCATGGATGGTGTCAGTTTCATACCTGCGATGATCGGTCTATTTGGCCTTTCAGAAGTCTTGAAAAGAGTTCAGCTTGGTAGGAAGGTCATGGAGATTCCTGCCATTAGTGAGAAATCAAGATTGAATGTAAGAGAGAGTCTAATTGCCATGTGGAAACACAAGTTTACAATAATCAGAGGAGCTCTTATTGGAACATTTATTGGTGCCTTACCTGGTGCCGGCGCCGATATTGCTGCTTGGGTTTCTTATGGTGTCGAGAAGAATACCTCGAGGGATTCCAGTATAGGAAAAGGTAGTCTGCGTGGAGTAATTGCTCCAACCAGTGCAAACAATGCGGCACTTGGAGGAACCTGGATACCTGCACTCGTTTTTGGTGTCCCTGGAGATTCAATAACTGCAATAGTACTAGGCGCAATGTTGATGTATGGACTCAGACCTGGCCCACTGATTTTTACCGAATCTAAAGATTTGATTCAGCAGTTATTTGGGGTTGCCATTTTAGTTCAGATACTTCTGATCCCCATAGGATGGATTGGAATCAAGGCATTTTCAATATTTCTGAAACTCAAAGCAGGTATCGTTTTGACATCTGTGGTATTCTTTTCAATCATTGGTTCATACGCAATGAGAAATAGCTTTTTCGATATTTATGTGATGCTCGTTTTTGGTTTGATAGGCTATGCTTTCGAGAAGCTTGATATCCCTCTGGCTCCAATGATCTTAGGCTTGATTCTTGGTCGAATGATTGAAGATAATCTCCGAGTTGGATTGATAAAGACAAAAGGAAACTTCCTTCCTTTCCTAACAAGGCCTATTTCTCTAATTCTGTTCTTGTTGATAGTCTTTACCCTAATCGGGCCATGGATCTTTTCACTTTTTAAAAAACACGCCTCAAAATAATTCATAATTCACTGAGCAGTCTAATAAGACTGCTCTTTTTGTATAATCTTTATTTGGAGGACATGAAATGAAAGTTGCCAGTATTATAACTGTTGGTAGTGAAATAGTGGAAGGGATCATAGTAAATACAAACGCCAAGTTCTTGTCCGAAAGGTTGACTGAGATCGGAGTGAAGGTTAAAAAAATCATCGCAGTGGATGACAATTTAGATGATATTGTTGAAGCGATCAATCAAGTGGTGAATATTTCTGACATAGTTGTTTTGAGTGGAGGTCTTGGTCCCACGGAGGACGACAAGACTCGCGAAGCCGTTGCAACTGCACTGGGCCGTCGGCTTGTGTTAGACGAAGCACTAAAAGATTCTATAAGAAAAAGACTCTCGAAGTACCATAAATATGTCGCCGCAAATAATGACAGGCAGGCGATGATAATTGATGGTGCCAAGGTTATTGCGAATGAGGTGGGGAGTGCACCGGGTCAGATGATAAATCATGATGGCAAAGTCATAATTCTTTTGCCAGGACCACCCCAAGAGCTCGTTCCAATGTTTGAAAAGGTGTTGAACCAGCTGAAATTTGATCAAGAATTTACCACTTTGTCATTGCTGTTTTTCGGAATACCGGAAGCTGTTCTTGACGAAAAAATAGTGAACTTTTCACCAGACCCTTCGATAAAGATCGCGACCCAGGCTTCATATGGTGACGGAATAAGGGTGAGATTCACCTGTCCAAAGCAAGACCGTCGAAAGATAGAGGAATTAGCAACTAAACTGGTTTCAGAAACTAAAGAACATTTCATAGGTTTTGGTGGTATGACACTTGAACAAGCAGTTGTGAAAACTTTGAGAGAAAACAAAAAAACGTTGTCAGTTGCCGAATCCTGTACAGGTGGAATGATCAGTTCCAGAATAATCAATGTACCGGGGGCATCCGAGGTATTTCTTGGCGGTGTTGTAGCTTATGATAATTCCGTAAAGAAGAACTTGCTGAAAGTCAGCGATGACATTCTGGAAAGATATGGCGCTGTGAGTGAGCAATGTGTATTGCAGATGGCGCAGGGGGTGAAAAGGCTCACGAACAGTGACATTGCTCTTTCGGTATCCGGCATAGCTGGACCCAGTGGAGGTAGTGATGAAAAACCTGTCGGTACAGTTTTTCTTTGTATAGTCGGGGATGATCACGAAGAAATCGTTCGGTTGTTCTACCCTCAAGAAAGAAATGTTTTCAGAATGCGTGTCTCTGGGTACGGTTTATATTTGATTTGGAAGCATCTTAACTACATGGTATAATTATTTTTAAAGTGATTAATAGGAGGAATCCCCATGAACGAACAATATCTGAGTGTATTTATCGATGAAAGCAAGGAATATATTCAGACACTCAATGATTCACTGCTCAGACTTGAGAAAGATTATCAGGATTCGGAAGCAATAAATGAGACCTTCAGAGCACTTCACACATTGAAAGGAATGGCTGGCACAATGGGATTTGAGACCATGTCAAAGTTGTGTCACAAAATGGAGCAATTACTTGACAAGATAAGGAGCAAGAAAATCAAGCTCGATTCAGCAATGTTGGATCGACTTTTCGTTGGTGTAGATCTTTTAGAGAAAATGATAGATTCTATAGTCAAAAGTGGAACAGATCAGTTACCGGAACTCGATGTCATTGAGTTTGCAAAGGGTTTTGAAATACTCTCGGCAGAGACAGGGAATAAAGAGATTGCCATAGAACGAGACACTACAGGGGCAATCGTTGCTCTTTCCGATTCAGTCGAGAGAGTAATTGCTGAGGCTGTGAAAGAGGGATACAACGCCTATCAAATGACTGTTACACTCTCTGAGGGAACTCAATTCAAGGCAGTCAGAATGTACATGGTCTTCAAGGCTATCGAGGATCATGGAGGTCAGATATTGAGTTCCAAACCATCTGTTGAAGACATCGAACAAGAAAAATTCGATCGAGAAGTAGAGTTGATTGTAGTGATTAAAGAAGAAAAGGAAACTTTACGGAATATGGTGATGTCTATTTCTGAAATAGAAAGAGTAACTATTCAAGATATTTTGCATGCGGAAGTTCGGCATGAGCCTGTGGAAAAGGTCGAAACCGAAGAAAAGAAGAAAGAGAAAGAAACAGTTAAAACTGAATCAGTCAAAGAAAGGAGAAGGCTCACTCAAACCGTCCGTGTTGACATTGACAAACTGGACAATCTGATGAATCTGATGGGCGAACTGGTGATTTCAAGAAGCAGAATTGCTGACATCCTAAGGAAATACAGTATAAAAGAAGTTGATGAGAGCCTTTCACAACTTAACAGGATAAGTTTGGATCTTCAAAATGTTGTGATGAAGATAAGAATGGTACCTATATCCTTTGTGTTCAACAGATTCCCAAGGATGGTTAGAGATGTAGCAAAACAGTTAAATAAGGAGATCAATTTCATTGTAGAAGGAGAAGATACTGAGCTCGATAGAACCTTCGTGGAGGATATAGGTGAACCAATATTACACATGTTAAGAAACGCGATAGATCATGGCATAGAGTCAAAGGAAGAGCGCTTAGCCAAGGGGAAACCTCCCGTTGGTACGGTTGTACTCTCAGCAAGGCACGAAGGTAATAACGTGGTGATCGAAGTCAGAGATGATGGGCGTGGCATTGACAGAGCTGCGGTGGTTAAAAAGGCTATCGAAAAAGGATTGATAACAGAGGCACAAGCTGAATCGATGCCCGATGAAAAAGTCTATGAGTTTCTTTTGATGCCTGGTTTTTCAACGAAATCTGAGGCTACGGAACTGTCGGGCAGAGGAGTTGGTTTGGATGTGGTCAAGAGTGTTGTCGAGTCTTTGAATGGAACCGTGAGTATAGAGAGCATTAAAAATAAAGGAACGACTGTTACAGTAAGGCTGCCTTTAACACTTGCAATAATTCAAGCACTTTTGGTGAAGATCAACAACCTTGTTTATGCAATACCGATCGCAAATATTGACAGTACTCTGAACATATCAAAAGAACAAATTCAAAAAATTCAAGATCGCCAGGTCTCGGTCATAAGAGGGGAAATAATCCCCATTGTCAGGCTGTGGGATGTACTGGAACTTCCACACCAATCTGAAGACAGCATATACAACACAGTCATAGTAAGGGTTGGAAACAGAAAATATGGTTTAGCCGTTGACACTCTCATTGGACAGGAGGACATAGTGATCAAGTCTCTTGGTAAACTTTTCAGCGATGTCAGAATCTTCAGCGGTGGCGCAATACTCGGAGATGGCAGTATAGCATTGATACTAGATGTAGCAAATATTGCTTGATCTTTAGGAGGGATGTTATGCAGAATGAAACAGAGTTTGAAGTGTTCGTATTCGATGTAGGTGGGCAAGAAATGGCTTTTGATGTCGAACATGTAAGTATGGTCATAGAGAGGCCAGAGATAACACCTGTACCAAGATCGAAGAAGACCGTGTTAGGCGTCATGAATCTGCGTGGAAGAATCGTGCCTGTTGTGGATCTTGGTATGTTATTGGGAGTCAAAGTCGAGAAGGCAGAAGATGAAAAGATCGTGGTTGTGAATTTTGAAGAGATTGAGGTGAGTTTTCTGGTTAATAGAGTCAAGGGAGTTCTGCGATGTAACGTATCTGAAGTTGAAAAACTGAGTGAGCTCGATAGATTTGGCGAGAAATGCAAGGGTATTATCAAAAAAGGCGAAGAACTCATAATCTACTTGAATCTTGAGAAAACACTTGGCGAGTTAATCGCCGTTGCAGAATATAGCAGTGAGGAGGTATGGTGATGGCAAAACGAGTGTTAATAGTTGACGATGCTGCATTTATGAGAATGCTTTTGAAAGACATAATAACCAAGGCGGGATATGAAGTCGTTGGAGAAGCAGCCAATGGTGTTGAAGCTGTCGAAAAATACAAGGAGCTTAAACCAGATGTAGTTACTATGGATATCACTATGCCCGAAATGAACGGTATCGATGCTATAAAGAAGATCAGAGAATTTGCACCGGATGCAAAAATCATTGTTTGCAGTGCTATGGGACAACAAGCAATGGTAGTGGAAGCAATTCAGGCTGGTGCAAAAGACTTCATTGTTAAACCATTCCAGCACAGTAGAGTCGTAGAAGCCCTTCAAAAAATCGGTTGATCGAGGTGGGATGAATAGGCTCACTATTCTTACAGGTACTGTTGGCTTTTGCCTTTTTGATAAGTTTTCTTGGTATAGTATATTTTCTCGTCAGAAGGCGAAACATATTTGCCGCTTCCAAGAATGTCAAAGTACTTGAGAGATATTACATAGACAGAAATTGCTCGGTAGTTCTGGTACGAATCATGGACAGCTATTTTTTTTTGCTTGTTACACCATATGGTGCAACCATTATCAAAGAATTATCGCAGAATGATATAGGTCAATTGGAACAAAGTGAAAGTTTCTCACACCTTTTCTTCAAAAAACTTGGCAGACGGGAGAAAGGAAACGAAGAGAAATGAGAAAGATTCTGGTGCTGGTGCTCATCTTTCTGCCGACATTGATCCTTCCTCAAGATGAATTACCCTTTCCTTCGATCAGTATAGGAGTTTCTCCTGTTCAGAATCAAAGGGATCTTGTAGTAACACTTGAAATCTTACTCATTCTAACGATACTGAGTTTGGCACCAAGTATCATAATTCTTTTCACTTCGTTCACAAGAATAATCGTCGCATTTTCATTTTTGAGAAATGCGCTTGGTACGAGGCAAACACCTCCTTCACAGGTCCTAGTTGGTTTGGCGCTTTTCCTGACGTTCTTCATCATGCAACCCGTCTGGTCTGACATATACAATGGAGCCATTACACCCTATATGAACGGGGAGATAGGATACCAAGAACTTTTCTCACGAATGATGCAAAGAGTTCGAGTTTTCATGGTGAACGAATTAGTGAACCACCACAATGAGGACAATGCATTTCTGCTCGCATCAAGTGTTGGAAAAAAATATGACAAAATTGATGACATACCAAATTCGATAATCATACCTGCCTTCGTGCTTGGTGAGCTTGAGTTGGGATTCAAGATGGGTGTATTGCTATACATTCCTTTCATAGTAATAGATATGGTCGTTGCAAGCGTCTTGCTCGGTATGGGTATGATCATGATTCCGCCTGTACTCATCTCGCTCCCTTTCAAGGTACTCTTGTTCATAGCAGTTAACGGATGGGACTTAGTTGTAGCTGGCTTGATAAAGAGTTTCGCGAGGTGATGGTGAATGACACTTGATCTTTTCATAGATGCATTCAAGGATGGTATTCAAACTATCATAGTAGTTATAACCCCTGTGTTGTTGATAAGTCTGATCGTTGGACTTGTGATAAGCATATTTCAAGCTGTCACTCAAATACATGAGCAGACATTGACCTTTGCACCGAAAATAATACTAATGCTTTTGACAATAGTATTCTTGGGAAGCTGGATGTTTGAAAAGCTCATAGAATATGCTCAAGAAATGTGGGAGAAATTGATTGGAATGATATAAATTGGATCTGAGGCAATTTCTCGAAACTAAATTTTTATGTTGGGTACTGATAGTCACACGAACAGCAGGAATGTTCACAATAGCACCATTTTTCGGTGACTGGTTTTTGCCTGTTCAAATGAAAATACTACTAGTCATCTTTTTGGGTTGGATATCCTTGCCTGCTGTGACAGAATCTATAGCTCTGAATACACCAGTTGTGCAGATCGTTCTTGCAAGTTTAAGTAATTATACTTTCGGACTCCTCATAGGGTTTTTGGCGTTACTTCCAGTTGTTGCCATGAGTATTTCTGGTGAAATCTTTGGAACACAGATGGGTTTTGCTATTTCTTCTGTTTTTGATCCACAGCGAGAAGAAGTCCCATTACATGGAGAGCTCTTGTACATCCTTGGTTTATACGTTTTTGTGGCTCTCAAGGGGCATTTATTGGTTTATCAAGCAGTTGCTGACTCGTTGAGAATCGTACCATTGTCAAAGACAATTGCAGACTTTGATTTTGTGGCAATTTTGATTGGTAAGAGTTCTGAAATGTTTGAAATAGCTATGAAAATAGGACTTCCAATGATAGGATTCATGCTCGTCGTTTCCATAGCGCTTGGCATAGTATCAAGACTCGTACCACAAATGAATGTTTTCATGGTTGGAATGCCTTTAAAAGTTCTGGTTGGTCTCATACTTTTTGCGGGGATGATACCTGTATGGGCAGAGGTCTTTTCTCAAATTGCCAACAAGACCGTCAATTTTCTGAACTATTTTATTCAGACCTTTTCAAAATAGATCTGCAATTATTCGCGGATCCCGAAAGAACTGAAAAGCCCACACCAAGAAGACGCAGGAAGGCTCGTGAAGAAGGACAAGTAGCCGTATCCAGAGAACTCAACATGGCAGTATCCTTTCTAGCTGCAACTGTCGTCATGCGTGTTGTTATGCAGAGATTAATCGATTTCTCACTAGCAGGTAGCATTCCTTTTCTGAATCTAGACGACTTTGAGTCACTTGATAAGCTCTCTGCACGAATCTATGAAATGTTCAAAGATTCAGTACTAATATTGATTGTATTATTCTTCTCAATCGGTATATCTGCAGTCGTTGTTGGAGCTATGCAAACACGTTTTCTCTTATCTTTCAAGCCGCTGAAATTCGACTTGAAAAGGATAAACCCGGTAGAAGGATTCAAAAGAATGTTCTCAACAAGGAGCCTTTTTGAACTTGCAAAGTCAATATTCAAAATGATCATCGTTGGCTATGTGGCTTATACAGTTATCAGACCAAAGTTCAATTCATTGGGTCTTTATTCGGATATGGAAGTGAGTTACTCAATGAGGTTTGTTTTCCATATTGTCTATGAAGTGATGCTTAAATGTTCGATCGCTCTTCTTGTATTGGCAGTCGTTGATTATTTTTACCAGAGGTGGGAATTTGAAAAGAGCATACGCATGACAAAACAAGAGTTGAAGGAAGAATATCGTGAGGTCGAAGGTAGCCCTGAGATCAAGAGAAGACAGAGGGAGATCATGGCGAGGCTTTCAAGAGGTAGAATGCTTCAACAGGTACCGCAAGCCGACGTTGTGATTACAAACCCTACGCACATAGCTATTGCTTTAAAGTACGACCCCCAAGAGATGGATGCACCTACTGTTTTAGCGAAAGGTGTCGACGAGATTGCCCAGAAGATAGTTGAAATAGCTAAGCAACACAGTATACCGATCGTCCAAAACCCCGAAGTGGCACGGCAGATTTACAAAATGACAGATGTAGGTGAACAGATTCCGGCTGGACTGTATCGGGCAGTCGCCGAAATATTAGCCCACGTTTATTCTCTGCGATAGCGATCAGCTTGCTATTTGGTATAATTTAAAGTTAAGGGAGTGCTCTGATGAAGAATGTGGATATCTTCGTTGCTGTTCTCATTGTGGCAATAGTTTTCTTGATGATATTGCCGATTCCTGATCTTATGCTGGATTTTTTCCAGCTACTCAATATTGCACTCTCTCTTGTAATCTTACTATCCACTATGTACATAAAGCACGCCTTAGATATGTCATCTTTCCCCACTCTACTACTGATAATCACCCTGTTCAGACTTGGACTGAATGTGGCCTCAACAAGGTTGATTCTTTTAAAAGGAGAGCAGTTCCAAGGTAAGGTTATCAGGACATTTGGTGAGTTTGTTGTTAAAGGTGATTATATAGTAGGACTCATAGTTTTTATAATATTGGTCATAATTCAGTTCATAGTTATAACTCGTGGAGCCGAGAGAATAGCAGAGGTTGCGGCGCGCTTTACTCTCGATGCCATGCCTGGGAAACAGATGAGTGTTGATGCAGATTTGAATGCAGGTTTGATAACGGAACAAGAGGCTAGGCAAAGGCGTGAAACTATTCGTAGAGAGGCCGACTTTTATGGGGCAATGGATGGTGCAACGAAATTTGTCAGGGGAGATGCTATTGCAAGCATAATAATAGTACTAGTAAATATAATAGGCGGTATCCTAATAGGGATTCTCAAGTACAATCTTTCAATTGCCGACGCCGCAAAGGTCTATACACTACTAACCGTTGGAGATGGCTTAGTTTCACAGATTCCTGCTTTGCTTGTTTCGACAGCCACAGGAATACTGGTTTCGAGAGCCGCATCTAAGGAAAACCTTGGCCAGGACCTTGTGAAGGAACTTTCTTCTGAAAGAAAAGTAATAGTAATTACTGGTGTGATACTCGCATTTCTGGGTATTGTCACACCATTACCTATAACAAGCACTATCATTGGTATAGTTTTTATAGCACTAGCTATATATACTGCTCGAGCCGTCCCTCAAAAAGTTGCACCCGCCGTGGCAGGTCCTGCACCAGCAGCACCTACCAAGCCGATCTTGACAACGCCACAAGAAGTCGCTGAAGTTCTCCAAACAGACACAGTAGAGGTGGAGATAGGTTATGGACTGCTTCCGCTTGCTGATCCAACTCAGGGTGGAGATCTACTTGAGCGGGTAACGATGATAAGAAAACAAATAGCGTTTGACCTTGGTCTAGTCATCTCACCCGTGAGAATACGAGATAGCGTACTGCTCAAGCCAAATGAATACCTCATAAGAATAAGAGGAGCCGAAGTTGCAAGATATGAATTAATGCCAAATCGATTGCTAGCAATTAATCCAGGTACGGCATTTGAGAAGATTCCAGGTATCCAAACTAAGGAACCAGCTTTTGGTCTGGCCGCCTTTTGGATTGAACCAACACGAAAGGATGAAGCTACTAGGTTGGGGTACACAGTCGTTGACCCACCAACTGTTTTTGCAACCCATTTGACAGAGGTGTTGAAAAGAAATGCTGCAGATTTACTTGGAGCAAGAGAATTCAACATGCTTATAGATGGTCTCCGGGAAAAATTTCCGCAATTGGTAAGCGATTTAATGCCGAGTGTTCTGAAACCAACGGACGTCAAGAAGATTCTGCAGAGACTCTTGAGCGAGGGAATTTCCATAAGAAATCTCCCATTGATCTTTGAAACCCTTTTGGAATATGGTGAAAAATCCACTGATATGGTGTACCTGACTGAGCAGACTAGAAGGACTCTTAGACGTCAGATAGTCCAGTCAGTGATTTCCGAAGATGGAAAGGTTCACGCCATAGCCTTTGACCACGAACTCGAAAAAAGAATTCTCGATTCCTTGCAAGATGTTAACGGAGAAAAGAGAATAACGCTCAACCCGCAGATCCTCAGAGAATTGATGGAGAAAACCTCAAAGCTGCTTGAGTCACTAATGAAGAAAGGTTTTTCACCCCTCGTGGTTTGTTCTGGGGCCATAAGACCTTATCTTTCTTCGGTGATCAGAAAGTTTCTGCCAAATGTCCCGGTGATAGCTTATGAAGAACTTCCAGATGACATAACAATGCAAGTAGAGGGCGTGGTCAAACTGTGAAAGTAAAGAAATACATGGTCAATGACATAAAGGAAGCTCTTGAACAAATAAAAAGGGACTTAGGTGAAGATGCGGTGATACTGAGCACCCGAAGTATACGAAGGGGAGGGTTCTTGGGAATAGGAGCTAAAAGATATCTCGAAGTTACGGCTGTTTGTGAAGACAAGCCATACCAAGGTAAGGTGGAAAGCAATGAAGTGTACAAATTCCAGGAACTGCTGGTAAAAAATAAGGAAAGACGTCAGGAAGAAGAAATAAGAGAACTCAAACAGATGATTCAAGAAATGAGATCAATGCTCAGCATCAACAGACAGAGCGATCTTCCTCAGAATATTCAGAAACTTTTTAAAGCACTCCAAGCTCATGATGTTGATCCCACAGTTACAAGCAGAATCGTCGAGTATATAAGGATATCACATGGTGACATTGTTATAGATGAAAGCTTTAGACAAAAACTGGCTGAATATATAATACCATTCATGAGAACGGAGGTCCCTCAGCTTGAGAAGGTGGTTCTTTTGGTAGGACCCACTGGTGTAGGTAAGACCACAACATTGGCAAAGTTGGCAGCAAGGTTAAAACTTGTAGAAAAGAAACAGATAGCTATCCTGACACTTGACACTTATAGGATAGCTGCAACAGAACAGTTGAAGACCTATGCAACAATTATGGATATACCAATGAGAGTTGCCTACACACCTAGAGAAGCACGAATGGAGTTAGATGCCATGCGTGACTTTGACTGTATTCTGATAGATACAGCGGGCAGAAGTCAAAACAATGACATACAGATGAGTGAGTTAAAAGCGCTTGCTGAGACGGTTTCGCCGCACCTTTGTTTTTTGGTAGCCAGTATGAACTGTAAGTACTCCGATTTCAAAGACATTATGAGTCGCTTTTCTGTTGCAAAATATACGCATGTCATTCTTACAAAGATGGATGAAACAAAATCTTATGGACATGTGATCAACGTTCCACAATCAAGTAATGCACCTATTGCTTTTATCACAAACGGTCAGAGAGTGCCAGAGGATATCCTCGAAGCCAACGCCAGAGAACTTGCGTTCATCTTTTCGAAAGAGGTGCTCAAAAGTGCACAATCAGGCTGAAGGGTTGCTCAAAGATCAACCAAAGGTTATAAGTGTTGCTAGTGGAAAAGGTGGAGTAGGTAAAACAATAATCGCGGTCAATTTAGCGATAGTGCTAGCTCAAAGGGGCGAAAGAGTTCTTCTCTTTGATGCGGACGCTGGCTTTGCCAACGCTGAAATACTGATGGGAGTTACCCCAAGAAATACCTTGAAGGATTTCCTACAAAAACGTGTTAACTTGGAGAGTATTATCTTTCAAACTCCATACCAGGTGGACCTGATAAGTACCGGAATGGATGTTGATGATCTGATAACGTTCAATCTGCAAGACAAGTCAGATCTTTACCATAACCTTCAGCGTGTAGCTTCTAAATATCATTTTGTTCTCTTTGATTTTCCTCCGGGTTTTAATGAAGAGCTGGAAAAATTCTATGGGAGTTCGGATCACCTCATAATGGTGACCGCCTCAGAGCCAACTTCGCTTGTCAATGCTTACACTTTTGTTAAACTGATGACTGTAAAAGGCGTAGATCCCGATGGCTTCCACATAGTCATGAACATGGTTAAAGACATGCGCGAAGGGAGAAAGGTGATGGAAAGGTTTGTTTCTGTCATAACAAGATTTGCCGGTATCCCGATCACATCAACCCATCTGATTCGGTACGAGTCATTGATCAAAGACAGCGTTAATAAGCAAACGCCCTTTGTCGCAGTTAAAAAAATATCTCAACCTGCTTTGGCAATTTATGGAATAGCCGACGTAGTAACGAAAAAACAAACTATCAAGAAGATGTCGTTCATCGATAAGGTCAAGGCGCTCTTTGGTGTTGGTTGAGGTGTTGTGATGTCCGAACAGATAAGCTTAGTCGAGGCAAAGACGGTTATCAAACCATCGATGCCCTTGCTGGTAGAAACTGAGTCAAAGGATGGTGAAAAGACTGTTTTAAAGAGTACCGTTCATGAAGTCTATTTTGAAAAGGGTATACTCAAGATAGCTATGCCAAGTCTAAAGGGACGTTTCGTCCCATTGCCGAGAGGTGATTTTGTCTATATAACAGCGATATCTGATAAAGTTGTGTATAGTTTCTCAAGTCGTGTCTTAGACTATGGGAGGGATGAAAACAGTTTCCTGGTAATGTACATAACTGTTCCTCCGTCTGTCAAGAGAATTCAAAGGCGAAGGTACGTCAGAATTCCCCTTGTGCTCAACGGAACTTATATATTACCTGGAGATGAAAAACAGTACAAGTTTGTGACACGAGATTTCAGTGTTGGCGGCATGTTGATGTGTACGAGTAACATTCTTTCAGTTGGACAACCCATACTTGTGAATCTTGACTTGGGAAACATTCAGCTTTGTCAGCAAAAAGCTCAAGTTGTCAGAAGCGCTGGTAAGAACGAGTCGACAGGATTTTATGAATATGGTGTCCAATTCTTGGAGATCGCCCCGGATTTAGAAAGGGCATTGGTAGTCTTTGTTTTTCAGCAAGAACTTAAGATGAGAAAAACATCGAACAGAGAGGAGGCGTAAGATGCAGCTAACGGAAAAACAACTTGATCTTCTCAAAGAAATTGGCAATATTGGTACTGGTAACGCCGCAACTGCTCTGTCAACACTTACAGGAAAGAAGATAGAGATAACAGTACCAAATGCTGAGATTGTCCCCATAGAGAAAATCGTATTCATTTTCCCGCAACCTGAGGATATTGTAATAGGCATAAGAATGGTTGTAAGAGGTGACGCAGAGCTTGATGTTCTATTGATTCTTGATAGACAGGCGGGCAAAAGAATTTTAACCGATCTTCTTGGTAGTCCTTGCGAAGATATAACACAGCTGGATGAAATGTCAGCTTCGGCTTTAAAGGAAATCGGTAATATCATGTGTGGTTCGTATATTACGGCCCTTGCGGAATTCACACAGCTTTATCTGGATCCCCTTCCTCCCGAACTGAGCATAGATATGTTGGTTGCCATCGTTTCAGAGGCCATTTTGGCGAGTGCAAATTATGAAGATGAAGCTATATTTGTTGAGACTGAACTGAGTGTCGACGAAGTCAAATCGGCAACTTCACAAATGTTTTTGATACCTGGTAAGGGTGCTCTTGATAAAATATTTTCGAAGGTGGGACTTTGATGGTAAAAAAGATAATAATCGGAATCGGAGAAGTTGCTGTCGAGAAAAATCCAGCCGTGATCGTTACGCTCGGGTTGGGCTCTTGTGTTGGTGTTTGTATGAGAGATCCCATGGCACGAGTAGGTGGCATGGCTCACGTGATGTTGCCGGAGAGTTCAGACAGAAATGTCAAGAATCCAGGAAAGTATGCCGACGCAGCTGTCAAATATCTGGTTGAAAAACTTCTTGAGATGGGGGCTTCTCAGTCAAGAATCGAAGCCAAGATCGCTGGAGGAGCTGCTATGTTTGATTCTGGAACGATGAATATAGGTAAGAAAAACACCGATGCTGTGAAATACTGGCTCAAGTATTACGATATTCCTGTGAAAGCTGAAGATATAGGAGGAAATAGGGCAAGGAGTATTGAATACAACATTGAGAGTGGGAAATTGTTGGTGAGGAAGGTGGGAGGAGGAGAGACGGTACAAATCATCGAAATATAGAAAGGATGATGTCGTGTACAAAACCAGCGAAGAAGAAATGATCAAAGAGATGTTACCCACTGTAAAAAGAATAGCATCGGATTTACTTCACCATTTACCTAAAAACGTAGAGTTGGATGACTTAATCCAAGAAGGTGTCTTGGCACTCTTGTCAGCTATTCGAAGATATGATCCAAAGAGAGGCACCAATTTGCATGCTTTTGTAATCAAAAGAGTTAAGGGTGCAATGTACGATTATTTGAGAAGAATAGATTGGATGCCAAGAAATTTAAGACACAATGTTAAGGAGGTCGAAAAGGCAATATACGAGCTTGAATCTGAGTTAAACAGGTTCCCTACTATAGAGGAGATTTCGTTACATACAGGTATGACAAGCAACGAAGTGAAAAGGGCACTTGATGAAACTGTCAGAAAGCAACTTTTGAGACTTGACGAATTTCTTTATGAAGATTTTGACTCATTTGTCGATAATGTGAGTGAACAGGATGAGCCTTCACGGTTTGCTTTTAAAGAAATAATTACCGAAAAACTCTCGGAGGCTATAAAAACGTTGCTGCCCCGAGAACAGCTTGTTCTGTCGTTAAGATTCGAGCAGGATCTTTCTTTGAAGGAGATCGGTCTAATTATTGGAGTAACGGAGTCAAGAGTGTCACAGATACTGTCAAGCGCTCTACTGAAAATTAAAAGATACATCTTGGGGGAAGAAAATGATAACTCCGATCGATCTTCAGACAGTGATTGTGAAAGGAACTGATATATCCTCAACGGCTGCACAGAGTATCAATGCTCAAATAGCGGCCGGTCAGTTGATGAAATCACAGATCATAGGTCAGGCAGAACAGCAAATGCGAATGGTCAATCCGGAGAACAAAATCGAAGAAAAGATTGTGAAAACCTCAACCGAAGAAGGTGGTGGAGGTTCTGGAGGATATTATTTTGGTAAGAAAAAGCAGCAACCAGAAAAGGAAGAGAAAAAGGGATTCCTTTTGGATGTGCGGTTATGATAGGCTATTTGTCCGTTAAAAAGATTGACGATAAATACATCGGTGGTTTACTTATAGTCGATGAATCGGGTATACCCTGTGAATTCAAGTACACTGATCCGATAGTGCCAACTCCCCTGCAGAGAATTCTCTACGGTAAGTCTTTAGAGAGTTATCTGAACATTGAAGTTATTGCAAAGTCACTTCTGAAAAAGATTGAAAATAAACCTGAAATTGTTTTCACCGATAACTCAATCTTGACAAATTCATCAGAAAACGCTTACTTCGTTGTTCAGACTATCCCTTCCGTAGAACAAACCGACCAGTCAAGCACAGATGAATGTATTATCCAATTCGGAGCAAGTGCCATTCGAATTTCTTCATCAAGAGAAATTACCAAAGAGAAATTGGAAAGGCTGAAACAACTTGCAGAAGAAATCGATATTCTTGAACCGTTTCAGAGGCTTCAAAAAGCGCTTGAGTACATATGCAAATCTTCCGGCAGTTGATTGAGTCACTAAAAATGGAGTTGGGAATAATTAAAGTCAATAGCGTCCAAGAACCATTCACACCCACTGTTAAGAATCTACCGGTTACGATAACCATAAACGAAAACTGGAGTCCATTTTGTTGCTTTATAAAAGAACTAAGATTACCGGAAAGGGATCTGTCAATCAAATCGCTTGAAGAAAGCCAACATAATGTACAGATCGGTTCACTTGATTGCATGAAAACAGTTTCGGTGAGTGAAGGAACGATACATCCCAAGATCTCTAGGCCCCGACTTTATCAGATGGAATCCTTCCAATGCTTGGTCAAATCACAAGTTCTTCACTTTGCTGATCTTGGATCTGGACAACAAAATCCCATAAGGGTGCAAATCAAAGAAAAAAATCTTCCTGTCTTGAGAGTTATGAGGTTGAAACCATCACCTTTTCCTAAAACCGACACAGCATTGCGAGCTTTGGAAATCTTTCTGATGCGTTACAAACAAAATCTGGAAAAACTTGAATTTGTTGGCTACTACAGATCTGTGCCAATTGGAAGTGCTAAAAGATACATGATAATGGACAAAGATCTTGTGCTCGAATTGTCTCAAAAGAAATCAAAGCGAACCGACATATTTGTGTTCAAGAGTGCCAATGATTACCTGTTCCAAGTGGTTTCACGAAAGTAACTTTCTCAAGTAAATAACCATATCATTGGGTTCTACATTATAGAAGTAATAAGTCCCGAATCTTTCGTTGTAAAGATATTTGTTAGTTGTTCTGAAACTCAACTGTTTCTCACTAACAATTTCCAACACATTTTCTGCATATTTTATTTTCTTTATTCCTTTGAAATATGCTACTAGCCTGAGTTTTAGAACTTCTCCCAACAATTTGACTTGTTGAGGACAATCGCCAAATCTATCTCTGAGTTCAAACAAGATATCATCAACTTCTTCAGGGCTTTTACAAGATGCTAATCTCCTATATATTCTCATACGTTCTATGGGATTCTCTATATAATCTGAAGGGATGATCAACTCCCCTGGTATACCTTCTATTTCAGTGTCAATTTGATGATACTGATCTATGACTGATTCACCCCTTGCCTCTCTCAATTGCTCGCTTAGGAGTTCCATGTAAAGATTTAGTCCGATTTCATTTATATCGCCGTGTTGTTCCAAACCGAAAACAGAGCCTATTCCTCTCATCTGCATATCTTTCATGGCAATTTGTAATCCACTTCCAGGTCCTGAAAACTGCTTTATAACCTGGAGCCTTTTTGTAGCCAAGTCGCCTTGTTCTAAATCATAAAGAAAATATGCAAAGGCTCGTCTGTCACTACGACCTACCCTACCTCTAAGTTGGTAAAGCTGAGCCAGTCCATATCGGTATGAATCATTAACTATTAATGTGTTTGCATTTGGAATATCGATTCCATTCTCTAAGATGGAAGTGCATAAGATCACATCAGACTCATGTTCATAAAAACTCTTGACCGCTTCTGCAAGTTCTCGTGAGTCCATTCTACCGTGGGCAACAACGATTCTAACCTCTGGAACTATCTTTTTCAGTTTTTCATAGACATCATATATTTCTTGTATTCTGTTATGTACGTAGATAACCTGCCCTCCTCGATTAACTTCTCTCAATATCGCTGCTCTGATGAGTAATTCGCTATACCTCACAACATATGTGATAACGGGTAGTCTGCCGAAAGGAGGTGTGTTGAGAACGCTCATATCTTTCATTCCAATCAAGGCCATATGAAGGGTCCTTGGAATCGGTGTTGCGCTGAGTGAGAGCACATTGACATTCACTCTCATAGCCTTGAATTTTTCTTTCTGTAGCACTCCAAAATTCTGCTCTTCGTCTATAATAGCAAGTCCAAGATCTGAAAAACTTATCCTTTTAGACAAGAGTGCATGGGTACCGATGATAACATCTATCTTACCACCACGCAGCTCCTCTACAATTTTATCTTTTTGAGTCTTACTCACAAAACGATCTATGATCTCAACACGAATTCCAAAAGGTTCCATTCTCTCTTTAAAAACTTTGTAGTGTTGCCTTCCCAGAACCGTCGTCGGAACCAAAACAGCAACTTGTTTTCCAGACACTACCGACCTAAAGGCAGCCCTCAACGCCACCTCAGTTTTTCCATTGCCGGCATCCCCACAGAGAAGTCTATCCATCGGTTGATCGCTTGCTAAATCGTTGAGGACTTCCTCAATTGCCATGGCTTGATCTTGAGTCTCCACATAAGGAAAGGTTTGTGCAAATGCCCTTTCAAGTTCTACATCACCAACCAATCTCAGTCCCTTTGTTTGCTGTCTTTTTATATATATTTGAATGAGTTCAGCAACCTTTTCTCTTAAATTTTGTCTGACCTTCTCAACACGCTTTGTCCAGCTTTTAGAATTTAGTCTGTCTATCTTTACGTTTTGAATATCTCCAATATACTTGTGAACTCTGTTAAGCCTTTCGACTGGAACATATATTGTGGAGTCTTCATATCCTATGACAATGTACTCTCTCAAACCCAGTGCATTCTGAATTCTTTCCACACCTTTATAGAATCCTATGCCGTAGTCTTTGTGAACAACATAATCACCTTCGTTGAGTTCCTCTTCGTCTAAAATTGGCAACTCTTCTATACTAGAGATCCTTATAGTTGCCTTTAAGGTTTTAGGATCTAATTCTAACGGTGTGAATTCCCCAATATGCTTGATCAACTCTGCTAATGTTACTTGGGAATGGGTCACATATTCGTCGATCAAATCATTCTGAAGAATCTCCCTACTTTCTCTCTCTCTTTTGGCAAATTCCTCCTGGCATTTTTCAAAATGAACGATGAAAGTATTAAAAGAGGCGTAATCAAAGATGGTGGAATTAGATCCGGCCTTTCCCGGAACTGTATCGAAGGAATGAATAGCACCGACGTATTCACGACAAGGCAACAGCACTACCTGGTTCAAAGTCTCCACAGAACGTTGAGAAATCACATCAAAAAATCTGATATCCTCGATCTTGTTACCAAAGGTCTCAATTCTAACTGGTCTATTGTAAAGAGGGCCAAAGAAATCGACTATATTACCTCTTACGGAGAATTCACCTTGACTCCTCACAAGAAAAGTTCTTTCATAACCAATCTTGAACAAGAATTCCTGAAAATTTCGAAATTCATCTCCAACTCTTAGAATTCTTGCAATAGTTTTTAATTGATCACAAGAAAACGTTTTTCTGCTGAGCGCATGAAGCGTCGTAACTACAATGATCCTTGAACCATTCGCCAGTTCCCATAGCGTTTCTATACGATTTTTTCTCACTGAAAAAGAAACAGGTATATCTTCAAAAGGGAAGACATCATGAGAAGGAAAATACCTTGCCTTCAACTGCGCTGCCAATGACTGTGCTTCGTGTTCTGTAGGAACTATTACTAAAACCGGTTTATCTTTGATTTTGCCGAAAATCTCATGGATTTTCATATTCAAAACCTAATACTTGAAAAGTCCTCAAACGATGATTGGAAGATTTATACCACTCAGCAGAGATAGGAACAGCGAAATCTTTTTCAATGAATCCTTCAAAAACCCTTAGCCTCGCCATCGGATCATTGAACAAACCCGGGTTTGCCAAAATTTTCAGTTTGATGGGATTTTTCAAGACATGGATCTCTTCTATAACTTCTATATCTCTGAGTCTTCGAATAATTTCATTCGATTGAGAATCGTTCAAATTAGGTAATACATTCACCAGAGCAATATTTTTGGATAAAGGGCCAACTATCTTTACATTTGCTAGTACAGAGTTGTAATCGATTTCCCTTAAAAAGGAGAGTAAAATTTCATTAGCGCTGCTGACAGCTCTACCGTGATATGATGGATTCGTCATCATCTTCAAAAGATGTTTTAGCTTGCAACCTTCTCGGACGCTGGATTCCCCTATCTTCATCGGCTGAATACCAAAGTGTTCAAGTAATAGACGAATAGTTCTTTTGTCAAGTTTAATCAAAGGTGAGTAAATTCTGCCATTGATCTTTATCCCATTCTGTCCCCAACTGTCTGAAAGATTTGATCCAGTAGCGACATATGATAGAGGATCCACATCAAGTACAGATTGAAGTTTCGCAAATCTGGTACACAGATTGCAACTCGGTCCGTGACGCCAAACTTCAGATTGTCTCAAAGATCCATCCACGAATATTAAATCAAGATCAAGATTTTTTGCTACTTCGATGACGCCACTCCTTGCAGTACTGTATGTAAAAGGACCCCAATTGACCGTCACGAGTGTAACTCTGTCCTTGCCAAGGGCTCGTTTACAAAGAAAGGCTACAAGCGAGCTGTCTTCACCACCAGAAAAAGCCACTAACAACCTACCTGGTACTGTAGCCCTTATGTCCTGTAGAATTTCATCTACAATCTCTTGAATTCTATCTTCACTTGATTGCCACATAATTCCACCAGCGCAAAACTCCTATCATCACAGAATGAGCCTGGATTTATGAACCGCACGGAGCCGAGAAAAGAGTCATCAATTTTGTGAGTATGACCGTAGAATAGAATGTCAGGTTTTTCATGGATGGTGGAAAGAATCCTTTCGCGGATCTGTTGAGGTGATCCCCAACCGTGACACATACCAATCTTCAGCTGCTCAATTTGAAATAACATCTTTGATGGAAGATAGTCCTTCACTTCAATGTCATCCATATTGCCGTGAACTGCGTAAAACTGTCTGGAAGCATTTTGCAAAGCTAAAACTGTTTGTAGGTCGACAAAATCACCGGCAACAAAAACTGAATCAACCTTCTGAGCCAGATGTAAGAGTTCCTTGGGCAAAGTGGCTAACCTGGTAGGCACGTGTAGATCCGATATGAGCAAAATATTCACATCTTCCTCATCCTTTCAACAACAATCGAGGCTGCTCCCAAAATTCCAGCATCTTTGCCCAACTCACTCAGTTTGAGTTGGTAAGTCCCTAGCATCGTTGGTAAAACATAATCTCTTGACCTCTCAACAATAGGGTTGAGTAGAAACTCTCCAGCACTTGCTATGCCTCCGCCGAGAATGATCAGTTGCGGATTGAATATATTGACCAAACTGCCCACAGCTACAGCTATAGCGTTAACGACCCTATCGAAGATACTCAATGCAAAATGATCACCCATCTTTGCATGTTCAAAAATATCCTTCGGTGTAATTTGATCTGGCTTCTTTTGCTCAAAGAGCGACGAATTCATGTGTCTTGGATATCCATCAAGAACAAACTTCTTCATTGCAGTCGCTGAGGCAAGAGCTTCAAGACATCCATTTGACCCACAACCGCATTTGGGGCCATTGGGCAGCACGTTCATATGCCCTAACTCGGCACCTATTCCGGTACTACCCCTCAAAAGAACTCCGTGTGTTATCACTCCTCCGCCTATACCCGTTCCGAGCGTAAGGCAAACAAGATGGTCACAACCACGCCCTACTCCAAAGGTATGTTCCCCCAGGGCATAAGCATTTGCATCGTTCTCAACGTAGATTTCAAGATTAGTATATTTTTTCACCTCTTCAGCCAAAGGAAAGTCGTGCCACCCTGGGAAGTTCGGAGAAAATCTTACGACACCTTTGTTGTGATCTATGCTACCAGGAGAACCAATTCCTACAGCTGATACCTCAGCACCTTTTCGTACCTCATTCACTGCCTCAGCCAATCTCTTAGCAACGACTTGTGGGCCGTCATCTACCTTTGTCTTTCCTTGACTTCGAGCGATAATCTTTCCAGATTCATCAACAAGTCCAACTGCGAAATTTGTTCCTCCAAGATCTACTCCGATTACATACAAAATCTCTACCTCCGTCTAATATTTTACCTTCTGCTGATCAATTAGAGCAAGAAAATCTTCATTTGACTCTGTCTCTTGAATTTTCCTTAAAATAAAGTTCAAGCCTTCTTCTTCTGTCATGCCACTCAAGACTCTTCTGAGTATCCACACTTTTTTCAACATATCTTCACTTAACAACAATTCTTCCTTACGAGTGCCAGAGAGTTGAAGATTGATAGCTGGGAAGATCCTTTTATTGGCAAGCTGTCTTGATAAGACTAATTCCATGTTGCCAGTGCCTTTGAATTCCTCAAAGATCACTTCGTCCATCTTAGAGCCAGTTTCAATCAGAGCTGTTGCTATGATTGTAAGACTACCACCCTCTCGAGTGCTTCGTGCGGCACCGAAAAAGTGTTTTGGTTTGTAAAGAGCCGCTGGGTCGACACCACCACTCAACAACTTTCCACTGGGTGGTACCTGTATGTTGTAGACTCTCGCAAGCCTGGTCAAGCTGTCTAGCAGGATAACAACATCGTGGCCATATTCAACCAGCCTTTTCGCCATTTCTAATGTTAATTCAGCGATCTTTATCTGTTTGTCAGGTGCCATGTCAAATGGGGCAGCGATAACTTGTGCGTTCACCGATTCACGTATGTCCGTTACTTCTTCGGGTCTTTCGTCAATAAGAAGCACAATTCTATGCGTCTCTGGATGATTTGAGGCTATCCCATTTGCTATTTCCTTTAGCAATGTAGTTTTACCAGCTTTCGGCGGAGCCACTATCATACCACGCTGACCTTTACCAGCAGGTGCGAAAATATCAATCAATCTGGTTGAAAGAACATCCCTGGATGTTTCAAGTACAAAGCGTTCTCTTGGATAATCAGGGGTCAAATTCTCAAAATTCACTCTTTCGCTTGTTGCCTCTGGAGGTCTGAAATTCACAGCCTCGATCTTTATCATTGCAAAGAATTTTTCACTTTCCTTTGGCGGCCTGATAATGCCAGATATTATATCTCCAGTGTTCAAGTTGAATTTTCTTATCTGAGACTGTGATATGTAAATATCATTTGCACTGGGCAGTAAGTTGTCCCCACTTCTAAGAAATCCATACCCATCAGGGAGGATTTCCAAGACCCCTGTCCCAAAAAACAGACCATGAGATTTCGCTTGGGCTTCAAGTATCGAAAAGATGAGATCACGTTTTCTCAAAGTTGTGTACCGCGGTATATCATATTTCTTGGCTAAGTCGTACAACTCTCTGATCGTCATGCGTTCCAAATCATCAATTTTTACAGTAACATGCTCACTTTTTTCTTGTTCATTATTAACCAAGAAGAACACCTCCAAATCGGATATAACACCAAGCACAAAAGAAGTAAAGGGCACTAAACAGGGTTGGGAATCTAATAAAAGAGGTTACAACTAAAATTTACCAGATAAACATCTTTTAGTCAAGAGATTCACTGAAAAGGCAAACCCCCCAGTAAGGGGGATTTTCTATTGTTTTTCAATTATTTGAAGCAAAACCATTTCGGAGGCATCTCCACGCCTTCTACCAATTCGGACCATTCTGGTGAACCCACTGGCCTTGTCTGTCGATTTAGCGATCTCGTCTACAAGTTTGTTTGTGAGCTTTCTATCGCAAAGATAATAATCTATTTGCCTTCTTAAAGAAACACTTTCCGCTTTGTCAGCTTTTGCAGCTTTTACGGCTTTTGTCATAAGTTTTTCGAAAGCTTTCTGAACAACCTTGGCCTTAGTTACAGTCGTCACAATACTCTTGTGCTCAACCAACTCCCTCATTTGATTCTTCAACAAAGAGCGTGTATGACTACCGTAAGTTCCTATATGATTTCTTAGCATTCTGTGTCTCATAAATCAGCCTCCCTTTTTGAGCGTGAGACCAAATTTCTCCATGAGTTTTTGCTTGACTTCATCCAAAGACTTGGGACCAAAATTCTTGATCTTCAGAAGATCTTCTTCCGATCTCTTCATGAGATCTCCTATAGTCTCAATCTTGTCTCTTCTAAGACAGTTGAGAGATCTTATTGTAAGCTCCAACTCGTCTATCTTTCTTGAGTACAATGCCTCTTCTTCACTTATCTCCTGCTCGGGTTTTAATTCTTCCTGTGATATAGAAACGAATTCGGTCGTCAGTGGCGCAATGCCTTCCGGTAAACTTTCGGATATGATCTGCAGATGATTTGTCAGTATCTCAACCGCTCTTTTCAGTGCTTCATTAGGAAAAATTGTCTTCTTTGTCCAGATCTCAAGAACCATCTTGTCATAGTCGGTTCTCTTCTCTACTCTTGCACTCTCAACTTTGAAGTTGACTTTCATCACAGGCGAAAAAACTCCATCGATTGGTATCCAGCCGATCTCAGGATGTTCATCCAGCTCATTCGCTGGCACGAATCCTTTACCCGCCTGGGCATACAGCTCAAAAAGAAGATCGGCTTCTTCACCAAGTGTTGCTATTTTTAACGAAGGATTTGCCACCTCAAAACCGGCTGGCACCTTTATATCAGCAGCCGTTAGAGTGCCAGGACCTTTCTTTTCGACGGTCATTCTCACTTTCTCTCTTACTGGTACCTCCGCTCTCAGCTGGACCCTTTTGAGGTTCAGAATAATTTCAAGAATGTCTTCTTTCACACCAGGGAGCGTGTCGAATTCGTGATATTTCTCAGGCTTTATGAACTTCACTCCGACGATGGCAACAGATGGAATTGATGACAGTAAGATACGTCGCAAGGCGTTACCAATTGTTGTGCCGTAACCCTTCTCCATTGGAGATAAAACATACCTTGCATAATAATATTCTGCTTCGGCTCGTTCTTCTTCGATCCTAAGCTTCTTAGGAACTACGTATTCGATCACACAGATCACCTCGAATAGAACTCAACTATCGCTTGAATATCCACAGGTAGGTCGGTTACCTCCTCGAGATTGGGAAATCTAACGAATGTTCCTCTGAAAGAATCGGCATCAACTTCAATCCAAGGCACTTTAGTTCTATCTTTCGATGTTTCTACTGCCTGCCTAATAACATTCAAAGATCTACTCTTTTCACTTACCTCTACTACATCGCCAGGCTTCAATCTGTATGATGGGACATCGATTTTCATACCATTGACTAAAAAGTGACCATGCGTCACCAACTGTCTTGCCTGCTTTCTGTTAATGGCAAACCCCATTCTGTAGACCGTATTGTCAACACGAGATTCAACAAGTCTGACAAGATTTTCTCGTGTATCCCCCGACATCCTCAAGGCTTTTTGAAAGTACCGCTCGAATTGCCGCTCCACAATACCGTATATCCTCTTCATCACCTGTTTTGCTCGCAGCTGAGTACCGTACTGTGAAAGTTTTCCACGTTGACGTCCATGGTCTCCCGGGGCGTAGGACCTTCTGTCAAAGGGGCAATGATCGGTAAAACATCTTTCACCTTTTAAGTAAAGTTTCATACCTTCTCTACGACACAATCTGCAATCTGGTCCAGTATATCTTGCCATCTCATTCCCTCCCTCAAACTCGGCGTTTCTTCTTTGGTCTGCAACCATTGAACGGTATCGGTGTTACGTCTTTTATACTGTCCACCTCAAGACCTGCCGCTTGAAGTGTTCTGATGGCTGCTTCACGGCCAGGCCCAGGCCCTTTGACCAATACGTCCACGCGTTTTATACCAAGTCTTAAAGCCTCTTTAGCAACCTTATCGGCTGCAAGTTGTGCTGCGTATGGTGTACCTTTGCGCGTGCCTTCGAAACCTACTGTGCCACTGCTGGCCCAGATGATTGCAGAACCATCAGCATCTGAAAGAGTTACAATCGTATTGTTGAATGTAGATTTTATGTGAACGATTCCCCTGTCTGTTAAGATCTTTCTTTTTTTCCTTCCTTCGGATCTTTTTGCCATAGTTATTCCTCCCTATATCAAACAGTTTGTTCTTTTTTCTTCTTAGTCTTTATTCTGCTTGGCCTTGGACCTTTTCTTGTCCTGGCGTTGGAGCGTGTTCTCTGACCTCTCACAGGCAATCCGAGTTTGTGCCTCCATCCTCTGTAACAACCAATATCAATCAATCTCTTGATGTTTCTATTCACTTCTGCTTTGAGTTCACCTTCGACTTTGTAATGGTCCTGTATGAACTTTGTTATCTTGCTCACTTCTTCATCTGTTAGATCTTTTACCCTCTTATCTGGATCAACACCTGTATTCTTTAGGATCTCAAAGGCCCTTGTTTTACCAACACCATACAAATAAGTCAAGGCAACAAAGCATTTTTTATTTCCTGGCAATTCTACACCCATTACGCGCGCCATTTAGTTCCCTCCTTGCTTTCAACCCTGCTTCTGATTATGTTTTGGGTTCGCCTTGCAGATGATCAAAACACGACCTCTTCGTCGAACAACCTGGCAATGCTCACATCTTTTTTTAACAGAAGATCTCACTTTCATATTTAATCAGCTCCTTTCGACATCTTCTTCTTCTCCCTTTTTGTCTAACTTCTTCCTATAGACAATACGTCCTTTGGAAAGGTCGTATATAGAAAGCTCAACAACTACTCTGTCTCCTGGAAAAAGCCTGATGAAATTTTTTCTCATTCTTCCAGAAATCTGCGCCAATATTTTGTGTCCATTGTCAAGTTCCACAACAAAGGTTGCATTTCTCCTTGCTTCTGTAATCGTCCCCTCCATCTTGATAACATCTTCCTTGGGCATTTCACCACCTCATCAAAGTTCTGTCAAAACCCTTGCCTGTGTATCAGTAACCAAAATAGTATGTTCATAATGAACACTTCTCTTTCCATCAGCCATTACTACAGTCCATCCATCATCGAGTGTTGATACTTGCCAATCACCTTCACAGATCATAACCTCTATTGCTAAAGTCATGCCCGATACTACTCTCACGCCAGTTCCAGGCTTGCCATAATTTGGTATCTCGGGTTCTTCATGCAACAGTCTTCCTATGCCGTGTCCCACATAGTCTCTGATGACATTGAACCCATTTGCTTCAACAAAACTCTGTATGGTATGGGAAATATCACCAATTCTTACGCCATCCCTTGCAACTGATATAGCTCTGTTCAAAGCTTCGTGCCCGACCATCATCAATTTTTTACCAACTTCGTCAGTATCTGAAACACAGTACGTCACGGCCGCATCGCCGTAAAGACCATCGTATATGGCACCTAAGTCCACAGAAACTATATCTCCCTTTTTAAAGACCTTACTTTTTAAAGGGGCTCCGTGTAAAATTTCTTCATTTACAGAAACGCAAGTTGCATATTTGTATCCTCTGTATCCTTTGAAAGCAGGTTTCACGTTCAATTCTCTGAATCTTTTTAGGACAAAATCTTCAATGTCGTAAGCAGTTGCTCCCTCGACAATAAAATTTTTTATTTCCTTAAGCACAATTCCGACTGCGTGGCAAGCTTTAGACATTCGCTCTACTTCGATTTCAGACTTGATTCTGATCAAGGTCTCACCTTTTCCAAAGTTTGGATAACTCGATCTGCTAAATCTTGATGATCGATCTCTGAATTTACACGAATTAAAATATTTTTATCTTGGTAGTAATTCACCAAGGGTTGCGTCATTTCAACATATAGTCGATAGCGTTTTCTAACAACTTCTTCTTTGTCATCATCTCTGATTATAAGTTTTGTACCATCATCGTCGCATTGTTCATCATTCTTGGGCCGCATTGAAATCATGTTATAAATTCTTCCGCATCTTGGGCACACTCTTCTACTTGTTAGTCTTTTAACAACGGCTTGCTCGCTGATCTCTAAATAAATTACCGCATCTAATTTTGCCGACATCTTAGATAAGATCTCATCCAATGCAATGGCTTGTGGAACTGTTCTTGGGTAGCCGTCAAATACAAAACCTTTTTGACAGTCTCCTTTTTTCAACCTCTCTTCAACAACTTGAATAACAATATCGTCTGGTACAAGTAATCCAGATTCTAAGATGTTTTTAACCTTACGCCCCAACTCCGTGCCAGCAGCCACAGCTTCCCTGAACATATCTCCCGTAGATATGTGAGGGATCTTAAAATAATCTATCAGATCTTTGGCGAGCGTTCCTTTTCCTGCACCTGGTGCTCCAAGCAGAACTATTCTCATCTTCCCTTTATCCTTCCTTTTTTGATAAAGCCCTCGTAGTGCCTCATGATCAGGTGTGCTTCCATTTGCTGTAAGACATCAAGAGCGACACCAACGGCGATCAGTGTGGATGTTCCTCCGATGACTATATCCACCTTTGTAACGCCCTGCACAAGATGTGGTAAGAGCGCAATAGCAACTAAGAAAACGGCTCCCATAAAAGTCACTTTGTTGACTATCTTTTGGATGTAATCCTCTGTTGGCTTGCCAGGTCTTATACCAGGTATGAACCCACCATATTTTCTCACATTTTCTGAAACATCATGTGGATCAAAAACAACAACGCTGTAAAAATAAGTGAAGAAGAAAACCATTACACCATACAGTATGATGTACAAAGCGCTACCTGGTCCCAGAAGACGTCTAAGGAGATCCCAACCAGCCATCTGAGCAACAGCGGCAGGAATCATCAAGATTGCACTCGCAAAGATTATTGGAATGACTCCTCCTTGATTCACCTTTACAGGGATATAGGTAGAGGCGCCGCCATAGACTCTCCTACCCGTTACTCGCGTTGCATATTGAATGGTTATACGCCTTTCTGCCTGTTGTACATATATGATGCCAGCCACAGTGATCAAGGCAACAGCTATAAGAAAGATCCATCCAAAAATGTTAAGTCTTCCCAAAAGTATTCTGGCGAAATAGTTAGGATATCTTGCAACAATACCAGCAAAAATCAGTATAGATATTCCATTTCCTATGCCTCGTTCAGTGATTCTGTCACCAAGCCAAAGCAAGAACATCGTACCAGCCAACATAGTAATAGTTGAAATCATAACAAAAGAAAGTGGGTTCAGTCCATAAGCAACGATATCTGGACTTTGTCTCACCAAGCTGAATGAAACTATGAATGATTGAAAACCGCCAAGGACTATTGTCAGGTTCCGAGTATAGGCCGCAAATTTCTTTCTGCCTTCTTCGCCCTCACGTAAAATATCGCGAAGTTTGGGTATAACAGATGACAGAAGTTGTAAAACAATCGAAGCATTTATATAAGGAGTCACGCTCATTGCAAAGATGGAAAAATTCTCCAAGGCGCCTCCTGTAAAAACATCATAAAAGCTCAGTATACCTCCAGCGGCACCTTCACCGAATCTTTTGAAAGCTTCACCCCAAGCTTGAATGTTTATTCCAGGTATAGGAATGTAAACGCCAAGCCTGAAAACTACTAATACAGCAATCGTGAAAAGAATCCTATCCCGTAATTCTGGTATCTTGAAGGCATTCTGCAATGCTTTCCACACACTATATCACCTCTGTCTTACCACCAACCATCTCTATTGCCTTCTTGGCGGTCTCACTAAATGCATGTGCTCTGACAACCAAAGGTTTTGTTAGTTCACCACTTCCAAGTATTTTGATGCCATCTTTTATGTTCTTTACCAAGCCTTTCCTGATGAGACTCTCAGGTGTGACCTCTTCGTTCGCCTCGAATTTTTCTTCGAGAGATCTTATGTTAACTATCGCATAATTTTTGTGTGTGAAGCTCTTGAAACCAACCTTCGGTAGCCTTCTGTGTAACGGCGTTTGTCCGCCTTCTAACCACAAATGGACCTTTCCAGAACCTCTTGATTTCTGACCTTTGTGACCTCTTCCTCCTGTCTTACCAAGTCCGGACCCAATTCCTCGACCAACTCTCTTAGGTTCCCTAACAGAGCCAGGGGTAGGCTTAAGATCGTGCAATTTTAACATCCTTCACTCCTCCTCTTTCTGGAGTTCTTCAACTTTTACAAGGTGTCTAACCTTATTTATCATTCCCCTGATCTGAGGATTGTCCTGTTTGACAACCTTGTCATGCAGCTTCCTCAAACCGAGAGCTTTCACTGTCTGCCTTTGATCATATTTATATCCAACGGGACTTCTGATCAATTCAATTACAAGCTTTGACATCCTCAGACCTCCTTCCTGTTCCCATGCAGGACTTGGCTTATTGTTATATCTCTAAGCTTAGCTGCCTTTTCAGGTGAAACCAGAGCCTTAAGACCATTGAGAGTCGCGAGAGCCAAATTAACTGCTGTTGATGAACCCAGAGACTTTGTCAGAATATTCTGTATGCCAGCCAGTTCAACAACAGCCCTGACCGTACTGCCCGCAATAATTCCGGTTCCAGGAGCGGCAGGTTTGAGAAGTACTTTTGATGCGTCTTGTTTTCCAATAACCTCGTGGGGTATGGTATTTTTGTGCAATGGAACGTCTATAATTGATGATCGAGCTGCACTTATTGCCTTCCTAATCGCATCAGGTACTTCTCTTGCTTTCCCTAAACCTACACCCACTTTGCCTTTCCTATTTCCAACGACAGCAAGAACTCTAAAGCTGAGGGTCTTTCCGCCCTTTGTCACCTTTGCCGTGCGTTTTATTTCAACAATACGTTCCTCAAACTCCTCTGATTCTTTCTTTATCAATTCTTCCTCAAGAATCTCGTCCATTCTCTTGCACACCTCCTCAGAACTTCAGTCCGACTTCTCTTGCTGCATCGGCGAGTTCCTTGATTCTTCCATGGTACTTGAACCCCCCGCGATCAAAAACTACTTGATTTATACCCTTGGATAGAGCTCTTTGGGCAATTAGTTTTCCTACTTTTTTCGCTGCCTCTTTGTTGTATGTCTTAGCTATCTCTTGTCTCAGCTCTGGGTCAAGTGTAGATGCCGAGAGAATTGTGTGACCCTTTGTGTCATCTATTAACTGCACATAAATATGTCTCTGGCTTTTAAAGACTGACAACCTTGGCTTTTCGGCAGTACCAAAGATTTTCTTCCTTATTCTCAAGTGTCTTCTAATCCTTTGTGATCTTCTATCCTGTTTTTTAATCACACTAGATGCCCCCTTTATTTTTTCTTACCTTCCTTGTGTCTTATCAATTCATCTTTGTACTTGATACCCTTGCCACTGTACACATTAACTTCTCGCCACGATCTTACCTGCGCAGCGAACTGCCCAACTGTCTGCTTATCAATACCTTTTACAATTATGACATTCGGTGCAGGAGTTTCGACTGTTACATTCGCAGGCGGTTCAAGAACTATAGGATGAGTATACCCTACTTGAAGTGATAGTTTGTTTCCCTGCATCTGTGCCCTGTATCCTACCCCGAGTATTTCAAGTTGCTTCTCAAAACCCTTTGTTACGCCCTGAACCATGTTTCTTATCAATGACCAATAGGTTCCTTGATAAGTCTTAAGGATCTTTCTCTGAGACTTGCGAACAATAGTCGCCTCATTTTGTTCTACAAGTATCTTATTGTCTTCAAGGTTTACCTTCACAAACTGTGGGAAGTTCCTTGACAGAGTTCCTTTTGGACCCTTGACTGTTATAGTATTGCCTTCTATCTGAACTTGAACACCTTTGGGTATCAGTATCGGTTTTTTCCCCAACTTTGACATGTCCTTCACCTCCTACCAAATATAGGCGATAACCTCTCCTCCAACTCCAAGACTTCTGGCTTCTTTGTCGCTAAGCACACCTTTTGAAGTTGTGAGAATAGCTATACCAATGCCATTCTTCACCTTTGGAATTTCATCCTTCGCTACGTAAAGTCGTCTACCAGGTTTGGAAACTCTGACTATACCCTTTATAACTCTTTCTTTGCTTCTTCTTTGGCCTTTATACTTCATATGTATTCTGAGGATTCCTTGTTTCCCATCTTCTATGTACTTGTAATCTTGGATGAAACCCTCGCGTTTTAAGATTTCGCATATTGCTTTTTTCATATTCGAAGCAGGAATATCTACATATTCTTTGAAGACAACGTTTGCATTCCTTATTCTCGTGAGCATGTCAGCTATCGGGTCACTCCACATTATTCTCCCTCCCTTACCAGCTTGCTTTTTTCACACCAGGGAGTTTGCCCTCGAGAACCATTTTCCTGAAGCAAACTCTGCACAAGCCGAATTCACGATAAACTGCCTTGGGTCGTCCACATATTGAGCATCTTGTATATTCACGGACCTTAAACTTTTTTGGCCTTTTCCATCTCTCTATGATCCCTTTTCTCGGCATCAAATACCTCCTCTCAATGCTTGAAAGGTAATCCTAAAAGTTCAAGCAACCTAAGAGCTTCAGCGTCAGTCTTCGCTGTAGTGACGATGATAATGTCCATTCCTTGTGTCCTCGGGGATTGATCAGGGGTGATCTCAGGAAAGACAAACTGTTCTGTCAATCCGAAACTGTAGTTCCCACGCCCATCAAATGAGTTTGGATTGAGACCCCTGAAGTCTCTCACCTTTGGTAGTACGATATTTCCAAGTTTGTACAAAAAATTCCACATTCTCAAACCCCGTAGCGTTACCTTCAAACCAATGTTCATACCCTTTCTCACTTTGAAATTCGAAATACTCTTTTTGGCTTTTGTAATGACAGGTTTTTGTCCAGTTATAGCTGCCAGTTCCTTCATGTGCCTGTTCAAGAGATCAGCATTTCTGGAACCCTCACCAATTCCCATGTTTATAACTATCTTCTCGATTTTTGGAACTTGATGTATGTTCTTATAACTAAACTCTTTGATCATTTTCGGTATAACTTCTTTCTCATATTTCTCTTTCAGTGGGATGTACTGAGTACCCATCTTTGGATTCCTCCTCACGCTTTATCTATAACCTCGCCGCACTTTTTGCAAACTCTGACCTTCGTTCCGTCTTCAAGAAACTTTGCGCCAACGCGAGTTGGTCTGTCACAACTGGGACACACAATCATCACTTTAGAAGCGTAGATAGGTGCCTCTCGTTCTATAATTCCACCTTCCCTGAGTTGCGGGATAGGCCTCTGGTGTCTCTTTACAATATTTATTCCTTGGATAAGCACCTTATTTTCCTTGGGGATTACTTTGAGAATCTTTCCCCTCTTCCCTTTATCCTTTCCAGATATTACCTGTACAAGATCATCTTTTCTTATCTTCACCATCACTCACCTCTCAAAGCACCTCAGGAGCAAGCGAGATTATCTTCATATAACCTTTTTCACGTATCTCTCTTGCTACTGGGCCGAAGACACGTGTTCCACGTGGCTCATTAAATTTGTCAATCAAAACGGCTGCATTATCATCAAACCTGATATAGGTACCGTCTGGTCTCTTAACGGGTTTTCTTGTTCTAACTATTACTGCCTTCACTACCTCACCCTTCTTGATGGCAGTATTAGGTACCACATCTCTGACTGAACAAACAACTACATCTCCGATAGTTCCATATTTTTTGTGGAAACCACCCATTACTCTTATAACTCTCAGTTTCTTAGCCCCTGAGTTGTCAGCAACATCAAGATAACTCTCTACCTGGATCATATCCTTTCACTCCCCTCGGTATCGGGTATTTCCTCAGTTATCACTTCTTTTTTCAATACTTTGACAACCCGCCAACTTTTCGTTTTACTGAGGGGTCTTGTTTCCTCAATAACAACCAAGTCGCCAATCTTGCATTCTTTATGTTCATCGTGTGCGTGATATTTTTTTGACTTCTCAATGTGTTTCTTGTACTTGGGATGTTCAAACTTCCTGGTTACCTTCACTACAACTGTTTTATCCATCTTGTCACTAACAACGATACCCGTGAGTCGTTTCTTTGCCATAATTGTTTACCTCCTTACTCCAAGTTCTCTTTCACGAAGGATTGTTCTAATTCTTGCTATATCACGCCTCACTTCCTCGATCTGCGCAGTGTTTCTAAGCTGACCCATGGCATGCTGAAATCTCAAATCCATCAGTTGTTTCTTTTTTTCATCTAGCATCCTTTTCAGTTCATCATCGGTGTAGTTTCGGATCTCGGCCGCTTTCATACAGCCTCACCTCCGATGTGAGAACGAGAGATTATTTTCGTCGGTATAGGTAATTTACTCGCAGCGTATGCTAAGGCTTCCTTTGCAACAGCTTCTTCCACACCACCTATTTCAAAGATTATCTTTCCTGGTTTCACGACACTAACCCATCCTTCTACATTGCCCTTTCCTTTACCTTGTCTTGTTTCCGCTGGTTTCTTGGTATAAGGTTTGTCTGGAAAAACCCTTATCCAGAGTTTTCCGCTCTTTTTCATAACTCTCATTATTGCAATACGACAGGCCTCTATTTGCTGCGATGTAATCCATGCTGGAGCGAGTGCTTTCAGACCCCAATCACCAAAGGCAACTGTCGTACCACCTTTTGCTTGACCTCGCATTCGCCCACGCTGTTGCTTTCTGTATTTAACCCTCTTAGGCATCAACATTTCGAAAACCTCCTTGTACTAAATCTGCGCATCTCCTTTGTATATCCACACCTTAATACCTATGGTCCCATACTTTGTCATAGCGGTAGCGGTACCATAGTCAACGACGGCTTTAACTGTTTGAAGTGGCAATCTACCGCTCAGATACCATTCGCGCCTTGCTATTTCAGCACCCGCTAGCCTGCCAGATACCATTACTTTCATGCCAACGGCACCTTTTCTAAAAGCGTCAGACAAAGCACGTTTCATGGCTCGCTTGTAGGAAGCCCTTTTTTCTATCCTGCTTGCAATATTTTCTGCCACCAATTGTGCATCAGTCTCGGGCGTTTTGATTTCTTCTACGTTCACAATGACACGCCTATTTAAGCTCTTTTCAAGGTCTTCTCTGAGCTTACCTATCTCTGCACCCTTCTTACCTATTATTACTCCAGGTCTTGCTGTTTTTATTGTGACTGTAACACTCTCATTGTCAGGTCTTTCTATAAAAATTTCGCTGATACCAGCTTGGTTATAAACTGCCTTGATTTCTTTTCTGATGTACTCGTCTTCTTTCAACCATGTTCCATAATTTTTCTGGTTGAACCATCTAGCTTGCCAATCAGCACTAACACCAAGTCTAAACCCTCTGGGATGTACTTTCTGACCCACCGTATCACCTCTCTAAGTTTTCTTTAGTTTTTACTGCTACAGTAATATGAGACATCCGTCTTTGAATTATATCAGCTCTGCCTCGACCACGTGGCCATACTCTTTTCAAACGTGGCCCGTCATCAACAAAACAGCGAGAAACGTACAGCGTATCAGCACTAAGTTTAGCATTGTTTTCGGCATTTGCTACCGCAGACTTTAGAACCTTTTCTACAAGTCTTGCAGCTTTAGTTGGTGACATCTCAAGTATCTGAAAGGCTTGGGCAACATCTTTACCTCGAATTGCATTTATCACTGCTCTTATCTTTCTTGGTGAAGATCTCAAATAACGCCCAACGGCTCTCACTTCATTAGTTTTATCTTCTGTGGCATTTTGTCTATACTGAACAGATCTCTTGGGCCTCTTCGTACCGTTTTCTACACTCATCTTTGTTCCCTCCCTATTGCACCTGGCCTTTTGTAGCAGCTTTCTTTTCTGCATGGCCACCAAATCTTCTAGTCGGTGCAAACTCACCAAGTCTGTGTCCTACCATGTTCTCAGTTATATAAACCGGGATGTGCTTCAAGCCATTATGAATTGCTATCGTGTGACCGACCATTTCTGGTACTATCGTCGAAGATCTGCTCCAAGTCTTAATGATCTTCTTTTCACCACTCTCATTGAGCATTCTAATCTTTCTTAGAAGTTTGACATCGACATAGGGTCCCTTCTTTTGAGAGCGTGCCATCCATCACACCTCCTTATCCTTGATTACGTCTTCGCACGATGAACCTGTCAGAAGGTCTTCGACCACGTCTTGTCTTATATCCCTTGGTTGGCACTCCCCAAGGTGTGACGGGATGTTGTCCCTTTCCTCTTCCTTCGCCACCACCCATTGGATGATCAACGGGATTCATAACCATCGCACGAACATGTGGTCTCCTACCGAGCCAACGTGTCCTACCTGCCTTACCTGAAATCTCGTTCTTGTGATCTTCGTTACCAACGATACCTATTGTTGCATAACATTTTATATGTATCTTTCTCAGCTCACCGGAAGGCATCTTCAAGAGTGCATAATTCCCCTCTTTTGCCATCAGTTGACAAGAAACACCAGCAGATCTCGCTATTTTGCCACCGGAACCAGGTCTCACTTCAATGTTGTGAATCATCGTACCAAGTGGTATGTTTTCAAGCGGTAGTGAATTCCCCACTCTAATCTCAGCATCTGGACCGCTCATCACAACATCTCCAACCTTCAAACCATTAGGCGCAAGGATGTATCTTTTTTCTCCGTCAGAATAAATAAGTAATGCGATTCTGGCCGATCTGTTCGGATCGTATTCAATAGACATTACCTTGGCAGGGATCCCAGTTTTATCACGCTTGAAATCTATGAGACGATATCTTCTCTTATGTCCGCCACCTCTGAATCTAACTGTGGTTCTTCCATAATGATTCCGACCACCGGTTTTCTTCAGAGGCATGAGTAATGACTTTTCTGGCTCAGTTTTTGTTATTTCAGAAAAATCAGGCGTCAACATGAAACGAATCGCTGGTGATGTTGGTTTATGCTTTTTCAAACCCATGTCTTTTCACCTCTTTCACTGCTGGCCTTCGAGCTCTTTGATTGTGTAACCTTCCTTCAATGTAACAACAGCTTTTTTCCAACCTCTCGTTGTGCCCTCAAATCTGCCTCTTCTCTTAGGTTTTGGCTTAACAACACAAATATTGACCTTATCGACTTTTACCTTGAAAAGTGTCTCAACTGCATTTTTTACCAAGGCTTTGTTTGCCAAAGGATTGATCTCGAAGGCATACTTTCTATTCTCTCTTGCAAGTGTCGTTTTTTCTGTTAAAAGAGGTCTTGTCAATATGTCGTAAGGTGTGAGTTTTTGCTGGTTCATCCCAGCACCTCCTCAATTTTTGCAACAGTATCGCGAGTCAGAACGATTTTCTCGTGATTGATTATGTCATAAACGTTTAATCCATCTATCCTCACAATGTTCTCGTTTTCGCGCGTCGCACCTGAATTGTCAGCAATGATCGTTTTCAAACCCGATATATTGCGACAAGATAATCGCACATACTCGTACTCGGGTCTTTTCCAAGGCAACACGAACAGGACCTTTTTGTCTTTCAGTTGCAGGTTCTCAATAAGCTGTCTCATGTTTTTAGCTTTCGGTTCATCAAATTTTATATCATCCAGCACGATCAAATTACCTTCTCTGAATCTCTGAGATAGAGCTGATTTGAGTGCAAGCCTTCGCATTTTCTTTGGTAAGCGCTTGGCCCAGCTCTTGGGTTGTGGACCATGGGCAACGCCACCGTGTCTCCAAATCGGTGATCTTATTGAACCATGTCTCGCACGTCCCGTATGTTTTTGGGGCCAGGGTTTCTTACCCCCACCACTTACCTCTGCACGAGTCTTTGTTGAAGCAGTTCCTAATCTTCTCAAAGAGAGCTGATAATCAACGTATCTCCACATCACATCAAGATTGGGTTCAATATTGAAAACCTCATCCTTCAGTTCCTGTGTTCCTATCTTCTGACCCTTCATATTATAAAGGTCTATAAGAGCCATTTCTTATTCCTCCTTGTGGTTCATTTTCGGGTTTTCCTGGGGCTTCTGATGAGTACCAGGCTACCCCTCGCTCCTGGGACTGAACCTTTGAGTGCTATCAGGTTGTTCTCAACATCTAATTTGATAACTTCAAGATTGTGTACAGTAACACGCTCATTACCATATCTACCGGGCATTTTCTTACCTTTAAAGATTTTTGCCGGTTCTGTGTGTTGGCCCAAAGAACCAAGTTCTCTATGAAATTTCGCGCCGTGTGCACGTGGACCGCCAGAGAACCCCCAGCGCTTCATCGCTCCGGAAAAGCCCCTACCTTTTGTCCAACCTATTACATCTACCTTTTCACCAACCTGAAATAGGTCAACCTTTATCTGTTGGCCAACCTCATAGGATGTGAGCTCATTTTCATCATGAACTCTCATCTCTCTAAGAAACCTGAGAGGCTTCAGTTGAGCCTTTTTAAAATGTCCGTCGAGTGGTTTGTTCAACTTCTTGGCACCATCAAAGCCAAGCTGAACGGCACTGTAACCGTCAACTTGTGGCGTCTTTTTCTGCACCACATAGCACGGGCCTGCTTGAACAACCGTAATAGGTATGACTGTATCGTCTTTGAATAACCGGGTCATGCCCAGCTTTCTTCCAAGCAACATCTTCATCGCAATGCACCTCCGACGATTAGAGTTTGATCTCCACGTCGACCCCTGCTGGGAGGTTTATCTTCATCAAGGCGTCGATTGTTTTCGGAGATGGTTCAATTATATCAATCAACCTCTTATGAACTCTTTTTTCAAATTGCTCTCTTGAGTCTTTATGTTTGTGCGGCGATCTCAATACTACGTATAAAGATCTTTCTGTTGGTAACGGTATCGGACCTGAGATCTTAGCATTTGTAGACTTTGCAACCTCAACTATCTTCTTCGCCGATTCATCAAGAACTTCGTGGTCGTAAGCTTTAAGTTTTATTCTGATTTTCTGTCCAGGCATAAATCTCGTTCCCTCCTTCTTAGCAAAAAACGGAAGGGGAGCAATGCTCCCCAAATAGATTACTCTATGATCTCAGCTACTACACCTGCTCCAACTGTTTTTCCACCTTCTCTAATAGCAAAGCGCATACCTTTTTCGATTGCAATCGGATATATGAGTTTTATGGTCAATATGGCGTTGTCACCGGGCATGACCATTTCCGCATTGTTACCCAGTTCCACAATTTCACCGGTGACATCAGCAGTTCTAATGAAGAATTGTGGCCTGTACCCTTTCATGAATGGTGTGTGCCTTCCACCTTCTTCTTTCTTTAGAACATAAACATTTGCCTTGAAAGTAGTGTGGGGTGTGATAGAACCAGGTGCTGCAAGAACTTGACCACGCTCAATCTCATCTTTGTCAATGCCTCTTAAAAGACAACCGACGTTGTCACCAGCTATACCTTCATCAAGTTCTTTCCTGAACATCTCAACACTTGTAACAACTGTTTTCTTGATCTCATAACTTTGTCCAATAATCTCAACTTCATCGCCTGGTCTGATCCTTCCGCGTTCGATTCTTCCTGTTGCAACAGTTCCCCTTCCAGTAATAGAAAAAATATCCTCAACAGCCATTAGGAAAGGCTTGTCAACCTCGCGGATTGGTTCTGGTATATAATTGTCAAGTGCATCAAGCAATTCTTGAATAGGTTTATAAGCAGCATCGTTTGGGTCTTTTGCTTCCATGGCAAGTAAAGCGGATCCTCTTATAACAGGAATCTCATCACCGGGAAATTCATACTTTGTCAAAAGGTCTCTAACTTCCATTTCAACAAGATCAACAAGTTCCTTATCATCAACGGCATCAACTTTGTTCAGAAAGACAACCATTGCAGGCACATTAACTTGCCTTGCAAGCAAAACATGCTCACGTGTCTGAGGCATTGGTCCATCTGTTGCAGCAACAACCAAAATGGCTCCATCCATCTGGGCTGCACCAGTGATCATATTCTTTATGTAGTCTGCATGACCGGGACAGTCAATGTGTGCATAGTGCCTCTTTTCGGTCTGATATTCCACGTGTGTAATGTTGATCGTGATACCTCTTGCTTTTTCCTCAGGAGCCTTATCGATTTGGTCGTATGGAACATACGAAGCAAGATTCTTGAATGAAAGATACTTTGTTATGGCCGCTGTCAGCGTGGTCTTACCATGGTCTATGTGTCCAATGGTACCAACGTTGACATGTGGCTTTGTCCTCACAAACTTTTCCTTAGCCATTCATTCTCCCTCCTTTACACTTAAACGGCCTTCAGCACCTTTTCAATGACTCTCTCTGGCACCTCTTTGTAATGGGAAAATTGCGCTATATGGTTTGCTCTGCCTTGACTGAGTGATCTGAGTGTTGTTGCATAACCAAAGAGTTCAGAAAGTGGTACAAGTGCCCTTATTACCCTAAGATTTGCTCGACTTTCAAGTGACTCAACCTGTGCTCTGCGCGCATTCAAATCAGCAATTATTCCACCAACGTATTCTTCCGGTGTAATTACCTCAAGTCGCATAACAGGCTCTAACAGAACAGGTTGACAACTTTTAATTGCGTTCTTAAAGGCAAGGCTTGCAGCAATTTTGAAAGCTATCTCCGATGAATCAACCTCATGATAAGAACCATCAAGTAATATTGCCCTTATACCAATCATGGGATATCCTGCTAAGATACCCGTTTCCATAGACTCTCTTATGCCCTCTTCTATAGCAGGAATATACTCTTTAGGTATTACACCTCCAACTGTTTTATTGATGAACTCAAAACTTTTCTCGCTATCTAAAGGTAATGGTTCGAACCTCATTATCACATGGCCATACTGGCCTCTTCCACCAGTCTGTCTTATGTACTTACCCTCAGCTTCCGCTGGTTGCTTTATGGTTTCTCTATATGCAACCTGTGGCCTACCTATCCTAACATTCACACCAAACTCCCTCTTGAGACGGTCTGTTACAATTTCAAGATGAAGTTCTCCCATACCAGATAAAACAACCTGACCAGTCTCCTTATCGACATTTACCCTCAAAGTCGGATCTTCCTCAGATAGTGCGTTGATTGCCTTTACCATTTTTTCTTCATCATCATGAGTGACTGGTTCCACTGCAATAGAAATGACTGGAGCCGGGAAATCAATCTTTTCAAGCAAAATAGGTCTATCTGGTGAACAGAGCGTGTCACCAGTCGTCGTGCTTCTTAAACCTATTAAAGCTACTATATCGCCAGCTCTTGCATATTCTACATCTTCACGCTTGTCTGCATGCATAAACATGAGACGAGCTACACGTTCTCGTATCTGCTTTGTGGAATTATAGATATATGTTCCCTTTTCCAATTTGCCCGAGTAAACTCTGACGTAGGTAAGTTTACCCACATAAGGATCTGTCTGTATTTTGAATGCCAGAGCCGCAAAATCTCCTTCGGGCGAAGGAACTATATCTATCTGTTCATCGTTCAGTGTTAGTGCCTTAGCAGGTGGTATATCCAAAGGTGAAGGTAGATAATCAACTATCGCATCGAGTAAAGGTTGCACTCCTTTGTTCCTTGCTGACGCACCGCAAAGAACAGGAACCAATCTATTATTTATCGTAGCTTTTCTAAGGGCGCTTTTAATCTTCTCTACAGGGATTTCTCTTTCCTCTAAATAAAGTTCCATGATTTCTTCGTCTTCTTCAGCAAGCAAGGATATCATTTCTTCCCGCATCTCTTCAACTAAGTCAAGCAGATCTTCTGGAATTTCAGATTTCAAGAACTCAGTGCCATCCTCACTTATCCACGTAATCACTTTCATTTCCACCAAATCCACTACACCAGTGAAGTCTCTTTCAACACCGACAGGGATCTGAATAGCAACTGGTCGTGCATGAAGCCTATCTACCATGGTCTTCATTGACATGAAAAAATCAGCACCTGTTTTGTCCATCTTGTTCATGAAAGCAATTCTTGGCACACCGTACTTCTGTGCCTGTCTCCAAACTGTTTCTGTTTGAGGTTCGACACCTGCTGTGGCATCAAAAATCGCTACTGCGCCATCTAACACTCTCAGTGCCCTCTCAACCTCTATTGTAAAATCCACATGACCGGGCGTATCAATTATATTAATTCGATGATCCTTCCAAAAACATGTCGTTGCCGCGGCTGTTATAGTTATCCCGCGTTCCTTTTCTTGCTCCATCCAATCCATAGTTGCTGTTCCTTCATCAACACTCCCAAGCACATGCTTACGACCCGTGTAATACAGTATGCGCTCGGTTGTAGTTGTCTTACCAGCATCTATATGAGCCATTATTCCAATATTCCGTAACTTATCAAGTGGAACGTAAAGTGCCTCAATCTCTATCATGATATTTCCTTTCACCACCGCAGATGAGCAAATGCTCTGTTCGCCTCTGCCATTTTGTGAACATCTTCCTTTTTCTTTATCGATGCACCAGTGCCTTGATAGGAGGCAAGAATCTCTTCACCAAGTTTCACAGACATAGGTTTACCCTTCTTGGAACGTGCAGCTGCCACAATCCATCTGAGAGCCAGCGAAGTTTTTCTTGGCTCTTGAACTTCAACGGGTACCTGGTACGTGGCTCCACCAACACGTCTTGGTCTGACTTCCAAAACAGGTCTAACATTGTCAACAGCTTTGTGGAAAACTTCTAAAGGATCTTTACCTGATTTTTCCTTTACATATTCAAGCGCATCATAAACAACATGTTGTGCTACTGATTTTTTACCATCCCACATGATTTTGTTTATTAATTTCGCCACCAGTATGTCTTGATAGACAGGATCAGGAGATACTTCTCTTACTTCTGCTCTTCTTCTTCTCATATAACCATCCTCCCGAAACTACTTCTTCGACCTCTTTGCACCATATTTGCTACGAGACTGTTTCCTGTTCTCAACTCCTGCAGTGTCAAGAGTACCACGTATGATTTTATATCTTATGCCCGGCAGGTCCTTGACTCTTCCACCCCTAACAAGCACAACGGAATGCTCTTGCAGATTGTGTCCTATACCAGGTATATATGCCGTAACCTCAGTACCGTTTGACAACCTTACCCTTGCGATCTTTCTCAAAGCGGAGTTTGGTTTTTTCGGTGTCATGGTCGTCACACGAATACAAACACCACGTTTCTGTGGATTTCCTTGTAAAGCTGGTGCTTTAGATTTTTCAATTTTCTGTCCTCTTCCAAGTCTGATCAATTGACTTATAGTCGGCATCTGTATCCTCCCTTCAACGCCATACCAAATGCCGATTGTATTACACAAACAGCATTTTGTCAACTTGCAAGAAAATTTGAAACTCAGCAAAATTCATTATACTACCAGTTTTAACTGATATCGCAACAACGAATTGAATTTATCATTTCAGTTTTCAAAAATCTTGTTGCTGAAGTACCGAATAATTTTCAAAACAAAAGGCAGGTTCCAAACCTGCCTTTTGCCAACTAACTGATCTATTCAATCTATATGAACATGAGTACTTGCAGATATACTCTTTGAAAACTCCTCCTGGTAAAGTTGTTTCTTTCTGTAAGATTTAACGGTTGAGATGAAAGCCTCAATTATCATCCATATAGCTATTATCAATGTAACGAGGGCAATGAAAACAAGAAGCCAATTTTTTGCATTGTAGTAATTTCTTACGTTCAAGGTCGTTGCCCAGATAGTCATCGTGAGCATAAAAATCATCGGGAACAGCGTCGGCCAGATGGGTTTTCTTTTTTTTGCCAGATAGACGGTTGCAATCATCAACGCAAGCCCTGCTAAAAGTTGATTCAAAGCTCCGAATACTGGCCATAATTTCAGAGCACCTCGACCGTCAGGCGAAATCATACACAATGCAAAGGCGGCAGCTACGACAATGAAAGTAGTGAAATATCTGTTTGCAAATGGGCCTACTGGTTTACCTTCCTTGTTTCTAAAGAGTTCTTCCAAGCCGAAACGTTGAATTCTTGTAGCTGAATCAAGAGTTGTTCCAGCGAAAGAAACTACGAAAATCGCCATCAAGGTTGCTCCTAGTTCTTTGGGAATACCTATTGCACTCATCAGGTTTGAAGCACCCTCAACTATTGCTTTCAGTTGTGCAGCAAGACCTGCGCCAGCAGTCGTAGACCATGAAGAATAATATTTCAAATATCCTGCGCTGCCCGCTCCGAACATACCGATCCCTGCCGTCACTGCAACGATGATTAAGATCGACAAAGAACCTTCCAGTAACATGCCTCCATAACCTACAAATTGTGCATCTGTTTCTTTCCCAAGTTGTTTGACCGTCGTACCAGAAGATGCAAGACTGTGAAAACCACTGATCGCACCGCAAGCGATTGTTACAAAAAGAATTGGCCACATGCTTGGAGCACCAGATACCTGTTGATAAGCGGGCGCAACAACCTGAGGTCTTGCCACGAGTGTTCCTAAAAATAGTACTGCCATTAAAACCAAGAGTTCATGTGAATTTATATAGTCACGTGGCTGCAAAAGCGTCTGAACAGGAAGAACCGATGCAAAGTAACTGTAAGCTAATAATATTATTATCCAAATTACAATGGGTGAAACACCACCAATCTGTGGCATCTTTAGTGGTAGATATATTCCAACGATTGCAAAGAGGTAAAGAAGAATCAAACCAATTACGGAGTAAACAGTGTCATTCTTACGCTTTTTGTAAATCATGTAACCTATCCAGATGGCAATTGGTATCTCCATCCATATGGATAAAACACTTTGAGGGTACATGTTAAACAAAATACCCATTATCATTGCAAAAACAGCAAGAACGATCCACAGCAAGAACTGAATAAGAATCAAGAATATTACTCCTACGCGATTAGAAACGATACCTCTTGTCATTTCTCCAATAGTCTTACCACCATGCCTTGATGAAATTACAAGGGATGCAAAGTCATGTACACCTCCGGCAAAAATTGGTCCCAGTAATATCCAAAGAAAAGCAGGTAGCCAACCCCAAATCACACCTATTGCGGGACCAACTATCGGACCGGTGCCAGCAATGGTTGTAAAGTGATGCCCAAGCAAAATATGTTTTTTGGTTGGAACATAATCAACATCATCTTTGAAAGCTTTAGAGGGAACTGGATTATCTTCTCTTAGACCGAAGAGTTTTCTGGACAACCACTTTCCATAAGTGTTATAGGCTATTATGTAACCAAAGAAAGCTATTAATGCAAGAACTAGCGAATTCACCCTTCAACACCTCCTAGCTTGTGAAATCCAAAATTCATTTTATGATGATGAAGCTTTAAAGTAGGAATGAAAGGTAGTTTTTAGGGAATGAAGTGTAGAAAAAAATACTTCAAAGGAACAAAGAATACTTGACAAGTTTCTGATACTGTCTTGAAACAGGAATCAAAGTCGAATCATCTAATTCTATTTCCATATTTGGTGTACGAATCAATCTTTTGACTTTATCCAAATTACATATATATGATTTGTGAGTCCTGACAAAGTTCTTGGGCAATCTTTTTTCAAGTTCATTTAGCCCCCAACGATAAACCTCATATTCTCCAAAGGTCGTAACAGCAAGAGATTTCTTACCAAAAGCTTCTAAATACAGTATTTTGTCAAAATTTATCATCAAAATGCTTTTTCCTTCCTTTACAGGCAATTTTACAAGTGGTTTAGAGTATGTCTGGATGATTCTTTCAACACACAGAGCAAACCGTTCTTCGCGAACAGGTTTGACTAAATAATCTATAGCCCCGATCTCAAAGGCTTGTGCAGCATACTGCTCGTAAGCTGTCACAAAAACTATTCCGACGCCCTTCAGTTTTCTTGCGATACTCAAACCAGATTCAGATGGCAGTTTTACATCGACAAAAACTACATCGAATTCTTTCTTGTGCTTTGAAAATTCCTTCGCGGACCGAAAAGTACCTGAAACTTTTAGTTGAGGGTATTTTGATATCAACTGAATCATGCTTTCACGGGCAAGTTCTTCATCTTCCAAAACAGCTACTTTTATCATACGATTCCTCCAGGGGCATACCTATAGTCACACTGAGTCCGTTTTCGTTTTTATACTCTATTCTTGCCCTATTTGAATAGATGTTTTTCAGCCTTGTTTCAATAAGCGTCATACCTACTCCTTTTTTGGATCCTGGTTTCATGCCTCTGCCTTCGTCAGATATTCGTACAAACAGATATCGATCTCTCTGAATTGCTTTGATTTTTACAGTGATCATACCATTCTTCTCACCATGCTCAATGGCATTTTCAACGATTGGTTGCAGTATCATTGGTGGTATGAAACAATGTTTAAGATTCTCAGGAACATCTATTTCGTAATTTAGTGCCTCTCCATATCTCAGCTTCATTATGGAAAGGTAATACTTTATCATACCCATCTCTTCTTCAAGCGCAACAAAAGGTTCCTTCTCTTCAAAATAATACCGTAACAACTCTGATAGTTCATCAATCATTCTGATGGCCTTATCTTCATCAGTTTTCACAAGGTATCTTATGCTTGCAAGAGTATTGAATAAGAAATGCGGTCCAAGTTTTGAAGTGAAGTCTCTCATTTGTGCTTCGCGCGCAAGTATTGCTTCTTTAACTGCCCTTGCTGCGAGTACAACTATTTCTACAAACTTGGCAACTTCTCTTACCATCAATATTTGTTCTTTCTCAAGTTCCATACTGCTGATCACAATCAAATCACCCATTGTACCATCCTTTGATTTTAGAGGTACATGAACTTTCTTCACGTCGTAGTTTTCGTCTAACAGTGAATCTTTATCCAAATTTATGAGGACTTGGTCAACGTCCAAAACACGCGATATCTTATTAGCAAAGTTCATTAAATTTTCTTGTTTCGGATCTTCGACAAATTTTATTGCTTCTTCCACCGTTCCCAATGTAACCTTGAATACTCGTGATGCCGTAGCTTTGATTTCATCTTCCGTGTATCTAGTGAGAGCCAATATGAGCGCTACTCCAGAAGCATTAGTTATCACCATTGGTAAAATGGCATTTGAAACTATATCGGCAGCTAAAGAACGTGGTGTGATAATCAAATAAGCAATTAACAAATGAATGAGTTCTGAAACAGCAGATAAAAGACAACCAAGGGCAACTTTTTTCTTTGATTTTACAAATTGTTTTCTAAAGAAACTTGAGAAGACCCCTGCCGACAAAGTACCAACTGCGCAGGCTAATCCCGAAGGTCCACCAAGCAAAAATCTATGGGTTGACGCAATTGAACCACTCAAAAGAGCAGCAGGTAAACCACCATACAGAGAAGCAATTATCACACCCATGTCACGGTAATTTATTATTGCACCTTTGTAAGGTAAGCCCAGTATTGTACCGATGACACCAAACACTCCTCCGAAAACTCCCAAAATCAATGGCTTGCCACTCTCGAAAAGCTTTACAAAGGATTTCTTAGTTCGGTAGAATTGAAGTGAGAAAAAAATGATGACTCCCAACAAAGTCATCCTGCTAAATAAAGTAACGACCAAGTACATGGCGTCCACCACAATGGATTATACTACATTGTTATTAACAGATTACCTAACTACTCTCGGTACCAAATTCTTTTTTATCATCCTTCAAGACGATTATTTCCGTCGAACCTTTGGCAAGTTTAGTGATAGGAACAATTCATACCATGCAAGAGATTTCATTCTGAATATCTCATTTGATTAAACATCACTCAATGATGATAGGTGGTATGTGAAAATCTCTTTGAGCCGATCTTTCAGATTTATTTGGAAACAAGAGAGAATGTATAGCTGTAGATTGGATGTCAAGAAGTAACTGTTTTTCAAAAAGGTTTGGATCAACAACAAACCTACCTGTTTTGTCTTTTATAACCTTCTTTAGTACTTTTCTATAAAGAGAACAAACCGACAAAACAGGTATTGTGGATTTTCTTTTGATTACTGACAGGAGCTGTCTTCCCTTGGTGTTGAAACCAAGAACCCTAAGGTATTGTGGACCCAGTTCGTTACATTTAGAAAGGAACTGTTGAGAAATGTTGAACAAGGAGTATAACAAGAGCCTTCTAATCTTACTCATCGTGAATCGTTTAGCCTTTACACAACTCAAAAAATTATCAAGTTCACCAAATTTGGAAGCACACTCTACAAATCTCAAATCTATACCTTCGCTGAATCCATAGAGCCTCTGGAGTTCTTCTCTTCCCATGAGTCTAAGTTTTGCAAGCGCTATTTCTTCCAGTTGCTGAAGTGTTATGGGACCTCTTCCTTCGTTCAGCTCGCGGGCGATTATCTTCAAACTCGTTTCAGGAACAGCTTGTGTCACCTTGTCCCAATCACCATGGATGATCAATTTTCTTATGGAGGTTGCACTGGAGAACTTCCCACCAAAACTCTCATCTTTATCCTCCGCACCTACTCTCTTTATGACATGTACCTTTATCTTGCTTTTCAGTTCTTTTAATGATTTTATGTATTCAACACCGAGGATATCGTTAGACTTTTCTATCCTCAGGACTTCTTTGGGACTTAGTTCTTTAGTCAACTCAAAATATTTCAAGAGAGCGTACTTCCTTGCATTTGGAAAGGAGTGACCTTTTTTCAGTTCTTCTTTCATAAATCTTGGAAATGGTTCTGGTTGATCGATCATTACCGTAGCAATCTTTGTCAGAAAATCAATATTTGCAGACTCGCTACCAAAGGCAATATCTGTTATCACATTACTTCGTTCCAACAGCCAGACGGCTCCTTTTGCAAATCCACCGGCATCCTGAGTAGCATAAACGAATGGTAGTTCGAAAACGACGTCGACACCATTCAGCAGCGCTATGTGTGCTCTTGAAAATTTATCTATAATCGCTGGCTCTCCTCTTTGGCAGAAACTGCCACTCATAACGGCTACAACATAATCTGGTTTTACAATCTCTCTTGCACTGTTCAAGTGGTAAAGGTGCCCGTTATGGAAAGGGTTATATTCCACTACTATTCCCAGAACCTTCAACGAGACAATCTCTCCTCTCTAAGAATACTCAGGCACAGAACAAAGTTCAGAAGTGTAAAGATGAAAAATCCTGCAGACAAATACTGCATGAGTCTCACATCCCCGGTCTTCCCTAAGAGCTCTACTCCAATCCATGCAAGACCATGAATGATCATTCTGAATATCTGAGAAAACAATGATAAACCGTTGGATATCAATGCAAAGGAAAGAAATGCTATGTAATTATCATCATTTGCTTTTGCAAGACTGTAGAAACTGATACAGATCCCAGAACAGGTGGTAAGTATTACAACAAAAAAGAACCACTTTGAGCTGTGAAAACTGAGATTAAATGCATCTTTGAAAATTGGTGATATGTAGATGAACAAGCCATATGCCAGAATCATCAGTAGACCTATTGCTGTACAAAAGATACCAAGCAACAAAATCAAATAAAGCGCTGTCCTCATCTCATCACCTCATATCTTTGATAAAATCTCACTTGCGAGTTTTCTGCTGCCCACGATTTCGGCTATTTTGCCCAAGTCCGCTTTTCTCAGTTCCTCTAAACTTCTAAATGTCTCAATGAGTTTTCTTTTTCTCTTTGGACCTATACCAGGAATATCGTTCAGAATCGAAAGAATAGCTTCTTTCGTCCTGAGCCTTCTGTGAAAAGTATTTGCAAATCTGTGCGCTTCATCTCTTATAGCAACCAACATCCTTAAAATAGGACTGTCCAGTTCTAGAAAGAGTTCGCCTTTTTCGGTACAAACAGTCTCGTGTTCCTTGGCAAGACCTATAACATCACAGTCCTTGCCGATTTCTTCGAGTGCTCTCTTAACAGAGCTTACTTGCCCGATACCTCCGTCTACCACTATGAGATCCGGTAGGGGATGTTTCAAGTATCTTCTTTTAACTAGCTCTCTCATCGTAGCATAGTCGTCTATCTTTTTGCTTTGAAATCTGTAGTGTCTGTAATCTTTTTTGAAGGGGAAACCATCGAAGAAAACTACGACAGATGCCACTGTGAAATTGCCTTGCAAATGTGCAACATCGAAACCTTCGATTCTCTGAGGATATTTCGAAAGAGACAAAAGATCTTTCAAAGAGCTGAGAGCATCTCTTCTTAAACCTTTTATGTTCAGCTCATTTTTTGCATTGTCCAAAGCCTTCTTTAAGAGGTCCTTTTCAACGTCATCTCTAGGTTTTCCAAAGTAATTGGGCATATGGAAAGTCAGATTTTTTTCCAAAATTACTGCGTCTGGTATCTCATTTTTGTAAACCAGATAGTAATTGAAAACAAAATCTTCAACGTTTGTAGAGTCTAATTCATAAACAAGCTTTGCTAGCAAATGACCCCCACGAATCCTCATGAGAACGTAGAGATTTTTCATCCTCCCTATGACATCTAAGTTTCTGTATTGATCAAGCACGACTCCTTGCTTTTCCATAACTTTTTCAAACTTAAGAAGAAGATCTCTATACTTCGCAGCATTTTCAAAATCCATCATTTGTGCGAGTTTTTTCATTTTAGTTTCAATCAAATTGAGAGTAGATGAGATATCACCAGAAAGAAATTTCTTGACAGGTTCTATGCACTTTTCATTGTACTCTTTTTCGTTGATCTGACCTTTGCAAGGTCCTTCACATCTGTGTAGGTAAAAGTCCATACAAGATTTGGAAGCTTTTTCTAAGTTTTTTTGACAGGTTCTGAAGTGATACACTTGTTGTAAGAAATCAACAAGATTTCTGACAAACCTCATATCCGTGTACGGCCCAAAGTACATACCATTCTGAGCCCTTCTACGTACTATCTTAATCGTCGGATAAACCTCATTCGTGATCTCTATGTATGGATAAAATTCAGTATCCTTGAGCATAACGTTGTATTTAGGCTTATGCTCGAAAATCAGGTTTGCCTCTAACAACAAAGCTTCCTTCTCATTGGAAACAACTATGAAATCAAGCTCAGAAGCTTCTTGCACTATGCTCTCGATCTTTTTATTTTGTTTTCGCGTTGACTCTCTGAAATAGGAAAGCAATCTATTTCTAAGCTTGCGGGCTTTGCCAATGTAAAGATATTCACCTGTCTGACCATAGAAAATGTACACACCGGGTCTGTTTGGTGCTAACCTTGCCTTCACAGATAGATCCATCTTTCTACCTCCAAAAATAATTGTACATTAAAGACAACTTTCAATTAAGCACATTTTTAACCATCATAACACTTGAATTTTTGCAACAGAATGATATTATTGAGAATGAATCTCAATAAGGAGGTGAGTTTGTGTCTTTATCGGAAGTTCCAGTCGGACTCTCGGCCAAGGTTAAATCTGTACCCAATTCCTTTGTAGGTTCACGCCTCATATCCCTTGGTTTCATTCCAGGTGTTTATGTGAAGGTCGTCAGATGTGCACCGCTTGGAGATCCGAGGGTTTATCTTGTCATGGACAAACTCATCACCTTACGTAATAATGATGCTATGCAAGTGGAGGTTGTCCTGGACAGTGACTTAGTAGTTCTTTCAGGGGCACCGGAGGGTATCTACGCGGTCGTTGAGTTGTTTGGTGGCATAGGTTTTCAACAAAAAATGAAAAAAATGGGTATAGAGAAAGAAAGAAAACTTCAAGTCTTGGAACCAATGATAGTTAAAACTGAAAATGGTATTTTCAAAATTGGTATTGGCGTTGCAAGTCGCATTCTCTTAAGGAGGATATAATATGGTTTTGCATGTGGCAGTGTCGGGAAATCCCAACGTAGGCAAAACAAGTCTTTTCAACGCACTGACTGGTATGAGACAGTATGTGGCAAATTGGGCTGGCGTCACTGTTGAAGTCAAAGAGGGCATCAGAAATTGGCGAGGTGTGAAGATAGATTTTGTAGATCTGCCAGGAACGTACAGCTTGTTATCTTTCAGCACCGATGAAAAAATAGCCAGAGATTACCTGTTATATAAAAACCCCGATGTTTTGCTTGTTGTCGTTGACGCTCTCTCCATGAAACAAGGTCTTTACTTGTTTCTCGAAGCCGCAGAACTGGATACGAAGACAATCTTAGTGGTGAATGCCATAGATGAAGCCAAAAAGGCTGGATTGCACATTGATAAACAAGAACTGGCGAAACACACAGGTGTCCCGGTTGTTCTCACAAGTGCTGTGACAGGAGAAGGAATAGAAGAATTACTTGATACAATTTTGAAAACCGCTACATCTGAAAAGAAAAATCTCCAATTCCTTTACGATGAAGAGATAGAAAGAACTATAGAACTTCTGGAATCAGATATCATGTCAAAACCACTTTTGAAAGGTTTCCCTACTCGTTGGCTCGCGACTAAATATCTTGAAGGTGACCCCGAAGCTATTAAGCTCATAGGACAAGCTGTGGTCACTCCAGGGACGCTCAGAGAAAAAATAGCCCAGGGGAGATACAGTCATATCGATCTCATTCTTAAAGAAGTACTCAGAACATCCGGAGCAAATCTTACGATGAGTGATGCGCTGGACCATGTATTCACCCACAAATACATTGGAATACCAATCTTTCTTTCATTGATGTACATGACCTTCACTTTCGCTTTCCAAACGATCCAGCCCGTTTCAGATGCTATTGAATCGTTGTTTACAGCCCTTTCAGATTTTGTGAAATCATCATTCGGAGATTCTATAGTCTCTTCACTCATTGCCGATGGCATTATCTCAGGCGTTGGATCTATCTTAGTGTTTGTACCGAATATTTTTGCCCTCTTCTTAGTGCTTGGAATCATGGAAGAGTCCGGCTATCTCCCAAGGGCTGCCTTTGTGGTTGACAGAATCATGTACAAACTTAAACTTTCTGGTAGATCCTTTATGTCGTTCCTGCTCGGTTTTGGGTGCACCGTTCCTGCAATCATGTCTTCAAGAGGCATTTCAGATTTTCGCGAAAGAATTATCACGGTGGTCTCTGTTCCGTTCATTTCCTGTAGTGCGAGACTACCAGTTTATCTTTTGATAGCAAGCATCTTCTTTGAGAAACAAAGAGGCCTGGTCGTTTTCTCAATATATTTACTTAGTATAGTCATTGCACTTGCCAGCGCCGTCTTCCTGAATAAGGTCCTCTTCAAAGGAGAACCTGGCTTTTTGGTACTTGAACTTCCAAGATATCGAATGCCGAAGATTAAGAATCTTTTTCTCTATGTTTGGCACAGAGGAAAGCATTTCTTGGTAAAGGCTGGTACTATAATTCTTTTGGCTTCCCTTGTTCTTTGGGCTTTGTCTTACTTTCCAGCCAGTGGGGATCCCACAAAATCCTTCGCATCCTATATAGGTAAGACCATCTCAGCTGTGCTGAAGCCACTGGGTTTCGATTGGCGATTGAGCACTGCACTGATCTTTGGATCAGCGGCGAAAGAAGTTATTGTATCCACACTGAGCATGCTTTTCGGATTCGGGGAGGAAGAAACTCTCAAGCATGCATTGGCCAATTCCTATGATACTGTTACAGCCTTGTCTTTCTTGGTCTTTGTTATGTCTTACATACCTTGTTTTGCCACGCTTGGATCAATAACTTCAGAGGTAGGAAAAAGATATCTAATGATCTCTATTATTTACAGCATGGCCACTGCCTATTTTTTGGCCTACGTAGTCAAAATCATAGGAGGTTTGGTGTTATGAAAAAACTTCTCTTAATCATCGAAACAGGAATTGGTTTTCTTTGCTTCTTACTCCTTTTAAAAATTGATCCAATCTTTTCTCTATGCATATTGGTGTTCAGTTCAATCTATTTTTTTGGAATAGTTGATTTTGAAAAAAATCGTCAGCGTATAGATGCCCATTTAATGGTGGGTGGGGCGATGTTTTTCATTGCCATGTGTTTTGCTATCTTCAACAATCTTCCTGATCTTCAATTCTCAATTCCTCTTTTGTTGATTATTACCATGGGTTCAGTAGGAATACTTCAAGCCTTCATTATTAGATCTAGATTCAAATGACCTTGACAAGAAACTTGAAAAGCAATGCTGAAAGCCCAGCTGCGAGTGGAACCGTTGCAAGCCACGAAAGGATTATGTTCTTGAGAACTCCAACATTGACCACTTCTACACCGCGTGCCACACCGACACCTACAACTGACCCAACAACTATATGAGTCGTTGAAACAGGTAATCCAAGCACAGAAGATATCAGGACAGTTGAAGCTGTGGAAAAATCTATACAAAAACCCCTGGTGTTATTGAGCTGGGTTATATCCCTTCCTATTGTTTTCATAACTCTATAACCGAGTAACAACACACCCACCGAAATACCAAATCCACCAAGAGCCAAAACCCAAATTGGAACTTCCACCTTTGGAGAGATCACGCCCGTCCTAATGACCCAATATATTACAGCAAGAGGTCCTACCGCATTTGCAACGTCGTTCGCACCGTGTGAAAAACTCACATAACAACTGGTCATGATTTGAAGACGTTTAAAGATACTTTCCACTAATTCATAATCCTTTGTTCTGATTCGATAATATTTCCTCAGGGTGAAGTAACCCCCTATTGCAGCAGTGGTTGCAATAATTGTTGCGGACCATATGGAATTTGTCTGACCTATTTTGAGTGTCTTTACACCAAACAGGTAAACAATGATGAAGAAAGTGATCCAGATTAAAATAGGTCCAACTTTTTTCACTGCCTTTGCCGGCGAAGGTCTCCTCAGTATGAGGAAAGATATCAACTTGAAAACTGAATAGGCAAGAAGTCCTCCAGCAAGCGGTGAAAGTATCCAGCTCGAAACTATGGAAATCATTACTTTCCAATTTACTGCGTCCCAGCCTGAAGCAGCTATTCCAAAGCCAGCCATACCACCAACAATGGAATGAGTGGTTGAGACAGGCATTCCCCAAATCGTTGCGGCTAAGATCCAAATCGAAGAAGAGATCAATGCCGCAAACCCACCTGCAATTAATATTTCAGGTTGAGTAATGACTTGGGGTTTCACAATGCCTTTGACAATGGTCAAAGTGACGTGTGACCCAAAAAGTACGGCACCAAGAAATTCCAAAATAGAAGCTATTATGACCGCTTGTTTTGGAGTTATAGCCTTAGCACCAACCGCTGTCGCCATTGAGTTGGCAACATCATTTGCACCGATCGCAAAAGCCATGGCAAAACCGGTCACAATAGCCAGAAAGATCAACATATCTTACCTCCTCAGGTATGAGTTATCATCCTGATCCTTTCCGCGACATTTTCAGCGTGATCTGCTATTCTCGTGAGCAGCCCAGCTAATTTTTCAAGGAAGTACAAATCGACAGGATGCATGCTATTTTTCATAGAATAAATTTTCTTACCCAGCTGGAGAGAGACTCTATCGGTTCGAGATTCGTCCGTTTCTACTTTCGCTGTGAGTTTATCTTCTTCTGAGGCTATCGAAGGAGAGAAGGAAGACTCTACCAACGTGAGTAGATCTTCCACAGCCATAGTCATCATATGCACTGAATCAAAACTGTTCTGTGCAAGTTCGAACAGTAGATCCTTTAAATCTTTTGTGAGCGGTTTTTCGAGTTTGTTCAGAGTCAGCGATTTGAGAAAGTCGTCTACCGCATCTATCACGGCGTCTTCTTCGTGAAGGATTGTGAGGATGTCAACTCTATCAAAATAAACAAATTTGAGCTTTGAATAGCTTTCCCTGATCATTACCTTGAGTTCGTCTGCCTTATCTTCAAGGATATCTACCTGTGTACACATTTGATCGATCGATTGATTATCAAAATAGCTGTTCAAAGCCGGTATTATGAACTGTGCAGCATTATGTGTTACAATCGCATGCTCATACAAAAGTTTCAACGGCGATTGCTTTGGGAACATTTTTCCAACAAAGCGAGTCAAGTTTATCCCTCCAATCACCAAGAATATAACAATATTGCAGAAACAGCAACCACAATTATGGGTACTAGGACCCTCTTCAATACTTTCAGAAAATCTACTTTGAAATACTGAGAGGTTAATACTAAGCACAAGTGAACAGGTGAGAGTAAAACGCCAATCACAGAAAAAACATAAACAATCAAAGCAAGATTGTTTGCTCCCATTCCTACGATGATAGGCAATGATACCCCAACAGCTCCGCTGGTCAGACCCGTTGACATACCTATCACAAGTGGAAGAATCATTGATACCACAAAAACTCCAAATCCTGCTTTTGAAAGTTCAATATTCATTCTTTGGCCAATTCCAAGATCTATCATGGAGTGTTTATAAAGAAAAACTACCAACAGAATAGGAACGATGTCCATTTTTTTGAATGAGTTGGCCAAAGCTTTCCCAAGGAACTTGATTCTCAGTGTTGCGTAAAAGGAACTGGCTATCAAAAGTGCCAGCCAACCATCGATCTTGAAAGCCAATATCATGAAACCTGTTGAAAGAATTATCAGTCCAGGCCACATCTTCTTCCAGTCATCTTTCTGCATGTACCTCACTTTAGGCAGAGTGAAACCATTGAAATAGATCCAGCCAAAGAGAAAGGAAATTACAAAAAGTGGTGACAGTCTAAGGGAGATTATTCCTAGAGGTGTGTTCACAATGCTTGATAGAAGGTACATGGCAGGATATACAGGCCAGAAAAGCTCAAGGCAATGACGAAACCAGTAATTGATAGTAGTCTTTTGCAAATTGTCCATATCTACACCTACCTGATCAACGATGGGTGCGGTGAACATAGCTCCCGCTGGCATTGGCATGAGACCTACTAACGCAGGCATCAAGACAGCTGCTGATCTGGTGTCTTGAAAGAGTTTTTGAACAGAAGATGAAAAGTGATCTGCGTCCTTGGAAATATTCATGAGTTCACCTAGAAAATAAATTAAGAAGACACTTGGTAAGAGTGTTATGAAAGAAAGATCGCTGACAGAGGCTAAAAAGACCCTAGGAAAGCCTGTTATGACTTGTTGGTTGATTGCTGCAAAGACAATGAAACCTGCTATCATAGATATGACCAATCGTCTGGTAAATCTTTGAAAAACAATCACTGATGCAAGAGATACAAGTACTGAAAGAGTTGTCACTTCATGACCCCCTTTTGTTCGCACTCTGAATCTTATTTTACAGATCAAGGAGGTTAAAGGTTTGATAAAGATCAAAAGAGTTTATGAAGAAAATGGTAAGTTTTTTGCTGTAAGTGATCAGAGCCCCTTTTACCCTGACGGTAAAGGAGGTCAACTGGGCGATCGTGGAAAGATCGGACCAGCCAACGTCTTGAATGTACAGGAAACGAGTGAACACGAAATTGTTCATATACTTGATAGATTCATCGAACCCGGCGAGTATGACTGTGTAATAGACCAATTAAGACAAAAAGATATCGCAACTCAACATACAGCACAGCATATATTGTCTGCTTCTTTTCTAAAGGTTGCCCAGGCAGGAACTGTGAGTTTTCACATGGGCGAAGAATCATCCACAATCGATCTTGATATGCCCCAGCTTACGATAGAAACACTCAAAGCATCGGAAGAACTCGCCAACGAGATAGTAAGAAAATGTGTTGATGTTGAAATTCTCCAGCTTGATCGTGAAGAGGCAGAAAAGATGAACCTTAGAAAAGCGCTCAGTGAAAAGGTTGCAGATTTGGTAAGGATTGTAAAAATAGATGATTTCGATACATCAGCCTGCGGGGGATATCATGTTAAAAACACAGGCGAGATAGGTGTTATAAAGGTAGTCTCCTGGGAAAAAACCAAGGGATCGCTCACGAGAGTCTATTTTTTGGCAGGTAATCGAGCAGTAAAAGATTACAACAAAAAGGTGCTTGTACTCAGGGAACTGTCAAAACTTTTAACAAGTTCAATTGACCAAATGCAAGATAGGATAGAAGGTCTTTTGAACAAGATAAAGGACCAGGCTTCCTTAATAAAAAGTTTATCGGAAGAACTGGCAAAGGTGCTTCATGAAAAGCTTGAAACCCATCGATTCAAAGGTTACACAGTTTCAACCTATGAAGGACTTGATGAAGTGGCATATTCTTTAACAAAATATTTCCAAACTGATCTGTTGATCTGCAAGACCTCTGAAGGTTATCTGTTTGCCTCAAAAGGAATTGATTGCTCAAAGTTGATTGAAGCTCTCAAGAAAGAATTGCCTGGGACTGGCGGAGGTGGAGCAAGGCGTGGAACCTTCAAAACCACTGCTAGCTGGAAAGAACTATTATTAACCACTGAGAAATTTCTGGAGGTGATTTGAATGAAGCTATCTTTGGCAAAACTTCCCACTGTAGTTGAGTTCTTGCCAAAATTGAGTCAAGAGTATGAAAGAGAAATCTTCATCAAGAGAGACGATATGACTGAGCTTGTATCCAGCGGGAACAAAATTAGGAAGCTCGAATTTCTTTTAGCAGATGCCCTCAGAAAAGATTGCAAAGTGGTTTTCACTTGTGGTGGTATTCAATCGAATCACGCAAGAGCTACAGCTCATCTGGCTGTAAAGCTTGGGCTCAAGCCTGTATTGTTTCTTAGAGTACCTAACCCAAAGACTATAACAGATCAAGCCATCTCTCAAAAATGTGAGACAGCTGAAGAGCAAATACCAAACGGCAATTTACTAATTGACAAACTTTTGGGTGCCGAATTGGTAACTGTAAGTGTCCAAGAGTATGCAAGGATAGAGGAAATCTATGAAGAACACCGAGACCGTTTTGAAAAAAATGGTCTGAAAGTCTACACGATACCAGAGGGCGGATCAAACTCACTTGGAGCGATGGGGTATGTCATGGCAGCCGCTGAACTTTGTACTCAACTCAATTTAAATGAATTTGATGCCATCTATTGTGCTGTTGGCAGTGGTGGTACCTATGCAGGATTATTGGCTGGGTTGAGGTACATTGGCTACAGAGTACCTGTAATTGGAATCAATGTCACAAAGAGTTCGTCAGAAATATTCGTTCACAAGATACTTGAAATCATCGATGGTTTGAGAAAATTCGGCATCGATCTGTCTATAAAAGGAGAAGATGTGAATATTTTAGATGATTTTTCCGGGCCAGCTTATGCAGTCCCAACAGAAGCAGATTTGGAGTGTATCAAACATGTTGCATCGATTGAAGGAATTGTCCTTGATCCAGTCTACACCGCAAAAACTTTCCGAGGGATGTTGGAAACTTCTAAAAAAGGACAGAAAGTTTTATTCATCCACACTGGTGGCTTATTTGGATTGTTCGCACAAGCCAATAGGTTTGCAAAGTCATGAGACGAATAATTCTTCTAACAGTACTGGTGCCGTTACTTTATGGATGTGTTAACATCATCAGACCAAGTGAAATAGTCGTCAAAAACGGCGACGAAGTTTATGCTGGCAGAGTTTATTATCTGAAGATCGGATTCAAGAATTACTACGGTATGTTGATATCAAATCTCAAAATAAAGGTCGATGCCGTTGAATACAAAACAGATGACTATGGATATGCTACGATCCCAATTTATTCTGAAGAAGTTGGTACAAAAGAACTGAAGATCGAGTGCGGGTCAATAACTAAGACATTACAGATCAATATCAAAAAGCCCTCGTGGTTAGTCTTCCTATGGCTCGCATCTGATAACAACCTTGATCGTTTTGTGCATGGCGATTTTCTGGAAATGGTCAAGGCTGCCGAAGATGTTTCTACAATCGTTGTGTGGGACAGTTCAGATCCATCAAAGGACGGGATATATGCACTGACGAACGATTCAAGGATGGTGAAAATCGAAGAAACAAATGAACTAAACAGCGGGGATGGAACGCTTTTTAGAAAATATACAGAAAGATTCAGTAAGGTTGATTCAGATTACAAAGCTCTCATCATTTGGAATCATGGTTTTTCATGGATTGATGTTACTCCGCAAGATTATAGAGTCAAAGGAATTGCTTATGATGATCAGAGTAAGGATTTTCTGAAAATTTCTGAGATTGCACAGAATGTGACAGAGAAATGGGATGTACTGGGGATGGATGCTTGTTTGATGGGTTCTGTAGAGGTGATCTATGCTTTAAGAAATACCGCAGATTATATAGTGGCTTCGGCATATGAAATCCAGGGCACCGGTTGGGATTATAGTTTTTTAAGCTCCATGAGCAGGAAAGATCCCCTTGAATTTTGTAAAGGACTAGTCGATTATTACGAGGAATTCTATAAAAACAAGCCCGAAACAAGCCTTAGCCTTACATCTCTCGCCGTTTACAAAACAGATGCTATCGACGATGCTATAGATTCTTTCAATGAATTTTTGTTGACGGGTCCTGTGTTACAAGAAGCTACTTGGACAACTTATAGCCAACCCTACTACCTATACGATTTAGGTGAAGTTCTTCAGACTCTTGGTGCAACTGAAACTTTAGAAAAGTTCAATAATGTAGTTGTGTATAAATATCTTTCAAACCCTAAACCACAAAGCCTCGCCATAAGTATCTTTGTTTGCCAAGACAGAAACAAGATTGACACTCGAGAATACATTCGAGAATACATTCGAGAATACATTCTAACAGAATTTGCCAAAAACACACGTTGGGATGAATTGCTTTTGAATCAATTATCTTCCGGATTGTAAATAACGGGGATCTTTCTTGATTGAATGAATAGTTCAAGCTTGTACATATCTAGTTCAGCTAAAAGGACGGTATCACCACTAGTAGAACTGTTCTTAACTATGTAACCGTCAAGGGAGTTGGTAATGGGAATCGGAGCAACAACACAAGCCTTAGCCTTTAAATTATTCGCAAAGAATCTTCCAGACATTGCTGACCATAGCCCATAAAATCCTACCATCTGTGAATGTGCCCACATGTAAAATCGATCGTCCCATTCTTTATAGTCAGCTAGCCCAAATCCAGGGCTCGAAAGTATTCTGACACCATCATCTGTCAACTGTTTTAACTTCATACTGCTTGTAAGCAATCTTTTTGGTACAACTGCCATTTTGTATCCTTGAGTTTCAAAAATCAGGTTTTGTTTCACACCCTCATGATATGCCATCAACCCTTGCGTTGTACCAAAGATCACAGAACAACTCCAAACCTTTGAAAGTTCAGCCATAATTTTTTCACAGACTCCGCTTGTTATTGCGGAAGATTGCCTGAGCGTTTTGGTATACAGTTTGCCAGATGGGAATAAAAAGAAAGGAAAAGTACCAGAAAAGACAGAATCCATCAAGTGCGGAAAAACTATTATCTGGGGTGAAAAATCCTTCATTTTCACGAGAAAGTGATTGATTAACGTCACAAATCCGCCAATTCCAGAGACTGGAGTGTAGTCCATCTGAATGACCGCAGCCTTTACTACACCTTTAATCCTTCTTTGAGGGAACGGTTGTACTAAAGCTTTGAGCCAACGTTGAACTTGAGACTTTGAAAGTGAAGCAGAAAGGAGAAACCGAGTCAGACCCATCATATTAACCTTCAGCAAAGCTTCTCACGGTGAAAAAGACACCAGTTTCTGTCTTTGAAACATCCATATCGATTATGCAACTTGCACTGGAATCGTAAACCATCCCTGATTGTTCCTTACCCTGCCTTGGTACACAAAGCTCATATTGCAAATGGTCCAGATGATTCACCAGTAGAGCTACTGGTATATTGAATTCCTTGCTAGCTCCCCAACAAATTGCTTTCGTCAAAAGCAACTCAGAGATATTTGCAGATCGTTGAAAGACAACTACTAACAGCGCATCAGATTTCTTGGAACTGTGTATCAATTCCCAACCGATCGGCTTGCTAGAACAAATAATTGATACTTTTCCAAAAGGAGTGTTTAAATGATCAAAATCACTACCATAATGAATTTCGTCTGAATTTGCAACAACGTACATGTAACCCTTGTCATTACCGATTAGATAAGTATATGCTCCAGCAACAGGTTCCTCAATCCATGAAATAGCCAAATCCGTGTGATAGAACTCCTTCAAAACTATCTGCCTTCCAAGCAGAAGCCTCACCAGTTCACCTCGTGAGTATTATAACACAAAAGGGAGGCTAATGCCTCCCTCTGGCGGGGACGACGGGACTTGAACCCGCGGCCACCGGTGTGACAGACCGGCATGCTAACCAGGCTGCACCACGTCCCCAACACTTTTGTATTTTGACAGAAAATTCAAGAAAAGTCAAGAGGACTTTGAGATGTCTTCATATAGAAAACGGAGCAGAATCATCACAAGAGGCACTGCTGCAAATCCTTGATAAACTAAGTGTGAAATATCTTGTTGGTACGAGCTTATTCTTTTGAAAGCGCGCTTTTTGTGACAGTTTGATATCCCTCCATAAACACTTAACTTTCTAGCAAGCTAACTAAATCTTGCTTGAGAGGCATCGTCTTCATTATCTGTAAGGCTTCTAACTTTGTGTAAGCCCTTCTGTAAGGTCTGTCGTCGGTCAAGGCCCAATACACATCGGCTACAGCAAGAATTTGACTGAGTAATGAAATTTGTTCACCTTTCAATCCAGCCGGATACCCAGAACCTTCAAGGCGTTCATGATGATATCGAATAATTTTCGCTGTTTCTCTCAATCCTGGAAATCTTTCAACGATCTGTGCACCTATCTCAGGACGGGTTTTGACAATTTCGTACTCCTGCACCGAAAGCTTCTCATTTTCGTTAAGAACACTTTCAGGTACAGCAATCTTTCCTATATCATGAAGTGTACCAGCCGTGCACAAAAGCTTCAAATCTTTTTTCGGGAGCTTCAAGGCTCTTCCCAATTCAAGTGCCATAGAAGCAACCATCTTTGAATGATCGGTAGTGTAGCTATCCTTTTTGGATCAAGCAATAAAGGTTTCTTCAAATCTAAGATCTTTTCACCTACTTGTGCTTAGAGATGAACAGATCAATCGATCTATCCCAAGTCTTCTCATCTTCTTTAGAAAAATAGCATGCTGGTAATTCGCCGTGCGATCTATGATAAGCCAGGCATTCACAGCAAATTCCCTTACGTGGACAGCCAGGGTAAGAACAATTACAGTTCTTTAGATTCCTTTCCTTATTAGTGCAGTTCAACCTATCTACCTCCTCACTCGGCTCTCATGAAGATTTTAGCAGAAAACCACAGTGCGACAATACCACTCACAAGAAAGATCAGGTTAACCACCAGGAAATACGTGATATTCATAGCTTGAGCATTTGCGCTGTATCGAACAAGATCTGCGGCATACTTAACAGGCAGTATATAGGCAATCCATCTTATATAACTGGGCATAAAACTGATGGGAAAGTACACCCCTGAGAAGAAGACCATAACTGTGTTTAGAACTGAAGCAGCGTTTAGTGATGCGTTTGGATTCTCAAATAAAGATACAAGCAGCACACCGATTGCCATCATTCCGATTGTAACAAAAACAACGCTCGGTACCAGCAAGAACCAGTTAAACTGTATGGTGGTGTTGAAAACTATACTACATAACAAAAGAACGAGTAGGAGAGATAGAAAACTAAAAGCCAGTCTTACGAAAGAAACGCTCGAAACAATGCTGATTGGTTCTACACCTGCCAAGGTTAACCTCTTTAGAACACCTTTCTTTCTATAATTTCCAAAAACCGTTACTATAGAAAACATCCCATTTGAAAATAAAGATAGTGCAATTACACCCATCATCATGTATTCAAATTCCGTGGTCTCTTTACGAGTCTGCTGAACTTGTTTAGTATCGATCACAATATATTGTCGAGTCGAGTTAATACTCTTCTCAATACTACTTTTGACAGAAAGTTCCAGGATCTTTATGTCCCCGGCGAGCGAGGGGTTGTTTTGATAATACAAACTGACCCTCGTGTCGGAAGCTGCTAATCCCATGGGTATTTTGGCATCTTTCACATCCTTCAAGAGACCTTTCTCATCTTGGTACTTCTTTATCTCCCAATTTTCCATTCCTTCCAGTGCTTTGATGATCTTTACATCATTTGTGTATATTCCGATTGTTCTTCTGTAAGATCTTTCACCGCTGAAAACAAATCCGAAGATCAGAAGAAAAATTGCAGGAAAAAAGACACTAAAGAAGAGACCAACCAGATTCCTTAACGATTCCTTCAAGTACGATTTTGTGAAAGCAAAGAAACTTTTATTCATATCCCATCACCTTCTTGAAGTTGATGGAGAAAACAACAACCGAAGCGATGATCCAAAGTCCAGGAATTAGCCATAACTCCATTTGAGAAAAGCTGTAAAAATGCAATCCAAGAGAATGTCTTAGATTCTCGACTAAATAAGTAGTGGGCATCACTCGTGCCACAAACTTAACCGGCTCAGGCATATCAAAGTTCAAAATGGGGAAATAAAAACCACCAAGAAACATCAATAGTTGGTAAGCAACCTGAGTAACAACCATGGCAGTAGAAAACTTCCTACAGAAAGAAACAACCACTATCCCCATGCTGAAACAAACAACTATGGAGTACAAGAGCTTCAAAATGAAATCACTAAAGATGCACGAATTGTTAACTCTGTAAACGGTCAAACCTATAACGTAAATCAGCACACAGGAAAGTATCATACTTATTGAAAGGCCAAGTCCTAGCGACAAAAGATATTCGAAAGAACTGGTTGGTGTCGTGTATAATTTCTTATTCACCGCTTCTTCTCTGTTATTTATTAACCAAAGTGGAAAGTTGAACATTGCCAGGGACATGACTGACATGAGTAAGATCGCTGGGAAAAGATATGTTGGATAGTGGAACTTATTGGAGCGTTCCTCTTTCTCAACAGGTTTTGCAATAAATTCTACCGTCTTGTATTCTCCGCCAGTTCGACCAATTGTCTGCTTGGCCATCTCGAGATCAACTTGTTGAAAGATCGATTGAAATATTCTGCTCGCCGTTTGGGATTCAAAGGAGTTTGCAAGTTCGTAGATCTCAATCTTTGCTGGACTACCCGAAAAGAGTAGGACTCTTGCCATCGCCATATTCAATCCCTTTGGTATTCTGAGTATCAGGTCAATTTTTTTCGTTTGCAGACTTTTTTGCGCTTCACCTAAACTCTCAAAGACTGTAACCCGAAATGGTTCTGGCTGAATCTTTTCAATGACCTGTTCTATAATCTTTCCAAAGCCTGCGAAATCTTCTTCTTTTACGATACCCAGTTTGAAGACAACAGAACTATCAACTGTTGACGTACCCGAGAACACCGAAACAAGTATGAAGAACAGGATCAAAGGAAAAACAAAGGGCCAGAAGAAACCATTAAACTCACGGACATCATTTAGAAAGAAGGCCTTCGCCATTTTAAAGATTCGCATTTTCCCACCTCAATCCCGCAGAGAACGACCAGTCAGGTTGAGGAATACATCCTCAAGGTTTGGTCTTCTTATGATGACATTGTCGATATTAACTTTCAGTTGTTTTGCTTTGTTCAAAAGCATATGAATTGATTCCTCAACATCAAAAGTTGGTAAGATGAGTCTCTCATGGTTGGTCATTCTCAGATTGCTGATCTCTTTGAGGAGTACCTGTGGGCTATCAGAAGAGAATTCAATATAGCTGTCCATTTTAATCAGTTTGATAAGCTCTTGCACCGTGCCAGAAGCTATTATTTTGCCATGATCCATTATGAAGACTTTGTCGGCAAGCTTTTCAGCCTCTTCCATGTAATGAGTGGTTAAGACAATTGTCTTGCCCTTTTCTTTCAGTTCTCCTATGATCTGCCAGACGTGCCTGCGGGCTTGGGGATCTAAACCAGTTGTGGGTTCATCAAGAAACAGAATCTTAGGGTCGTTGACAAGTGCTACAGCAAGAGCCAATCTTTGAAGTTGTCCACCAGAGAGGTTTTTTACTTTACTCTTGGCTTTTTCTCCAAGTGCTACAAGATCTATTAACTTCTCTATATCCTTTTTCTTTGCTTGAACGTTGTACAATCCTGCAAAGAGTTCGATGGTTTCATAAACCGTTAGATAATCAAAAAAAGCCGATTTCTGAAGCTGCACTCCTATTTGAACTTTCACATTCTTGTCAACTTCGTCAACCTTTTTCCCAAAATAATAGATTTCTCCTTCGTCTTTTTTTCTTAAACCTTCTATAATTTCAATGGTCGTCGTTTTACCTGCACCATTGGGTCCAAGGAGTGCCACCACCTGCCCTTGGGGTACTTCAAAGCTAACTCCGTCAACTGCTTTCGTCGTACCATAGTATTTCTTAAGATCTTTGACCGCTATAACGTTCATCTGAACACCCCCTTACTATGTATTTTATGCTAGTATATTAAATAGGTGATAAAATGTTCAGAAACGTCTTCGATTATTTGGTACAAGGAATTTACATTGTATCAACAGAGTACGAAAATCAGCTGGCAGGCTTGACAGCCGCATGGGTAATGCAATCTTCCTTTAAGCCACCCATGCTTGCAGTAGCACTCGGCCCCACAAGACGAACAGCAGAGCTCATCGATAAAAGCGGGAAATTTCTCATCCAAGTCCTTGAGGAAACACAACGCCAGATAGCAGAGATCTTTGGTTATCATTCAAGCAGAGATTTCGATAAATTTTCAAAGGTCAAATGGTCAAAGAGTGAAAAACTGAAGTTACCGGTAATTGAAGGAGTACTTGGCTACTTTGAATGTGAACTTCAGGGTAGATTCGAATCTGGTGATCACATGATCTACAATGGTAAAATCGTCAACCACAAGATACTCAGACAAGATGGCCGGCCAATGCACTTTTCGATGCGTGATTGGTTTTGAAAAGAGGGATAGAGATGTTTATACAGGTGGCCAGAGGAGTCTACGTTAACAAGGACCGTGTTAGAGCTGTTATTTCGCTCAATAACATCACGGCAAAACAGATGCGTGAAACAGCTAGTTTTTCAAACAAAATGTTCAATCTGACCTATGGTGCGCAAGCAAGAAGTGTCATCGTTACAGACAGCGGTCACATATTGCTCCTTGGTGAGAAAGCAAACAAGGTTAGACAGAGGCTTTTCAAAAAGAAAGAGCAGGATCAGCAGTCACACTGAGTGGAAAGCTAACGCCCTCTTTGATCATCTCAATAGCAGCTTGTGCAATCATTGCGGCATTATCGGTGCAGAAAATCTTTGGGGGAATATAAAGTTCAAATCCCATTTCAGCTGCTCTCTGGTTCAGCTTTTCTCTTAATCTTGCATTTGAGGCTACTCCTCCACTGACAACGAGTTTTCTTAGACCAGTTTTCTCAAGTGCATTTGTCGCCTTCTGAACCAGAATATCAACAACCGTCTCTTGAAAAGAGGCTGCGATATCCCATGGAGCCACATTCTTCTCTTTTTGTAGAAGATACAGGACAGAAGTTTTTAAACCAGAAAAGCTGAAATCGAAGTTTTCCCTTTCCAGTATCGCCCTTGGGAAGTTGTATCTTCTGGGATCACCGTTTTTAGAAATCTTTTCTATGGCTGGACCGCCGGGATATCCCAGATTTAGTAATCTTGCGACTTTATCAAAGGCCTCCCCAGCGGCATCGTCCAGAGTTTTACCAAGTATCTTTGGTTGCGTTGTAGATTTGTCAAAAAGCAGTAACTCCGTGTGACCCCCTGAAACAAGCAACGCAATATAAGGAGGTGAAAGACGATCGAAAAACAAATTTGCTGCACAGACATGACCGAGCAGATGATTGACGCCTACCAGAGGTTTTCTCAAAGAAACTGCAATTCCTTTTGCAAAAGAGAGTCCAACAAGCAAAGCGCCAATCAATCCCGGGCCTATTGTCACAGCAATTGCGTCTACTTCAGAGACATGGATAGAAGATTCTTTGATAGCTTGATTGTATATAATAGGTAGATTTCTTAAATGCTGCCTGGCTGCAATTTCTGGTACAACTCCACCGAACTTTTGATGAATCTCTATCTGAGACAAAACTACGTTAGACAAGATCTTTCTATCTTCGACTACTGCAATAGAAGTTTCGTCACAGGATGTTTCAATTGCCAAGACTAAAGGCACATTATGCTATCTCCCTCATTATCATCTTTGGTTTCTCAATTCCCTCAACTGCCTCAGCAGTTACGATAACTTTCTCTACATCTTTCGAAGAAGGAATCTCGAACATAACATCTATCATGATCTCTTCAAAGACACTTTTGAGCGCCCTTGCACCCGTCCCTTTCTTGAGTGCTTTACGGGCAATCGCATAGAGTGCTTCTGGCGATATCTCAAGTTCTATATTGTCAAGCTGCAACAATTTTTTGTACTGTTTTATAATTGCATTCTTAGGTTCGCTGAGTATTCTAACCAGATCTTCTTCATTGAGATCGTCTAAAGTAGCTATTACGGGGAAACGTCCTACAAACTCAGGTATCATACCGTATTGTACAAGATCATCTGGGGTTACATGAGATAAGATCTCACCAAGTCTCATCTGTTTTTTGCTTTTCACATCAGCCCCAAAGCCCATCGTGGAATCTTGAATCCTTCTTTTCACGATCTCTTCAAGCCCATTGAAGGCTCCTCCAGCTATGAATAAAATATTTGTTGTGTCAACCTTTATAAACTCCTGATAGGGATGTTTTCTGCCGCCCTGTGGTGGTACATTTGCTATGGTCCCCTCCACGATCTTGAGTAATGCCTGTTGAACACCTTCACCAGAAACGTCCCTTGTGATGGAAGGATTGGGAGATTTGCGAGCTATTTTGTCAATTTCGTCTATGTATATGATACCGTATTGAGTTCTTTCCACATCAAAGTGTGCAACCTCTAAGAGTCTCAAAATTACGTTTTCAACATCTTCTCCGACATAACCTGCCTCTGTCAACGGTGTAGCATCGGCTATTGCGAATGGAACGTCCAGTATCTTTGCAAGAACCCTAGCTATCAAGGTTTTCCCACAACCAGTGGGACCTACGAGCATTATGTTAGATTTTTCTATTTCAACATCATCGGTATCAGCGCCATAGAAAACCCTCTTATAATGATTATAAACTGCGACAGATATGATTCTCTTTGCCATCTCTTGACCAACTACATACTTATCGAGCTCGGCCTTTATCTCAACGGGCTTTGGTAGTTGGCGCTTTTTCTCTTTCTTCACGCGCTTGTCAGTTACAAGAAGGTCATGGAAGAGCTCTACACATTCATCACATATATAAGCACTCGGACCAGCTATCAATTTGTTCACCTGACTGGCCGGTCTCCCACAAAACGAACAGAACTTCTCTGCCAATTATCTCCCTCCAGTATCATTGTAACACAATGGATGGTTTTCATAGTTAATAAAAGTTCACAAAAGTCTGATCAACAAAAAAATCAATGACCAGTCAATTTTTGTGATAAGATTTGCTGTTTTTCCCAATATCCATAAAGTTTGCCTTGCGACGAAAGTTGAGCTATTTTCCTTCGGAACCATTCCGGCATGAAGGCGCTACCAACTTGTTCTAGTTCCGTACCGGGAAGAGGCATAAAGGTATGAGCATGTATCTTGCAGCCCATTTTAAGAAGCTTTTCCATCAAGTTGAGTGTTTCATATCTATCTTCGTCCCTTTCAAAAGGAAATCCAAAGATGAAATCCACCTGTGGTGTGAAACCATTTGCAAGAATCAAATCAACGGCCTTCAGTAAGATTTCCACAGAGTGTGTTCTTTTGATTTTTTTGAGAATCCCTTCACTTCCACTCTGGGCACCTATTACAATCGACCTGTTGTTGACGTATTTTTTGATCACTTTCAGTACTTCGTCGTTAACAGATTCTGGTCTGACATCTGATGGGAAGGTACCAAAGTATATCTCTTTCATGCCGCTTCTTTTCAATTCAAAAAGTAACTCATCTATAGCCTGCACATTTGGTTTGATCCCATCAACTGAACCGTACCCAAAAGAATTTGGTGATATGAATCTTGCTATATATCTGTTCTTTTTCAAACCAACTTCACAGTAATAAACTATTGACTCAATACTTCTGTGCCTTAGTTTTCTACCACCTATCAGCGGTGTCTCGCAGTAGGCACATTCAAAGACACAACCTCTTGTTATCTCAATCGGCATGAAGAGATCAAGTTCCGCACAAAATGGAGGATAATCATCCAGGTTTATGCGATCTTTGAGCCCATCAAAGACGATCTTCTTTTCGCCATTCAAAAATTTCAAGAGATTTTCTTCACCATCTCCAACAAAAATATGGTCAAAACCTAAACGCAAAGATTCGTATGGCTTTGCCGTGACATGTGGTCCTCCAGCTATCAGTGTGTAGTTCATGGCTTTTAAATCATGTACTTCTTTGAAAATCTGGTCAAGATCGAAGCTCATAAAAGAATAAGCAACAACAGCGGGCGGTGGAACTTTTACGAGTTCTTGTACGCTCTTTGCAATAAATATTTGGACATCTTTCATTCTACTATGCACAGCACCTATCAATGGTATAAGGCTATATCGGTTGTTCTTCTCAATTCTGAAAATGAGTTTCAAGTTCTACCACCTATTATTTCACTCACAAAATCTATGAATAAATGAATGAGGATCGTCTTGTTCTCAGAAGACTTCATTTCCCCGTCTAACACCTGCAATTGGTTCAATATGGACTCCAATTTTTCAAAATCATAGATTTGCAAATGATTAATGGCGCGTGGTTGACCTTTAAAGGTAAACCCCAGAAATCTTGCCGCTCTCACAGTTGGTACATCAAGCTTCTCTGAGATATCCTTTATATATGGCCATGAATAGTCATCACGCTTTTCGACAAAGGACAAGATCTTGTACAAATCAATGAAGTGTCTGCTGAGGCTATTAACAACAAAAACTGGTTCGGCGTAGTACAGAATTTTTGACAAAACTTCATGTGCCCGTTTCTGATCACCCAACGATACGGAAAAACACATTTCATCGATCTGCATCTTTGAGTGATTGAAAACAAAGTTCTTGACTATTTCCGGCGTCACCTTTTCACCGACGCAAATTAGTTTTTCTATTTCCCTTTCGATTAAAAGATCGTCAGGGCCCACCAGATGGAAAAATACTTCTAAAGCATCGACTTGAAAAGGTAGAGAGTGCTTCTTAAACCTCTCTCTTATGTATTCAAGCCATTTTTCACGTTCCCACGGCTTGGGCAAAGAAAGGTCTATCGAGTCGTGCCCCTTCATGGGGCTAGAGCTTCTCAATATGACAGGTATAGACGTCTTCTGAATCTGTTCAAGCAGCTGTTTTTGATCTTCTTTCTTCCACTCACTGTAGTCAACCACATCGATGAGAAACGACGAGAAAAGAGTATTTTGGGACAGAATTTGTGATATTTTTGCTGCGTCGTCCACATCGATCTTTATTCTTGTTAATCCTTTCTGCAAGATCATTTCCCTCACATATTCATCCTTCAAAACCCTTGCATCACCTGAAAGCACCCTTACGCTCAATTGAGCCACCCACAACTCATATTCTACCCTTTGCAGCCTTGATCTGAGCTATGAAAGAATCGATCTTTGCTTCAACAGAGGGTGTGAAAGGATTTCCGTCCACTTCCAGAGAGATGAAGGGTAATCTTTTTGAAGTAGTCGCCTTTCTTTTTTCCAGTTCACTTTTTATTATGGATTCAGCGATTCTACTTGGCATACATCCAAATGGTCCTATAGATATCACACCGTCATAGTGTTCCCCGATCTCTACCAATGTGCTCCCTATAGTCAGAATGGATTCTCCAGTCAAAACAGGGTTGAGTGATGAAGAAGCATGGTTAACGACATGCTTTATATCCAAAATCTTTGTATCACACAGCCCTGTTTTTGCAAAGATTCTCTTTATCTTCCTTTCAAAGTACTTCTTCACGAAAATCTCTGCAAACTTCTTGATACGCTGAAAAGTTGTTGAATCTTTGCTGGTCAATCTTTTGAGGAATATGTAATCTGTGTAGTACATCCACTCATGGATAGGAGATATATGAAGGACTATTTGTTCCGATGCAAAAAGGTCTTCCAACCTTCTTCTACTGAATTCATCCCACCTGACATATATCTCACCAGTGAGTAAGACCTTTGGTGCCTGTGAATATTCTTCAGAAAGATTCAGTAAAGTTATTTCCTGCGATATTTTTTCAAGAGTTTTGAATATTCCAAAAAGGTTGTCTGATTTGAGTGATTTTATTATTTGTTTTTCGTGTTTTTCTATCATTTCCTTTACCAAATCCTTATCTGAATGAAGTGCCATTAGAGATTTTTCAATGTTTGAATACAGATCAGATATCAAGATGGCGATCCATGCCCTGAGCGTGAACGCGATCCCAAGGCCACCATAGGCGTTCTCAGAGTTAAGTGACAACAGTGCTGTATCATTAACTTTGTTTTGCCTGAGCCATAATTTCATATACACATTGTACTGCCCGAATCGGCAGGGGCCGGATGTTTGCGGCATGAAGTAAAGAGTAAGTTCATCCTTTGATCTATTTTCATAGAGATACCTGATCAAACTTCCAAGGGTAAGTTGCAGAGGAAGACATTCTTTTGACAAAGAATTGCCTCTACCCAGCTTGTATTCCGTTTCACCCATCGGTGGACAGACATGGGTGTTCACACCGAAATGCTCAATGGCTGCGGCAAGACAAGACGCACCAAAGGCTCCCATTGTTGGAAAGACAAGGCGTACGCGTTTGTCGGTCCATGGTATCAATTTGGAATCCTTGTGAATGAAAACTCCATTTTTATTGATTGTGATATCTAAAGGTTTGTACTCCTGCTGGGTTTGTTGGATAGGTTTTCTGTATCTTATCACATCAAAGAAAGCTTCGATTCTTGTTTCAACACCTGCATCTGCCGTATGGCTATCTAACTCTAATATCAAAGCCGGCTTATCCTTCATCACGTCTTTGAAGTAGGAAAGCACAAAAGAATCTGGACCGCAACTGAAATTTGTTATGTAAATTGGATAGAGCTTTGGGTGATCTCTGACGTAACTGGCTGCCTTCAGTATCATCTCACCCCAAGCCCAGTACATGTTCTCATAGCCAGGTTTATCCTCAAAAGGTAATACATCAAAACTTGCAACAGGATAACCATAACTGGATATCTTTCTGGGGATACCGAGATTGGCATAGCTCAGAAAGGCGTTGTAAGATCTACCGAAGATCACTATACCAATGCCCCTGTTTTCAACTTCATCAAGAAACCTCCTGCCAATCTCTTTTAGTTTGTCTTCAAACTCATACTGTGTTTTCTTTGCAACGTAGAAGGCATCTTTCACTCTTCCTATTTGCACACCCAAAGGATCCAACATCTTGCCAAGTGATTCTATAATCTTATTCTCTGGTTCAGTGAAATCTATATTACATGTCAAGACCTTGAAATCCTTTAACTCTGAGATGTCAGCCTTCAGCCAGTCGACTTCACTCTGAACAAAGGGGCAGAATACACCGTTGCTCTCTGAGTTATTAACCTTCATGGCCCTGATCCTTGGAATGAATACATAATCTGGTTTTTTCTTAAGCAGTGAAATCATAAAACCGTGGGACTGTTCAACGGGAAAACAAAACTCCGCACCCATCCTGTCCTTTCCCTGTTCGTCAGGTTCATCTGGAAGGACGACCTCAAAACCAAGTTCACAGAAAAATCTTGAAAAGAAAGGGAACAAAGTATTCATAGCAAAGGACCTACTAAGGCCTATCGTTTTATGACCAACTTTCTGCTTTGGTATCGAATAAACAATACGCTCTCTTTCTCTCAAGAAATCCAATCCTTCAGTGTCTTCCCGATTTTCCCTGATATTCTCGTACATGTTGCAAGAACCACCAAAAAAGAGCCTTTTACCGTCTATTTCGATAACACTTATGGTGCATTTTCTGTCACACTTGCCCTTGCCCCCAGAGCATACAAATGGCTTTAGATAACTCACCTTTCGTCTAGCAAGTTCTTCCAAATCATAGATCTTTTTTTGCAAAATTCCCTTTTCCAGATTCTCCATGGTCATGAGAGCAACACCATAGGCGCCCATTAGACCTGGCTCAGGTGGTACGATCACCTTCTTGCCCGTCAGTGCAGCCATTGCATAAGGAATCGCCCTGTTGTAGCAGGTGCCACCCTGAACAAAGAGCCTTTTTCCCACGGGTCTGTTGCCTTTCACCCGGTTAATATAATTCATACAAATGGAATAGACGAGGCCAGCACATATATCTTCGGCACAGATCCCTTCCTGAATGGCCGTTTTTATGTCGCTGTTTATGAAGGCAGCACACTGATCACTAAAATTGGGTGGGTTCTGTCCTTTCAGGGCATAATCAGCTATTTGCGTGTATTCTATACCAAGTGATTCTGCCGCTGCTTCCTCAAGAAACGAGCCAGTACCCGCCGAACAAGCCTCATTCATGGCATAGTCATAGGGTACACCTTCATTCAAATATGTGTATTTGGCGTCCTGACCACCTATTTCAAAGATGGTATCAACCTCTGGATCAAAAAATGCCGCTGCTTTAGCATGTGCCATGATTTCGTTATAGACAGCATTTGTACCCACATGCAGACCTACCACTTTTCTGCCAGACCCGGTCACTCCAACGGCGACGATTCTCACAGGCACTTCAATCTGTTTTAATATTTCCCCATAGCAATTCTTAGAAGCCTTGACAGGATCTCCCAGCGTCCTTAGATAACTACTGGCAAGAATTTTTTTGTCATGCACTCTCACCAAAACAGCCTTTGTCGTTGTTGAACCAGCATCTACACCCAAGACACATTCATCATCGGTACGAGCCATTCCCCTTTCCATTTGCTTGAATTCAACCATCGATGAAAAGTTGAGCAAAGGTTTATGTCTTGAAAAAGCCGAGGGCAACTTGGTGGAGAGTATTGATGATTTGTTAACAGTTCGGGTATGATTCCCGATCCAAATGTATGCACCAAAGGCTTCAAAGTAAGTTGACTCATCTGCTACGACGAATTCTATCTGACCCTCCAGATTTCTAATCATCAGCTGATTTTTTGTAGTACCACCAATGAGTAGTATCTTTTTAACACGTGCAGAATGCGCAAGTTGTATTATCTTATCAGCCATCACTTTACCCAGACCGTTGAGAACCATCTCTTTTGGGATACCTTTGTTCAATGCATGGGTGCAGTCACTCTTACAGAAAACTGTACACCTTGAGGAAAGTTTATAGATTCCATCGTAACTAAAGTTGGGTATCTGTGATAGATCTATCCCCATTCTTTTGAGTTGTTGGAGGAAAAATTCACCGGTCCCAGAAGCACACTTATTACCGGTGTAAATCCCCACTATGTGGCCCTTCTCGTCAAGCTTATAGAGGACAAAATTCTCGCCTCCAGCCGATACAATGGCTTGACATTGGCTATACTTTTCCCTCAACTGAGAGTATGCTATTTCACATGCCTGGGATTCAGAAATAGAAGGAGCACCAAAATATCTTCTGAGTTTTCTTCCGGTGAATGCGATTTGCAATGAATCAGGAAGATCACCGAGGATCTGTCGTACAACGCTCAACGGATCGCCGTTGTGCTGAACCCAGAGCGGTGAAATCCCCTCTGAGTAGACCGATACACTGCTTGAGCCAACACAAATACCAACTTTCATCCGAATTCACCCTCTTTGGCAACTCTTCAAAGCCCTAACAAAATCTGCTATTTGCTCAGCAACCGATCTTGTTTTGGCTGGATCTGGACCCTCTGCCATGACACGTATAACGGGTTCTGTGCCAGATGCTCTTACAACAATTCTAAAACCACTCCTTTGCAGCTGTGAAACCTTTTCTTTTAATTGTGGATCATCTGCTACAGTTTTATCGTGCATTTCTACGTTGATCACATATTGCGGTAAATCACTCACCTTTTTTTCAAGTTCTGACGAATCTTTTCCACTCAAGACCATGACGCGTAAGAATTCCAAGGCTGTGATCAAACCATCTCCTGTGGTGGATCGATCCAGGAAAATTATGTGCCCGGACCTTTCACCGCCTATGTTAGCATCAGATTTCAACATCTGTTCAAGCACGTAGCGGTCTCCCACCCTGGTTCGAATCATCTCTATTTGATTCTCTTTTAGGAAGAGTTCTAAACCCAAGTTACTCATGATTGTCGCCACTAAGAGGTTGTTTTTAAGCCTTGACTCTTTTTTCATGTAAACGGCAACGATACCCATGATTTTGTCTCCATTTATCTCCTTACCTTCTTTGCTCAAAAGTATGCATCTGTCTGCATCACCATCGTGCAGAATTCCTAAATCAAAATCAGTTACCTTCTGTGCCAGGTATTGTGGATACAGTGATCCACAGTTATCATTTATATTCTTGCCATTTGGTTCATTACAATAACACGTCACCTTTATACCGAGTCTTTCTAAAACAGTTGGAGTAGTCTCATAAGCAGCACCATTTGAAGCATCAACAGCGACAGATATACCACCAAGGTCGACATCTGAGAACATCTCTACGATCCTTTGAAGATAGATGTCTTTGATCTCGGGCAGATCGATGATCTTACCTGTGCTATAATTTGAAGAAGAAAAATCTCTCAACTCAATCTCTTTTTCAATTTTTTCTTCTTCCTCGTCTGCAAGCTTGAAGCCTGATTTCATCAATTTGATGCCGTTATAGTAATAAGGATTGTGAGATGCAGAAATCACAACGCCAAACCAGTTTTTTATCTTTGTTATTAACGCCGCCGCCGGTGTGGGGAGTATACCACCCAAATAAACTGTTGCACCACTCTTGACAAGACCCTGTGCTATTGCTCTCTCCAAAGCCAATCCAGATTCACGTGTGTCGCGCACAATCAAGAACTTGCCTTCTGAATGCATTCTTCCTATGGCAACCCCAACTTTGTATGCAAGATCCTCGGTCAAATCCTCATTGAATATTCCCCGTATCCCATCGGTACCAAACAACTTTTTCATTTCTTCACCTCCAAAAGTAACTTCTCAATTTCCTGCGCCTTTACCAATTCGCCACCTTTTTTATAAAGATCACTCAAAAGTTGTAAAGCCTTATTTCTATACACAGGATCCTCAAGGCTCACAAAAGTCGAAAGTTCAATCTTTGCTTCCTGAATTCTGTTTGAATTCACCAAACTAACAGAAAGATAGTACAAAAGCTCGTTATATCGAGTATCTTTGGTGTCGATCTGTTGCAATGCTTTTCTAAAGAACTCAACGGCAGAAGCAAAGTTGCCCAAATTGAATTCTTTGATTGCAGAAAGATAGAACTGTTGAAACTTCTGTTCCTTTATTGAACTTGATAAATAGGACAACTCTGTTAGTTTATGTTGTTCAATATATTTGGAAAATTCATCATACTTGCCCAGAGCATACAACTCATAAGCTTTGACGATCTTAAAATACCTTTCTTGTAACTGTTTTGTGGAACGATAGGCTTGAAAACTAACAAGGAAGAGTACAGCGAAGATACTCAAAAGCACCAGGAAAATTCTGTCTCTTTTCATATCAACTTCACCAACTTTTCTACCACCTGCGGGTGGAATTCATCCACTCTATCGTTTAACAAAGCCTTCACCGTCACTAACTCATCTTGCTCGACCTTCTCTATCTTTCCATTGTGTTTCCTTATAACAGTGAGAAGCTGGCCAATCTCGTCATATCTACAGGTGAAGGTATGTTCAAAAACCTTTGTGACTTTGACAATGTGTGTCCTTTCAATTGCAAGGCGAGCTGCTTGTGAATATGCATCTATCAAACCTCTGATACCAAGTTTTATCCCACCGAAATATCTAACAACAACACAGCAAAGGTTCACCAAGTTCTTTTCTCTCAATACGTTGAGAATGGGAAAGCCTGCTGTTCCACAGGGTTCTCCTCCGTCTGAAGAAAGCTCTACAAGTTCCTTTTCAACCACTCTTAAAGCCCAACAAATGTGAGTTGCATCGGTATATGATCTTGAAAAGGTTTTAAGCCTCTCTTTGGCATGTGATATATTTTCTATTTCAAAGAGATGTGAGTAGAATTGAGATCGATGTACACTCAGTTTTGCACAAGTTTCTTGCAGAATTGTGAAAAATTCCATCACCAAATCTCCACCTCTGGCTCAAGTTGAACCCCGTAACTCCTGTGCACCTGTTGTTGAATGATCTTGATCAATTCTTTGACATCGTCTGCCTTTGCGCCACCAAGATTTACTATAAAACCAGCATGTTTTGTAGAAACCTGGGCATCACCCACACGAAAGCCTTTCAAACCGAGTTCTTCAATCACCTTACCAACGTAAAAATCATTCTTTGGTCTCTTGAAAACGCTGCCCGCGCTTGGTAGATCAAGTGGTTGTGTTTGAATTCTCTTTCTGAAGATTTCTTCCATAGACTTGGTGATGATCTGTCTGTCTCCACGTTTTAGCCTCAAGGAAACCTTAAGAACGATCCAGTGGTTTTTTTTGAAAATACTCGATCTGTAAGAAAACTCCATCTGAGATCTATCAAGTTTGATAACCTTGTTATAATCGTAGACTTCCGCATATTCAACAACATCACATATTTCTCCACCATAGGCGCCTGCATTCATATATAGTGCACCACCAATCGTACCAGGTATACCATAGGCGAACTCCAAGCCAGATAAGCCATGCTCTGCAGCTATTTTACAAAGCGCTGACAATGACACACCAGCTTCACTCACGATCAAATCTCCATCTACTTGGTAGCTATTTAAACCGAGTGTACTTACCACGACATCTACACCTTCGTCTGGTGCAAGGATGTTGGTGCCCTTGGCGATTATCCTGGCCTGCTCGAATTTTTCCAGTGTACAGATCAAACCTTGAATACTCTTTGGCTGAACAAAGATTTTTGCAGGACCACCTATCTTGAAACTTGTATGATTCTTCAGAGGTTCTCCAAATTTGTACTCACAAAGATTGTTCTCGGTCATCAATAAAATTATATCATTCACTTTAACAGGTACTTTGCCAGTGTAGTACAATCTAAATGCAAAAGAGGTGATCTTTCTTGCAAAAAGAAGACTTCGTTGACAAGGTGAAGATATTTGTAAAAGCTGGGGATGGCGGAAACGGTATGGTGAGTTTTAGGAGAGAAAAATATGTCCCAAAGGGTGGGCCAGATGGTGGAGATGGTGGAGACGGTGGTTTTGTTATCTTGCGTGCAAACCCAAACCTTTCCACCTTGTTGAATTTCAAGTATCAAAGAAAATTCGTCGCAGAGAATGGCCAGCATGGCAAAGGAAAAAAGCAAGCGGGTAAAAGTGGCCAAGACACGATCATAGAAGTCCCAGTGGGTACACTTGTTAAAGATGCAGATACTGGTGAATTAATCGCCGATCTTGATAAACCGGGCATGATGGTCTGTGTCGCCCGCGGTGGGAAAGGTGGTAGAGGAAATACACACTTTGCCACAAGCATAATGAGAACACCTTACATAGCAGAAAAGGGAGATCAAGGAGAGGAAAGATGGATTGAACTTGAACTGAAGCTCTTGGCTGATGCGGGGCTGATCGGTTTCCCCAATGTTGGAAAATCTTCTTTGATTTCTGTGATGAGCAACGCAAAACCGAAAGTTGCTGATTATCCCTTCACTACCTTGATACCAAATCTTGGTGTTGTGAAGATAGATGAAAATAACGAATTTGTCTTGGCAGATATACCAGGTATCATAGAAAGAGCCAGCGAAGGTGCTGGGCTAGGGAATCTTTTCCTCAGGCATGTTGAAAGGTGCAGTGTATTGGTTCACGTCATAGACATAGCGAGCTCTGAGGGCAGAGACTTCATAAAAGACTACGACGTGATCATGGAAGAATTGTACAAATACAGTGAAGAACTATCAAGAAAACCCCAGATCATTGCAGCAAACAAGATCGATCTCCTTGAAAGGGAAGAGGTACAAAGGCGGATAGAGATCCTTGAAAAATACACAGGTAAAAAAGTCTATCCAGTCTCTGCACTCTTGAGACTCAACATAGATAAGCTCAAGCAAAAGATCTTTGAGATCGTTGGACAGAGTAAATTACTCATGCAAAGACAGCCCATCCCAGTTTTCGAAAAGCCCAAACCCATCCGCAGAAAAATCGTGGAAAAATTTGATTTTCAGATAAGAAAAATTCAAGATGGTTTTGAGGTCTATGGTGATCAAATAGATAGATGGCTTGAAAGATACTCCATCGAACAAAAGGATGCCCTCACTAAATTTCTCAACATCTTGGAGAAAAATGGTTTGAGTGAGAGACTGAGGCAGATGGGGGCGCAAGATGGCGACACAGTGTGGATCGGACAGTACAGTTTTGAGTACAAAGAGTAGAATAGGTATCTTTGGTGGTTCTTTCAACCCACCACACACAGGACATTTAATCATTTCTCAATATGCTCTTGAGATCTTAAACCTTGACCTACTTTACATCGTTCCAACTTACATTCCGCCACACAAACCAAATGATCTTGCACCTTTTGATTTGAGGTTTGAATGGTGTAAAATAGTTTTCACAAGCCCTAGGGTGATCGTGAGTGATTACGAAAAGACCCGCCAGGATCGTTCTTACTCTCTTTACACAGTCTTGCATTTTTCTCAACTTCACAAAACAAAGCCCTACTTTATAACTGGCGAGGACTCTCTATCTTACATTGAAAATTGGTACAGATATGAAGAACTGTTGAAAAACTGTCACTTTGTAGTCTATCCAAGATACTGCAACAAACCTTTTCAAGAGCATGCAAAGGATATATTAAAGGCACTGTACGATGAAATCATCTTTCTTGACGCACCTTTGATACAGGTCTCGTCAAGTGAAGTGAGAAAGAGAATCAAAGAGAAAAGATCAATCAAAGGTATGGTTCATCCACAGATAGAGGAGCAGGTGATTGAGTATTACTCACTTTGAATACCCAGGCATGGTTGGACTGGCTCCCATGGCCGGTATTACGAACAGGCCTTTTAGAATTGTTTGCACCCTATGGGGTGCACAGTTTTCATTCACAGAGATGATAAGTGCAGAAAGTGTACTAAGGAACTTCACAATAGTGGAGAAAATGCTACCAAAAAATGAATCAAATGTTGCGGTGCAAATCTTTGGAAGCGATCCAGAAAAAGTTGCGAGGGCTGCAAAAATCGTTGAACCTTACGCTTCATGGATCAACATAAATGCAGCATGTCCCGTTAAAAAGGTGATGAAGAAAAACTCTGGTGGTGCCTTACTCAAAGACCTTCACAGACTTGAAAAGATCATAAAATCTGTCAAATCATCTATAGAAAAGCCAGTGACAGTCAAAATAAGGATCGGGTTTGATCAAAACAACTTGGATCAAATAATCCAAAGTTGTATAGGAGCTGGAGCAGATGGAATAGAGGTTCACGGTAGGACCGTCGTTCAACAATATGGTGGCAAAGCATCGTGGGATTTAAAACTTTCACAGTACAGCATACCAACTGTCATAAGTGGTGACATCTATGAAACAGCAGATATAGAAAGAGCCATTGAAGTATCTGGTGCAAGTGCAGTTTTAATCGCCCGTGGTGCTCTGAGAAAGCCTTGGATATTTGCAGAAATTTTTCAAAAGAGAACACCTTCAGTTGAAGAGATCAGAGATATGTTTCTAAAACATTTGAAGATGCAAATTGAGGAAGAGGGTGAAAGCTCTATTCATAAGATGCGTCAATATATTGCAGGATACACCCATGGAATGAGGGGCGCAAGAGAATTCAGAGAAGAATTTATGAGACTCAATGATTGGAATGATATGAAAAGGTGTGTACAAGAATTTTTTAATAGTTTTCTAATGAACGAGTGCAAGAATAAAGTAGTCGAATGGGTTGAAAACAGTCTTGACAGGAGGTGTGACAGATGAAAAAACTTTCATTAGTTGTGCTTATATTGATTGTTAGTGCAACTATCTTTGGTTATGTAAATCCCGATTATCAGAGTCCCGTTGTTGCCGTCGTAGAGGCGTGTGCGCCTGCCGTAGTCAAAGTAGAGGCAGTTAAGTACACGACATCGCCATATTTCGATCCATTCATGGAAGAGTTTTTCAAGCGTTGGTTCGGTTACAACCCCTTTGGTGGGACGCAGCAGATTACGAGCCTTGGTTCGGGTTTTGTCTTTGACAATCAAGGTTACATATTGACGAACGAACATGTGGTTAGCGGGTCAAAGGATATAACCATTACATTGCTCGATGGTACGACCTACAAAGCGGAATACATAGGTGGAGATAGTGAACTGGATATCGCCGTTTTAAAGATTAAACCAGACAGAGACCTTCCGGTACTGGAATTTGGTGATTCAGACAAATTAAAGATCGGCGAATGGGCTATAGCGATTGGAAATCCTTTAGGTTTTCAACACACGGTAACTATCGGTGTAGTCAGTGCGACTGGAAGAAGGATACCAAAACCAGGTGGTTCAGGTTATTACACCAACCTCATTCAGACCGACGCAGCCATAAACCCAGGAAACAGTGGTGGTCCCCTTTTGAACATCCATGGCCAGGTGGTAGGAATCAATACAGCGATCATCAACCCTCAAGAAGCTGTAAACTTAGGGTTTGCTATCCCTATTAACACTGTCAAAAGATTCATCGATCAGCTTATAAAAACTGGAAAGGCACAAAAGGCATACCTTGGTGTGCGAGTTATGACCGTTACAGAAAATCTTGCAAAGGCCATGGGATTGAAGGTAAACCAAGGCGTATTGGTAGTTCAAGTGATGGAAAATTCACCCGCCGAAAGGGCAAAACTTCAGGAAAACGACGTTATTTTGAAGTTTAACAACATTTCTGTCACAAGCGATGCCGAGCTCGTATCTTTGATTCACAGTCATGTTCCTGGTGATACTGTAAAAATTGTGGTGAACCGATCTGGAAAGGAGATCACTCTGACTGTTACATTGGGCTCTTCCACCGAAGAAGTTCCTGAAACAACACAAACGGTTCAGGAATTCATGGGAATAGTAGTGGACGAGATCACGGTTTCAGATAGGGAAAGTTATTCACTGCCTGCTTCACTGAATGGTGTGATAGTAAGGCAGGTGAAGGGTACGACACAAATTCAACAGGGAGATGTGATATATCAAATCGCAGTGAATGGGAAAAACAGTGCCATCAAATCTGTGAATGATTGGAACAGCATTGTATCAAAGATCAAACAAGGTGATTTTGTGGCGATCTTTGTATACCGCAAAGGCGCAAAGATGATCTATACCTTCACATACCGTTGATGACCCACCTTTCAAAAACTCGAGGGGGTGATTGAATGAAGGGTGTGAGATGGAGACTTTTGTTATTAGCAGCACTTTTAATATTATTAACACTGGCATGTATGCCTGGATACCAAACAATTGGAAGTGTTACACGTCATGTAGTGGAAGTGACGGCAAATGCAAGAGACAACACGTTATTAGATCTGTCATCCTGGTGTCGCGAAAACAATAAATTGATGCTTTGGTATGACTTAGTTAATCAACCATCAGGATTTAATGATCGTAATAGTATTTTCGATCAGACAGCCTCTGACAAAAGTGTGTATGCAGATAATCAGTACGTAGGTAATTATGGTAATACTAATTTAGATGGTATAAAAAATTCAATAACAAATAAAACTACTGACCCTTTGACTGGCAGTCTGATCCTTCTACTGAGAGCCAAGGACTTACTTGGAACTGAATACGATCTGATAATAGGTGAAAGCGGTGAAACTAAGGTAGCAGTAACTAATTATGTACTTGTAGAGTTTCAAATGATTGATAATACAAAGCGCTTGTACAAGGTAAAAAAAGTGCAAGCAGGTGGTGATTGGAAAAATTTCAACGTTCCAAAAGCTATTCCTTCAACAGAACTTTCCAACACAGGTTTTGCATTCTTTAGAATTGATGGTGGCAAAGTTGTAGATGCGCGAGTCATATATCCTTAAGGGAGGGATATGAATGAAGAAAGCACTTCTTTTAGTGCTCATCTTAACGGTTGGGGTAATGAGTTTTGCAGATATGCAGCTTAAAAATGTGATCATAGTTCCAAAACCTAGTGATCTTGAAGTAAAGGTTTGGCTAAACAAACCAGAGGGCGCTGTCTATCAAGTGAATGAGTCACTCAATATCTTTTTCAAGGCAAACAAGAGTTGTTATATATTGATCTATGATATCAGAACCGATGGAAAGATAACCCTTTTGTTTCCCAACAAATACGACTCAAATAACTACATTGCGCCAAATGTGACATACAAATTGCCCATATCGAATTTGTACTCCTTCAAAGTCAGTCCACCGGAAGGTAAAGAATACATTCAAATCATAGCTTCCACTAGCTTTATTCCAATAATTCAGCAACTTAAAGATCTTGGAACAAGACAATCTTTCCCACTGCTTTCACAAGACGCTGAAAGTTATGTGCAACAACAGATAATTCCTTACCTAACCGGTGAATGGGCAAGTGATATCACCTATTTTTACGTTGGAAGGGGTGCGAGGACTGGCATAGCCCAGTTGGAATCTAATCCAACAGGTGCTTATGTTTATGTAGATGGTAAGTATATCGGCAGGACCCCTGCGCGGGTCGAATTAGACGAAGGTCAGCACTTTGCAACCTTTTACTGGCAAAATGAACTGATCACTGAAACCTTCTTTATCACAGCGGGACAAACCGTAGTGGTAAGGGGAAACTTTGTCAGAAAGACCGTGCTGGATATAAGAACAAACCCATCGGGTGCACAGATCTTTCTTGACGGAGCCTATATAGGTGTCACCCCCATTCAAGTGGAGGTCCAACCTGGCCAACACACTGTCTTGGCAACAAAGGCTGGGTATCAACCTGCTCAACAGAGTTTCACCGTTTCACCGGGAGAAACCAGAACGATCACGTTGAATCTCAATCCCGAACAGGCGACCTTAAATATCTTTACGGTTCCCAGTGGCGCTTCTATATATGTAAACAACCAGTACAGGGGTACAGCACCACCTTCTGGACTCAGTATCGCCTTAGCTCCTGGCACATACACGATAACTGCAAAACTTTCAAACTATCAGGATGCTTCCTCCATAGTTACAGTAGATGCCGGTGAAGTTAGGAGAGTTGATCTAACACTCATTCCAATAATCAGAAAAGGAACACTCAACATCTTCACTAACCCCGTTGGTGCCTCCATATATGTAGATGGTAACTACGTGGGTGTATCTACTTCCAGTGGTCTGAGTGTTCAAGTCGACCCTGGTGTTCATACGGTCATTGCACAACTTGCGAACTATCAAGAATCGAGTGTGATCGTCAATGTCGCTTCTGGCGAAACAAGAAGAGTGGATATAACACTCGTACCGGTGGTCAGAAAAGGTATCATCAGAGTCTTCACCAACCCTGTAGGTGCTTCAGTTTACGTCAATGGTGCCTATTATGGTACAGCGCCTTCAGGTGGGCTCAATATTGAAGTGAATGCAAATGTTGTACACAGAATCTTGGCATCTATGACAGATTATGAAGATGCCTCGGTAGATATTCAGGTTGCACCGAACGAAACAAGGACTGTCACTCTAACACTTCAACCCATACTGAAGGTTGGAACGGTAAGTATAAACACCACACCAGCCAATGCATTGGTCTATATAAACGGTTATTTGAAGGGTGTCACGCCGTTGAAGATCGATCTTGACTATGGCACTTACCAGCTTATTTTGATAAAAGGTGGCTATTATGCAGAGATCATTACGATGAAAGTAGATAAGAAAAATATAACTATCAACACTACCTTGAGACCCATTCAGTGATCAAAGGGGGCTCTGGCCCCCTTTTATTCTCTCACATCCAGTATAGAAGCAGAGGGAATTCCTTCAAGAAATCTCCTTTCGAATTCTTGTTTCTTGAGATTTTTGACCTTGACTACCACGTTGTACTCTTGTTCTGATTTTTCATAGGTAGAGACAGAAATGAGATCACCACCTGATTGATACATCAGATACAGTATCCTCGATAGAATGCCCGGGACATTTTGTACACGAAATACATATCTTATCCCTTTCTCTCTCGCACCAAGCATGTTTGTGAAAACTTTAAAGATATCCGATTCTGTTATTATACCGACCAACTTTTCTTCTTCAAGAACTATAAGGGAACCTATCTTTTTATCGGCCATGATCTTTGCTGCATCTTCTATGGGCGTATTAGGGTGAACATGAATCACTTCTTTTCTCATGATTTGCTTTATCTTCAGTTTATTCAAAAGACTCGTGAGTTCCCAGACATCCAATGTTGTAGCCTGGGAAGGCGATGCAGAAAGTAAATCTTTCTCCGTGACGATCCCCACAACCTTCCCGTCCTTAACAACTGGTAATCTCCTTATACCCTTTTTTCTTATTAAGTCCATTGCTTCAGAGAAGGTACTATCTGGTGAAATAGTTATCACTTCTTGAGTCATGGCATCCTTGACAAACACAGAACCACCCCCTTAGGTCTATCTTAACAAAAAAAGGACCCACGAGTGGGTCCTTTTTTGTAAAACTGTGCTTAGAAAAACAATCCAATCAAGCCAAGCACGGCACCTACTGCACCAACTAAGATACCTATCATAGCCATGTTGTAAACTTCGTCGATCTTCTTTGAGAACTGTACTGTGGCAGCTTCTACGTCAGTCTTCCATGGTTTACCATCAACTGTCTTTTTCACCGATGCTATTTCCTGTTCATTCTGGGAAAGTTTCTGGTTCAAAGAAACAACCTGCCCTGCCAGTGTACCAACATTTCCTTCAAGGACTGATACTTTCTTTGCAGCTTGTGCTGCATCTGCCACATCTCTTTTCAGCTTTTCTACATCCGTTGCAAGTGACGCCACTTGACCTTCAACCAATGAAAGTCTTGCATCCAGCTGATTCGAAGTTGTGGTAAGAGCTTTTTTCAGAGAATCCACGTCCGTTGCAAGCTTCGACTCGAGCATGGCAACCCTTGCCTCAAGATCGGTAAAACTCTTCCTGAGTGTTAGAAGTGTTTGTATGTTGCTTTCCACTGCATCTATCCTTTTACTCACTGCGGCGACATCCACCTTAACTTGGTCAACTGACTTTGCCACTGTATCGATCCTCGCAGGCAGCAAATCAACTTTGGACGAAATAGATGAAACATTCGCATTGATGGCGTCTATATTACCTCTCAACTGTGCAAGAACCTGATTAGAAATCTGCGCTTGGAGATCTGAAATATTCCTTTCAAGGGCAGAAACTTTTGAAGAGAGTTGGTTGTACATGGTCATCATTTTATTTTCAGATGCAGCAATCATAGTTGGCATATCTTTCTTTACCTGAGCGATATCCACGATGGTTGCTTTCAAATTAGAGATTTCAGCAAGCACAGTTTGTAATGTTTGATCACTTGCAGCAATTTGCTCAGTGTTCCTTTGAACTCGCGTCAATGCAGTACTGACCAAGTCCTCTACTGTAGAAAGTCGCTTGATCACACCCTGTAGATCACCTGTAGAAACACTTTTCTCGATCTGTTGAGTTAGATAATCCAAAAGCTTTTTCATGGCAACGGCAACTTGATAACGTGTCATAGGATTGTTGCCCTGGAAGGTACCATCAGGCATCCCCGAAAGGATTCCCAACTTTGAAAGTGTTGTCACTGCTTCATAGGCCCAATGATTAACTGGGACATCTGAAAAACTTTGTGCGTAAACAAGAGCAGCAACAGTTAATACAACCATCAGAAGAATTCTCTTCATGAATTTCACCTCCATTGGATTTTTTCTTGTACTATATTACCACAACAACTATTCTTTAGACATACCAAATTACTTGATTGTTTGGAAGCAAAGGTGATATAATGTAGATAAAGATAGTCTCAATTTGGAGGTGTTTTATGGCCATCTCGCTGACACAGGTTGATATTTTCACAGCTTTTGTGCATGGCATCATATCTTTTTTCAGCCCTTGCGCCATACCTTTGATTCCTTCATTCATAGCCTTGTTAGTTTCAGAAAAGGGAATGAAATCTTTCTGGAGAATCATAGGTTTTTTTGTAGGTCTTTCCATAACTTTTTCTATCTTAGGTGCTCTTTCAGGTTCCGTAGGTGTTCTGGTAAATAGATCATTGATGCGTTATGTGGCTGGTTCTTTGATCTTGTTAATGGCAGTCCTTTTTCTGTTTGAAGTTCAAATCTTTAAGATCAGATCCTTTAATTTCTATCACTTCCGATCTGGTGGTTTTGTATCAGGCATAATCATTGGTGTTGGCATAGGTCTTGTTTGGATACCCTGTGCAAGTCCAGTATTGGCCTCGATACTGGTGATTGCCTCTACAAAAACAAGTGTTTCAAAAGGCGCATTGATGCTTTTTGTCTATTCTTTGGGAATATCTATTCCCTTTCTCTCAGTGGGAGGAATAGTTTCAAAGGTTTTCACAAGGGTGAGCTTCAAAAGACCGGTTTTTGAAAGAATTCTCAAATACGCTTCAAGTATGTTGCTTTTCATAATAGGTGTTTTAGTTTTTACAGGAAAATTTTTCTCTTAGAGAGGTGTTTGCAAAATGAAGACATCTATGATACTCCTTGGTCTTTTACTTGGCAGCTTATTGATAGCACAATCAATTCTCTTTACAGATCTTGAAGTAGCAGTAAACTTGGCAAGGATAGAACAGAAAAAGCTTGCCATAGTCTTCACCACACAAACTTGTCCCTATTGCGTGAAGTTGAAAAATGAGACGTTGACCGATAAGACTGTGAAAGAATTAATACTAGCAAACTACATCTTTGCAGAAGCAATGTTTGACTACAACAAAAAAACATCAGCCTTCGGTAGGTCCATGACCTATCCTGAACTTTTTTCCGTATTCCAGGTCAACAGTGTACCTGTTACATGGTTTTTCACGAGTGAAGGGACACCACTGATCTATCTACCTGGCTATGCTCCTGCACAGACCTTTGCACAAGTTCTCAAGTATGTCTATCAGGAATTAACTGAAGATTTCCAACAATATATGAAAAGAAAAGACAATTTCCAAGGTGAGCAAAAGATTATTCTCGTTAGCAGAGAACAAGCCCAATATGTGCTGAAGAACGATCCTTATTCGGTCCTAGTCGACAAATTGCCGCAAAAGATAGATCCATACAAAGTGTATGTTGTGCAAGAGGACGAACTGGCGCAAAGACTTTCAAATGCAGGGGTCTTCAGGATACTAGTTGTGAAGCAGGATTAGGTAACCTCTGTTTTTTGAGTTTTACGTCTCCTTGAGAAGTTCAGATAGATCCCCATGGCGAATATAACCAGTGAAAGAATTAACAACACTACGAGCCCTGCTGTACTTGAAAAAACTGCAATGGTTTTTTCTTTATTATCTGAGATGAGAAAGTAAATCCACCCAATTGTTTCTATTGAAAGTATCACAGAGGCTGTCAAAAGACTTAGTATTGCTATAACTGAGGAGCTCTTTCTCATGGCAAAAAGACCGGCAAAGATTCCAAAAGACGCACATATTCCAAGTAATATCATAAACCAATTGTTCTGAAAGAACTCGTTCGTTTTTGATAAAACATCAAACCTCTTTATCAAGAAATCCAAAAGATAGTAGACCACACCGGCACCTGCAAAGAAACCGACCAAGAAGACAAAAACTTTGAACAGTACATACAGCGCTATTGCAGATACTATTGCAAGTACAAAGAAAGCAACGTACTGGCTCAACTCCGATCCAGCCACCCACTCACGAAATTTCTCAAATCTGTCGTAGAGCACAGGATAGATTACAAATCCCCCAAGTAGAAAACCAAACAAGCTCACAGAAACCTTTTCAACGAACTTTGCTGCAAAGATCAAGAAAGCGCAGATCGGTATAACTACATACCAACTTTGTAACATGATCCAGAGATATTCATCTGCATTCTCCATCAACTGCTCAAAGGTTAGCAAAATGAGTCACCTCCATAGTATAATAACACTTGTCATAACGATAAGAACAGGGGGTCTTATTCATGCTTGTATCAAAGAACGTTTCCTCAATAGCTGCGTCAAAGACTCTGGAAGTGAACGCACTTGCACAAGAACTCAAGAAAAAAGGTATCGATGTTGTGAATCTAACCGCAGGCGAGCCTGATTTTCCCACACCAGATCCCATTGTTCAAGCAGCTGTGCAGGCTCTCAAGATGGGTTTCACAAAATACACAGATTCTTCAGGAATTCCCGAACTAAGAGTGATGATAGCCAAAAATGTTTCAGAGAGATTCAAAGTTCCATGTACTCCAGACCAGGTCGTTGTGAGTAATGGTGGGAAACAAGCTATTTTCAATGCACTCGCGAGCGTGGTGAGTCAGAACGATGAGGTGATCATCATCGATCCATGCTGGGTCAGTTATGAACCTATGGCCCTTTTACTTGGTGGCAAAGCAGTCCATGTGAAAACACAGTTTGAGAGGGATTTTATTCCTAAACTAGAGGACATAGAAAAATCGATTAGTCCCGCAACAAAAGCTATAATCGTCAACAGCCCAAATAACCCAACAGGTACTGTTTATGATGAGTCGACCTTGTGCCAGATATATGAGATCGCTAAAAAGTACGATCTTTTGATCATAAGCGACGAGGTATATGAACCTTTGGTCTATGACACGGAACACATTTCTTTGTTCAGTATTTCAAAAGGTGATAGAACGGTTCTTGTGAATGCCTTTTCAAAATCCCATTCTATGACAGGCTGGAGAGTAGGTTATCTGGTCGCTCCAATAGAGATAGCCAAGGCTGCAGCAAAGGTTCAGGGACATTTGACCTCGAATATAAACAGCATAACTCAGTACGCTGCATTGAAGGCCTTTGATGTTGATACAAGCTATATGAAGAAAAAATTTAAAGATAGAAGAGATTTGGTCTGTTCTATGCTGTCTGAATTGAAGTTGAATTTCATAAAACCAAAAGGTGCTTTTTACGTTTTGATAGATGTGAGAGAGTTCGAAAAAGATGATGTGCAATTTTGTATGAAACTTTTGAACGATCAGCACGTCGCGCTTGTACCTGGCTCAGCTTTTAACGCACAGGGATTTGTGAGACTCTCCTTTGCAACCTCTGAAGATCTGCTCAAAGAAGGCATCGCCAGAATTGGAAAATTCATAGGAAGGTGAAGGGAGTGATCAAAGAGTTTCTTAAGAAGCACTGGTACAAATATCTACTTGGAGTCTTTGTGCTTATCTTAGTTGATCTGTCACAGCTCTTTGTTCCCAGATTCGTTGGGCAAGTAGTCGATCATCTCAAGTTACCAAATCCCGATCAGAAGTATTTATGGTTGATGATAAGTTGGATAATGGGAATAGCTCTTGGAATGGCCATTTTGAGATTTTTCTGGAGGTTTTTCATAATAGGTGCCTCGAGAAGATTTGAATACGTCTCGAGAAATTTCTTGTTTGAAAAACTCATGTCTTTGACGCCGGGATATTTCGATCAAAATCGCAGTGGAGATTTGATGGCAAAGCTCACCAACGATTTACAAGCTGTGAGAATGGCACTGGCACAAGGAGTTGTGATGTCAGTCGATGCAACCTTCATGGCTGTCATGACCGTGTTTTTCATGGGCTCAACTGTCAGTTGGCGCCTGACGAGACTTTCTTGTATACCTTTACCAGGACTTGCCTTTGTTGCCTTGTTCTTTGGCAGAATGATTCACAAGAGATTTATGGAGGTTCAAAAAGAATATTCTTCTTTGAGTGAACTCACTGAAGAAACGATTTCTGGCATCAGGATAGTGAAATCGTTCTCTGCAAACGATAGGATACATCAGTTATTCAATTACAGATCTCAAAGGAACTATCAGGTGGGTATGTCTCTTGCAAAGGTTTCCTCGTTGTTCTTCCCATTGATGACATTCTTTGCTGCTTCGTCACAGATACTCGCGCTGAGCTTTGGTGGAAAGATGGTTATAAACAACACAATAACACTTGGTGAATTTGTTGCTTTCAATTCTTATCTTAGTATGCTCACCTGGCCCATGATGGCCTTAGGATGGGTATTGAATATGATCCAAAGAGGCAGGGCGTCTTATCAAAGATTGATGCAGATAGTAAACGAGAAACCTCAGGTGAAAGATCCAGAAAAACCTGTGAAAATTGACAAGATCGAACGTATCGAGTTCAAGAACTTGACCTATCGATATCCAGGTACAGAAAGAATTGTCCTTAAAAATGTGAGTTTCTCTTTCAAGAAGGGCGACATGGTTGGTATAGTGGGTACAGTTGGAAGTGGTAAATCTACACTGGTAAAGCTGTTGACAAAACTGTATCCTGTTGAAAGAGAAAAGATATTTGTCAACGGTATAGATATCAATGATATTTCATCAAAGAATATGAGAGAACTCATTGCCTTTGTTCCACAAGAATCTTTCTTGTTTTCTGACCAAGTGCGGAAAAATATTGCCTTTGCACAGGAAGAGATTGATCAAGAAAAAGTAGTACATTATGCACAACTTGCTTCTGTCCATGATGAAATAGAGAAATTACCTCATGGTTATGAAACAGTTGTTGGTGAGAGGGGTGTGACACTCTCGGGTGGACAAAAACAGAGGGTCACTATCGCAAGGGCTTTGTATACCCAAAGAGATCTCTTGATTTTCGATGATTGTCTATCTGCAGTAGATCCAGAGACAGAGGAAAGAATCATCAATGCATTGAGGAAAAACTACAGAGAAAAAACCATGATCGTGATCACTCACAGGTTGAAAGTATTGAAAGATGCAGATATTATTGTAGTTCTTGATGAAGGCGAAATCGTTGAAAAGGGTCATCATGAACAACTGATGGATCTGGATGGAATGTATGCTCGAATGTTCAAAAAACAGATGATCCAGGAGGAACTTGAGTATGAATAAATGGGTTTTGCTCTTTGTGTTCCTATGTTCATCCCTTTTTGCCTCTGTCAACTATTATTTTGAAAGTGCCAATCTTGTTATAAAAGGTCTAGAAAACTACGATTCTGTAAAAGTCCTGATAGACCAAGTTAGCTTTGTTGTCGATGCAAAAAATATCAGAATCCCCTGGCAGAAAAATGCAGATGCTACTGTTACACTCATACCCATAGTAAATAATCAAGAGAAAGAGTCACTGACACTGAAGATCAACGCAAGTAAGGATCTTGCACCTAAAATAACTCTGAATGTTCCGACATATGTTCCTGCACAGAAAATACAGATCCCCGTATCTATAATGGATGATTGGGATGATGTGAATAAATTGACAATTCGAACATACCTAGATGGTAAATCCTTCAACGGTTTTAGAAATGGCTCCATTGTAATTGATGCATTTTTGCTTCATTCTGGAGAACACAGACTTAGAGTAGTCTGTCGAGATAGTGCTTCAAATGTTGTTGACAAGACCTACAGATTTACGGTCGTCCCACAGTTACCAGATCCTCCTTCAGTCAGTTCTGGTAGGGTTGTTTCTAATAGAGTTCATCGGGCATATTATATCGAAGAGGGCGAATTGAGGCAAAGAGACTTCAAGCAGGACACTTTCATGAAAGATTTCTATCTTGTTTGTGATATTGATGGTGCTGGAAATGAAAGTTTTCCTGTGCTGAATTATTCACACAGGCAACTTGACAAAATCATCACCACAAACTTAATTACTCTCAACAGTGGTTTGTTGACATCGGGAGAATATACCATCTTTGGCAAATTAGTTATACCTTCATCAGAAACGGTGGTACTTAAACAGAATGCCACACTGAAGATACCGCAAGGTTGCGAAATAATAGTAAAGGGTACATTGATTGCCGAACCAGGGACTAAGATCGTTGGCCAAGGTAGGTTGACTATAGCAGATGAAGGGAGATTTGCGGCATCTGGTGCCAAACTAGAAATTAATGTGACAGTTTCGGGTTCCTGTATTGTGTGGCTTTCTGATCTTGATCTTTCAAAGGTAAGTCTTTCTATAAACAGAGCGGCTGCCATTTCGTTCAAAGGGGTGAAAACGAAGGAACTTGAACTGACAAATACAGAAATGGCTTGGCTCAACTCTTGTGAGATTGGTAGTCTAATCGTTAAGAACACTGGAAAATTCCTAATGATCAATTCGAGAATAAATCAGTTGAATGTCTCTACCTTTTCTCGAGGAAGGCTGTATTCAACTTCAGTTTATTCCAAAGACAATGCTCTTTTAGTCAGCAACTTTTCCGTTGTTGAATTCATAGACAGTTGGATCTCTGCCAATAAATGTGCTCAAGTGCAAGATTACTCTGTTTTGAGACTGAGAAGTACACAATTAAACGGTGATATCGCTATTACTCTGTCCGGTTATTCGGTTTTGGACAGTTTTGCCAACGATCTATCTTCCTCCACAGCCATCTACGCAAAAGATTCAAGGGTAAGGCTTGTTAAAACTAAAATCCTTGGAGAGGTAATCAAGGTTGGAAAATCGGAAATTCTCAGCATGTGAATTCCATGAGGATCTCCTGAGAATCATCAAGTTGCCAGATGTGGGTAAATCCTATCGTCCAACACATGCGACGACACTGTTGGCATGGTATTCAAAACCCAATAAATCACAGAAAAGGTTAATTGAACTGGGTTGCGCTACTGGGGCCGTTTCGGCATACTTGGCTTTGGTACACAAAGTCGATGTGGTTGCCATAGAAAAAGATGAATACTTATTCAAATTTGCTCAGAAGACGATCCAATTAAATAATCTATCCAATATGACCGTTCATAACATTGCTTGTTCACAGGTACGCCATCTTTTTCAGTCAGAGTCCTTTGACATGGTTATATCAAACCCTCCACATCACTTAACGAATGTACCAAGTCCAGACTCACTGAGAAGGGCAACCAGGACAGCCGACTTTCAAACAGCCACGGAATTCATCGATGCAACAAAGTTTCTGCTCAAAAACGGGGGCACTTTCGTATATATCTTGCCACCAACGCACTTTAGTTTCTGGATTTCGGAGTTCATAAAACATAGACTTCAACCTAAAAAACTTCTACCAGTCTACGGTACTTTAAAAGCAAGTGCACAGTTTATTCTCCTAAAAGGCGCGAAAAATGGGGGCATCGGACTTGTAGTCGAGCCCCCAATATACCTCAGAAGAGTTTGAGTTCTTTTACTCCACTTTCAACTATCTGTTTTGTATCTCTCGCTATAACCATTTCTTCATCGGTCGGTACTATCAAAACAGCAACCTTTGAATCAGGCGTACTGATGATTCTTTCTGTACCTTTTACCTGGTTGAGACTTCTGTCCACTTTGATACCAAGAAATCCAAGATATTCACAGACTTTTTCACGCACATAGGGTGAATTTTCCCCAACACCCGCGGTAAATACTATGGCATCGACACCATTCATGGCCGCAGCGTAAGCACCTATGTATTTCGCTATCCTATAGATATAGATATCGAGGGCGAGTTGAGCCATTTCATTCCCTGCCTGTGCGGCCTCTTCGATATCTCTCATATCAGAGCTCAATTGTGATAGGCCAAGCATGCCACTTTTCTTGTTGAGTATGTCGTAGACTTTATCTACAGGCATCCCAAGGTTTTGCTGCATATAGATCACGATGGCTGGATCGATATCGCCAGATCTTGTTCCCATTGCAACCCCTTCAAGTGGTGTGAATCCCATGGATGTGTCTACCGACCTGCCATGTCTCACAGCCGCTATGGAAGCGCCATTACCTAAATGACAGGTTATAACTTTAAAGTCGTAGTAGTCCCTGCCGAGTATCTCGGCCGCTCTTTTGGAAACGTATCTGTGACTGGTACCATGAAAGCCATACCTTCTGATTCTGTGTTTCTCGTAAAATTCATATGGTATAGGGTATAGAAATGCTTTCTTAGGAATAGATTGATGAAAAGCTGTGTCAAAGACACCAACGTTTGGAACGTTGGGTAGAAGTTTTTGAACGGCGCGAATTCCCATGATGTTTGGTGGATTATGTAAGGGTGCAAGATGGACGTTATCCTGTAGCACCTTCATTACTTCTTCATCGATCAAAACAGAACTTGCAAACCGTTCGGCGCCATGCACAACCCTGTGACCGACAGCAGTGATCTCAGACAGATCTTTTATCACGCCTATTTCCGGATCGAGCAATACTTCAAGTATCAACTTCAAAGCTTCTTCGTGATCTTTCATGGGCTTTTCAATCACATGTTTATCCGCATTAACTCGATGAACAAGCCTGCTGCCTTCGATTCCAACCCTCTCTGCAATACCTTTGCAAAGAACTTTCTCGCCTTTCATGTCAACAAACTGATACTTTACCGATGAACTTCCACAGTTAACAACCAGTACTTTCACAAGATTCCCTCCTCTAAACTCTATTGTAATGTCCCGTTGGGAACTTCATAACCATACCGTTGAGCTCGTACTCTGTAAGCTTTGACAGAACCTCTGAAAGATCTAAATTCAATTTTTCCGATATTTGTTCTGCCAATAATGGTCCTTCATCAAAAATTCTCAAAAAATCATCTTCTCTTTGATCTTTCTTGGAAGTTATTCCATAGTACTCGAGTACCTGAGAGGGACTTGTTAAAGGCGTTGCTCCCATCTTTAAGAGCCAGTTACACCCCTCGCTCATCTTTCTGTCTATATCTCCAGGTACAGCAAAGACATCTCTCCCCATCTGGGCAGCCATCCGCGCAGTGATCAAGGCACCACTGTCTATAGGTGCTTCCATCACAAGTGTTGCTTTGCATAAACCAGCAATTATTCTGTTCCTGGCGGGAAAATTTTGTTTGGCTGCCTTCGTGCCAAGGGGATATTCACTCACAACACAACCGCTTTCAGTTATCTTCGCATAGAGTCTTTTGTTAGAAGTTGGATAACACACATCGACACCGGTTCCTAGAACGGCTATTGTTTCTCCACCATTCTCAATGGCAACTTCATGGGCAAGACTATCTACACCAAAAGCCATGCCACTGACAATGACAAGATTGGCGTGAACAAGATCGGGTACGAATTTCTTAATCACCAGCTTTCCATAATCTGTCATACGCCTTGTACCAACAATCGCGATGCAGTTCTTGTTGAGTAATTTTACATTACCGATACAGAACAAAACAGCCGGTGGTGCAATTGATTCTTTCAAAAGCTGTGGATAATCTTGATTCCAAAAATCTATTATCTTAGCACCGGTTTCTTCAATCTTTCTTTCTTGATCTTTCAAAAAGTCTTCATCGTAGTAGGCTTTGAATCTCTCGTAACCATCCATGAAATTTACTTTCAACACGTCGTCTATGGAGTCGAAATTCGAAGTAATGTATTCGAGTTCGTCAATTGAAAATTTGCCAAAAAAAGAAAGAGCAAATATTTCAATTGGTTTCATTTTTCTGCATGATCTCCTTTATCTTTTCTGCCACTCCAGATGGCCTGCCTGGTATACACATGTCGTAAGATGCTTTGCCAGCAACTACTGCTTTTGCATAAGCCTCGCAACCGGCATAACCACAAGCACCACAGTTGATGCCAGGCAAAACCTGCTTGATCATTCCCACCCTTGGATCCTCTTTCACTTCAAATTTTTTTGCCGAGTATGCTAAAAAGGTGCCAAAGGCAAATCCCAAGACTGCGAGCAACAAAGTGGAATAAAGGACAGTCATTTTATCACCTCACAGTTTTATCAAGCCTTGAAAACCCATAAATGACATGGAAATTATAGAAGCGAGTATCAGCGCTATCGGCAGTCCTTCAAATGGTTTTGGCAGGTCATAAAGTTCAAGCCTCTCTCTGATTCCAGCAAAAACCACCAGAGCAAGCAAGAAGCCCAAACCTGCACCAAGCGCATGAAAGACCGCTTCAAGCAGAGAGTAGTTTGCTTGGGCATTCAGAAGCGCTACTCCCAGTATGATACAGTTTGTTGTGATGAGTGGTAGATAGATTCCAAGAGCTTCGTAAAGTCCAGGACTGTTTTTCTTGAGAAAGAATTCAACAAATTGTACAAAGGTGGCTATAACAAGTATGAATACGACAGTCTGAAGAAAACTTAGTCCCATTGAAATGAGCAACCTGTTCACCAACCACGTAATCACAGACGACATCACCAGTACAAAGGTGGCTGCAAATCCCATACCCACAGCTGTGTCCATCTTCTTTGAAACTCCAAGGAATGGACAGATCCCTAAAAATCTTATGAAGACGTAATTGTTCACCAATAGGGCAGAAAAGAGTATTAAAAAGACTCTCATTTCTGTTCACCTCTTTGTTTACGCTTCAACCCAATGAAAGCAAAAAGTGCGGCCAAGAGTCCAAGGGTCATGTAACCTCCTGGAGGGAGTATCATGACAAAGATATTGAATGCCTTGCCCCAAAGCTCTAAACCAAAAACGGTTCCATTCCCAAGCAACTCCCTTACGGTACCCAGCAAAACCAAAGACCCTGTAAATCCGAGACCGATACCAAGCCCGTCCAAGAAAGCAGCCCAGACACCATTTTTGGAGGCAAACGCCTCTGCACGTCCCATGATTATGCAGTTGACTACTATCAACGGTATGAAGAGCCCCAAAGTTTTCCAAAGATCATAGGTGAAAGCATGCATCAATAAATCAAGTATGGTAACAAAGGTTGCTATGACTGTTATAAAAATAGGAATTCTAAGGTTCTTAGGAACACTCTTTCTTATGATAGAGATCACTACATTAGAGAGGGCCAATACACTTGTTGCGGCAAGTCCCATTCCCAGACCATTGAATGCACTTGTTGTAACAGCAAGAGTCGGACACATCCCTAATACTTGAACATAGGTCGGGTTTTCTCTGAGAAATCCTTTTGTAAACTCTTTCAGGGAATTCATTACTTCACCCCCGATCTTAAATAAGAAAGCATGGCGTTGATAGCATTTGCAACGGCTCTTGGAGTAATCGTCGCACCCGTCATCACATCGCTGACCTTTGCGATTCCCTTCGCCTTTGCTTCTTCGACGGACAAACCTGACACATTTGCATCTTTATCTACATGAATGCCATTTTGGAGTGCAGATGGTTCAATCGGATAGAATCGTTTCTGAATATCCTCTTCACCTATCTTCGCTCCAAGGCCTGGAGTCTCTTGAGAATAATCTGTCACTCGTATTGAGAAAAGCATGAAACCGTCAGATTTTTTCACAAAACTTGCCACAACCAAGACTGTTCCTCCATAACCTATGGCTGAAGCACTCAAAACGTAAACAGGTCCCAACTCCGAGTTAAATTGATAGACCGGTGAGTAAACTTTACCTTTACCATCTTCGAAGATCTGCTTTGTTTCATCCTTCACCTGAGAAACAACTGTTCTGATATTTTCTAAAGATACTATATATTTTCCACTCTCATCTTTCAACACAGCCTCTATCGCTTCAAATTTCTTTCCAAGCTCCGTGATAGCGATACGCTCTTTCGTAATAGTATAGACCAAGCCAAGAGCAAAACCAGCTGCCAGGCAGTAAATAAGCAAGATAAAACCGTTTCTTATGTATTCTTTCATGGTTTCACCTCTCCAAAAATCTTTGGCTTGAAGGCACGATCTATCAGGGGAGTCAGGGCATTCATGAGCAATATTGCCAAAGACACACCTTCTGGATAACCTGCAAAATATCGTATGATCATCGTAACAAGTCCACACCCCAAGCCAAAAACCGCTTGGCCCTTAAGAGTCATTGGACTTGTGACCATATCTGTAGCCATGAACAATGCTCCAAGGAAGAGTCCCCCGCTGAGGATGTGAAATAAGGGTGTACCAAACTTATCGGCGTTTATAAAATAGAACAAAGCTGAGAGTAAAAAGACCGTCCCTATGTAAGTGAGTGGAATAATGGGATTGACTCTTCTCTTGTAAAACAAATATACAAACCCAATGATCAACAAGAGTACACTTGTCTCACCTACACATCCGCCTATGTTGCCAAAAAAAAGGTTGGCATAACTGAAATTACTCAAAGCTTGAGTTAGTCCTTGTTGTTTTAAAACACCCAGTGGTGTAGCTGAGGTTAAAACATCCCATGGAGACTTCGAAAAAGATAGAATTGGATTGATCCACCTTGTCATGAGTGTTGGAAATGATATCAAAAGAAAGACCCTTCCGACGAGTGCCGGGTTGAATATATTCTGACCTATGCCACCGAACGCCTGCTTTGCAACGCCTATCGCTATTAATATGCCAATAAGCAAAAGCCACCATGGAGCAGTTGGAGGAAGGTTCATAGCGAGCAAAACTCCAGTCACTGCGGCACTAAAATCAGGTACGAAATCTTTTTGTTTTCGTAGAAATTTAACTATGAACCACTCGATCATCTCGGCAACAAAGGCTCCAAAAAGACACAAAAAGAGTGCATACCAGCCAAAAAATAGAGCCGCCCCAGCAACGGCTGGAACAAGCGCAATTAAGACATCGATCATAATGCTTCTAACACTATCTTCACTTCTTATGTGCGGTGCATCTTTAACAGTTAATTTCATTTTTTACCACCTCTCAGAGCTTGATAAACCTTCTTGGCGAGTTTAATGGCTCGCACATGTTCTATCTTCGAAGGGCATACGTACGCACAAGAACCACACTCAATACAGCTGAGTAATCCTTCATCGACGGCATCGTCATACTTTCTTTTGTTTGCAAGCAAATACAGTAAGTAAGGCTGTAACCCAACTGGACAAGCGGAGACACACTTTGTGCATCTAATACAAGCTTTTTGGATATACTCTTTTTCTTTCAAGAGCACCGTTATTCCACTCGTACCCTTCATAACAGGTATATCGAGTCTATTAATAGCTATACCAGTCATCGGCCCACCTAAGATCACCCTATCTGCATCTTCTTTCATTCCCTGGGCATATTTTAGAAGTTCTTCCACCGTAGTACCTATCCTTGCTACAACATTGATTGGTTTATTGACACCTTCACCACTTATCGTTATACCCCTTTGGATAAGTGGTTTCCTGTCTACCACGGCTTCTTTTATTGCAATAACGGTCTGCACATTTTGTACCACAGTACCTACATCCATGGGGAGACCACCAACGGGTACTTTTCTTCCATTGATGGCGTATATGAGCTGTTTTTCAGCCCCTTGAGGATACTTGGTCCTCAAAAGCTTCAATTCTATATCATCGGAATTCAAAACACTTTTCAATTGCTCGTATGCATCAATTTTGTTCGATTCAATGCCAATATATGCCCTTTGAACTTGCAGTATTTTCATAACTATCTTGATACCCAAAATCAAATCTTGGGATCTTTCCAGCATCAGTCTATGATCGACCGATAGATAAGGTTCACATTCGGCGGCATTGACTATGAAGGTGTCTATCTTCTTTTCAGGAGGAGGAGAAAGTTTGACATGTGTGGGAAACATTGCCCCGCCCAGACCAACTATACCAGCTTTCTTAATTATCTCCAGAAGCTTCTCTTTGGTAAGATCCTCCCAATCGGAATGTTCCAAATACTGCCATTCGTCATGGGAAGTTTTCTGTATGACCACCGCTTCCATTGGCCTACCTTGTATGGGATGATAAAGTTTGTCTATCTTTTTCACAAAACCGGTAATGGGAGAGTGAACATATGCTGATATAAAACCACCAGGCTCTCCAATCACTTGTCCTGTCTTTACCTGGTCGTTCTCTTTCACAACACACTTAGCAGGTGCTCCTGCATGGTTCGAAAGGAAGACGTAAACAGTTTCTGGTGGATCAAGATAGTGTAATTTTTCCTCTTTCGCCAACTCTTTCTTTTCTGGTGGGTGAATACCCCCTTTAAAAGTCAGCAACCTCACCATTTCACCTCCCGCATGACATCAACACTTTTGAGAAGTTCTTTGGAATGTACATTGTAAAGTGGCTCGCCAGGTCTTTCGTTGTAGTATGGTCTTGTACAGTCTGGGCAGCCACTTGTTAAAAATGCATTGTTAGCTTCGGCCGGTACTTGCTTGAAACCAACTATTTGATCATTGTAAAGAACAATAGAATCTTCTCTATCAGTAAATATCAAATAGCGTGCCAACTGAATCCTTCTGTATCTTTCGATCGAGGGTCTTTTGGCATCTGACAATGCCGTTCCTTTCATTGGTGTGAAGGCAAATAGAGCTACCTGTACACCTAACTCATGCATTTTTTTCATTAGATCGAGTACTTCCAAATCTGTTTCACCCAAGCCAACAATTATATGAGTTGAGATTTTTCCAGGGAAGGAATTTGAGGAGTCGACAAGTAGCTGTACTGCCTGTTGAAAATTTCCACCTCTTATCCTTGAAAATAGACCTTCACTCGCCACATCTAAGGCTATACTGACTCTATCTGCACCGAGTTCGAAATATTCAGCTACTTCCTCCAAGGTTCTTGCACGAACGGATACAGAGACTGCAATGTTAGTTTTTTTCAACTCTACTAATAAATCTTTCAAATGTTCCTGGTAACCTTCATAAGAAACAGTCTGAAGGCAAACTCTTTTGAAATCACTTTTTTTAATCAGTTCCATGATTTCTCCAGAGTCAACTTCCTCCCAGATCACACGGCTCAAGAATTTGTGATCTGTCTTGGACATTGAGGCATGTGTACAGTATAAACAATTGAATTGACATCTCCCATCAAGCATCAAATATGCTGTCTTTAGATCAAAAATTGAAGTTTTCTTCGATCTCAGTTTGTACAGTGTTCCAACCGATGCCCTGACTATCAATTTTTATCATCTCCGGCTTCATAGATATACACTTTTTCATAAGACTTCAACTCAATCTTACCACCTGAAAATTGTATGTCAAAACCGTTTACTTTATCGGGAATCTCTGCATTGACGATTTCCCTAACCAGTAGGTTGATAACAGTACGTTTTGCCAGATCTATTTCATAAGCCTTTTGTATAAGCTTTCTTTGATGTGAAACAGTCGAAAAAGTCATGGCCGCTATCATGCTAATAAGTAACAAGCCGATAACCGTATCTAAAATTAGAAATCCCTTCATGAATTCTTACCTCGACATGATCAATCTTTAAATTCTTCTGAATTAAGAAAAATCTATCAAAACTGCGTGAGAAAGTACGATACTATCAGAATGATTCCTAGAACCATTAGTGTCATCAAGAAAGCCAGGAGAAAATCAGACCCAGTAGATTCATGCAAAGATTTCGTACGATGTGCCTGCGCGGTTGTAGTTTTCGTTAAACCAGTTTCTTGTACCATCTCAGATATTTTATCTTCCCATTTTTGCTGCTGCATGGTATTGATTTTTTCTTCGAACCTATTCTGTTCTGACATGACCTTCACAGATTTTGGAACGATGCCTCTAGTCAAAATACCTCCGCCTGCATCAACTTTTATAAGAAAATATTCCTGTTTTTTTCCTTTCAACAACTCCTTTCCCACAAGAGTCCCTGCCAGCGGCATGATATTACCCTTCTCTGAAAAATGTTTGGGATAAAGACTTTTCAATTTTTCAAGGTTTTCCTGATTTCTGACATTCAAGACAACGAAGAACAATGGATCACCAAGATCAAAATCAGCAATCGTTCTACCCTTTATTGGATCCACGAGTGGAAAAATTTCTGGAAGGTTTGCTATATCAGGTCTTTTGAGAAACTCAGCTAAACCTTCATCGTCGAATTGTTCCCACAGTTGCATGAAATTCTCTGCAGAGATCTCTTCATAGCTCACCTGTTTAAAGTCAACGACAACTTCGATCTTGGGTGCCCAATCCTTGAAAATTTCTGAGACAATGTATTGAACAAGATCTGCATCTTTATCTTGAACGGCCGCAGTGATCTCGGCACCGAAAATTTGAGAACCCTTGCGCGAGATGTAACTTGAAAGATGATTCAAAAACTCTCGCGATAGATCAGAACTCTCCGGAATCTGGGCGAAAATCTTGTTTTTCATCTCGCCAAAAGCTTTGATGAAACTTGCATATTCAGAGAGTAGGTCCACATTCAGATAATTTGAATATCTACTGGGCACGATTACTAAATCGTATTCAGGTTGTTCGTTAGCCTTTCCAAAGAAAAATCCGATGCCTTCTTCTGCAGTTACACGACTCTTCAGACGGTACTTTACAAAGTAAAAATCCAAGAACGTTCACTCCCTATGTAGGACATACCCACCTGATTCGATGTTTGACAGTTCAAAATCCCTCTCCGTAACTCCGATTCCAATAACACAATTTTTCCCAATTATGACACCTGCTGGTATTTTTGAATACATTCCTATCACACTTATGTGGTCCGTGTAGACCTCCTCATCTAATCGGCTGGGTGCTGGTTCACCTTTACCTATTGTCACTCGCTCTTGAATAGTTACACGCTCAGCTACAATAGTGTCAGAAATCAGACAATCTCTTTCGATACAGGTTCCCGTCATAATAACACTGTTTTTGACAACCGTATTTTCACCGATGTATACTCCCTGAAAGATAACGCTATTTTCAACGATCCCATGAATTTCGCATCCTTCACTGATGATTGAGTTTACGATCCTGGACGATGATGCGCAGTATGCTGGGGGCATCTCTTCGGTTTGCGTATAAAAACGCCAATGGCGATCATACAAATTGAGAGGTGGAATGGGTCTTGTTAGTTCAAGATTACTTTCCCAATACGACTTAATTGTACCAACATCCCTCCAGTAACCGCTGAACCTGTAGGCATATATTTTTCGATTATCTTTGATCATCTTCGGTATCACATCATGGCCAAAATCATGCGTGCTCGATTGGTCCGCTTCATCTTCGATGAGATATTCTTTGAGAAATCTCCAGTTGAAAACGTATATTCCAAGAGATGCAAGATTTGACCTAGGTTGAGCTGGTTTTTCTTCAAAATCAACAATCTTGTGCTCCAGATTTGTTATCATAATGCCAAACCTATTGGCCTCTTCTATGGGTACCTCTATACAAGCGATGGTACCGTCCGCACCTTTTAATATGTGAAAATCTATTATATCGTTGTAATCCATTGCATAGACGTGATCACCAGACAAAATTATTACAAAATCTGGATTGTATGATTCTATGTATTCTATGTTCTGATAAACCGCATTCGCTGTGCCCTTATACCAACCTGAGACACCACCAAGATACGGTGGCAGTATGGTAACTCCACCTTTCTTTCTGTCCAGATCCCAAGGTCTGCCAATGTTAATGTGATTATTGAGTAGATGAGGGCGATACTGCGTGAGAACACCCACTTGGTAGATCCCAGAATTCACACAGTTACTTAAAGTGAAATCAATCAATCGGTACTTACCCCCAAATGGTACTGCTGGCTTTGCTATCTTTTCTGTTAGGATACCTAACCTCTTACCATGCCCTCCAGCAAGAATAAGCGCAAGAACATTCCTCATCTTAACCACCTCAGAGCACTGCTCTTTTTTCCAAAATGGCTATAGAATCTCTGCCCACAAGGCGTGATTCTTGTCTTATGAGGACTTCCTTATCAAGGACGGCGTTTTTGACGATTGCCCCTTCTTCAATAACAGTATCCTGCATTATAACAGAGTTTACAATTGTAGCACCGGCTTTTACATAGACTCCCCTGAACAATATGGAGTTCTCTACAGTTCCATTGACGATACAACCATCAGACAATATGGAATTTTTCACGATTGCAGTGCTGCCAATCTTAGGTGGTGGAAGATCCTTCAATTTTGTGTAAATCTTGCCATACTTGTAAAAGAGTTCCTCGCGCACTTCTTTTTTCAAACCATCCATATTTATACGAAAGTATTCATCAATTCCCTTTTTCACATTTCTCCAATACCCGTTGAAAAGATATCCACAAACCCTCAATCTATCCAACTGTGAGGTTACAATGCTCAGAAGATCCGTTTCGCCCTTTGTGACATAGTTGTACAAAAGCTCCATGAGAAGATACTTATTCATAAAATAGATCCCAAGAAAACCTATGTTTGTCTTGGGTTTTTGTGGTTTTTCCTCTATATTGGTTATCCGATTTCCAGATAATTCGACTATTCCATACTGTGACAAATTATAGGTATCATCTAATTCTTTTACCAAAAGCGTTATATCAGCATCGTTCGAAAGATGAAAATCAAAGACTCGAGAAAAGTCTATTTTATAAATATGATCACCCGAGCCAATCAGAATGTAGTCTTCCTCTCCTCTTCTGAGCAGTGTCATATTTTGAAATATTGCATCAGCTGTCCCCTTGTACCAGTAAGATCCCTCTTGGCTAACGTACGGCTGTAATATGAACAGTCCTCCGTTTTTTCTGTCAAGATCCCACTCCTTACCAGAACCAAGGTGGTCCATCAGGCTACGGGGATTGTACTGAGTCAGAACACCAACCTTTCTGATCCCTGCGTTGACCATATTGCTTAGAGTGAAATCGATGGCTCGGTACTTGCCGAAAACAGGTAAGGCTGCACTGGCTCGCTTTGCAACGAGTGAACGAAGAGATTCACTATGGCCTCCGGCAAGAATCAAACCCAGAATTCTCAAGAAAACCCCTCCAATTTAATTCTATCATCTGAGTATAGAAAAACACATATTGGTATACAATTTTAAAGGAGGTTTTCCCGATGTGGTACCCCGGGCACATGGCAAAGGCTTCAAAATTGATAGAACGCCTCAGGAAAAATATTGATCTAGTCGTTGAATTACTGGATGCAAGGGCTCCAGCTGCCACCCGTTCCTACAGCAGGAATCCTATCAAAGCAAAGAAAAGTGTTATAGTCATGACGAAATCAGATCTGGCTCTCGATGATGGAGTGATTCTCTGGAAAGAATTTTTTGAAAAATTGAATGAACAGGTCTTCCTTTTCAACAAATATACTCAGAGAGAAAAAGTTATCGAATTCATAACAAAATTTGTTCAAAGAAATGGTTTCGTCATAGTTGTGGGCGTCCCAAATGTTGGAAAATCGACCTTCATAAATAAATTGAAAGGAACCAAATCGGCTCAAGTTGGCGCGATACCTGGTATAACAAAAGGTATACAGTGGTTTTCTGTTGCCGATAAATTCAAAGTATTGGATACACCGGGCTTACTTCTACCAGACCTTTGGAGTACAGACCTTGGTGCGAAGCTTCTGCTTGTTGGAAGTCTCACTGTGGACATGGTACCGCCAAAGGTTATAGAGAGAGCCTTTGAAATATATAGTAAAGCCATGAAGATTGAAAATGCAAACTTGGAGGAATATCTTGAACAGTATGCACTGGAGAAAAAGATGATCATCAAAGGAGGTCAACCGGATAAAAAGAGGGCTATGGTGAATTTGTTCAATTCAATCGCGCAGGGAAAGATGGGAAAATTCACTTTCGAATTTCCTCAGGAGGTTGATGAGTATCAAAGCGATTATTTATCTACCACTCGATCCTGAAAAAGCTAAGAGATCAAACCTTCCAATAAAGTTACCCATATTAGTTGAGGATTTCCCTGTGATAGTCGATACAAACCAAATCCCAATCGATATTGTAATTCGTGGACTTGAAGCACAATGCGAGTTGTCCAGAGACCAATATTACGAATCTTATCTTGTATACTTTTACTATGAAAAGGTCAAGATCTCACTCAACAGTGATGATCTGGAATCTGCCCAGATATGGTTAGAAAAAGTAAAGAGATTCGGTGAAGACTACAGATATGATTTCTTCAAAGGGTTGATCGCGTCCAAACTGAAAAATTACGAACTAGCGGAAATTTTTCTAAGATCCAGTGTCTCAAAGAATGAGAAATTTGTTTTGGGTCATTATGAGCTTGGAAATATCCTCAGAGCAAAGAGGGAATTGGAAGATGCCATCTTAGAATACCAGAAAGCCTTTGAACTCGACAATACCTTCTTGCTTCCTCTTCTGAGAATTGGTGACTGCTACATGGAACTTGGTGAAATAAGACAAGCTTGTGACTTCTATCAAACGATAACACAGCTTGATCCTCAGTTCTCTCAAGCTTATTCAAGGTTGGGTGTGGCTTGTAACATACTTCAAAGATATGAATATGCTGAGAAGTCATTGAAAAAAGCTTTAGAGATCGACCCCAAGGATTCAAACAGTGCATTCAATCTTGCACACACACTTTCCAAGTTGGGGAAGCATTTTGAAGCTATGGGTATCCTCAAACAGCTTGTTAACAAAGAACCGCAAAACAGTTCTTTCCTCAACGAATATGCCTTGACGCTAAGACGATTGGGATTTTACGAACAGGCAAAGGAGATTGTAGACCAAGCACGGCAGATCGATGATAATCAAATGATCATATATAACCAAGTACTCCTGACATTCTTCATTGACAGGAGAGAAGCTCATTCATTACTCGGGGACCTATCAAGGGATTACAGAGAAAAGATAGATGAGCTGGTCTTGTTTCTAAGAGAATGGGATGGTTCGGTGTTTATCCCCGATTTCATGAGCGAGAGGGTCAAAAAAGTGAAATCTTCCATGGATGGATTGAGCCTCGATGTACACAAACTGGCACATTTTATCAAAGATGGCGATAGAATCGAAATGCTCAAAGATGGCTTCTTCCCTGTACAAGATACACTCACAGATACTGTAAAGTGGCTTGATATAATCTTAGCTATTCTTTTAGCGAGTGCTGAAGATCCCTTCGAAATGGAAAAGAATGTTACAAAAGCAACTGTTGCAATGTATGGCAGCGGTATAATGCTGGCTGTTGGAGTAGGACTCACAAGGCTTCTTTTTCATGTAAAGTCAAACAAAGGCTTCGAACTTTCCAGCTTCATAAATGATGTGGTACCGGATCTTCAAGAGTATCATTGGAACTTTGCTAAGAGGGTATCTAAGCTCGAGGAAGAGAGTTTTTCTTTTGAAGATCTGGATTTTAAAGTGGAAAAAGGGAGTGATTTCTTCATTGAACTCTTAAAGGCTCTGTCCACAGATCTCAGTGTGAACACAGGTAATAAATTTTTTGAAGAGATCTATTCAACTTTTCGAGCGCAGTGGAGGTGATGGAATGAATTATGACAGGCAACAAATTTTGAGTGAAATTGTTCAGCCAGGGCAGAGTAAAATTGTCCTACTTGTCATGGATGGTATTGGAGACCTACCAAAAGATGGCAAAACGGCCTTGCAAAAGGCCAAGACACCAAATTTAGACAGGTTGGCAACGGAATCTGACTTAGGCCAGACGATACCTGTCTTAGCGGGCATCACACCTGGTAGTGGACCGGGCCACTTGGCATTGTTTGGCTATGATCCAGTGAAATATCAAATAGGTAGGGGTATCCTAGAAGCCTTGGGTTCAAATGTTCCTGTAGGTGAAAAAGATGTTGTTGCGAGGGCAAACTTTGCAACCATTCGGGATGGTATTGTGGTGGACAGAAGAGCCGGCAGACCATCCACAGAGGAAAGCTCAAAAGTAGTAGAGAAACTCTCCAAGTCTATCAAAGAGATAAAGGATGTTAGAGTGACTTTCTATCCTGGTAAAGAACACCGCTTTGTAGTCAAACTTACTGGTGAGGACCTTGATGACAGATTGACCGATGCCGATCCACAGAAGGAAGGTAAACCAATTCTTTTCACAGAACCCTTGTGTGAAGAGGCAAAAAAGACTTCTGAAGTAGTGAATGAACTGATGGAACAGATCGGTAGTGTTCTTTCTGATGAGCAAAAGATGAACTTTGCACTGATCAGAGGTTTTTCAAAGTACCCAAGGCTCCCTCAATTTCCACAGGTCTACAAATTGAGGGCCTGTGCTATCGCAACTTATCCAATGTACAAGGGCATAGCTAAACTGGTGGGCATGGAGGTTCTCGAAACAGGCGTCACGATCCAAGATGAAGTGAACACACTCAAGAACTCATGGGACAAGTACGATTTCTTTTATTTCCATGTTAAGAAAACCGATTCTTATGGAGAAGACGGGGACTTTGATTCCAAAGTTCACGTTATTGAAGAGGTAGACAGTCTAATACCACAGATACTTTCCCTCAAACCTGATGTCTTAGTGGTAACAGGCGACCATTCTACGCCAGCGATTTTGAAATCTCATAGCTGGCATGCTGTACCTTTCATGATTTGGTCCCCTTACACTAGAAAGGGATTGAGTAGATCCTTCGATGAATTTGAATGCGCAAGAGGCAGCTTAGGAACTATATATGCTGTGGATGCAATGTCACTGATACTTTCCCACGGTCTAAGGCTTGAAAAGTTCGGTGCATGAAGTATTTCTGGCTCATCCTTTTCATTGGAATCTCAACTGGGGTCTTGGCAGCCCCAGTTTTCTCAATCATTTTATTCTTTGCCACACTTTTTCTTTTCAAATCAAAGGCAGCAAAAATCTATGCGATCTCTGTTATGATAGGTTTCTTAATTGCTCTTCCAAAGATTGATTCAAAACAAGTCGAACTTGTTGGATTAGTTGTATCCAAGAAATCGAACTACGCTATGGTGACCAATGTCAAAGTTTATTCTAAAGACCGGTGGAGATATCTGAATCATCAAGTTAAAATAAAAACGAAAGATCTCAATGTGGGAGAACAAATATACGCTTATGGTAACCTATCAATTTCTCCTGCATATCCGCGTTATACACTTGAACCGATGTTTTGCGCGGGCCTCACACAGATTTTGAAAGGTTTTTCAAGAATTCTTGCGACACTTCAGGATTTTAAAGAACAGAGCAAGAAATTTGTTTTAGATACATTGGGTGACCTGGGCAAAATAGTTAATGGACTGTTGTTCAGTGAAGCAGAATATGATAGGTCTGAATCTCTACAATTGAGACAGAGTGGTTTAGCACACCTGTTTGCTGTGTCGGGCCTTCATGTTGGAATAATTTATGCTTTTTCCGACATAATAGTAAGCTTTTTCACCTACAGATTTCTTTTGAGAAGGATTATAAACTGTTCGGTTGCACTACTTTTCGCACTCAGCACAGGTCCAACAGCATCGGCCTTTAGGTCAGCAATGATGTTAATTGTATGGAATATTTTTAAGATCACAGATTATCCTGTAGAATCTCTCAATGTCCTTGGATTTGTTGGTACGATTAATCTTTTGATTGAGCCTTATTCTATCTTGTCTCCATCGTTTTTGATGAGCTATTCTGCAACGAGTGCAATATTAATCGTTCAGGAAAGGATCAAGAAATATAATTTCCTGCTTAAGAACTTGACCATATCAACAGCGGCTTTTATTGGCGTTGCACCTTTTCTAAGCATATTTTCGTCTCTAAACCTTCTGACTGTCTTTATCAGTCTTCCTGCAACATTCTTGACTACACCGATCATTTGGATTGGTTTTCTTTCAAATATTCTGAGGATACTTGATTTGAACAGAATCGCACAAGCTCTGTTGACTGGTGCAACGCCCTTTGTGTACCTTATTAAGAAGATGGTAGAACTTTCTTCTCTTTTTCCAAATTTATCACTTGGCTTAGCTGGTTATATACTCTTTTCCATGTTAGCGGTTTTCCTACTTTGGCACCTGGGGCATAAACCGTAGAATTTTATGTCGTAATCGTTTACTTGATATCCTGTTTTTTCCTCCACGTTTCTTACCAGGTCTTTCACCGTTCTTTCGTCTATCTCTATGAGCTCACCGCATGTTTTACATATGACGTGCTGATGAAGTGTTTCCGACTCGGGAGTCGCCAGTTCGTACCTATAAACACCTTCACCAAATTCCAGTCTTCTGAGAAATCCAAGTTTCGAGAGTAGTTCTACTGTCCTGTAAACTGTTGCTTTGCTGATTCTGTATCTTTTTTCAATCAATCTTCTGTACACATCCTCGGCACCAAGGTGTTTTTCTCCAGATTCAGCAAAGATCTTTAAAACGATCTCCCTTTGGGCGGTCATTCTGTACTTTTTTGAACGAAGTTCTTTCCTCAAAGACTCGTAGATCACGTCTATCCTCCTTTCACAGGTTCATTACGGGCTTTATATCTATCTTCCAACCTGTCAGCTTGGCAGCAAGCCTGGCATTTTGACCTCCTTTGCCTATGGCTAACGAGAGCTGTGTTGGTGGTACCAAAACGCGTGCAGCTTTCCTTTCGAAATCCAGTATTTCAACATTTGTTGCCGATGCGGGTGCCAATGCATTCGCTATCAATTGTCTTGGGTCTTCAGACCACCTGAAAATATCAACCTTTTCGCCCTTCAGTTCCTTGAGTATGGCTACTATACGGCTGCCTCCCTCACCAATACATGCACCAACGGGATCAACTTGAGGATTTGTTGTTATGACCGCAATCTTGGTTCTGACTCCAGGCTCCCTCGCAATTGCCTTAATCTGTACTATACCATTCTCAACCTCTGGAACTTCAAGTTTTAACAGACCTGCAACAAACTCTGGCGCGGCGCGACTAACTATTATCTTAGGGCCTTTTTTGTCTTTGATAACATTTTCCACGTAGACCTTTATCAAATCACCAGCCTTTATCGTTTCATTACCGATCCATTCCTTCTTAGGCAATCTGGTTTCTATCTTTCCAACCCTTATGTCCGCCCAGTCGGAAGTAACTCTTATGACTTCAGCGGTGATAACACTTCCAGAGAGTTCCGAGTAATGTTCATACTGTCTTTCCTTTTCAAGTTCTCTTATTCTTTGTATCAAGACTTGCTTTGCAGTCTGTGCTGCTATTCTACCAAAATTCTTTACACTCATCTTCTTGTAGATCTTTTTACCTATTTCAGCCAGAGGATCGATCTTTTTTGCCTCTTGAAGGCTTATCTGTGTCAGTTGGTCTTGAGCTACCTCTACCACATCGAAAACTTGAAAAAGCTGGATATCGCCCGTCATCCTGTCTATTTTTACATCAACATTCTTCGCTGTACCAAAGTTTTTCTTGTAGGCACTTACCAGAGCCTTTTCCAATATTTGTATTATTTCATCTTTTGATATACCTTTTTCTTCTTCAAGTTGATCGAGTGCATCCAAAAGACCGAGGTTCATGAGTCCACCTCCTTAAAATTCGACTTCCAGTTTACTTTTGCTGACCTGTTCAGGTGAAAAATCCACAGTTTCTGATTCTGTCTCAACAGCTATTTTGGTTTCGTCGGCATATTTTATATATCCCATCACAAATCTTCCATCTGTAAGCCAGAATTTTGCCAACCTCCCTACGAATCTCTTGTAATCCTGAACACCTCTCATGGGTCTGTCAAGTCCCGGAGAAGATACTTCAAGAACGTAGCTGTGTTCAATCAAGTTGTTCAGGTCAAGGTATTTACCCAATTCATTGGAAACCTTTTCACACTGCTTGATGCTCACATATCCATTTGGATCGTCGATCACAACTCTTAAAACCCAGTTACCTCTCTCACGCCTGAATGAAAGATCGAACAGTTCGAGTCCGAAATTTTTCAACATATCAGAGACAACAGGCTTCAATTTTTCAATGACCTCTTTCATAAGAATCACCTCTACTGAAAAACCGGGACATCTGTCCCGGTACTTTTGGCGGAGAGGGTGGGATTTGAACCCACGGGTGAGTTTTGCCCACCACACGCTCTCCAGGCGTGCGCCTTAGACCGCTCGGCCACCTCTCCATGAATCTAATGCTCGCAAGACTATTTATATCATAAATGAGAAAGATTCGCAAGTGTCACTGCATTTTTCTGATCTGGAATGTGCCTCCAATATTTGAACCCTGTATCGTGTAGTTACCTTGAATGATGTTTCCTTGGATCGTACCGCTAAAAACTACAACGTACTTTGTCTGATAATAAGTTGATTCCAAGGTTGCAGTAATCTTCACTGTGTTGCCAGAAACAGTACCTGTGAATTCACCATAATCTGAATCATCAACAATAATATCACCTTGAAGCTTGTTTCCTGATTGTTGGATGCTAAGTTCCATGCTTCCCCGCTGGCTCGTTGCGGAGTTTACGTAATATCCAGAATAATCACCCGAAAGATTTACAGTCGTACCAGGAGTTCCACCTTGAGTTTGTTGAGGCGGTTGAGTTCGCTGGGCTGGTTGAGTCTGCTGGACCGTTTGTTGTGGTAATGTATATCCCCAGTCCTTCAAAATCGCCGAGGGTAAAGGTGGCAGTTCCGGTGGCAGGACACCCTGTTTTTGAAATTCAGCAACATTCACCACGAAAAATTTCCCAAGTTCCAATTTTGATAGCTGTTGATTAGCTAATTCGACAGCCTGTTCAAAACTCATGCTTTTACCAACAGTAGGACCGCCAAGCCCAGTCGATTCGATTGGCAATACACCACCGGAGGGCAACTCTATCACGGGGAAGGCATGCCCAGGTATGACAACGATGTAGCTCTTTAAACCCACCGTTTGACACACTGCTGCAAAGAGTATTGAAAGATCGATACAAGTACCCGCCTTATCTTTTAATACATCCCTTGGAAATTTTATATCCTGTCCCAACGAGGAATACTCGACCAAAAAAGCAGAAGGTGTTTGATAGGAAATCTTGTTGTGAATTGCTAAGTCATACAGGGCTTTGCAAAACTGAATCGCATCTTGGTCTTTTGCAGCTGCAGCAGCTCCGCCAGAAAATTGACTTACCATACCGGCAAAAGTTTTCACAGGATCATCCAAGTGTGTAACGTAGGCTGCCACCAATGGTGTATTTGAAAAATTATCGATCCATGTACCGGTTCTTTCCTCTTCGGGCACATTTGAAAATTCGAATTGGTTTATCCCGAGTATTTGTACTCTCTTTGTTATCGTATCAGTGTAGGTTTTGTTAGAGCGGTCCTTGTAAGTGTATTTTACTTGTAGATCACACGGTGTCTGTGATTTCAACTGCGCTATTGTAGAAGATATTATAGGATAATACAAATCAACAACGGCTCCACCCGGTGCCACGAGATCGTATACACTTTCTGCAGACCAAGAGGTATAATCGCCAAGTTTGTAAGAAATTCTCAAGTCCACGATATCACCCTGGCCCGTGTTCAAAAAAACTGTTTTCGCTAACCAATAAGCACCGTCCATAACTTCCGGCATCCCATAGACTTTGTAAAGGGACGCCATTATTCTGGGTTTTACCTTAACGTTCACCGCTGCACTGACTTTTCCCGAGAGATTTTTTCTTTTCATTGAATATGAAAAGATGCCTGTCGATGGGTCATATTTGAAATCGGAAGAATCTTTTGGAAGATTCAGTGTCATTGTCATGAAGGCAATTTCTTCAGTCGATAAAGGCTGTACCAAGACAAAGATCGCCTGTTTGCTGTCTGAATAGATTAATTCTGCGCCCTTCCCGAGGTTGAACTCCCATCTTTGTCTTTTGCTTGCACAAGCTCCTATAACCCTCGCGTCAAGCAAAATAGAATTTTTCGCATCGTCATAACTGACCTTTACGTCCGACAACTCAAAGATGCTACTGAACGTAGTCATGTTCCTCACCAAGACATAAGGATTCGGATAGGCATTCTTCACCTGAATATACAATGCGTTAGTTGGAAAAACCCATTTGAAAGAAAGATTCATGTTTCCTTTTTCATCAACTGTGCCGTTAGCATAAATCTTTATCGTATTGAGTTTTGTCAACTGGAGGCCGAAGACACTGAGAACCAGAAGGAGTATCAGAAGTGAGAGTATCTTCTTTCTCATTCATTATCCCTCCTTGACAATTAATTATATCATCAAATAATGTTATCATTAGAATCGGCTAAGATATTTACAGAAGTTTTCTAGCGGGCATTGGTTGCAGCTTGGTTTGTGTTTTGTACACATATTTTTTGCGTGTTTTACTATGAGTGCGTGATACTCCTTATAGATTTGTAGATCTGGTGGGATAATGTGGAATAGTTTTTGAATACTATCATAATCATTGTTATCTGAAAGAACACCTAATCTTTGAAAGATTCTTTTTGTGTAGTTATCAACGACGAAAACAGGTACGTCGAAGGCATAAAGCAAAATTGAATCTGCCGTTTCTTTTCCCACACCTTTTACCTCCAAGAGTACTTCTCTTGTTATATTACTGGAGAGTTTCATGAAATCAAAATCGTATTGTTTCAAAAACTTGAGCATGTTTTTCAATCTCTGAGCTTTTAGGTTGTAAAAACCAGCAGGTTTAATAAGAGCTGCAAGTTGCTCTAACGGAAGTGCATATAGTTTTTCTGGTTTCAGTACCCTATTGTTCCTCAAATTTGATATTGCCCTTTCCACATTCTTCCACGATGTGTTTTGTGTCAAGATGGCTCCAACGATTACTTCAAACCAGTCTTCTGCAGGCCACCAGCCTTGCGAGCCGTACTCATCATAGAGTAAATTGTAGATTTTGAGCAAAAAATCTTTAAGTTCGACCAAATCGATCTCTCCTGAATAAGAATCATACCAAAGATAGTTGTTCATCATTTCAACAGATCCTGACGCTTTATGATATGCTATCGTGTATGAAGCCAACGATGGGGGGACTTGATGACAAAGAATGATAAGAAAAATTGGAACCTTTTGCTGTTTGTCAGCGGTAGATTTGAATCGCTCCTTGGATGGGCTGCACTCATGGTGGCACTCCCTCTGTACATCCTCGACCTGACAGGTTCTGGAACCGTGATGGGGGTATTTGTACTTGCTGGAAATCTACCAAGGTTCTTTGTACTTCCTTTTGCTGGTGTTATAGGTGACAGATTCAATAGAAAACTTCTAATGGTTTACCTCGATTTAGCCAAATCAACTGCGTTGATAGTCATCTATCTTCTTGCTGTTGCTGATAAATTGAATCTGCCAGTCTTGCTTGGATTCTACGGTATTTTTGGAGTCATAAATGCACTCTTTGATGCACCTACCAGTGCCATGCTTGCTGACTTAGTAAAAGCAGAAAGACTGAGGCAGGCGGTGTCATTGAACTCTGCTGCAACTTCTATCGCTCAGATGATAGGCCCTATGGTAGGTGGTTTGCTCTACGGTTCTATAGGCATAAGAAACGTCTTCTTGTTTACTTCCCTTTTCTACTTTCTTTCGGCTTTGAGTGAAGTTTTTATCCAATACGAGTACAAAAGAAAGGACAGCACAATTAAGGTATTCAAAGAAATTGCAGAGGGAGTCAGATTTCTTCTTTCACATAGGAGTTTGATATTTCTTTTCTCTTTTGCTGCGGTGTTGAATTTTGTTGCTGCACCGTTGTTTAGCATTGTTTTTCCATACATATTCCGACAGGAGCTTGGTTTCTCACCCAAGGCTTTCGGTTTGCTTGAGACGGTTTTCATGGTTGGAACATTTGTTGGGAGTGTGCTCGTTGGTACGGTGTTTTCAAAATGGAGCTCTAAGGGATTGGTTGTATTTGGTTTGATCTTCCAATCTTTCATAGGTTGCCTCATGTCTGTCGCCCTATGGCAAGTAAGATCAAGCAGTTTTGCAGTGATTGCTGTGGTTTCTTACCTACCACTTTTCTTGATAGGTGTTTTAAACATGGCAATAAACATCCCGATAGGTGCAAATCTGCAGATGCTCATTCCATCTCAAATAAGGTCGAGGGTTTTGTCGATTCTGACTTTGGTTTCAAATGGTTTGAATCCTGTTGGATCTATGATTGCAGGTCTGTTGATTGACAGGATGAACTCCTTTTTCTTTTTGTTCATTTTGAATCTGACTCTTTTTTTAATCTCCATGATCTTTGTTTTCACGGCACCAAAGGATGCTTTTTTTCATCCAAAACTTCTTCACCATCGCATTAATCGTAGGGAAAATATGTAGAATATTATTGAGGTGATAGATATGAGAACGAACAAGGATAGGCTTGTCATGATTTCTATTCAAGGTACAATTGTGAAACCAGAACATTCAGGTAGACACTCGGTTTCTCACGACGGCAAACCTTTCATGTTACCAGGCACGGGCGGAATAACTTACAATGTGAAAGTGGGTGATTGTGCCTTTGGGTGGGAGGTTGATCATGTCGAGCCAGGAGTCTCTACAATTCTTGATCAAGAAAAGAGGGATTCAGGACCAAACAGAGGCTACAATTTCTATGCATGCATAGGAAATGAAGCAAAGGTGGTTACGGGAGATGCTAAAGGTGCAAAAGGGGTTGTTACAGGGCATCATGGTGGAGCAGAACATGTTTTGATAGATTTTGCGGATGATGTCCTTGAGAAACTTACATTAGATGACAAAATCTTGATCAAAGGCTTTGGCCAAGGTTTAAAGCTCTTGGATCACCCCGATGTTCATATATACAACCTTGACCCAAATTTGTTTGAAAAACTCTCAATAGAGGAGAGAGATAATAAACTCTATATACCAGTCGTGGCAGTCGTACCTTCTTTTCTAATGGGTTCGGGGATAGGTTCAACGAGTATGGGGACAGGAGATTACGATATAATGACTGCCGATGAAAGGACTCTGAAGAAATATGGACTTGACAAAATCAGATTCGGCGATATTGTATACATCCAAGACCATGACAATGCCTTTGGAAGATGCTACAGAAAAGGTGCAGCAACAATTGGTATTGTAATACACAGTGACTGTAAGTATGCAGGTCACGGGCCTGGCGTTACAACGATAATGACCTGTGCTAAACCAAAACTTAAACCCATCATCAACCCTGATGCCAATATTGCGAAAATTTTGGGTATAGGAAGGTTTCGAAGATAGACGCAGCCAGCTGGCTGCGCTTTTTATCAGAATCTGTAGTTTAATTTCAGAAAAATCGGCGTACTCAGAGACCTCACAGAAACATTCCTTGTTGGAATACTCAGGTCGTGAAACCTTGCCCCGAAACCAAAACCAATGGAAAACTGATCAGTCAACTCCCACAAGAAATCAATTTGACCATGGTAAATCCAGCCTTGGAAATTGCTGCTTCCAGATAGACCAAAACCGGCTAAACTACCTGTTGGTCCCGCCAAAACGAATGAGACACCAGCATTCACCTGAGAGGTAATCTCAAGAAAGTCAAAGGCAAAACTTGGTGATAATCCGACACAAATAAGATTGGTGTTAACTGAAGTGGTTTGAGTTCCGATACTCATGTTTAAAAAAGAAAAGATGGCACCCATTCTCAAACCACGTACAAGACCATATTCGAATTTTGCTTGCATTCCATAATCTGTTATCACCTTGATCTCCTTCTTACCTTCTGCATAAACTTCGCTATACCAAGAAAATCCCAAGGACGAGTCGAAGGAAAAGAAAATTTCTGAAAAGATCAAAGACGAAAACAGCAATAGAAAAAGAAGTATCATATGCCTCAATCACATCGCCCCCAAAAATCATGATACCACACCTTCCTGTTAAAGAGTTGCTCTGTCCTCCATTTCTTGAAGCACCGTCAAAAAAACATCTACGACCTGCGGGTCAAATTGTTTTCCCTTTTCATTCTTAATGTATTCAATCGCTTCTCCTTTAGACCAGGCCTTTCTGTAGGGCCTGTCACTAGTCAAAGCATCGTATACATCAACAACAGCGAAAATTCTTGCTGATAGGGGTATCTGCTTTCCCTTCAAACCTCTTGGGTATCCTGTTCCATTCCAACGCTCGTGATGACAGTATGGTATGTCTATAGCTGGCCTTAGGTACTCTATCCTTGATAGCATTTGATACGCATAAAAGGGGTGTTTTTTCATTATTTCCCATTCTTCATCTGTCAATTTTCCGGGTTTAAGTAATATATGATCAGGTACACCCATCTTTCCAATGTCGTGCAGTAAAGCCCCGCGTTTTATGTGCATGAGTTCTTCATCCTTTATTCCCATCTTTCTTGCTATCTTCAGCGTCAGATCAGTTACCCTTTCACTATGACCTTCTGTCTCTTTGTCCCTCAAGTCAAGGGCATAAGCCCAACCTTCTATTGTTGCATCGTAAGCATCGGTAAGCTCGATATTCTTCTTCTGAAGGTCTTCAAACAATCGCGCAGTGTCTACCGCTATGGCAGTTTGTTGGCCAAGCACTTGTAGGAATTCAATGAATTCTCCGTCTTCTTCTATCTGTGAACGATTGAAGACCTCTAAGACGCCCAGCAGAGTTCCCTTTGCTACCAGCGGAACAGCTGCATAAAAAACAAAACCTTCCCTTTGAACAAAATTTTTGAACTCTTCAAAATAAGGATTTGAAAATCTTTCACTGGCCTCCAGAATATCCCCGTTGATGATAATAGGTTCTTTGTCTAACCCAACCTTGCCGGCCAAACTTTTTCCCAACTTGGTGGGCTTTAGATCAACTATCTTTGTTTTGAATCCTCGCCCAGCAATATATTCTAAAGTCATAGAATGCTCATTAAACAAAAGTACATCGGCCGCATGAACACCAAGTTGGTGTATCACTTTGTCCAAGACGATATCTAAGATTACTTTCAGATCAGTACTTGAACTTATCGCCTTATCTATTTGATACAATGCTTCTATTCTTGAAAATCTTTTCTCAAGTTCTTGGAAAAGTCTTGCATTTTCTAGTGCTGCAGCAGCCAAATGCGAAAGAATCCTGATCTGTTCGATCTTCTCCTGATTGAAGAAACCATATTTATCGCTGTACATTACAAGTACTCCGAAGACACCCTTTGGGCTTATCAACGGGAAGGACAGAACCGTCTTAAGACCATAGGGGGCTATTTTATCCTTCCACGCGCTAAATCTTTCATCGGTTAGTACATCTTCGATAACATGATACCTTCCGGTCTTAATTGATCTTCCAACGGTCCCTTGTGCATACACACTGTCGTCCCACCTAATGATCAGATCTTGGATATAACCATGATTAGGAGGATAAAAATCAACTATCCTTACGCTTTTATCGGGTGCAGCATAACCGACCCACGCCAGTGAAGCACCCAGCAATTCAACACACATTTTTGATAAGATTTGCGCTCTCTTTTGAATGTTTGGCTCTTCTGAAACGATCTTTTCAGCGATGAAATAAAGGTCCTTCGACAAATTCAATTGTTTAGCAAGTTTATCCTGCGTTTGTCTTAGCTGTGTAATATCAAGACCTGCGGCGAGTATAGCTTCGACGTTTCCATCCTGATCTTTTAGGACTGTATTTTGCCAGGCGATTAACTTTTCTGTACCATCTTTCGATCGTATAATATTTTCATGGTAATCAAGGGCACCATTAGAAAGTTCTTTTAGCTTTTCAAAATACTCATGTAAGTTTTCCCTGATTCCGTTGGCCACAAAGTATCTGAACCAGTTCTTACCTTGGAGCTCGTTAAATCCGAATCCAAGCGTTTCACAGGTTTTCTTGTTTGCCAAGATGACATTTCCATCTTTATCCAAGCCAACGATCATTACCTGTACAAGATCAAAGTAACGTTTGAACTGTTCAGAGAGTTGCCTGTACTTATTCTCACTTTCGCTCAGTATTTTCTTCTCCTTTTCTATTTGTTTAAGAATCAGAGCTAAGAAAATGATTACACATACAATCAATGAGATTCCAGCGATTAGATATTCTGTCTGAATAATATCAAAAAGCCCTGCCATGAAAATGCCTGCACTTACACTCAAAGCAATTAGGGCACCCCTTGTTTTCCAAAACAAAGAGACAAGCACAAAATTAACAACGAGTAAGAAAATGCCAACTTTCGCAGGTATGTCAGTTAGGAAAAGTGAAAACGCCACAACATATATACTCATAACGACTAAGAGCTTGAATTTATGTATAATGTGAGAAATACCTATCATGATAAACCTCCTATTGGAGAATGTTCCATAAAAATTGTATAACAACTTTAGAAAAATATTATGACAACAATAGCAATAATATAATAACTCAATGGTTCACCTTTGTGTCGATTGGGTGGTACATGATTTGACAAAAAGGACCGCTTACAAAAAAATTCACTTCCATTCAAATAGACCAAAGATCATCAAATCCCCCGGTGAAAGCTGATCACTAAATTAAGATGAGGAAAGTCAACTCGGTTAGAAAACGTTACTAGAGAACTTAGGTGCTCGTCATCTGTTTTATAATTATCTTCAGTGAAGGGGTGGTATGATTGCGCAAGTCATTTTGGTTCTTATGATGGTTTTAGTAAGTTTCTCACTGATCTTTTCAGAAACGGTCACTTTGAGAGTCATCCAGGTCTTCACTAGCCCGCTTAGGACAAAGGTACTTGAAGAGATCATTTCGAAGTTCGAAGCACAGAATCCAGGCGTGAAAGTTGAACTGATTTCGCCACCTTATGAAACAGCTTACCAATCTGACCAAAGACCTTGTGACGGGCGTTCTCGAAGCTGCGAGGACTTACAAGAACACTGCTTATCTTTTACCAAACGCTATCTACGTAAAGACACTCTTCCTCAGGCCTGATATTACATCAAAATACAATTTAACAAAGATCCCAAAAACAATGGATGAACTTCTTGAGTACTGCAGAATGTTGACAAAACCCGAACAGAACCAGTATGGTTTCGATTTTCGTGGAAAAGGATATCTTACAGCTTTCATCGATACTGTCATCACTTCTTTCTCTGATGATATAGATCCAAATTGTATGTATTTGAAAAGAGATGGAAAACTCATCTTCGAAGATAAACGTGCGCTCGATGGTATCAATTTCTATTTAGAATTGTTCAAGACTTCTCCAAAGGACTCTATAAACTGGGGTTTTGACGAACAGGTGAACCCTTTTGTGTCTGGTATTACGCCATATCTTTTCCAAGATCCAGACACCGTTGGACTTTTGAACGAACTCTTGGGTCAGGACAAATATCAAAGGGCGCCGCTACCAATTGGAAAAGGTGGTAAGGCCTATCCAACAATTGGTTTTGCTGGCTGGGGTATCACTAGCTATTCAAAGTACAAAGATACCGCTTGGAAGTTCTTAGAATTTTTCAATTCGCCGCAGATCAACGCCCTTTGGTGCAAGGATTACGGTGCTCTACCTGTTGATATAAGAGTCTATCATCGATCCCTATTTTAAGAGCGACATATTCAATGGCTGGAAAGCCATGTTCGACCACCCACAAAATTATCAATTCACAAAATATCCTCTTGATAACGAAGCTTGGAGCGAATGGAACGAATTACATGATACAACGATGCAGCAGGTGCTACTTGGTAAAATGAAGCCAGAAACAGCTCTGAAAACGTGGGCAGACTTTTGGAAAAAGGCAGGGCTTGGTGAGTAGTGAAAAAAAATGAGACTGTGGATTTTTCCAATGCTTTTGCCGACAATTGTTTTGATTTTGTTCGTAAACCTTTACCCCCCCTCGTCCGTGGGGGGTGATTTCATTTCAAAAACTGACCGTTTTCAATTTGAACAGACCAAGGTTCATCGACCTTGACAATTATAAAAGCATCCTGAGCGATCCAAACTTTGGCAGAGTCCTTCTGAATACTATGATCTGGATCTTTTTTCATTTTTCCTGCAATTGATCTTCGGATTTTTATTAGCACTGCTCTTGGCAAGACCATTCACGGGAAGAGGATTATACATGGGAATTGTCTTTTATCCGTGGGCTTTGTCTGGTTTCGCAATAGGTTTACTATGGTCATGGATACTTAATGGACAGTTTGATGTTCTCAATGATATTTTGGTCAGACTCCATGTTATAAGTAAACCTATCAGCTTCCTTTCAGATCCAAACTTTGCCATGTTTTCGGTGATAATGATCAATGTATGGTATGGTATACCATTTTTTGCAATAATGCTCCTTGCCGCTTTGCAATCAATATCGCAAGAACTATACGAGGCAGCGGAACTGGATGGTGCTGATGCTTGGAGCAAGTTGTTAAAGATAACAATACCTTATATCAAGCCAACAGTACTGAGTACGGTTCTTTTGAGAATCATCTGGGTTATGAATTTTCCCGATATTATCTATGGTACAACAAGAGGTGGACCTGCAGAAGCAACAAGCATTCTACCAGTCTAAATGATAAAAATGGTCTATTACCAAAACAACTTTGGAAAGGCATCAGCCCTGGGAATAATAATTACTATGATGCTACTTCTCTTTACCATCTTTTATCTGTCAATCTTTGAAAAAGGTGATTTTGAAGTATGAAAAGGCATCGAACTCTAAGGGCTGTAAGGATCTTTGGATTGATCATCTATCTGATTGTTGCTGTTTTCCCATTAACCTGGATTGTATTGACCTCCCTCAAACCAGCGACAGAAGTATATACCTTTCCAGTGAAATATTTTCCGAGTCGTCTTACTTTTGAAGCTTACAGGTACCTTTTTGGTTTTGCAAAGTTTCATATATACTTTAGAAATAGCTTCTTGGTTGCAGTATGCTCTGCTCTTTTATCAACTACATTTTCTCTAATGGGCGGTTACATTCTCCCCAGATTTAGATTTCTAATGCGGCATTTTCTTTTGCTGAGCTTGTTTTTTGTTCAAATGATACCGGCTTATCTCTTGATGATTTCTCAGTTCACAATGTTTTCAAAGTTGAGACTGACCAACTCACTGTTTGGTATTGTGGTGATATACACAGGTCTCGGTGTAGCCTTTGGTACAATCATGACCCGCGTATTTTTAAAATCTATACCGAAAGAAATGGAAGAAGCCGCTTGGATTGATGGATGCACAAGGTTTGGGGCTCTTTTCAGGGTTGTCCTACCAGTTTTTCTTCCAAATATAGGTGCGGTATTCAGCTTTTGCTTTGTCAACAGTTGGAACGAGGTATTCACTGCTGTTTTGTTCTTACACAGTGATCACAAAATGACCGTACCTGTTGCCCTTTATTCATTCGTTTCAAAGGCAGGTATTCAATGGAATGTGATGGCTGCCGGTATCTTTGTGGCTCTTTTACCAACTGTGTTTGTTTTCGCCGTAGCACAAAAATACATAGTAAGCGGTCTAACGCAAGGTGCTTTGAAAGGGTGATAAAATACTATTTAGAATCTTTTGGTCTGGGGCGATAATAAAAAAGAGGTGGTTTTGTGAGAATAGAAGGTGCTGGTTATATCAATGATGCATACGTCAACATTAGCGTGCCGCCAGGGGACAAAAAGGCAGTAGAGGTTCTTCATACTTTCAGCAAAGACCAAATGATGCAAATTTTGAACTTTATGGTGTATCAGCAAAATGGCCTTGCAATGAAGTTGGTCAGAGTTGTGACGGAAAACTATCTTAAAGCCCAGATGAATCAATTGGTTTAGGTGATGGAATGATCAAGATCATAAAGAATGTGGAAGTCTTCTCTCCTCAGCCCCTTGGCAGAAAAGATATCTTGATTGCCATCGACAAGATCGTCGCTGTAGAAGATAGTATAACTCTAAATGGTTCGCATGTTCAACTGATAGATGGTTCAGGAAAAATTGCTGTACCTGGTTTCATAGATTCTCACGTTCATATAATTGGCGGTGGGGGCGAAGGAGGGTTCAAAACTCGCACTCCTGAACTTGTCTTTTCAGATCTAGTTAAAGGTGGTGTAACGACAGTCATTGGTTGCCTTGGGACAGATGGAGTAACAAGAAATCTAAACTCGCTTTATGCGAAAGCGAAGGCACTTGATGAAGAGGGTGTCACCTGTTATATATATTCAGGTTCCTATAGAGTTCCTATCGTTACATTCACCGGAAGTCTGTTGCAAGACTTGATCTTGATCGACAAAGTAATTGGAGCTGGTGAAATAGCAATTTCGGATCATCGCTCATCCCAGCCCACAGTGGAAGAACTTAAGAGAATTGCGGCTGATGCAAGAGTTGGAGGAATACTTTCTGGCAAGGCTGGTATTGTGAATCTTCATCTTGGTGACGGTGAAATGATGCTCAATATGGTGTATGAAATAGTTAGCAAGACAGAGATTCCTGTGACTCAATTCTTGCCAACACACATAAATAGAAATGAGAGACTTTTACATGAAGGACTGAACTATGTCAAAATGGGTGGTTTTGTTGATTTCACGACAAGCACTGACAGCCTTTCGAAAGAAGATCTTCAGGCTTGGAAAGCCTTAAAACTGTATATCGAGAATGGCTTTGAGGATAATGTTACTTTCAGTTCCGACGGTCAAGGAAGTTTACCGAGATTCAACGAGAAAAAAGAGTTCGTAGGTCTTGACATCGGGAAGGTCACCTGCAATTATGAGCAGTTCAGATTAGCAGTGAAAAATGGTGTGGCGATAGAAAAAACTTTGAAAGCGGTCACATACAACCCCGCAAAGATACTCAAACTTCAAAACAAAGGAACCATAGCTCAAGGAAAGGACGCAGACATACTTTTATTGGATCATGATCTTGCACTGGTCGATGTTATAGCAAAGGGTAAAGTACTCATGGCAAATCATGAGGTAATCGTTAAAGGAACCTTCGAGCTTTGAGTGTAATTCAAGGGGTTGTGTACCTTCTATTATAAATGCCCAAATTGTTGGTAAATTTATTATTCTGCTGCACAGTTGTCACACGAAAAACTGATCTGTGAGAAATGTGGTGCAAGGGTTGTACTATATCTGTGGAGGAACTTGTAGAGGATAAGCAAAATGAAGAACAAGGAGGCCAATGAATGTTGTATTTTCTCGCAGCAGTCGGTGTGATATTTTTGATCTACCTTTTCTTTAAGCTTTTTCCATTGTTTGTAGGTTTTGGTGGCTTGATCTTGTCTGGTGCCATATTGATATTGCTCTTGGTTGGTTTTATATTTATCGCTATTCCAGTGCTAATGATAGTACTGGTGGCCTTAGGAATTGTATGGATCCTCAAGGGCACCACTAAAGGTAGCTGATCTATCTACTCTAAATCGCACACGACCTTGACTAATTCATATTTTCTGAAACCCAATCCGATTTCCTGTGCATAGCTCAGTTGAGTTTCCCATGTGACTTTTGGATGAGCTTCAAGAAATGGGTCCTTGCCCTGTCTTTGTACCACCAGATCTATGCATGCCTGATCAAGCGCTACAGGATCTATGCTCGCTAAGATACCAATGTTCGGAGCTATTGGAGGTCTGTTTGTGTGCCAGCAATCACAATCTGGTGAAATGTCAGTTAAAAAGGATATAAAAATGGCTTTCTTGTCTTTCAAGACTGCGTAAGCATACTCAACCATCTTCTTGCTCAGAAGTTCTGATGAATCACTCCACTTCGGTGACATTGCATCATAGTTACACATGGCAATACACTGACCGCAACCTATACATTTCGCATAATCAATAGTTGCAAATTTAACTACTGTTATCGCCATGGTTGGACAGTTTCTCTCACACATTCTGCAAGCCACACAGTTTTCTACTACGACATATGGTTTTGATTCAGAATGTTGCTCAAGTTTTCCGGCTCTCGAGGCACTTCCCATTCCAACGTTTTTTAACGTTCCCCCAAAACCTGTCTGCTCATGGCCCTTGAAATGAGTCATAACCACTAAGGAATCAGACAAGGCAATTGCTGAGGCAATCTTTGCTTCTTTAATATGAGTCTTGTTTATTCTTACCTTGATCTCATCTGAGCCTCTTAGACCATCGGCGATGATAACAGGTGCACCTGTGACTTCATAGCCAAATCCATTCATATAGGCATTCAAAAGATGATCGATCGCGTTTGATCTATTGCCTCTGTACAGGGTGTTAGAATCTGTTAAAAACGGCTTGCCACCATATTTTTTTATCTGATCGACAACAATTTTGACATACTGTGGCCTTATGAAGGCAAGGTTTCCATACTCGCCAAAGTGGATTTTGATCGCAACAAAATAGTTTTGACCCACTACCTTTGCCAATTCAACTTTGTCCAAGAGAACCTCTAGCTTTTTAAGAAGATTCATACTAGCATTTGCACTTAGGTCAGTGAAATATACGACAGACATTGCAACACCTCCTGTGCATAAACTCGAACGGGAATGAACAGGTATCATTATAACATACCTGTTCGTATAGCGCACTATATGGGGTCTGTTATATCCTGTTTGAAAAAGTTCAGTAGAGTCTGTATTTTATGGACAGTCTGGAAAATTGTTGGGACTCACTTTGCCAAAGCGATTCAAAATCTTTGGATGTAGCCCCTTCTTCAATTGCTTTTCTATAGTAATCGTTACCGATCAACAGATCAAAGTAGTATCTTGGACTTTCATCATGAAAGTAGCTATCCCATTGAAAGCTCTCAGGATGAACTTTTTTCAGTACATAGATCAGATCTATGGCAAGATGTAAAGGCTTTATCTTCCTTTTGTCTGTAACAAAAAACTCCAGGCCACTACACACTTGATTCTGTAATTTGAAAGCGGCTGGTACAAAAACTCTTTCCCTGAAAGTAACTCCAGGGTGATTGAATTTTCTGAGTTCTTCGTACACTCTTTGCGAATCAATCCATGGTGCTCCAACGTACTTGAATGGATGAACCGTTCCCCTGCCAACGGACAAATTCACACCCTCGAGCAAACAAAAACCGATGTACAGAAGCGTGTGTTCCAGTGATGGAAGATTTGGTGAAGGTGTATTCCAAAGTAATCCTGTTTCATCGTAGAAATATGATCTTGCATAGCCATCCATTGGAATAACCATCAAATCCGCATTCATTTTGTAATAATCATTCAAATACCTTGCTAGCTCACCTATCGTCATGCCATATCTCAGTGCAAGACCATAACCACCCACAAAGCTTTCAAAATCCTTCCTAATGACTGGACCATCTACTATTTCACAGTTTATAGGATTTGGTCTGTCAAGTACTATGAACTTGATACCGTACTTTGCACTTTCTTCCATACAGTAAGCCATGGTGTAGATATAGGTGTAAAACCTCAACCCAACGTCTTGTATATCAAAGATTACAATGTCCAGATTCTCAAACATCTCTTTCGTTGGCCTTGTTCTATCACCGTATAGTGAATAGACAGGTATCTTGTATCTGGAATCGACAGCATCTGAAACCTTAGCACCGTCTGGTGCTGCACCGTAGATTCCATGCTCAGGTCCAAAGAGTTTTACCAACCTCAAGCCACGTTCGAGAAAAAGGTCTATATTCCTTCTCAACTCACCGTTGATGCCGGTCGAATTTGTAATCAAAGCTATGCTTGCACCTTTGAATTTTGAAGAATAATTTTGAAGAAAGACATCTAAACCTAATTTCATAGGTTTCACCTCATTATTTTATTGCACCCTGGGTCATCCCAGCTATGAAATACTGAGAGAAGATGAGGAAAAGAATGACAGTAGGCGCAATAGAAAGTGCCAAACCAGAGAACAAAAGATGCCACTGGTTTGAGTATTCACCAAAAAAAATCGATACAGCAAGCGTTATGGTTGCCTTCGATCTGTCATTTATGAGAATCAAGGGAAAGAAAAAGTCATTCCACACATTGACAAAGGTGACAATTGCGGATATGGATAAAGCCGGTTTTATCAAAGGAAGTATAATCCTGCTGTAGATAGTTGGTACAGATGCACCATCGATTCTTGCCGCTTCACAGAGTTCATTCGGCACAGAGTCAATAAAATTTTTCAGTATGAAAGCAGAAAAAGGTATGTTGACAGAGCTGTAGACGAGAATCAAACCAAGAAGTGAATTTGTAAGATTCAAAGTCCTTAAAAGTAAAAATATCGGTATAACTGCAAGCCTGGCAGGAAGTGCTAAACCAAGCATGGAGTATATGAAAAGGTATCTCCGTATCTTAAATTCATATTTCGATATCATGTATGCAAACATGGATGCCAAAAGGACAACTGTAACAACGGAAATAGTAGCTACGATGGCACTGTTGATATACCCTCTGGCGATAGATGCTCTCTGCCATGCCTGTATATAGTTCTGATAGATAAACTTTGATGGCAAAGAAAAAGGTTTCATAAAGAGTTCACGCATCGTCTTGAAGGAATTCATGATTATCATGAAGAAAGGACCAACCACGATAAAGGCATAAAGGGAAAGCACAAGATATGCAAGCAGTTTGTAGTATTTGGAAAATCTCATCATCTTCGATCACTTCTTTCAACTAAATATACATATAGGATCGACATGGGCATCACTATCATGAAAATGAAGACCGTCACAGCAGCGCCAAGTCCCATATCTGTGTAAGCACTCCCAAGTCCTCCAAAGGCGGTTCTATAAAAGACTGTGCCAAGTACATCTGTTGATCTGAAAGGTCCGGCCTGTACTCCAGCTAAAGCATATATCATGTCAAAAACATTGAAGCTACCTATGAAAAGAAGTATCAACAGAGTCCTAAAGGTCGGTACCGTGAGTGGAAATATTATTTTCCAACTGATTTTCCAGTTGGTTGCGCCGTCTATATAAGCCGCTTCGATTAGATCGGGAGATATATTCAAGATGGAGGCTAATATCACAAGAACATAGAAACCCAGGTTTCTCCAAACATTGACCATGATTATCGTTGTCAACGCCAGATTTGGATCACCTAACCATGGCCTTGCAAGGGTACCTAGTCCGATCACCTTTAGAAATTGATTTACGAGGCCTATCTGCGGATGCAAAAACAAACTCCACATGAACCCTACCATTACGAGCGGAATCATGTTCGGTAGATAGACAACTGTTCTGAAAATTTTTGTTCCTTTGATCTTACTGGCCAAGAGTAAAGCAATTAGAAACCCAAGCCCAAGCTCCAGAGTGGATACTAAAGCAAAAAAATATATGTTGTGAGAGAAAGCATTAAAGACTTCCTTTGAAAAACCTCCTGTGAACATGTCCTTATAATTTCTCAACCCAACAAATATCTTTGGACCCACACCACGCCAACTGTAAAAACTCAACCTGAGGCTATCAAAGAGTGGATAAATCACAAAGATTGTATACAAGAACATTGCCGGTAACACAAAGGCCAATATATACTTTAGCTTAATTTTCATAGGTGACACCCCTTGAAAATGCCCCAGCACAAGCTGGGGCAGAAGATTACTTTTTCATCAAAGGCGGATACCACTGGGAAATAGCATCTTGAGCCTTCTTGGAAAGCTCTTCAGGTGTTATCTTACCAGCATAAAGTTCTTGCATTCCAGGGCTCAGCACATCATTGTACAGATCAGGTTTCTTTGTAACAAAAACCGAACCTACCCAGTAAATGTATGGAGAAGCGTGATTGGCATAGACATCCACGATTTCTTCAAAAAGTGGGTCCTTCGGCAAATTGGCACCCGATACAGCAGGTATATTCTTTGTGATGTTGGCAAAAATAGTACCGAACTGTGGTGTTGCGCAGAATTTGAGAACCTCTACGGCATCCTTTCTGTTCTTAACGTTAGAGGTGAGCGTTATGGCTCCATCCATATAAACATAAGCATAGGGTTTTTCACCCTTTGTTGCAGGTGGAACCATGAAATATCCAACTTGAATGTCAGGGTTTAACTGTCTCCAAGTCTGGTATCCCCAGATTCCATAGAATACCATCCCGGCTTGGCCAAAGGCAAAGGCTGCATCTTGATCGACCGTTGAATTTGCAAGAAAACCATCCTGATAGTAGACCTTTAGATCGTTTAACTTTTTGTTCAAATCGGTGAACTTTGGATCAAGGAAATTCGTCTCTCCATTCGTCAGCTTCTTTATCCACTCGGGCCCCAGAACACTGACGCCACACATAGCATGCTGCATAGCAAGCGCCCATGCTTCTTTACCAGGAATGAAGAAGGGAGTTATACCGTTCTTTTTCAACACCTTTGCATTTTCAACCAGTTCATCCCACGTTTCTGGTTCCTTGAGCTTGAATTTGTTGTAGTATTCTTTGTTGTAAAAAATTCCTACAACTTGTACTGCAAAAGGTACACCGTACTTCTTGCCATTATAAGTCACAAATTTCAAAACTTCTTGAGGAAAGTTTGAGAAATCTACAACGTCATCAATTGACAAGTACAGGCCATTGTCAATCAAAGGATATGTACCACCAGGAGTTATTCTTCGAGAATAAACTATGTCTGGTCCTGTGTTTGTTTGGAGTGATAGATTAACCTTGGCATCATATTCTGTGGGCGCAAATGCCATGAAATTGATTTTGATGTCATGACCGGCTTTTCTTAGTTCAGCTTCCACTTGTTTCCAGACTTCCGCATCCTGCGTACGCCAGCTCCAAATAGTGACTTCTCCTGCCAAGACCACAAGAGCAATTACTGCCAATACAACCAGCAAAAGCTTGGTTTTCATGAATCTTCCCTCCCCTTGAAAGAGTCTAATTGATTATACATTATGAACTAACACAAAATCAAATACGAAAAGAGCACAATCGATCAAGGAACTAAAATGGCTATACAAATGATCATAATGTAGTTGTACTCTACAGCAGTGTATGAGAAATTTTAGGTATAATTATTAAGTAAAGAGGAGATATGAATGATGTTTTTTGCTGACAGGATGCTTGGAAAACTTGCAAAAAAGCTGAGACTTCTCGGTTTTGACACAATGTATCTGTCGCAGATTGATGAGGAAAAAATTTTAGAACTGTGTAAACAAAATGGCAGAACCTTGATCACAAGAGATAGAGCTCTTCATATGAGAGCGTTGAAAGATAGAATAAACAGTGTGCTAATTCATTCTGACAAATGGAGAGAACAGTTGATTGAACTTTCAATGCGTTTTGACCTAAGGAGCACTGAAAAAATGACAAGATGTAGTTTATGCAACACCCAACTTGTAGAGATATCTGTTGAAGAGATCAGAGACAGAGTACCATTGTATGTCCAGGATACTCAAAATAGCTTTTTTATGTGCCCAGTTTGTAACAGAATCTATTGGGCAGGTTCGCATGTTCAACATGCCTTAGAAGAGTTCAGGAGGGCAGGAATTTGAGAATCTTTGAGAAGGTGACTGAGTTCTTCCTGAAAGGTTACAAATCAAATGCCATGAATGACATTGCGCAGCTAATAAATTCTGCCGCAGATGCTGAATACTGCGATATCTTGCTTTATGAGAAACATAAGGATCAGTTCAGAGTTGTTGGAACAAGTGGCGAGAAAGAAAAGATAGGATCTCTAAAGATTGACAGTAAGTCCTTAAAGAACTATTCCCATGTTGTGCGTTTGGTTTACAGCGATCAACTGTTGGGTGCCCTAATTCTTGAAAAACCGCGCAATTTGAATCTACAAGAGATAGTTGACGAACTCAGTTTCTCTCTGTGGTGGGTGAACAAATTCATCGAACTTCAAAATGTCTCAGAGAAATACCACAGTATGAATGAGTTGACAAATGTTTTTTATAACTCAGTAGATAAGGAACAGTTCAAGATAGAGATGGTCAAAGTAATCGCAAGAGTCCTGAACGCAGACACTGTGATATTCTTTGAGAGAAATGGTGAAGAGTACGTCTTTTCTTCATCCTTTGGGATCAGTAAAGATCAACTACTCTTTGAAAGAGTTAAGTATACTCATCCCTTTTTCAGCAAAGTTGAAAGAGCAGAAGGTGGAACGCTCGATATAAAATCTCGAATAGATTTTCTTGACATTTCAGTCAAATCCTTGATGGCAATACCTTTGAAAACTCAGGAACGTATTATCGGTATTATTGTTGTTTTAAACAAGATTTCACCAGAGGGATACAGGACCCAGTACAGCTTCGATGAGTTTGATCTGTCAATACTACACGAGATTTCAAGACGTGTCACACTTGGATACACTCGACTTGAATATCAAGAAGGATTGAGAAGAGAAGTAGAAAAGCTGAGGAACTATACAAAGAGTTATCAAGAGCTCATACAGCAACAGCAACTCTACTTGAAGAAGATGGACCTTGTTCACAGCATTAGCAACGCGATGAGAGCAAGTTATGATCCCAACAATGTCTATAAAACACTTTTACTCGGATTGACCTCAGGGCGCGGACTTGGTTTCAACAGAGCTTTGTTACTCATCAAAGATAAGAAAACAGAATCACTCGTCGGCAAGATATGGTTGGGGCCTGAAAGTGGTGATGACATCACCGAGATCTGGAAAGAAGCTGAAAAAAGAGCAATGAGTTATGGCGACTTTTCACAGTTCCTGAGAGAGGAAGCTTTGATGCTTGATGCAGGCAAAGGTTTGACAAAGAGAATAGAAGGCAAGGTATTCACCTATAAAGAACACCCGGTTCTTGAAAGGGTTGTTTTGAGAAGAAGATTGATCCATATTAGTCCAAGTTTAGCAAAAAGTATGGAAGATTCCATAAGAGATCTTCTGAATTTATTGGAAGTCGAAGAATTCGTCGTAATACCCCTTGTTGGACGGTGGGATACGATTGGCGTACTCATTTTAGACAACAGGTTCACAAGAACACCGATTTTAGAAGCGGACATCGAGGTTTTGCGAATCATTGCAGACAGCGCGGGACTTGCCATAGAAAATGCTATGAACTATGAAGAGCTCAGAAAGAAAACCGAGAGTCTTGAACAACAAAAGAATATGATAGAGTATCTTCGCAAATTCAGTGATAGCATTCTGCAGAATCTCACAACGGCCGTTATCGTGATTGATAGATCTGGAAAGGTGATAGAGTGTAACAGAAAGGTCGAACAATTACTTGGACTACCCAAAGAAAGAGTTCTAGGCAGTTCATATACTGATTTTGGAGAAACCTTCGAAAATATCTTTGAAGTTGCAATGAAGGTCTTTGAAAAAGGTGAGACAATAACGCTGTCCAGATATCGAGTAGAAACGTCTCAGGGTGAGAGATACTTTGATACAAAATACTCACCTTTATGGGATCTGACGGGCTCGACCATAAATGGAGTTATAGTGACACTCGACGACGTCACTCAGCAATTTAAATTCGAACAAGAAAGAAAGGATAAAGAAAAATTGGCAGTACTCGGTGAAATGTCAGCTCGAGTGGCCCACGAGTTGCGCAATCCAATTACAGTCATAGGCGGTTTTCTGGGCAGGCTAAAGAAAAATATTTCAGACCCAGAAGCCCGAGAAAAATATTTAAACATACTTTCGAACGAAGTCGAAAATTTACAAAACATAGTATCGGAAATACTCGAGTTCAGCAAGAATATTAGAAAACTTGATATCATCAGCCTTCAACTGAACGACTTGATTGATGAGGTAATCTTTCTCATGCAAGATAAAGCAAATAAAGGGGGAATTAAGATAGAAAATCTCTTATCTCCCTTACCAGAGATCGAAGTAGACCGAAACAGAATAAAGCGCGTCCTGATAAATCTCATTCAAAATGCTATAGAAGCAACACAACAAAATGGTAAGATAATTATCAAGACACAACGTGATAATGACAAGGTAATCGTATCAATCTTCAATACTGGTGAGCCAATAAGCGAAGATGTAATGAGAGGTATCTTTATACCATTTTACACAACAAAAACATATGGTACAGGGCTCGGCCTTCCAATATGCAAAAAAATAATAGAGGATGAACATGGTGGAAGAATATGGGTTGAGCCCAAGCCGGATGGAACACAGTTCAGTTTCGAATTACCGATTAAAAGGGGGAATTGAGGATGAAGAAAACCAAGATCCTCGTCATAGACGATGAACAAAACTTAAGGTTACTTATGAGCGAAGAACTAAAAGATCTTGGCTACGAAGTGGAGACTGCTTCAGATGCCAATGAAGCTCTTGAAAAATTTGATCGCTCAAATTTCGATCTAGTAACGATCGATATTGAAATGCCAGGCAAGAACGGAATCGAACTTGCAGGTATTCTAAGGCAGAAATATCCTGGCTTGAGAATAGTCCTTTTGACTGCATATTCTCACTACAAGTACGATCTTGCATCATGGGCTGCGGATGCTTATGTTGTGAAATCTGCTGATTTGACAGAGTTGAAGGACACAATAAAAAAGTTGTTGCAGATGTGAGGAGGTGTCATTTTGGAATACAGACAGACTTTGAATCTACCAAGCACTGAGTTTGCGATGCGTGCAAACCTTGTTGAAAAGGAGCCCCGCATCCTTGAAAAATGGAGAGAAATGGGTATCTATAACTATGTACAAAAACATAGAACCGGTTGTCCGACCTTCGTTCTTCACGATGGTCCACCTTATGCTAACGGTGATATACATATAGGTACCGCAATGAATAAGATTTTGAAAGACACCGTTATCAGATATAAGGTTCTGCGTGGTTACAGATCTCCCTATGTCCCCGGTTGGGATACACATGGTTTGCCTATAGAGCACAAGGTTACCACAACACTGGGAACAAAAGCAAGATCCATGAGTCAAATGGAAATAAGGAAGGCCTGCGAAGATTTTGCAAGGCAACAGATAGAAGTGCAGAAAAGACAGTTTCAAAGACTTGGAGTTGTTGGTGATTGGGAAAATTATTACGCTACCCTTAAGCCAGAGTATGAATACAAGATCTATGAAGTTTTCGAAAAACTTGTAAATGATGGCTATGTTTACAGAGCCAAGAAACCTGTACTGTGGTGCCACAATTGTCGCACCGCACTTGCACAAGCCGAAATAGAGTACCATGATCATACATCCCCGTCTATTTACGTCAAGTTCAAAATGAAAGACTCAGATGAATACATAGTAATATGGACGACTACACCCTGGACACTGCCAGGTAACACAGGTATAGCGGTGCATCCAGATCATCACTATGTGAGGGTCCGTGTAAAAGATGAAGTGTGGATCTTGGCTGAGAAGTTACTTGCAAATACGATGGATGAGTTGAAGATCGACGAATACAAAGTTTTGGAAGATTTCGATGGTAAATTGCTCGAAAACAAGATCGCTATTCATCCTCTCTACGAAAGGGAATCTCGTATCATAGTTGCTGACTTTGTGGATATGGAAACGGGTTCAGGTTGTGTTCATATCGCACCAGGCCATGGTGAAGAAGATTATGAATATGGCCATCTTATGTATGGTCTTGAAGTCATCTCCCCTGTCAATGAGGAAGGAATCTTTACCGAAGAAGCTGGAAAATATGCGGGGATACACATAGACAAAGCGAACAGGTTGATAATAGATGACTTGATAGCAAAGGGAGCTTTTTTGAAAGAAGGAAAGATATCGCATTCTTACCCGCACTGCTGGAGGTGCAAGAAGCCTGTTATTTTCAGAGCGACAGAACAGTGGTTTATATCCGTTGAAAAGAGTGACTTGAGGAACAGGGTTCTCAGGCAAATAGACATGGTAACGTGGATCCCTTCTTGGGGTAAGAATAGAATCAGTGCTATGATTCAAGAGAGACCAGACTGGTGTATCTCAAGACAGCGCGTTTGGGGTACACCGATACCGGCTTTTAGGTGTAATGACTGCCAGGAGGCTATACTCGACCCGCTGATCATTAATCATTTTGCCAAAGTTGTTAAGGAAAAAGGCACCAATGCTTGGTTTGAGCTTTCTGAAAGGGAATTACTACCCACCGGATACACTTGCAAGAAATGTGGTTCTAAAAATCTCAGCAAAATGTATGACACACTGGATGTTTGGATTGATTCTGGTGCTTCTTTTGAGGCGGTATTGACTACAAGACCTGATCTAACCTTCCCGGCCGATATGTATCTGGAAGGTAGCGATCAGCACAGAGGATGGTTCAATTCATCAATAGTGTTGTCGGTTGTCAAACATGACAAGGCACCTTACAAAACAGTCTTAACCCATGGATTCATCAAAGATGAAGAAGGAAAGAAAATGAGCAAGTCACTTGGAAATGTCGTTGACCCTCTCGAAGTCTGTTCAAAGTATGGTGCCGACGTGCTAAGGCTTTGGCTTGCGAGCAGCGATTATTTCAACGATATAAGAATCTCACAGAACATAATACTTCAGCAAGTGGAGGTCTATAAAAAGGTCAGAAATACCTTCAGATACCTACTGGGTAATCTCAACGACTTTTCAGAAGACAACATAGTACCCTTTGAAAAGTTGTTACCCCTTGACAAATGGGCTCTGGGAAGACTACAACAAATCATTAAATCAGTTACTGAAGCTTACGAAAATTATGAGTTCTCGCGAGTTTACAATATACTTGTGAAATATTGTTCTGTTGAATTGAGTGCAATTTACCTTGATATAGTAAAGGATAGACTCTATGTTGAGAGCAAAGATTCTCTGAAGCGCAGATCTGCCCAGACTGTTTTATACTACATACTCAAATCATTACTTGTAATGCTGTCTCCTATACTCGCCTTCACGTGCGAAGAAGCCTACGAACATTTTAAGTCACAGAAGATGAAATACGAATCTGTTCAGGTCGAACATTGGCCAGAATATCATGAAGAATGGATAGACCAAAAGATAATGGGAGACTTCGATGAACTTATGAGAATTCGCGATCATGCTCTCAAATCATTGGAAGAAATCAGACAAGCTGGTACAATTGGCCATTCTTTAGATGCAAAGTTGATAATAAAATCAAAGACAGAGGAAATTTTGAATTTACTCAAAGAGTATGAACAATATCTGGATGAATTTTTCATTGTCTCCCAGGTTGAGTTTTCTAAAGGCGAAGAGGAACTTGAAACCAGAGTTCAGAGGGCAGACGGCGAAAAGTGTGACAGATGCTGGAAGTATCATCCGTTAACAGGTACCGAACCACAATTTCCAAAAACATGCCCAAGGTGCGCAGAAGTTTTGAGAAAACAAGAGGGATGATAGAATGATAGAATTATCGACACTCGTGTCAGATGCTTTCAACAAGAAGGCATCTGACATTCATCTCTGCGTCGATGCACCACCCATTTACAGAATAAATGGCTTGCTGGTTACTCGAAAAGACCTCGGCATAGTGACTGAGAATGATTTGTTGAGTGCTATCGAGGCGTTGTTTAATCAGATTGGTATGACTTTGGACTCAAACAAAAAGGAGATAGATTTTGCTTTTAGTGTTGGAGACCAAGTCAGGGTTCGTGGCAATCTTTACTATGAGAGAAGAAAACCAGCCCTTGCTCTGAGGATTATAACCCGAAAAATTAGGACCTTCGACGAACTGGGACTTCCACAAATACTCAAAGATTTCACAGAGAGAGATTCGGGTTTGATATTGGTCGCAGGCCCAACTGGTAGTGGAAAGTCAACTACTTTAGCCGCAATGATAGACTATATCAATGAAAACCATCCCTATCACATAATTACGATCGAAGATCCCATAGAATATGTTTTCACAAACAAGAAAGCCATAATACACCAAAGAGAACTTGGACAGGATACTAAAAGCTTTTACGATGGCCTAAAGTATGCTTTGAGACAGGATCCTGATGTGATACTGGTAGGTGAAATGAGAGACCTTGAAACTATGGCATTGGCACTCACTGCTGCTGAAACGGGACATTTGGTCTTCAGTACAATACATACCAACAGTGCAGCTAGTGCACCAGAAAGAGTCATAGATGTTTTTCCGGCTCATCAACAAAAACAAATAGCCTTGCAGCTTGCCAATACGCTTGTTGCCATAATTTATCAAAGACTATTACCTCGTGCTGACCAAAAGGGAATGGTACCAGTTCTTGAGATATTGATCGGCACTGCCGCCGTCAAAAACTTGATAAGGGAGAACAAATTGCATCAGATAGAATCGATAATGCAAACAAGTGCAAAGCTGGGAATGGTACTCTTCGATGATGCTCTCTTCAAAGCTTATGCCAATGGTTATATAGACAGATCGCAAATCTACGAGTACGCAAGAAATCCCGAGGAAATGAGGCGAAAAGTGGGATGATGGATGTTATAGAATCAGTGGTTCAAAAGATCAGTGATAGAATAAATGAACTTGAAACCAAGTTGACAGATTCTAAACTCGATCCTGAGCAGATCAAGTCGTTGTCCGTCGAATACTCTAATTTAAAGGAGATTCTGGAAACATATGAACAACTAAAATCTGCTGAGGAAGAAATCGATTTTTGGCAACAAGCTTTACAGGAGGACCCTTCGTTCGAGACAGAACTGGAAAAGGCAAAAAAAGAGTATGATAAGAAAATGACTCAATTGATATCACAGCTATTGCCAGTGAAAGAACACAACAATGTGATAATTGAAATCAGAGCAGGTACAGGAGGCGAGGAAGCAGCATTGTTTGCCGCAGATCTTTATCGTATGTACACAAGGTACGCCGAACGAAAAGGTTGGCAGGTAGAGCTCTACGACTTTCACGACACGGGTCTTGGTGGTTTTAAAGAAATCGTTTTTCTCATAAAGGGTAAATCCGCTTACAAATTCTTGCGACTGGAGAGTGGTGTACACAGAGTCCAGAGAATCCCGGTGACCGAATCTTCGGGTAGAATACACACCTCGACAGCTACAGTTGCCGTATTACCAGAGGTGACAGATGTTGAGATATACATAGACCCAAAAGATATAAAAATTGATACTTTCAAAGCATCCGGTCACGGTGGGCAGTATGTAAACAAGACCGAGTCTGCCGTTAGAATAACACATCTACCTACGGGAATGATTGTGTCCTGTCAAAGTGAGAGGTCACAGCATCAGAATCGAGAAAGAGCATTATCGATATTGCGTGCAAAGCTATACGAGATGGAACAAGAAAAAGTTTCAGCAGAGCTTTCTCAGCAAAGAAAAAATCAAATAGGCACAGCAGAGAGAAGCGAGAAGATCAGAACTTACAATTTTCCACAGAATCGTGTAACAGACCACAGAATCAATTACACAACCTATAGACTCAAGGATATTTTGGACGGCGATCTGGACGAACTGATAACTAAACTCCTTGAAGATGAACTGGTAAAACTACTTGAACAAAAGAATGTCGTTTCCACTCATTGATACGTTTTTGAAGCGAGCTTATTGTAAATCTTATCAACAAGGGGCCTCAAATTATCTTTTGCTGCCTGTTTTGAATATTCATACAGCAGCATATTGGTAAACCACTTTTCGGAAGAGTTTCTTGGTATCAGATTAGATTGAGGAATGGATTCGTACAACTTCTTGAAAATATCGTAGAACAGGGAACCAACAAACTCAGAACAGGTATTCCACAGTTTATCCTGTCTCTTAGCATTAGAAATAGTTGAAATCGTCAATTACATCACCACCAGATCTGCGAGTAAAACACCTGCACTGTGCATCGTTTGCAAGATGGCTATGATGTCCTGAGGGGTGGCACCAAGACCTTTCAGGGCTGTAACCAACTCGGAAACCGTTGCGTCCGACTGTTTTTCCGATAAAACTTTACCGTTCTTGACACTTATGTTGAAGACACCGTATGATAGGGTGAAGTCCAGTACCTTGACATTGCCTCCAAAGACAACTGTACCCGTTTTCTCGTTTATCACGATCTTCGCAGGTTGATCAACAGAAACTTCTATCTCTTCGATCAGAGAGAGAAAACTGACGACATCGTCTTCAAATACCGAGGGAATCTGTGTTTTTATCGATGATGCATCAATTGCCTTTGCTAACTTTCTGTCAAAGGTAGTGTTTATGGCTTGTGCGACTCTCGCCGCCGTTGTGAAATCAGGTGTCCTTAAGAGAATTGTGACACTATTAGATTCGACGAATTCAGATGGAATTTCCCTTTCAACTATTGCGCCATTGGGGATATATCCAACTATTTTATACTTACTCTGAAGGTTTGCGGAAACCTTTACCTCGCTTCCACCAATACTGACATTGCCTTGAGCAACGGCGTAGACCTTGCCATCAGCACCATACAAAGGAGTTTGAATCAACAAACCACCCTGCAAGGATTTTGCATCGCCTATCGATGCAACTACCACATCAAGCCTCATTCCTTCTTTGTAAAATGGAGGAATATCAGCTAGTACCATTACAAGCGCGCTATTTCTCGTTTTTAGATCGGCGGCGTCTATGCTTATGTTGAAGACTTTCGCCATGTTCGCCAAAAGAGTGGAATTGGCTTTACCTGAATCTCCTGTGCCATTGAGTCCCACCACCACACCTAGACCAAAGAGCTGGTTGTCTCGAGCACCTCTGAAGATCGCGATGTCTTTTATGCGTGAAGCAGGAAAGATATGAGTTACCAAGAGAGTACACATGAAAAATAGCAAAATCTTTTTCATCGACTCACCTCACAAAAACCATTTAGCAATCGCTGAGAGTATGTAATCAAGCCAAGATTCCTGGTTTGGATTCTGTCTGAAAACAAGCTGACCATTCACCCATATTTGACAATTTGCGATCTTAGATGAATCAACGGTGTTGTTTGACATTATGTCATCGGGTCTTACAGTTCCACGTATCATTATTTCACTGAGTTGTTCTCCCACTTTAAGCTTCTTATTACCTTCAACGATAAGGTTCCCGTTCTGTACATCCACAACAACGGCAGAGACTGTTAACGTGACCGTCGAGCTCATCTGTGCTGATCTTTGTTGTGTGGGGTTGTTTTTTATAGGTATGAACTGCGACAAATCAAACTGAGTTATATTCTTTACAGCACCTGTAAAAAGATTGAGCAAGGCGTTCTCAAAGGCTGTATTTTCACTGGCTGCATTGATCTTTGGTGTTTCCCTTACGACGATAGTTACTATATCTCCAACCTTGTTTGCCTTACGATCACCAATTATGTTCTTGAATTGATTATTAGTTGAGCTATTCCAAAGTGATGTACTGTAAATGATCAATGTTTGGACTAAGATCAATAAAACGAAGACCCTTTTCATCATTTCAGCTCCCTATAACATGTATGGAATAGTCTTCTTTTAAAACTCCATGTATTAGAAAACCAGTCGAGAGATTTCTTGCTTTGATGATTTCTCCAAAATTTCCATCCTGTACAACCCTTACAAGGGTTGTAACTACTACAGAGCCGATCTGAATCGTCGCCGGCAATACTTGTCCTACTTTCACATCTGGTGGCTTGGTCAAATAGAAAAGATCTATCGGCTCACCTTCTTTGAACATTTTTTTGCTCAGTTTACCTAATACATCTTCGTATCTGTCAGTGAATCGTCCGCTATTTCCAAAGACATCCATCTTTACAAGCGATATATCCTCTGGTTTTATTACTTCTCCGCTTTTTATGATTCTACAAGCCACCAAGACATTCCTAAAGACAGAGACGTTGGCCACAGCCTGTACATATCCTGAAAAGGTATTATCCTGACAAAACTTGATTAAAAGATTTACTTTCCCATTGGAAATATTAAAGGAGATTATTTCGAAGTTGGTTGCTTCTGGAATCTTTTGTCTAAACTGAAGGTTGGTGATCGTTGCATCTTCACCGCACTTCAAAAGTATATACTCCGCAATGGAATTCTGAACAAGATCTATTAAGCTACTACTGAATGTCAAGGTTGAGAAAGCCAGGAGTAAGAAGATTAACTTTTTCACCTTTTCCATCCTTTCTCATTCAGAGAAAGGCGGATGCGCATCCGCGATAAGAAAAATCAAGATTATCTCTTGAGTGTGGAAACAGTTTGGAGCATATTATCGGCGGTCTGAATAGTTCGTGCGTTTAACTCATAGGCTCGCTGTGCGGTGATCATATCTACCATCTCTTTGACCACGTCTACATTGGATTTTTCTAAGTAGCCCTGTAGCAAAGCGCCAAAACCATCTTGATTCGGTGTTCCCTCTATTGGTGCACCAGAAGCCGTTGTTTCAACGTACAGATTATCGCCTATCGATTTCAAACCAGAAGGATTAACGAATCTTACAAGCGTCACTGTGCCAAGGTTCTGTATTGTGCCATCCTGCATTTCAACTGAGAAGATGCCGTCTGGTGAAATATTTATTGCAACTGCATCGGCAGGAATGACGATATTTGGTATCAAAGCAAGTCCATTTGCTGTTACAACGGTCCCATTACTGTCTATCTTGAAAGAACCGTCTCTTGTATAGGCAGTTCTACCATCTTGAAGCTGTATTTGAAAGAAGCCATCACCGGTAATGGCTACGTCGAGTGCGTTACTAGTGTGCTCCATGTTGCCCAAAGAAAAGATTTTTGTCGTAGCAGCCAATCTTGCTCCGTGTCCAAAATATATGCCTGTAGGTATTGTTGAATTGACCGCGGTAGGTGTGCCGGCATTTTTATAATACTGATATACGAGATCCTGAAACTCAGCACGAACCTTTTTATAACTTGTTGTGTCAACATTGGCAAGATTGTTTGAGACTGTATCAAGTTTGTATTGCTGTGCCCACATGCCAGTTGCCGCTGAATATAGAGAAACCATCATCTTGGTACACCTCCTGTTATCTCAAGGAACCAACTTGACTGGTCAATTTTGCGAGAACCTCATCTTCAACCACGACTACTTTCTGCGATATTTCGAAATGACGTTGTGCTTCAATCAATTTTGTCATTTCTACGAGTGCGTTCACATTAGATAGTTCAATATAACCTGACAAAATCCTAAAATTTTCTGCGGCAACTGCTTCACCACTTTCATCGGTAGGTACAAAGAGTGTATAACCTATTTTTCTGAGTCCTGATGAATTCTCAAAAGTATACAAACCCAATCTCGTTATGATGTTGTTGAAACTGTCTTTTATATAACCATCTTGATCGATGCTATAACCATCTTGAAATTGTATGGATTGCCCATTTTCGTCGAGTAACCTCAGTCCATCTGGGTTCACTATGTATCCTTGGGTATCGAGTTTGAAGTTACCAGCTCTTGTGTAATAAATATTATTTTCACCTTGCAATGCAAAATAGCCATCGGAGTCTATTGCAAGATCAAGCAAGTTACCCGTTTGTTGAATCACACCTTGAGAAGTGTCCAAAAAGACATCATCCAAAACAGCACTGTAGGTAAGATTGCCGATGGGACGTCTCCTATCTGGCAGAGCGTAAATTGCTCGATCTTGATAAGCTCTATAGATGAGCTTATCTTTCTTGTATCCCACGGTTTCAATATTTGCAAGGTTGTTTGCTGTAGTATCGACTTTACTCATATCCAGCAGCATTCCCATTGCTGCCGTATAAATGCCTCTTATCACACGATCACCTCGAGTAAGAAGTGGCAACTACCTTTAATAGTTCTTGGTTATCCAAAAGTATTCCTGTTCCCTTTGCTACACAAGTTATTGGATCTTCAGCTATTATTACCTTTACACCAAGCTCCTCAGACATCAGTAAGTCAAGTCCCCTGGTCAATGCCCCTCCGCCGGTCAAGACTATGCCCTGATTGATAATATCGGCTGCAAGTTCTGGTGGTGTCTTTTCAAGAACCATTTTGATTCTACCTATTATCGTCTCAACCAAAGGCTTTAAGGTTTCCAAAACATCGTCAGAGCTTATTTGATCTGTTCTAGGTAAACCAGTCACCGCATCTCTACCCTTTATTTCCATTTGATATGTTTCCATAGAAGCGTGGACTTTTCCTATTTTTATCTTTACTTGTTCTGCAGTTGGTTCTCCTATCACCAAACCATATTTTCTCCTTACAAATCTCACAATCGCTTCATCCATTGCATCACCCGCGATCTTTATTGAATCACCTATCACAACTCCCCCGAGACTTATCACAGCAATATCTGTTGTCCCACCGCCGATGTCCACAACCATATTACCCTGGGATTTGGTCACTTCTATTCCAGCCCCTATCGCTGCAGCAAGTGGCTCAGAAACAACATGAACTTTTCTTGCTCCAGCATTCAACGCAGCTTCGAAAACAGCCCTCTTTTCTACACTGGTAGCTTTTGTCGGAATGCCTATAACGAGCTCTGGTTTGAATAAGAAAGATTTTTTAACGGTTCGATTGATGAATTCTTTGATCACAGCTTCAATGGTTTTATAATCTGCAATCACTCCATCTTTCATTGGTTTGACCGCCCTGTAATAATCAGGTGTTTTACCAAGCATCTTCTTGGCTTCTTCACCGATTGCAACTATTTCACCTGTTTTCTCAGAAATTGCGACTACCGAGGGCTCGAAAATCACAATACCCTTTCCTCTTTGATAAACAATGAAACTTGCTGTACCAAGGTCTATACCCAAGTCACCTTTTGGCATTTGTTTAACCTCCTTGAATTCTCTTGTATTGATTCACCAGACCATTTGGTGTGCCTGGCGGGAGTTGAACCCGCAGCCTCTGGATCCGGAGTCCAGCGCTCTATCCCCTTGAGCTACAGGCACAGGATTTTCCCATTTGGACCCAACAAATACCTTAATTCTTCGCACACACCCTCAGCAATGATGATATCAAAAGGTGCAAAGTTTTCCAACATCTTCCGATCCCTCTCAATATGGCAACCTATTTTGTGAAACAGATAAGCGTAATAGGGATCGTCTTGAAAAATGATCCAACTTTTGTCTTTCACAATTCTTACGTCAGAAAGATTTGCAACAAGAACTTTACCCTGGAGATCTCCAAGTTTTCTTAGTTTTTCATCGCTCAATCGAACAGGAGATTTTATTCTGTAGCAGTCAGAATTTGAAGAAATAAATCTGTTGAAAATTTCCGCCGCACTCAGTCGGTCGACATCTTTCCTACCCTTAAAGATCACACTGGAAAGCCTTTCATCGATCATGTAGACTTCTCTGCCAAATTCACCATACAGTCTTTCTGCAAATCTGACTGCTTTGAAGGTTTGCTCTGAGTATCTCCCACTCATCGAAAGAGGTAATCCAACCACAAAAATATCGATATTTTTGAACTTGGAGATCTCAGCAAAGACCTCTTGTTTTTTCACCGTCCATATTCTTGCGGCAAGTTTCTCACCCAAAGCCAAGCCACATCTTGTTTCACCATAATCTATTGCGAGAATCATCAGATCACCATTCTTACGTTTGCAAGCGCCTTGTATATACCTTTGACCTTCTGCATCAAAAGTGGCTTTGTAATCTTTTCAAAATAGGCAAACTCCAGTTCTCTTTCCATAAGTCTCACAGGTGTTCTTGAAAGATCAATGCGGGCAAAAGAAATTTTCTGAGGATTGACAACTGCTCCAAAATCCTTGAGAATGTTCAAAATCACTTTGGCATAGGAGAGATTCTTGAAATGGCCATATTGCACAAGCATATTCAAAAACTCTTCCTGACCAACCTCTTTTGTACCAACAGCTGATATTATTTGCATTACTAACTCCTTGGAAGGAAAGAGCTCCTCAAGTTCTCTTTGCCTTTCATAAACACTCTCGGCATTAAAACATAGATCAAAGAGTTGATTTTCACCATCACAAGAGACAGCATCCAGTAGCTCATACAAGCTGAGAGGCGCATCAAGTATCGCAATTTCCACATCTTCACCCAAGAGTGCTGGCAGTCCATCGGTATTTGTAGAGCTTATCAATTTGGCAGCTTTTCTCTTTCTCACACTGCTAACCACACTCAATCTTTGAGTAGGTTTAAGAGTATGTGAGTATACAAGAACTTCTCTATTTTTCCATTGATCTTTAAATCTCTTATAGAAATCTGACAACTTGCGTTGGTCAGAAAACAAGAAACAGCTGGCGTCATTCAAAATTGAATCGATTTCACCAGATATATCTGCCAAACCATAGTTGAGCTTCAACGACTTCTCGTAGGATATTTCAAAACCAAGATTTGCCGCAAAGCCAAACAAATCTTCCGGATTTTTCACACTCACTGCTATGAATTTGTGAGCATTTTTCTTCACAAAATCAAGAAGATTCGCAACTTGTGGCTGATCCGCAAAAACCTTGAAAAGTGAAAGTTCATTAATCAGGAAGATATCGTACAGGTCATACAACCTATCCTTTTCGTTCAAGAAGGATGAAAGAGTTATAAAGGCGAATCGATCGCAACTGTTTCTGTTCAAAGAGTTTATATAAGATATCTTACTTTGAGTATGTCTCAGAAGACTCTGATGTAGATGAGAAGAAATGATGTTGTTTATAGAAATGACGGCACATCTTAGATTAGTTCTTTCCCTTAGCCAATACAAGAATGCGTTCCTGGTCCTGATGTCAAGAATGTACAAACGTTTTCCTCTTATCTGAGTCAAGGACTGATCAAGGCGAATCAATTTCTGTGGCATCTCATCACTTTCATTATGCTCATGGCTCTCTTCAGGCAAGGATAGATCCAGGATATTGAGCGACATAGGACCCTTACGGTTTCTCAAACTGAAAACGACATCAACGGTTGTAGATTCATAGCTTGGTTTATCGAGCAAATAGCCCAATCCAAAGCCAAGTGCTTCTATCTTTTTGCCATTAGCTCGAATGAGCATCTTAACGTTTGAATGATTTTGTCCGAAAGCCCTTACAAACTCCACAGGAACATTCCTTGAAAGGAAAACTGGCTCGGGATTACCGTGGCCAAAAGGTTCGAGAATTTCCAAATCTTTCAGCATCTGTTCATCGATTTGCTCTAATTGAATTTCATCGTCGATCTCTATGACATCAAAGGAATCTTTCACTGGAATCTTACAATTTCTCAAAGAGTCGATGAAGGCACCTATTCCATCTGGATTCAAACTGAACCCGACAGCTAAGGGATGACCTCCAAATTCCTTAAAATATGACGACAAAGGTTGCAGCAGTTCAATAAGATTAACCTCAGGTACACTTCGTGCCGAACCTCGCGCAATTCCTTCGGTCTCTGAAATAACCATAACAGGTCTGCCATATCTGTGAACTAACCTCGTGGCTACAATACCTATCACACCGACATGCCATTCTCTTCCTTTGACAACTATCACTGGGTCTTTATGCAATTCGTACTCTTCAATCTGTTCAACAGCGTGGGCAAAGATATCAGATTCGATTTCCTGTCTTGTCGTATTGTATTCAAAGAGAAGTTCTACAAGCCTGTCGGCACATACTTTGTCCCTGGCAACCAAAAGCTGGAAGGCATCATCGGCACAATCGAGCCTCCCGGCTGCATTCAATTTTGGCGCAACCCTGTAACCAACTTCACGAGAATCCGGTTCAGTAATACAAAGCCGCGAAAACAAGGTTGACAATCCTGGCCTTTTGGTTTCCATAAGCCGCTGTAAACCTGCTTTTACTAGAAAACGGTTTTCATCGATCAGTTTAACCATGTCTGCAATTGTACCAAGCGCCACAAGTTCGAGAAGATCAAAGAATTCTTCTGGCCGAATCCCCATTTTCTGGGCGATAGCAGAGACAACTTTGAACGCAACACCAACGCCTGCAAGATCTTTGAAAGGATAACTGTCATCAGGTCTTTTGGGATCAACGATGGCTGCTGCTTTTGGAAGCCTTTCACCAATCTCGTGATGGTCTGTAACTATCACGGGACAACCGAAATTGCTGGCAAACTCAATTGCATCAAAGGCAGTGATACCGCAATCGATAGTTAATATTACCCCTTTTGATCTTTTGCAAAATTGTTCAATTACAGAAGGTTGAATGCCATATCCTTCGTCCATTCTCTTAGGTATGTAGTACTCTGTGATCCAACCATATCTGTCTAAGAACTCTTTGAGTACAGCTACACCGGTTATTCCATCCACATCATAATCACCATAAATTAAAACAGGTGATCTATGTGCTCTGGCTTCAAGCAACAAAGAAACAGCTTGATCCATGTCTGCTAAAGAAAATGGATCGCGAAGATCATTGATACTTGGATTCAAAAATTTATAAACAACCTCAGGTTCTTTTAAACCTCTGTTGATGAGTAATTTTGCAAGAAAGGGACTTATCTGTAATTGATCACAAAGCACTCGAACCCTTTGCTGATCAACCTGCTTTACTATCCACCTCACAATCGCCAACTGCCTTCTTATAGTGTTAATTATATTAAACCACATTTTTTTAATTTGTGAACATTAGAAATTGGTGGCAGTCAGCTATCAATGCTCCCAGTTCCTTGCGAATGAACCTTCTTTAGGTCTCTCACATTCAAGATGTTGTTTGTTCTTGATTTTCTAATGGCGGCAGTCTCTGCACTGAAAGCCTCAATCGTTGTAATATATGGTACTTTATTCTTCACCGCTGCAGTTCTTATTCTGTAACCCACGGTGCGCTTGTCCTCAAAATTCAGTGGTGCTTTCATTCCAATTCTGTCAACTGGAGTGTTTTTGATAGTGTTTGGTGACTGAGTCACGACCACCAAGTCCACCTTACCTTGCTCAATCAAATCGATCACATCTGGCCTTCCTTCTCCAACCTTTGGCACATACTTTGCTGGTATGCCCACAGAATTCAGAGTTCTTGCCGTACCATTGGTCGCATAAATATCAAAACCAAGATCAAACAGACACGATACCAGTGGTATCACATCTCTTTTATCTTTATCCCTCACAGTAACAAGGATTGCCTTTCTTGGAAGAGGATTAGAAGCGGCTATCTGGGCCTTTGCGAAAGCCTCAGCGAAATCTTCACCGATTCCCATTACTTCACCTGTAGAACGCATTTCTGGACCAAGTAATGTGTCGCTACCATAGAACCTATTGAAAGGAATGACCACTTCTTTAACAGAATAGAACCTTGGCCAAGGTGTTGGAAGAATACCATCTTTGCTTACAAATTTCACTGATTCATATCTTGTTGGGTATGGCCAGTATTCAGCCAACAAATCAGTGAGTTTTTTCCCGATCAGCACCTTTGCTGCCAGTTTTGCCACTGGTATTCCTATCGCTTTACTCACAAAAGGAAAGGTTCTCGAGGCCCTAGGATTCAATTCCAATATGTAAAGCTGCTCATCTTTTATGGCAATTTGAAGATTTGCCGGACCAATTAACTTCAGTTCTTTCGCCAACGAATAGACTGTAGATTCTATGGCAGCAACCAAATCGTCAGAGAGGCTCACAGGCGGCAGAACACAGGCAGAGTCTCCTGAATGTACACCTGCTTGTTCTATTTGCTCCATTAAACCTGCTATCCATACATTTTGACCATCACACAATAGATCCACATCGAGTTCGATGGCGTCTTCAAGAAACTTATCTATTATCAAAGGGTAACCTGGTGAAACAAGAGCAGCCTGGGAAACATACTTGGTAAGCTCTTGTTCAGAATCGACTATTGCCATTGCCCTACCACCGAGGACATAACTGGGTCTGACAAGGACAGGAAAATCCAAATCCTTAGCCGCTTTCAAGGCATCTTCAACAGATGTAGCAATGGCAAAAGGAGGGGTTTTAAAACCCAGCTTTTCAAGAATTTGGACGAATTTTTCTCTGTTCTCAGTCATTTCAATAACTTCAAAACTTACCCCTGTCAGCCTGATGCCCTCTTTGGTTAAGTCTTTGACTATTTTCAATGGTGTCTGACCTCCAAAGGAGATGATGATTCCCTGTGGTTTTTCGTTCTCTATTATTTCCAAAACATCTTCAACGGTAAGCGGTTCAAAATAAAGTCTATCTGAAACGTCATAATCTGTGGATACGGTCTCTGGATTGGAGTTCACCATTATCACTTCATAACCTTCTTCCCGAAGCGCCCACACGGAATGAACATTCGCATAATCAAACTCGATTCCCTGACCAATTCTATTTGGCCCTGAACCCAGCACAACTATTTTCTTTTTCTGCGACGGCAAGGCTTCGTTCTCAACACCGTTATATGTGGAGTAGAAATACGCCGTTGTCGCTTCGAATTCGCCAGCGCAAGTGTCAACCATTCTGTACACCGGTTTGATACCATGGCTTCTTCTCAAATCTCTAACATCTTTTTCGGTAGTTTGGAATATCTCGGCGAGTTCCCTGTCAGAAAATCCCCATTGCTTTGCCTTTTTCAGCAACGATGGATCTTTTAATCCATTCTGCTTGAGTTCTTTCTCAAAATTCATGATCTTTTTTATTTCGCTCAGAAACCATTTATCCATCTTCGTTAAATGGTTAACTTCTTCGACAGACATACCGTTCCTGAAAGCAGCAAAGACATATGAAATTCTTTCTGGTGTAGGGTTAGCCAGATATTCTTTCAGGTGATCGAGGTCAAGTTTGGGTGTTATATCCAATTCGAGAGATCTGATAGCTTTACCAAGTGCCTCTTTGAAGGTTCTACCTATAGCCATTATCTCTCCGACTGACTTCATTTGTGTACTCAATCTTGGGTCGGCACCAGGGAACTTTTCCATCTGAAACCTGGGTATTTTAATGACAACATAATCGATAGATGGTTCAAAGGCAGCTGTTGTTTTAGCAGTGATATAATTTGGAATTTCATCGAGCCTTAAACCAACAGCTGTAAGAGCTGCAATCTTGGCTATAGGATATCCTGTGGCTTTTGAAGCAAGCGCTGACGACCTTGAAACCCTGGGATTCATCTCAATGATGACCATTCTCCCAGTTTCAGGGTCTATGGCAAATTGGATGTTGCACCCTCCTGTTTTGATCCCAATGGCATCCAAGGCTCTTTTGGCCGAGTCTCTCATCTGCTGATATTCCAGATCACTCAAGGTTTGGGCTGGCGCAACAGTGATAGAATCGCCCGTGTGAATCCCCATTGGATCCAAGTTCTCTATGGAGCAAACGACGATGAAATTGTCTGTACAGTCTCTCATCACTTCAAGTTCAAATTCTTTCCAGCCTATGACAGATTCCTCAATCAGAACTGTATGAACAGGGCTTTCTATCAGTCCATTTGCAACAACTGTTTTCAGTTCTTCAACATTGTAGGCTATACCTCCACCTGTTCCTCCAAGAGTGAAACTTGGCCTCACGATAACTGGATAACCAAGCTCCTGTGCAACTTCCAGAGCTTCCGTGACCTTGGAAACGACTTTGCTCCTGAGGACTTCTAATCCCTCTTTCTTCATTGTCTCTTTGAACAGTTCTCTATCCTCTGCTTTGCGAATGGTTTCTATTTCGACACCGATGAGTCGAAGATTGTGCTTTTCCATGACACCCTTTTCGTGAAGTTCCACGGCAAGATTCAAGGCAGTTTGACCACCAAGCGTTGCGAGCAAGGCATCTGGTTTTTCTGCCTCTATTATTTTTTCGAGATACTCAACGGTTAGTGGCTCAATATAAACGGCGTCTGAAAACTCCGGATCTGTCATTATCGTTGCAGAGTTTGAGTTAACTACCACAATGCTATAACCAAGCTTCTTTAGGGCTTTTAAAGCTTGAGTACCGGAATAATCAAATTCTGCAGCCTGCCCTATGGTGATCGGTCCAGAGCCTATCACCAGTATCTTATTTATGTCATCCCTCTTTGGCATGTGATCACCTCGTAAAAACAAAGTTCATGAAATCTTTGAAGAATTCCTTTGCATCGTGTGGTCCCGGGGATGCCTCTGGGTGATATTGCACAGAGAATGCTGGAAAATCCAATAACCTAATACCTTCTACTGTGCCATCGTTCAAAGAAATATGAGTGATTTTCAGTCTGTAGCCTTCTGGACTTGTACCAGCCAGATTTTTAAATTTGTCTATGTTCTCGAAAATGAATCTGGGATCTTGTTCTTTGTTGGTTATCCCCTTTATCCCTATGCTTTCAGGGTCAACGGCAAAACCATGGTTATGGGTAGTTATCAGGATCTTTTCTCTTTCAAGATCTTTCACTGGATGATTGATGCCCCTATGACCGAATTTCATTTTATAGGTCCTTGCACCGACTGCGAGTGAGATAAGCTGATGACCAAGACATATTCCAGCCACAGGCATTTTGTACCTGAGAATATCTTTCACCAGAGAAATCGTTCTCTCAAGAATCACCGGATTTCCAGGCCCATTTGAAATAATCACACCATGGACTTTGAAACTTCTCAACTCTTCAAAATCAATAGTGTACGGTACAACAATCACAGATGCCTTTAGTTTTTCAAGCTCTCTTATTATTCCCCTTTTGCAACCACAATCTATCAGCACTACACGCCAATCAGAATCACTCTGTGATTCTATAACTTTATCGGTTGAAACTTCTTTGACAAGATCTAAGCTGTCCAGCTCCTGCTGTTTTTTCAACTTTGCAAGCAGCGACTCTACGTTCAAATCCTGTGTAGATATGGCACCCTTTATGACACCTTTTTCTCTTATCCTTTTTATGAGCATCCTCGTATCGATACCTTCAACAGCTACTACCTCGTTTTCTTTGAGATAATCAGCAAGAGACTTTGTTGCTCTATAATTTGATGGCTCTTTTACGCTTGAATAGACAATGAAACCTGCTACCTTGATTGTGTCCGACTCGACATCTTCATAGTTGATACCATAAATTCCGATCTCTGGATAGGACATGACAACGATTTGCCCTTTGTAAGAAGGATCTGTCAGTATCTCTTGATATCCTGTCATTCCCGTATTGAAAACGAGTTCTCCAAAGGTCTCTCCGTCACTCGCGAAACTCTCGCCGTAGAAGTAACTACCATCCTCAAGAACGAGCAATGCCTTTTTCATTTCTGAACTCCTCCAGGACCTTTTTGATAATTTGAATAGCCTGACCAATTTGCTTTCGTGTTATTATCAGTGGGGGCAACAATCTAATTGTGTTGTTGCCAGCTACGGCTACCAGTAGTCCATTCTCAACACACTTGTTTGCAAAATCCTTTGCTGGAATCTTGTACAGCTCGATCCCAATCATCAATCCAATGCCACGTACGTCACTTATTTCTTGCGGATAATCCTTTCTTAATTTGTCAAGTTCTTTTTTCAATAAAAATCCCAGTTTGTTCACGTTCTCAAGAAATCCTTCTTTCAGAAGCTCTTTCATCACAGTTATTCCAGCACTGCATGCCAGTGGGTTACCACCGAAGGTCGAACCGTGATCTGATGGTTCAAAGACATTCGCCCTTTCATTTGCAATGACAGCACCGATTGGTACACCTCCACCGAGCCCTTTTGCCACCGTGAGAACATCTGGCTCCACACCGTAGTGCTGGTAGGCAAAAAGTTTTCCCGTTCTACCCATACCGCACTGAACTTCATCAAAGATCAAAAGCACATTGTATTCGTCACAGATCTTTCTCAATTCTTTGAGAAATTCATTTTTGGCAGGAACAACACCACTCTCACCTTGTATAGGTTCAACTATTACGGCGCAGACTTTTTCAGAGATTTTTGACTTTAGAGAATCGATGTTGTTGAACTTGAAGTAATCAAAACCATCTACAAGTGGGGTAAATTTTTCCTGATATTTTGGTTGAACCGTTGCACTCAATGAACCGTAGGTCCTGCCATGAAAAGAATTGTTGGCAGACAATATCACATACTTTTCACAAGACATCGTTTTCCCGTATTTTCTTGCCAACTTTATTGCCGTTTCATTTGCCTCTGTGCCACTGTTTGCAAAGAAGACCTTACCACCTATTGAGCTCTCCGAGAGAATCTTTGCAAGCTCCATCTGTGGCTCTGTCCAGTAGAGATTTGAACAGTGTATCAATCTTGATGCTTGCTTTCTGAGCGAAGAGACTAACTTTGGGTGAGAATGCCCAAGGATATTCACAGCAATACCAGCGGCAAAATCAAGATAGACCTTTCCTTCTCTGTCCCAGACCAATGCGCCCTTCCCGCGATCAAGCACTATCGAAAATCTATTGTATGTGTTCATCAAAAAGGTATTTTGCATCTTTTCACCACCTAAGAACTCTTTATCATGGTTCCAATACCCTCAAGCGTGAAAACTTCTATTAAAAGTGAAAGAGAAAGACTACCATTTATTATATGGACGCTTTTGACGCCTCCTTTCAAGGCTGAGATTGCGCTTTGTACCTTTGGTATCATGCCCCCTTCTACAATTTTTCTATCTATCAGGTTCTGGGCTTCCTGGACTGTTAGGTAACTGATCAGTTTTCCATTTTCCACAACACCATCCACATCAGTCAAGAAGATGAGCTTTTCTGCACACAGATTTCTGGCGATCTCGGCGGCCACGATGTCAGCATTTATGTTGTAAGATCTGCCGTCTTCATCAAAACCGATTGGAGCTATGACTGGAACATAATTTTTCTCAAGAAGATCCTTTATGAAATCGGTATTGATCTTCTCAATCCTTCCAACATAGCCTATATCACCGTTGCTCAAATCTTTTTGCGCAAACAGTAAATTCGCATCCTTTCCAGATATACCAACAGCCATTACTCCCTGCATATTTATGCCCATCACTATATCTTTGTTTATCTTCCCAAGAACCATTTCAACTATGTGCATGGTCTTTTCGTCTGTGACTCTATAGCCATTACTGAAAACAGCTTTCATGCCAAGCTGGTTCATCATCTGAGTTATCTCAGGGCCTCCGCCGTGTACTACAATAACTTTGATGCCCATATACTTTAAAACAGCCACACTCTGGGCAAAGGTTTTTTGTGATTCCTCATTTCCAGCCACATTGCCTCCTATTTTTATGACAAAAGTCTTGTTGTGAAATTCCTTCAAATAAGGTAAGATCTCAAAAAGAATTTGCATTTCTTCTTTTTTCATGTTCGATACCTCCCATTGATCTGAACATATTTTTCAGTTAAATCACAACCCCAGGCAACAGCCCGAGAGTTTCCAAAATTCAAATCGATCGTTAAAAAGACTCTCGTGGAACTCAAAATTTGCTTTGCCATTTCTTCGTCGAAAAGAATGCCTTGACCTTTCTCGAAGACTTTGACCTTCCGGTAGCCATCAGACAGATAAAGAGTCAGTTGTCCAACATCGAAAACTGCACCTGAATAACCCGCTGCCGCGATAATTCTTCCCCAATTGGCATCTTCACCATAGATTGCAGTTTTTACAAGATTTGACGACACTATGCTCCTTGCAATCTTTCTTGCTGTTTTTTCATCAGCAGCATTTATCACTTCAACCTGGATAAGTTTTGTCGCACCCTCACCATCTTCCACCATCTTCTTAGCAAGTTCAACGTTGATTTCATCGAAAGCTGAACGGAAATCTTCGTAATCCCTTGTGCCCTCAACGATTTCTTTGTTTTCAGCCAGTCCATTGGCGAGCACTATCACAGTATCATTCGTACTGGTGTCACCATCAACGTCGATCATGTTGTAACTCTTGTCAACGGCGTTTTCAAGGAGCTTTTTCAAAGCATCATATGAGATCTTCGCGTCTGTGAAAAGAAATGAAAGCATTGTGGCAAGATTCGGATGGATCATTCCTGAGCCTTTGGCAATTCCGAGGATTCTAACATTCTTTCCTGACAACTCTAATTCTCTATAACTGATTTTGATGGCTGTGTCTGTAGTCATTATTGCCTCTGCGAATTGTATTGGATCATCTGTTAATAGATTAACTGCTCTTTCTATACCGCTTTCTATTTTCTCGATGGGTAGCTGTAGACCGATCACGCCCGTTGATGACACAAGGACAGTTTTGTCTTCAAGCCCAAGTTTCTCAGCCACCTTTTTTGCCATCCTCACTGTGTTTTTCATGCCTTCTTCGCCCGTACAAGCGTTGGCATTACCACTGTTGACAACTATTGCTCTTATGAGTCGGGGGTTTTCTTGGAGCAATTTCATGTCGTATATCACTGGTGATGCTTTGACTAAGTTTCTTGTAAACATACCATGAGCCAAGCATTCCTTTTCTGAGTAGACTATACCAAGATCTTTTTTGCATTTCTTGATTCCACAATTGATTCCCACAAACTTGAAACCTCTTGGTACATTTAAAACCATTCTCTACCTCCTTTCATGGATAAACGGGATTGATCTCAAGCGCAGTATCTTCTGGCAAAGACAAGAGAATATTCATATTCTGTACTGCTTGACCAGAGGCTCCCTTTACAAGATTGTCTAGAACACCCATCAGAACCAGGGTGTTAGTTCGATCATCTTTGACAAAAGAAATGAACACATGATTAGTTCCGTAACTCCATTTAGTAGAAGGATAAACACCAGGCTTGAGTATGTGGATGAATCTTTCGTTTTTGTAGAATTCGCAGTACAATTTTTTTGCATCTTCTGCTGTTAAATCTGTCTTCAAATAGATTGTGGTCAATATACCTCTTATCATCGGGACCAAGTGTGGTACAAAAGTGATGCTAATTTCCTCGCCAGAGAGTTTTTTCACCTGTTCTTCTATCTCGGGTACGTGCCTGTGGACGATCGGGTTGTATGCCCTGAGATTTTCATCAACTTCACAAAAGGAATATTCCACTTCTTGCTTTCTGCCAGCCCCAGAAACACCGGACTTGGCATCCACAACAATTTCTTTCCCGCTCAAAAGATTTTGTCTCAAAATTGGAGCCAATGAAAGCAAAACACATGTTGGATAGCAACCAGGATTTCCAACAAAATCTACTTGCCTGATCTGATCTCTGTACAGTTCGGCCAACCCGTAGGCTCGTTTCTTTTCATCATAATCTAGGGGTTTCTTTGAATACCACTTTTCATAAACAGAGGGATCATCAAATCTCAGATCAGCACCAAGGTCAATGACTTTGATACCTTCAAGTTCTTTAATAAGCTCATAACTCGCCCCAGATGGTAGTGCTGTGAAGAGTACATCACAGTTGCTTTTGATCTTTTCAAGATCGATCTCTTCAAGCATGAATTTCCCGGTTATGAATGGAAAATGCTGATTCATTGGCTCTCCAGCAAAACTTTTGGACGCAAGATAGGTTATATTGACGTGTGGGTGGTTCTTCAAGATTCTGACAAGTTCCAACCCAGTGTAACCGGTTGCTCCGATTATTCCAACTCTTATCTTTTTCATTCCTCATCACCACCATACTCAGCCGCTATTTTCTTGTAAGCATCCCTGAACGGTACACCATCTTTCACAAGTTCGTAGACTTTATGAGTTGCCATAACTTCTTCTGTCAAACTCTTGGAACAATTCTCCTTGTCGACCTGAAGTCTTTCAAGAATTCTTTTCATTACAGAGAGAAGATCCTTCAAGATTTGAAAGCTCTCCATAACTATCTCTTTTAACAGCTGAAAGTCCCTGTGATATCCTGTTATCAAATTGGTGCAGATCATAGCGCATTCAACGGTCTTAGAGACGATCCTGTTGTGGTACGCTCTGACAAGTTCTAAAGGATCCGGATTGAGTTTTTGCGGCATAATTGAACTTCCTGTGCACAGCTCTTTTGGTATCTTCAAGTACCCAATTTCTGGTAGAGAAAAGAAGATGATATCACTTGAAAATCTGTTCAAGTCATAACTTATCTGTGAAAGAGAGTGCAATATGAGATATTCGAATTTCCCTCTACTCAGTTGTGTATAGATAGAATTTTGCTGGGTTTTCCTGAACCCAAGCTCTTTTGCGATGAATTTCCTATTTATAGGAATAGGTATTCCATATCCTGCACCTGTACCCAAAGGAGATTGATCAATCAACTCATAAACAATCTTCAGAATTTTCAAATCATCTCTGAGTGCATCACGCAATGCCGCAAACCAAGTCTGAAAATTCGTGGGCATAGCTTTTCTTGTATGAGTAAAACCGGCAAAAGTGATCTTTCCATATTTCTTAGAAAAATCAATCGTCGCTTTGATTAGCTCTTCAACGAGTTTTTGAATTTCCCTGAGTTGATTTTTGTAATAAAGCCTCAAAGCCGTTAGGACTTGATCATTCCTTGATCTTGCAGTATGGATTTTTTTACCCGTTTCACCAAGTTTTTGCACTAAGAAATTTTCTATTGCCGTATGGCAATCCTCGTCTTCTTGTTTTATCTGAAATTTCCCTTGTTCAACCAAAAGAAGCAGTTCCTCAAGCGCATCTTTTATTTGTTCAAGTTCTTTTTGTGTAATATACCCCATCTTTGAAAGCATTTTTGCGTGGGCTATTGATGCGATGGTGTCGTATTTGATCAATTCCATGTCTGTTATGTAATCTTTACCAACCGTGAACCTTTCTATGAACTGGTCAAGCTCATAGCCCCTGTGCCACAGTTTCTCAGGCATTTGCTATCACCCTTCTCCACGCGAAGGGATCTCTCTGTTTAAGCACAAGATTGTGGGCTTTCAATCTGATCGAGTGAATGTTTATAAAACCTTTTGAGTCTGTTGAGTCAAATCCACCTTCTACGTCCATGCTCGAAAGATTCTGATCATACAAAGATGTCGGGGAATACCTGCTCACGGGCATCACATTACCTTTGTAGATGGAAACTGTCACCGCGCCATCAACAGATTCCTGAGATTTCCTGAAGGCTGCAAGTAGAAAATCCATCTCGGGAGAAAACCAAAAGCCATTGTAGATGAGTTCGGAAAACTTTGGAATCAACATATCTCTCAGGTGCATGACCTCTTTGTCCATCGCTATGCCCTCAAGATCTCTATGTGCTACCCACAAGATTGTTGCGCCAGGTGTCTCGTAGATTCCGCGTGACTTTATACCAATGAATCTATTCTCTACCATATCTACCCTTCCCACACCATTTTGCCCACCAACTTTGTTGAGATACTCAAACAACTCAAGCGGGTCCTCCTTTTGTGTACCATCGCTGAGATTTATAACTTTTGTTGGCAAGCCGTTTTTGAAATGGATCTCTAAAAGTGTTTCCTCATCTGGGGCATTTTTCGGTGAAACCGTTCTGTTGTAGACAGATTCATCTGCCCTCTTTGAAGGATCTTCAAGCATCCCAGCTTCATGAGATATATGCATTAGATTCTCGTCTTCACTGTAAGGTTTCTGTACACTGGCTTTGATTGGTATGCCCTTTTGCTTTGCGTAATTTATCAGATCCGTTCTTCCTTTGAACTGTGCAAGGAATTCTGGATCTTTCCACGGCGAGATGACTTTCAACTGAGGAGCCAAAGCAGCGTAGGTGAGCTCGAACCTTACTTGATCATTGCCCTTTCCCGTCGCACCGTGGGCAACGTACTGGGCATTCTCTGAAGAAGCTATTTCAACTTGCCTCTTGGCTATCAAGGGCCTAGCGAGAGAAGTACCCAACAGATATCTTCCCTCATAGATAGCATCACCCATTAGCGCTGTGAAGATGAAGTCTGTCACAAACTCCCTTTTGAGATCCTCGATATAAACCTTGCTTGCACCTGTTAGCAATGCTTTGTGTTCTATCTGATCAAAGTCATCTTGTTGTCCCACATCTGCTACATAGGCAATTACTTCAAAACCTTTTTCAGAAAGCCATCTGAGTATCACCGAAGTATCTAAACCACCACTGTAAGCAAGTACCACCCTTTGCTTAACCATATTATTCCCCCTTTCTATAAAAAAAGGCCATATCATTTCTGATATGGCCGTGTGGGTGCTATAAAGACCAAAGGCGGACTAAGTGCCCCTTAGCACCCACCGGCACCTGGTCCGCCTGACTATGCTCAAAAGGATCTGCTCATTGAACTTTTTTATCCACCAGTCGCTCAATATCATTAAAAACAACCCTCCACACTTTTGAAAGTATGATACCAATAAAAAAGTCAATTGTCAATGAGAAATATCTTGATTGGTTAAAGATCATCAATCTGTCTCCCGATTTTTCCTACGGTTTTTCCATCTACAACCTTTTGCCAGCCAATCATCATAAGAATCGGGTTTGGGGTCAATACCCTTCTGCGGACTATTACTGAAGTGTTGACTTCAACCTTCTACTATCTCATACCTTTCAACGGGATAATCTATTTTCGAAAGTTCATGCGCGACCTTCTGCACTTGGTCTGTTTCAACAAAGACCGTCTTTGTTTCGACACTAATCTGATAAGAATTTACACCGAGTTCTTCAAGCTTCTTTGAAATTCTCATCTTACAGTGATTACATGAGATGTCTGGTATATAGAGCAAATACTTCATGAGAACTCCTCCTTTTGCTTGATTCTCATTGAATTCACTGTGACTGTGATAGAACTAACTATCATAGCAACCTCTGCAATCAACGGATGCAATAAACCAATCATTGCTGCCGGTATAGCCACAACATTATAGAAAAACGCCCAAAAGAGATTTTGCTTTATGGTTCTAAATGTAAGTTTTGAGATCTCTATTACATCGACAATCTTAGAGACACCACCCTTTGAAATGATTATATCTGCACTCTCTATTGCAAGATCTGTACCGGAACCTATCGCTATACCAACATTGGCACCCTTCAGAGCCGCGGCATCGTTTATGCCATCACCGACCATAGCTACTTTCATGCCCTTAGATTGATAATATCTCACGATACTGAGTTTCTCCTCAGGTTTAACGTTTGAATGGATCTTTTTTATACCAACGGCCTTTGCAACAGCAGAAGCTGTTTTTTCATTGTCTCCTGTCACGATCACACTCTCAATCCTCATTTTCTTAAGTCTTTCAATCGCCTGAAGTGAGTCTTCTCTCAAGGGATCTTCTATAACCATGAACCCCACAACATCGCTATCCTTTCTCACCTCTACGACAGTTTTTGCGTCCTTTAACAAATCGTCGTAATCTGTCAAATTTTTCGGCTTTCCCACAAAGTACTCAGAACCGCCGTAGATCGCCTTCACACCACTTCCCGCGATCTCTTCAATTTGTTCTACTGAGAATGGATCATCAACCAGCCGGGAAATCGCCTTTGCCAATGGATGGTTCGAACTTTTCTCAATTCCTGCAATTATCCTCAGTGTCTGTTGATCAAGGTTGTGTTTCACAACGACGGGTTTTCCAACAGTCAAAGTGCCCGTTTTATCCAAAAGAACGACCCTAACATCTTTTGCCGTTTGAATTGCCTCCGCGTTTCTAATCAATAAACTTTTTTTTGCTGCGAGGGTAGTCCCTTTCATCAGAGCCATAGGCGTTGCAAGGCCAAGTGCGCATGGGCAAGCTATAACAATCGTTGCGACGAATACAAAGATTGCAAAACTCTGATTGTTCAGTCCCATCGTCCATGGAATTTTTTCAATAAAGGTGAATTTATCGTAATTCAAGTACCAAAACGCCGATGAAACAAAAGCCAAGAGAAATATGGCAGGCACAAACCACTTTGTAATGGTGTCAGCGAGTGCCTGAATAGGAATCTTGGAACCTTGGGCTTGCTTAATCAATTCTATCATCTTCGACAAGAAGCTGTCCTTTCCAACACCTGTTGCTTTTATCTTAAGTAAGCCCGTGAGGTTCAATGAACCACTTGTGACTTGATCACCTTCTCCCTTCTGCACAGGTGTAGGCTCACCAGTTATCATAGATTCATCGACAAAAGAATAGCCGGTCAAAACAGTTCCATCTACGGGGATCCTATCTGAGGGTCTGACAAGAACTATGAAGCCTTCTTTTATTGCTTCAATTGGCATTGAGATTTCACCGTCTTGCGTTAAAACTGTGGCTTCCTTTGCTTGTATCTTCAGTAGTTCTTTGATTTCTTTGGCTGCTCTATCTCTCAAATGCGACTCTATGAATCTACCTGTTAGATGAAAGGTAATTATCATTGCACCGATTGTCGAAAAAGACATAAGAGTTGTGTTGAACAGAGAGAAAAGTCCTGTCAGCCAAGAGACAAAAGCACCAAGAAAAATCAGTGTGTCCATATTGGTATGCCAGTGAAGGAGTGCAATCACTGCTCCCCTTATAGTTTTTCTCCCACAGTAGAAGACAACTATACCTGCTAACAGTACTTCTATCAACGAAGAATGAGCACGATGCATTTTAAACATTTGATAGAACATTGATATCATCAATGGAGCTGAAATCAAGAGTGAAAGTGAAAGATCGTTTCTTGCTTGAATATATCTTTTTTTCTCTAAATCTTCTGATCTTTCCAAGGAAACATCATAACCAACTGATTGAACAGCTTTTTTGATCTCATCAAAGGATATTTCCCTCTGCGCAACGATAAAGCCAGTCGAGGTTGCAAGGTTAACCGCGGCAAACCTTACACCATCAATCTTTTTCAAAGATTTTTCCACAGTTCTTGCACAGTTAACACAGGTCATGCCTATCACAATAAAGTCCTTTTTGAACTCTTTCATCTTATACACCTTTAATGAAAAAACCGTTCTTTCGGAGCTCTTCAATTACCAGTCTTAAATCCTTTCCCTGTTTCTTGCAACCTTCTCTCAAAGTTGTCTTGCGACCAATTGTGTTTCTTATCAATGGATTTTTTACACCTATGAATCCCATTTGGGCGAGAATTTCTATCATCTCTGGATACTGATTTGTCAGTTCGAATATGGTTTTGTCAAGATCTATCTCCTTGTTCTGCAAGTCTCTTTTCTCCCTTCAACTCTTTTATTTGACTGATATCTTGTGTCACTTCAAGTGTGCCTAGGTACTTACCATCCTTATCCCTTAGTGCGAAATATCTTATGTAGATGAACTTTCCCTTAAAATTGATCCAGAAATCCACCGAGTCCCTTTCATTCTTTTTAAACCATTCAATTATTTGCATAACTTTGTCGACACTTTGTGGTGGATGACAGTTTTGAACCTCTCTTCCTATGACACTCTTTGTCCTCAAGAAGATTCTGTTTTTTGATTTTGAAAAATACTTGACCCTGTTGTTTGTGTCAACAAAGGTGATATCCACAGGAAGAGTGTTCAATATTGATTCTAATTCATTCACTGTCATCGATCCTGTTTCGAAAACAATCTTTTCACCATCGATTCTTGGTCCTTGTGAAAGGTTGGCCTCAAATTCTTCAATGAGCTTGTCCAGGGTGGCAGGAAGTTTTATGAAGGCGAAACCGGTTTCTTTAGTTTCCTTCAAAATATCTACCCACTCTTGCGCTGAAAGCATCTCAAGTGATGAAGGAAATAATATGTTTTCTTCTTTGAATATCATACCATCTACTTCCTCGATCAAGGGGTTTAAATATTCTTTCACATACTCATCAAATTCTGCTTTGTCCAGCATATTTATGGCTTCTTTCATCATCGTCCTGATGTCATTATCTTTTCCCCACATGACCTTTGAAGGCCCCATGAAACCATGTCTTTCAAGGTATGGGAAAAGCAATTGTTCCTTCACATTGTAATGTACGTCAATTTTCCTGAGCTCATTGAGAAGTTCCCTTAGTAGCTCAATGTTCTTGTCTTGAGCGGCCTTTTTGATCTTTTCAAGTAGTTTCTTGATATGTTCATTTTCCTGCTTGAAAAGGTTCACAGGATGCATTGGATACTCCGGATTTTTAAAACTCTCAGAAAGTATGCTTTCAAAAAGTAAAGCATGGACGTTGCAAAATTGTTTGATCTGGTCTGCTGAAACACCTTCATTGATGAGTTCCTGTTCGATCTGAGCTATTTCAAAAGATGTTATAGAGCCTACTTCCTTTTCAAATTTTTCTTTTGCTTGCCAGGGGCTCATGCCTGCGTGAAGTTCCCTTATTATGTTCTTTATTATTTCCTTTTTCTCTTTTTTTCCAACACCCCAGTCCATTTAAACACCTCCTAATATAGATTATTTCACTCTAATTTTATCATATTCCTGATATTTCTCAAAAGATCTTTCTGTGAATGGGAAACTTGATGAGATTCTTCTATGGCTCTGAGAATAGATACTATCTCTTTCTTGTAGCTGAAAGACTCTACCTCTGGCCATCTAAACAAGTGTTGAAAATACAGAAAAATAGATGGAAGTACTAATGATGTAGCGGCTTTGGTCGTGAGCCTTCAAGATAAAGAGCGGCTTTTCAGCCGCTCTTGGCTTGTTAACTATCTCTGGCAGCCCCACGGGGAATCGAACCCCGACCTTCGGACTGAGAATCCGATGGACTAGCCATTATCCTATGGGGCCAAGCATTTTCTATTATACCACACCTTCAAAGATCTTTCAAGATTAGAACCCAGTGCCCATCACACACTAAGCATACCACATAACTTCATGCGGTTCAAGGGTCAGTGCAACAGTTCGGTGAGTCTTTCATAGATTAAAGAAAGATATATCATAGAAACCAAAGTATTTCCTTCCAATTGTAGTAAATCAAATTCATTAAAAACGTTTTTCTTGCCATAATCATTTCCCAGGTAATAATATGAAATCAGTTCAAAAGTTCTCATGTCAAAATGGCCATTCCCTACATCAGGGTAATTAAGTTCCAAGGTGTCAGCATCAACTAAGATATGGCACAGCCCCACAGAAATTGCCTCTACCCTGTCTTGATGAACTTCTGCTCTGAAAGAACCTGGGAAGAACCTTGATTCCTTGTAAGCAATCGCAAGCATCAATTCAACTGGGATCTTTGATAAATCAACAGACTCTTTGCAAAAAGTTGAAGACGTACTTCGAAGTCTTGTCAGTGAAACCGAAGAATAACTACCTGCGACTCTTGCCAACAGATCGGCATATTCCTTCAACTGTTCGTTGTCAATTTCACTCTCATAAAAATCTTCATACCAAATCCTGAACAAACCTTTGTTTTCCCAGTCTCTAAGTAATAGAAGATAGATTCTTTCTGAAAGACGGCTCTTTATTTCAGAGCTTGTGTCCTTGCGGAAGATCTCTATTGCCAATGGATTGTCAAAGTTATCTATGAAAAGACAGCCATTTGAATTATCTACAGGCAAATTTTCCTGAATATGTTTTCTGATTCTTTCATCGTAGATTTCACCTTTTTCCATAAGCTTCATTTGTTCAAGGTTTATTTTGCCACGAAAGTAATAATAATAACTGAGAACATCGTCATCATAAGTACTCTGTTCGGCGAGTGTTTTGATTCGTTCAAAGCTGTACCCTGGTCCATAGTTGTACATAACCGCCATGTATCTGATATAAGGCTCATCCAGTAGATCATTTGGTTGGTTTTTTACACAACCATAGGTCAAAGACAGCAATATGACCAAGGTGTAGAAAATTTTTTTCACAAAATTGATCACCTTTATTGATTGTACACTCTCCTCGTTATAGAATACGTTAAGGAGAAGGGAGTGTAGTAATTTGAAAATCGCAGTCTTGCTCGGTGGAATCTCCCGCGAAAGGCCTATATCCTTGAAAAGTGGTGAAAATGTTCTCAAGGCACTGAAAAAACTTGGTCATGAAGCATTTCCAATCGATGTAAATGGTGATTTTCTCTCCGTTGCACCTAAACTGAAGGAATTTGATCTTGTGTTCAATGCACTGCATGGCAAGTTTGGTGAAGATGGTGTGGTTCAAGCTATTCTCGACTGGTTAGGTGTAAGGTATACGGGATCCAAGGTCCTTGCAAGTGCAATTTGTTTTGACAAGATCATGACATACCGCACATTGAACGGCACGGTTAGATATCCTGAGCACGTGTTGGTCAACAAACCAGTTAGAGAATCTCCTTTTGGATTCCCTTGCGTTGTAAAACCCAGGTGTGAAGGTTCGAGTATCGGTGTTCATATCTGCGATGATTCTGAGCAGCTTTATCAAGCTCTTTTTGAGGAGCTCCAGGAGTACAAAGAAATGATACTGCAAAGATATATACCGGGTAGGGAGCTCACTGTGTCTGTATTGGAATTCAATGGAAAACCCCAGATACTACCAATTCTTGAACTCAAACCAAAAAGAAGATTCTACGATTACATAGCAAAGTACACACCGAACATGACCGAATTTGTCCTTCCTGCACCTTTGACGAAACAAGAATACGATGAAGTCACCCAGTCCGCATTGAAAGCCTTTGATATCTGTGAGTGTGAGGGATTTGCAAGGGTTGATGGCATACTCAAAGACGGTGTCTTTTATGTGCTTGAACTGAACACTATACCCGGTTTGACAGATCTGAGTGATCTCCCTGCTTCTGCAAGGGCAGCAGGAATGAGCTTTGAAGAATTGATCGATGCTATAATTCGCACGGTGGTGAAATGATTGAAAACATTCATAAGAACAGATTCCTTTATTCATTGGTTGAGAATCTGTGACAGAATAGTTGGTTCTTCTGAATACAGTTTTGGAAACGTTTTCCTTTCATACAAAGATGGCTTGGTGTTGAAAGCCACAGATGGGTGCCTGACATGCTGGATGAAGATCACTGAATCAGAACCATTTTATGGTGAGGTACCTATTGGGTTAAGACTTTTGAAAGGGTTTCTAATGGGAGAAAAATCAAAGCAGATCGTACTTTCAATTTCCGGTGATCAGATCATATTGCAAGGGTACCAAGAAACTTTGAAAATAAAGACATCACAACCCAAGGAAAGAGAACAAATGAAACCCTTCAAAGAGGTCGGAAGAACTAATCTGATCAAGTTCATGAATTTTCTTGATTTCTCCACGGCAGCGTTGGAAGAAGGAGATATGACATACATCGGCTCCTTCGACAATTCGTTGATAATGATATCTCCTTCAAGAACAATCGTCAGTCTTTGCAAAGTTGATGACAGTATTGATGAAGAGTTCTCATTCTCAATCCCCTACATGAGTAGCAGACACATCGTGAAAGCTTTGAAAGTCTATGAGAGAGACTCTCTACTGACTCTGGCAATCGGTGATGCGTGGTTCAGTCTGATCTGCGAAGATTTTGCTATGCAGGTCTGTGGTGAGAAGGATTCAAATCAATTGAAAGTTGAGCAATTTCTATGTCGTGCAGATTCACAACCACTCTTTTCCACCTTTGCCAAATTTGTTTCTAAAGCTGCTTGGTTACTACCGAAAGATACCACTTTAAGAATCACTGGAACTGGAAAGAAGATACACTTTCACGGTTCGTATGGTGTGATACAGTACAAAGCGGAGTTGGATATGAGTCTTCAAAAACCCTTTGAAATAGAGGTCTCTCCACATAGGTTGAGATCTGCCTTTTCGAGGATGAGCTCAAGAACTTTTGTGACAATCTTTGATGAATTTGTGAGGATAGAAGATCAAAAAGGGAAATACATCATCATCAAAATCAAGAAAGATCTATGACGCATTTGTATGCCTTTTTTATCTTCTGGCACAATTCAAGGCAATTTTTTTCTATATCGAACCCTTTCAGAAAGTTTTCGTAAGAAACGACAAAGGCGCCAAGAACGGACTTTAGTCTTTTTATTCTCTCGACATTTCCTTGATAGGCTGGTCCGTACTTTCCTTTGTAGATTCGTGATATTTCAGAAAGCAAAGGTGCGTAGTCTTTATCAATATGCTCTGGCATAGTCAAAATGCAGACGATATACTCATCCAAAGGATAAATGACAGCAAAGTCTACTTTTTTTTGGTTCAGTCTGCAAAGTTTATCAAAATATTCTTGGTCGATGCTCTGGGAGAAGGACAAATTTTGAATACCATAGACCTTTTCCTTCAATATCTCTCTTTGCACAAAATCATCATCGCCAACAACTGCTATAACCTTATATTGAAAAGGTAGTCTTACAATACCGCTTTTGAAGAACTGTACTTCTTTGCCGAACACATTTTTGTAAAGGGTATTAAGAACATCGTGTTCAATGGTGGAACTGTAGATAACAAGGTTTTTTTCAAAAGGGTCAGAAATAGAAAGGCCAACGACACGCCTTCCTGCCGTGTCGATCGCCGAAAAAATGCAGAAGCTGTCTTTAGAAAAAGCTGTTGAAAGAAAGATATGTCTGTGGTACTGGTCGAGTTTTTCTTTGTATCTTTCAAGTTCGCTCATAGATGCTTGGACTGGCAAGTGATCCAGAGACTCTTTCAGTTTTTGCACAACCAGAGTTGGTCCGTATCCAATCATCTTAACACCACCACACTCGAGTGCCCATAGACCTTTCTTGCCTGAGTCAAGAATTCTTCGTTATGGTACTTTGAAAGTACGAAAAGAACACGTCTTTTGACAACGGGTAGATCCGTGTACCCATCGGTAAAGATTACTATTCCCTCAGGATGGTATTTTTCCTGGAGATGATCAACGGCTGGTTGCAGATCCGTATCGCCGCCACCTATTATCTCCATGTTCCTGTAAGTACCTTTGGAATACCTTATTTCCAAATTCACTGCACGATCCACTTGAAGGAGCACAAAATTGGTGTCCAAGTATCTTGAAAGGGCTTCGATTTCAGAAAAGAAGTCGTCAAATTCTTCTTCTATTATGCTCCCACTGGTGTCGACAACGATGCCAAGTCGTGCCATGTAAGATATCTTCCATCCTGGTTGCTGATCATACCTTCTATTTGGTCTGAGCACAGTCGTGTATCTTTCACCGTATTCTGAAACGCCTGCAAAGTGCCTTATCTTGTCCTTCCAGTTCAGGAGAGGCTTCGATATAGATAACTCAACCATTCTTTTGACACCAGATTCAAGCTCTGAACCATAGAGATTGAAGGCTTTCTTCATATCGCTTTTGGTTAGTTCAAGGATCATATCGATATCTTGCGTTTGATAAATACCGGTGTGAGAATCAGAGGAATTTTCTCTCAAGTGGGCAACTATGGCGATATCGTATCTACCAAGTTCATCCATTTTCTGTAAGATCCATCTGTGGTATTCCTCTGCACTCTTGTCAGGCATCCAATCAGGAGGGAGTACAAAAAGTTTTTCGTTATCAGCACCGTGACCTTCTTCGATCAAGAGATTCAAAGGAACTCCGAATGCTGAAAGCTGCGGTATATATTGGTTGATTGCCGCGTCCATAGCAAGGTCCCAGATCATTCTGTCTCTGCTATCCTTTGGTTTTATGAGGAAATGTAGATTTATCAAATGCATCAAGTGATGCAAAATCATACCCTCCACAAAATCTGGGTCTTTGTTTGAAACCCAGTCCGGGTTGTAGTGAAGCACCGGTCTTGATTGCTTTGAAAAAGAAAGCTCAATCGTTCTCACTTCTTTTGAAGGTACACGTGAGATATTCAATAGAAGATAGAGATAGAAAGGTGATCTTCTACCAAGATTCAAGATGATTTTTTCCATATTAGATTTCATTGAGAACAGATTTAACCTGATCGAAGGTTGCCAGTTGTTCAACGAGTTTGTCGAAAAACTGAGAATTCTTTTCGTCACTCGATGCCCTGTCGGTAATATACCTAATCAGAGCGTAGAAGGAATCTGTAGGGAGAATCGATGCAAGTTCACTTATGTTCTTTGCCACTCTCCAAATATTTGCCTGAAGCAACTGGGTCGCTTCATCATCCAGTTTAGAAAGATAATCTATAAGCCGAAGTGTTAAAGAATTAGCCTTATCTGTGTCGTCCTTCAGTATCTCTCTAAAACCATGCAGTAGAATCAGTTGTGGTATTGGAACTGATTCATTGTAACCAAATTCGACAAATGCCTTAGCAGCTTCTGGACCAAGTATTCCACAAGCCAAGGAGTAAGTGTATTTCTTTTTCTCTTCATCGGTGAGGGTTTTCAAGACGTTGCTCAGCTTATACCAGCTTCTGGGACTTGGCCTGAGTTCAACTCTGAGCGACAAGGGAGATCGCGTGTATAGAAACTCAGGGAATTTCTTGATGAATTCAGTTACGCTTTTATCAACATTGTTCTGCTCTGCCCATCTTTGCCACTCTTCAATGGAGGGCGATATGTCGATTATGAAGAAGCGGGAGATGAAGGCAGGGTCTGTTATCAAGTCGGCTTGGTCGTACTCTTCGTCAGGTGGATTCATAGTTGCCATGATCCAAGTACCATCCGGTAAAAGATGATTGTGTATTCTTTTGTCTATCACAAGTTGCATAATTGCATTTCTTATGGATCTATGCGCACGATTTATCTCGTCCAACAGGATTATCACCTTGCCGTCTTCTGGCCACCAATCAGGTTTAAGGAAAACGGTTTGTTCATTTTGTCTTGTTGGGAGTCCTATAAGATCACCTGGTTCCATCTGCGAAAGAATGAGTATTATGAGTCTTTTGCCAGTTTGTTCGGCAATTTGTCTTGCCATGTCGGTTTTTCCAACACCGAAATGTCCCACTAGCAATGGGACTTCGCCAGCTTCCATAATTTTCTTGCTCAGCAGTAGCGCTTCATTCACTGTCAAAAGAAGACACCTCCTGTTGAATTATATCACTCAATCCAATGACCCTTTTTGGTCTCATTAACTTTAAGATATTGCAAAAGTAGTAGAACCAATCCGTATCGCCTTATAATTATTTTGTGAGGTGTGTTGCCCTGAACATCTTGGAAATGACTTATGATGAATTTCTAATGGCAATCAAGGACCTTGGACTTGAAAGATATCGAGCAGATCAAGTGCTTGACTGGGTTTACAAAAAGCACATCTTCGTTTTTGAAAAGATGACAAATCTTTCTAAGGAACATAGAAATCTCCTTGCAAGAAACTTTTCTATAGATCTACCCGAAGCTTTGGACAAGAGGGTCTCTCCTTTAGACCACACAACTAAGTATCTTTATAAACTACAGGACGGGAATACTATAGAATCTGTACTGTTATTTCATGAAGGTTACGCAACAGCCTGTATATCCACACAAGTGGGATGTCCCGTAAAATGCAGTTTTTGTGCAACAGGAAAAAGTGGTTTTATTAGGAATCTATCAGCCGGAGAAATTGTTTCACAGATCCTTGCAATTGAAAACGACACAAATCAAACAATAAGAAATATAGTTTACATGGGTATGGGGGAGCCATTGCTGAACTATGACAACGTTCTTAAAAGCGTGAGAGTACTGATAGATGAAAAAACAAAAAATGTTGGTGTGAGACGTATAACAGTAAGCACTGTGGGTATACCTGATAAAATAGTGAGGTTATCTCAGGAAGGACTGGATTTAAATCTCGCAATATCTCTACACGCTGCAAGCAACGAAAAAAGAGATCAGATAATTCCAATGAACAGAAGATATACCATAGAAGAAGTGCTCCATGCTGCAAAGATCTATCAAGAGAATTCAGATCGTAGGGTAACCATAGAATATATTCTAATAAGAGAATTCAATGATTTTGATGAAGATGCAAGAAGACTTGCAAAACTACTCAAAGGTATGAAGGTTTTTGTGAACTTGATCCCAATAAATCCCGTTGTCTCCAACATGGAAAGGCCAACACAATGGAAGATCAACAGATTCAAAGAGATATTGCTTGAATCGGGAATAGAAGCAGAAGTAAGATATGAGAAAGGAGCGGACATAGAAGCAGCATGCGGACAACTAAGGATCAGACATCTTCAAAAGTGAGAAAAGTGATCATTTTTCTACTTTACTTGTTCCTTGGAATGATCGTTGGCGGGATGATCTTTCTAACATACTTTTTAATCCGGCCCCCGATAGTTGAGATTCCAAATGTAAAGGGTTTTGAAGCTGATAGAGCCATAGATGAACTGAAAAAAGCAGGAGTCAAACCAGGTCAGATATTTGGAAGTGGTTTGGTGGACCACACTTACCCCGATGCCGGACAAAAGGTGCGGAAAAACAGGAGCGTTGTCATCTTTTTGAGAGAACCACAGCAAATGATTGTTCCAGATCTTGTGGGTGCACCAAAGGAAACAGCTGTGAAAATTCTATCTGCCATGGGGTTCCAAATAAGAATCATCCAGATGCCCTTCAAGGGAACCGATGGTAGAGTGCTGGGAATTCATCCCCCAGCAGGAAGTCCTTTGAAGCAGAACAGTGAGGTAACTATTTTAGTTGATTCTGGGGAACCAGGGGAGGGATTGGATACTGAGAAATAAAGGAATAGTTGTGAAATTCATGTCCAACGTGTTGATAGTAGAAGATTCAAAGACTGGTGAAAGAATAAGATGTTTTTTGAGGGGACGTTTTAAACTTCAGGGATTGAGGCCTATCGTGGGAGATGTTGTTGAATACAGTAAGGTGGGCGATACGGGCGTGGTTGAATCTGTTTTGAAAAGAAAAAATGAATTATTGAAACCGAGAGTAGCTAATGTAGATCAGGTGGTATGTGTCTACACTATCAAGAAACCTGAAGTACCCCTTTTAATGCTGGACAAACTACTTGTTTTAGTTGAAGAATCAAAGTTGAATGTCCTTCTTGTACTGAATAAAATAGACTTGCTTGACAAATCGGACGAAGATAAGAAGAAGTCTTTCATCGAAACGTACACAAAAATCTATCCAGTTGTTTGTACAAGCACAAAAACTGGTGAAGGTATCGAAGAGTTAAAAGGCCATTTCAAGGATAGACTGTCTGTTTTTGCCGGACCTTCTGGTGTAGGAAAGAGCAGCCTTTTGAACGCCATCTGTCCCGGGATAAACTTAAGGACACAAGAGATCTCCGAGAAACTTGAAAGAGGAAAACACACAACTACAGCAGCCGAGCTCATTCGTTTGCCTTTTGGGGGTCTTGTTGTTGATACTCCTGGCTTTTCTTTGATAGAGGTTGACCATATTAAACCTGGGAATCTGAAACTGTATTTCCCTGAAATGCTTGAGAGTAACAACTGTCTTTTCAAAGACTGTACTCACTTGGATGAGCCCGGGTGTAAGATCAAAGAACTCGTTCAGAAGGGTGAGATCGCTTTGAGTAGATATGAGAATTATCGTGAAATATACAAGGAAGTGGTTGGGCAATGATAATGATTTCTGCTTCGATTTTGGCTAGTGATCTATCAAAACTTGGTGAGGAGATCAAGAGAGTTGAGCAATACATAGACATGGTTCATTTGGATGTGATGGATGGTGTCTTCGTACCGAATATAACCTTTGGACTCCCATTGGTTGAGGCTGTAAAAAAGTGTACCAATCTGCCAATAGACGCACATTTAATGATAGTTCAACCAGAAAAATACGTGGAAAGATTCGTTGAAGCTGGTTCTTCGATAGTTACCGTCCATTACGAAGCATGCTTACACTTGCATAGAACTGTATATCAAATCAAAGACAAAGGTGCACAAGCCTATGTGGCATTGAATCCACACACACCTGTGGAAATGCTGTCGGATATTCTGAGCGACATCGACGGAGTTCTTATAATGACTGTTAATCCAGGATTTTCAGGTCAAAAGTTCATAAGATCAACGGTGGAAAAGATCAAGAAACTCTCAAATACAATCAAACAAAAGAATTTGAATGTGAAGATCATGGTTGATGGTGGAATAAACGAAAATACAGTGAAAGAAGTAGTGTATAGTGGTGCACAGATACTGGTGATGGGATACGGAATTTTCAAATACGATCCTGCATCCTTCAAAAAGAAATTGGAGGAGATACAATGCTCCTAATTGCGACAAGAAATAAACATAAAGTAGAAGAAATAAAGAGATTCGTTCCTTTGGAAGTGAAAATTCTTTCGCTTGATGATTTGGACGTGAAGTTGGAAGCCCCCGAAGATGGGAATAACTTTGTCGAAAATGCCATTAAAAAGGCTATCTTCTATGGAAACATGACAAAACAAAGAACCATAGCCGACGATTCTGGACTTTTGATAGACAGTCTTGATGGCTTTCCTGGTGTTCATTCAGCAAGGTTCATGAAAGATTCTTCATACGAACAGAGGATGATATTCATATTAGAGATGCTCAAGAGTAAACAAGACAGAACCGCAAGGTTTGTATGTGCGGCTGCTTATTACGACCCTGTTGAAAAAGTCGTTTTGTGCTGCGAAGGAGCTGTTGATGGCAAAATTAGTCATGGCATTAGGGGTACCGGTGGATTTGGCTATGACCCGATCTTTATACCAAATGGATATGAGACTACCTTTGGCGAAATGGGTGAAGAAAAGCATAAACTGAGTCATAGATATAAAGCCTTCAATGCTCTTTTCGAAAAACTCAGTGCTATAATTTTTTTCAAGTAGTTGGAGGTGATCTTGTGTCGAAGTATGAACCAAAGGAAATAGAAGCGAAATGGCAAAAGTACTGGGAAGAAAATGGTATGTTTACCACTGCCCAGCGCTCTGACCTTCAAAAATATTATATGCTTGTGATGTTCCCATACCCATCTGGTACACTGCACGTTGGTCATGTAAAAAACTATGTCATAGGTGATGCCGTGGCACGGTATAAGAGAATGTGCGGTTATAATGTCTTACATCCTTTTGGTTACGACGCCTTTGGACTCCCTGCTGAGAATGCTGCAATTGAAAGAAAAATTCATCCGCACGACTGGACGATGAAGAATATCAACACAATAAGAGGGCAGATAAAGAAGCTCGGTATCAGCTATGACTGGAATAGAGAGGTTATAACCTGCATTGAGTCTTATTATAAGTGGACGGAATGGGTGTTCTTGAAACTCTATGAAGCTGGTCTTGCCTACAAGAAAAAAGCTGCTGTCAACTGGTGCCCAAAGTGCATGACATCCTTAGCAAATGAACAAGTGAAAGACGGGAGATGCGAAAGATGCGATACGCCAGTGACAATAAAACATCTAGAACAATGGTTTTTCAAAATAACTGATTACGCAGAAAGACTTTTGAGGGACTTAGACAAACTCACTGGATGGCCTGAACATGTGAAAACGATGCAGAAGAACTGGATAGGAGAAAGTAAAGGAGCAAGAATAAATTTCAAAGTAGATGGCCTGGATACACGAATTGAAGTTTTCACAACAAGACCTGACACACTCTGGGGAGTAACCTTTATGGCGTTGGCTCCAGAATCACCACTCGTTGAACAGCTGGTACTTCCTCAATTACACGGAGAACTTGAAAAGTTTTTGAAATATGTTGGTCAGCAAGACAGATTCAAAAGAGGCGCACTGGACGTTGAAAAAGAAGGATTCTTCACAGGAAGATATGCGATTAATCCTGTTAACAACGAAAAAATACCCATATATGTTGCCAATTATGTGCTGATGGAATACGGTACAGGTGCCGTAATGGGCGTACCTGCACACGATCAACGGGATTTTGAGTTCGCAGTGAGATACAGGATACCTATAAGACAGGTGATAAAACCCATAAAGGAAATCTCGTTCGACAAAGCATACGATGGACCTGGTGTAATGATCAACAGTGGTCCACTGGACGGCACACCAGTCCCGGAAGGCATGGAAAAAGTTCTTTCATTCCTTGAGGAAAAAGGTTTCGGAAAAAGGGCTGTACAGTATAAATTAAGAGACTGGCTCATATCTCGCCAGCGTTACTGGGGTGCTCCTATACCAGTAGTCTATTGTGATCATTGTGGAATAGTTCCAGTACCAGAGAAGGATCTACCGGTGAAGCTCCCATACAAAGTAGAGTTTCTTCCCACCGGTCAATCACCTCTGATGCTGAGTGAAGAGTTCAGAAAGACTGTTTGTCCAAAATGTGGCGGGCCAGCACTTAGGGAAGCAGATACGATGGATACTTTTGTTGATTCTTCATGGTACTTTTTGAGATATGTCAATCCAAAGTTGGATAGTGCTCCATTTATCAAGGAAGATGTCGATTATTGGTTACCTGTCGATCAATACGTTGGTGGCGTTGAACACGCGATACTGCACTTACTTTACTCAAGATTCATAACAAAGGTATTACACGATTTAGGATATCTAGGTTTTGAAGAACCCTTCCAGAATCTTTTCACACAGGGAATGATTTACAAAGACGGTGCCAAGATGTCAAAGAGTAAAGGTAACGTTGTTTCACCAGATGATATGATTGAAAAATATGGTGCCGATACACTCAGGATGTACATCTTGTTCATGGGACCGCCCGAGAGAGATGCCGAGTGGAATGATTCCGGCATAGAAGGCGTTCATAGATTTATTAGAAAGGCTTGGACAGTGATAGATCAGATACTTTCATCACCAAAAAAGGATGAATATATTGTCACAGAAAAGGAAAGGGATCTAAGGAGAAAACTCCACCTCTCTCTGAAAAAGATTACACAGGATATGGAAGGCGGGTTCAAGTTCAATACCGCAGTCAGTAGCCTAATGGAACTTGTCAACGGCGTCTCTGATTACATGGAAGAGATACCTCAAGAAAAATGGAACACACAAATCCTTCTTGAATTTGTTCACAACTTCCTGTTGATGATTTCTCCTTTTGCTCCACACTTTGCGGAGGAACTTTGGCACAGGATGGGTAAGACTACTTCGATAATGAAGGAAAGATGGCCTCAGTATGATCAAGATGCCTTAATTGTTGAAGAAATCGAAATAGCTGTTCAGGTCAACGGAAAGGTGAGAGATAGAATTACAATACCTGTGGATGCCAGTCAGGATGAAGTGCTAAAGATAGCCCTTTCAAGCGAGAAGGTCAACAAATTTGTCGATGGGCAACCGAAGAAGGTCTTGTACATTCCAAAGAGATTGCTCAATATAGTTGTCTAAAAGCTGGCGTAAATGGGTTAGAAAAACAACTTCCCTTTGTATCAAGCCAAGGTCTATGACCTTGGCTTTTTCGAATTCAACGAGAGTTACCACAGAACCTAATTCTGGTAGGATAATTATATGGCAGAGACATCGTAGGAAAGATTCAGTTGCTGGAGAAGTTGAATTCTAGACCATGACTTTTATCATCAAGATCGGTGTTTTTGTACCGAAAAAATTAAGAGATCACCAGGGAGAAATCATTTTAATAGATCTGTAAAAATGTGAAAATCTAAAGCGTTATAACTTGGGACAGTTTGTTCACAGAAGGGGGCACCTTTGTGAAAGAACAACGTTGCTTGTTGTCAGTGGCAATGATCGTGAAAGATGAGGAAAACAATATAAGACGCGCTCTAGACAGTATTAAAAATGTGGTAGACGAAATAGTCGTCGTCGATACTGGTTCGAGTGACAATACCCCTAATATCGTGAGAGAATATACAGACAAACTATACTTTCATCCATGGAAAAACGATTTTTCTGAAGCAAGAAATAACTCGCTGAAGTACCCAACATGTGAATGGGTATTCATTTTCGATGCCGATGAAGAAGTTTCAAAGGACTTTATAAATGGAATAAGGGAGTTCTTGAAGTCTCTTCCAAAGGACGTCAATACCGTCTATTTACCCACTATAAGTTACCTCGACTGGGATTTCAAGCGCACCGAGATAGCTTCGACACCACGGATCTTCAGAAACGGTACAGTCCATTATGAAAATATTGTGCACAACCAAGCTGTCTGTAAGCCGAAGATTGTGAATGCTAATTTTCTCATATACCATTATGGCTATATCTGGACCAGAAAACTGAAAAAGCAAAAGTACGAACGTACGGCAAATCTCATAAGAAAACATCTCCAGCATTGCAGAAACGATCAAGAAAGACTTTATTATCTTGTTCAGCTCTACAAAACAGAGAAAACTGGCGGGAAACCCCACCAGGCTGCTCAAATTGGTTGGGAATCTCTAAACTTGATGAAAAAGCTTTCTTCAATACCTGCCATCGGTCTGGAGTTTCTGTATATCTTCTCTATTGACTTGATGAATGCTGGCTTGGATGATCTTGCAATACAGGTTGCTCAGAGTGCTATTGATGCCGTTCCCGAATATCCCGATCCATACCTGGCGATGATCAATATATATCTGAGAAGAAAAGATTGGGCAAAGATTGTGGAATATTACGAAAAGTTCAGAGACGTGGTCGAAAACGCTTTGAAAAAGACAGAGAAATTTAGTTGGACAATCATGTCCTTCAAAGATATCCCGACGGCAGAGATTGCTGGGATGATTGGCTACATTGAACTTGAAAGGTACGAAAGATTTAACGAACTTGCACAGGAAAGATTTTCCAAAGACGACGACATTTTGGTGAATTTGATTCAAAATTTGATCAACAAGATCGCTGAAAAGAACGTTGAAAGATGTTTACCGGCTTTGAAATATCTGACGAGTTTTGTCAGAAGAAAAGAGATAAAGGTGAATATGCAACCTGTATACGAAAAAATCGTTGAAAAAGGTGTTGCTGTAGAACTTTCGAATATCGTTGTAAAGGATGTCACTCCACTCAGCTTTGCCCTTCTTAAGAGAATGGAGACCAAACAAGATCTTCTTTTGACGTTCTTAAGTTCAGAGAATGTGAAAAACGTAGTCAAAGAAAATGGTGTTGGCGGTCTACTCTTTCTCTATTCACTTTTAGAAGAATCTCAGAAAAAAGGATTCCTAGAAAAATTCACAGAAGATGAAGACAGCACAGTTCGTGGCGTTGCAAAGGCGATTTTAGCCGATCATTTATTGAAGGAATCAAAGTTTTTGGATGCAATAAGATCATATAGAGATGCCATACAACTGGTACCTGAACTTTCACAGTTTATAAAACCCATAGTAGAAGATCTCAAAACCAGGTTGGATCCAACGATAGATGGAGTTTATGAGGAGCTATATCATTTCTATTCAAAGCAGAAAGAATTTCTGATTGATTTCAAAAAATACTTAGGGAATGATGTAAACAAACTATACCTACTTTCTGACAACGACATGGCTTTGTACGTTTCTGCAGTTCATATGCAAGATGAAAAAAAGGCTATCGAACTGCTCGAAAGGATAAGGGAACCTCATAAATTCCCCATGTACTATTACCGCCTTGCAAAGTTTTATTCAAAGATAGATAAAAAGAAATCATTGTCTTATCATATAAAGGCCTTGGAAGAAAATGAGAAACTTGCTGATATAGTAGCCGGTACGTTTGGTTATACTGGTCTCTATCCAAATATTATACTGAACTGGTTCGACGATAACGACGAGATCCTTTGGGTGGGCAATATATCAGAGAAATTCACTACTTTTGGAGTTATTCATCCCGTTAGAGCTTGGTTCAGAGCAAAGAATGGATTGATGTATGCAAAGCCTTATCCGGCGAACGAATCGATAAAAGCTTACGGGGATTTTGAGAAGCAATATTACCAAAATATACCTTTCACTGTAAAGCCCGATGAACTTTACAAAGTCCTTCTGAATCTTGACTGGCATGATCTAAGGGCAGATGCACACCTTGAGAATTTCCATGACGTCTTTTCAGAGCTTGGTATCCACTTAACGGAAAGATCAGAAAATGTACTCTTAATACAGGGGGTAGAACAAACACCAGAATTGAAAACACTTCTTTCAGATGCTGGACAAATCGTTATGTTTTATCATGTACCGAACATATCAAAACAAGATGACATTGTCTGGTATTACCCAGGTTTTCGAATTTTGAGAACGACTAAGAAGGTGAAGGAAGAACTTGCAGAAATTGGTTTTAAGACTGTGCATGTTGAGCCCTTTATGAACGGACTGAGAGCCATTTTCGCAAAACGTGAGAGATGACTTCTATCTCTCCACGTACTTTTGCATAACTATGAATCCAATATCATCTAACTGCTTAACTTTCGCAAAACCAAAGCTTTCATATAGTTTGAGCGCCTTATCATTTGAAAAATGAACTCCTAGTTCGAGTGTTCTGGCTCCCAAAATGTATTCATCCTGGATCAGATGTAGTATTTGCTTGCCAAGCCCTCTGCCTTGAAATTGTTCTTTGATTATCAAAGCATGTATATACAGTACATCGTCTCGTTTTTCAATCCAGAAGAAGCCAGCGGTCTCCCCTTGAAGATACACCACGAAGACCTTCCCTATTGTCTTGAAGGACTCTTTGAATTGCTCCATAGAAAGATTCAATTTGATGGCTGCCGTTTGTAAATAATGTGAGGAATACTTGAGCATCATTTCAAATAGTTCATCGTATTGACCTTCTTTGGCTTGTTCGATCTGTATACCATCATCCTCCGAAGACTTTAATAAATCTCCAAAAGACGGGATATGCCTTGTTATTACATTTTACCAAGGCTATCATGGATCTTTTGGTTTTTCTGTTTTAACACAAGATTTGTCTTTTTCGAAATTTATAGGTATGGACAATAGAGATTTTTTGGTATATAATATGGTTGAGCAACTGTTCAACTGTAAAGGTGATTGTATGAACAAATATCTCTGCTCAACAGATGAAGTTCACAAGGATCGAGTAAGGTTAGTTACTGAGAATTTTCAAGACAATCAGACAATAAATGATATGTCAACACTATTCTCAGCCCTTTCAGACCCCACAAGACTCAAGATATTGCTTGCGCTGGAAAAGGCAGAGTTGTGTGGGTGCGACCTTTGTGCAATCACGGGAATCACAAAATCTGCTGTGTCTCATCAAATGAGAATTTTGAAGTTGACAAAGCTGGTCAAATGTCGAAGACAAGGAAAACAGATCTTCTTTAGCCTGTCTGATCAGCATGTGGTAGAACTTCTCAAAGCGGCTCTTGAACATGTCAAGGAGGAACAAAGATGAAAAAACGTTACTATCTTGAGAATCTACACTGTCCTGACTGTGCAACAAAAATCGAAAGAACCCTGTCAAAGGTGAATAACGTGAAAAAAGTGAAACTGAACTTCTCCTTGGGTGTCCTCGATGTTGAATCTGATGGTGATGTTGATGTGGAAGGAATTGTCAGCTCCATAGAAAAAGATATCAGGCTAGTCGAGCACGATGGGAGGAAATACTCTGAACTTTTTCCAATAATCCTGGCTTCCACTTTGTTTGTTCTTTCCTTCGTCTTTAATTTCTGGTACCTTTTCATTCTGTCATACCTGTTGGTCGGTTACGATGTTTTGATAAAGGCAGTTAAGAATTTAAGGAAAGGCTTTGTGCTTGATGAGAATTTCTTGATGAGTATAGCTACAATTGGGGCTATCTTTTTGAAACAGTATGAAGAGGCTGCCACAGTGATGCTCTTATACAAGTTTGGAGAGTTCTTACAAGAAATGGCTGTTAATCGTTCACGAAGGTCTGTGAGATTACTCATCGAAGCGATGCCAAAGAAAACCTGGCTTGTACAAGGTTCTCAGCTTCAACAAGTCGATCCTCAAGACCTTGAAGTAGGGCAAGTGATTTTAGTAAAACCTGGTGAAAAAGTGCCAGTGGACGGTGTAATCGTAGAGGGTAACGGTTATCTGGATACCTCGCCCATAACGGGTGAATCTACACCAAGATATATCACTGAGTGGGAAAATGTTCCTGCTGGCGTTATAGTAAAAGAAACACCCATGAAGGTGAAAGTTCTGAAAAGGTATGAAGATTCATCGATGACAAATATTCTCAGACTAGTGGAAAGTGCATCAGAGAGAAAAGCCAAAACAGAAAGATTCATCACAACCTTTGCAAGATATTACACACCTGCTGTTGTATCTTTCTCGGCACTGATAGCTTTTGTGATACCCTTATTAACAAGACAAAGCATAAGTCAGTGGATCAATCGTGGACTGATTCTACTTGTCATTTCATGTCCATGTGCGTTGGTTTTAGCTGTACCTTTAGCTTATTTTGCGGCAATAGGGAAGTTATCCAAAAAGGGCATTCTTGTGAAAGGTGCAACCTTTTTGGATGTGCTTGCCAATGTCAAGAACGTTGTTTTTGACAAAACTGGTACTCTGACGCATGGAGATTTCGAAATATCAAAGATAAACGGTGTGAACGGTTTTTCACAAGACGAAGTATTAATGTACTCTGCCCATGCTGAAGCCAATTCCAACCATCCAGTTGCTGTATCGATCACCAAAGCTTACAGACAGATCGATCATTCCATCGTCAAGGATTTTCATGAGGTGAATGGCTTAGGTGTCAAATGCTCTGTGAATGGAAAAATGGTTCATGTTGGAAACGACAAACTTTTGCACTTTGAAAAGATCCCACACCCGCACACTGTATGCGATTTGGATAAAAACTCTGCTGTACACGTTGCTATTGACAAAGAATACGCAGGCAACATTCACCTGAATGAAAGACTTAAAAGAACTTCTGTAGATGCTGTAAAACTTCTTCAGAAAAAAGACATAGATGTTTACATACTCACGGGTGATAGCAGCGAAAAGACGTCCATCATCTCAGAGAAACTACATGGGGTCAATTACTATGCTCAATTACTTGCGCAAGATAAGCTCAGAATACTTGAAGAAAAGATAATGAAAACTGGGAAAACCGCATTCGTTGGAGATGGTATAAATGATACACCAGCACTCGCAAGAGCAGATGTTGGTATCGCCATGAATGGGTTCGGCAACGATGCTGTTATTGAAATAGCAGATGTTGTTGTCATGAGTGGAGAACCTATAAAAGTAGTTGAATCGATAGAGATCGCCAAATTGACAAAGAAAATCGTTCTAGAAAACATAATCTTTGCAATCGCAACTAAGTTGTTCTTCATAACCCTTGCAGCAACTGGTAATGCGACTATGTGGCAAGGTGTTTTTGCAGACACTGGCGTAGCGCTTTTGTGTACAGTCAACTCTATGAGAATACTCTTTTCAAGAAAAAGGTGGGCTAACTCCCACCTTTAGATTCTCCATATTTCGTAAGGTGATTTGAGGTATCTGTAGAACTTATCACAACTACCATTTTTCACGAGCTCTCTAAAAATGAACATAGACGGCCTTGGAGTCAGTTTCTTTGTCTCATAATCTGTTTCTGCAAGTCCAAAGCGCATGTGATATCCTCTTGCCCATTCATAATTATCAACTATAGACCAATGTAGATAACCAATTACCTTTATCTCCTCTTGAATAGCCCTCTCTATAGCATAAAGGTGTCCTACCAGATAGTATGGTCTGAGCCAATCTCTGGAATCTGCGATCCCATTTTCGCTCACAATTATTGGTAACCTATATCTGTTGTAGATCAACTTAAGAACCTTCAACAAACCTTCTGGATATATCTCCCATCCAAAGTCACTAACTGGCCTACAGTCTTTTGAGATACCACCTGGTACACAATTGTATCCATAGCCATCAACGATAGTCCATTCGAGCGAGAGCACACCAAAATCAACCGGTTTAATTCGGTCTATCACTGTTCTTGTGTAATAATTCAGCCCAATGAAATCGACTTTATTTTTCAAATCCTGACGTTCTTGAAAGAATACTTTACCACTTGTGATGACATCCAAGAAAAGATAATTCATTAGATAGTTGGCATTTTCTTCGATGACCTTGTCTTGGTTCACCGATTCGTACGCCGAGGCTGAATAGATTATTCCGACAGGTTTCTTACTGAGCGATTTAATACTGTCATACGCTCTCGCATGCGCCTGTGCTTGGTTCAAAAGGCTCTTTATGTACATTTCTGGGCTGAAATAAGATGGTGGAAAGCCAAATCTGCTCATGATATATCCCATTTGACTCACAACATTCGGTTCGTTCATCGTGGAATACATGTCGACAAGATCGTCAAATTTCCAAGCAACGTAGGCAGCAAATTTGGCAAATTCTATAACGGTTTGATCGTTCACCCAGCCTGTTTTTTCCGTCTGTAAGCCTTTATGGACAGATACTGGATCGTGGATCCAAAGTGGAAGTGTGAAGTGAGATAGATTGAGTATGACTTTCAATCCGCGATCTTTCATGTCTTTGAAAATCTGTCTGTAGTGCTCAACGGCCTCTTTGTTTGCAAACTTGTCTAGTTTTTGAAGATCTTCCTGGTTTATTTGTACTTTTCTTATACCGTCTTGAACCTCAACGATAACTTGAACATCAAGGGTGGGATTCGGAAAGATCCTGGACCATTCAACGTTGGTTCTAAGAGCATTCATTCCAAAATTTACAGCAAGTTGATGCAAAAGAGGATAATTGTTCCAGTATCCGACACCATATTCTGGTAAATGTCCACTCACGGCACCCGTTATGAGATTTTCAGGTTCTCTGACCCATACAAACCAATCTGTGTTTGGATCCACGTCATCTCTTGCATATCCCATTTCAACTTGAAACCCTGCCATCGATGCACCAAAAAGAAAGTTCTCCCCAAACATCGAACTACCCCCTTTCTTGTCCAAGCGCGATCATCTTTTGTTCAAGTGACTGCACATCCCTTGCAAAATAGAAGGTCAGCAAAAACAAGAAAACTGAACAACCAAACCAGAAATACGCCGATACCTTCATGGCAGCTCCAAGAGAGCCCAAGAGGACCGAGAGTGAGCCACCAATCCATCTTCCAACACCAGTTCCGAGTGAATCAGTCAGGTTGAAAATGGAAAAGATCCTTCCTCGATCTTGAGGTTCGTTGACATTCAAGAGCATGAACTTTACATTCGCTCCTGTTAGACTATCCATCAACGCGGCGAACAAACCAAGCACGCCAAGGATAATGAGACCCCTTGACCCAACAGCCGAATAATCGATTGTGAGAACTGTGAGCCATACTCCAAGCGCTGTAGTGACAGCACAGAAGATTGGTACAGATGGTTTAGATATTTTGTATAACTTTGAGCCGATCCAACCACCAAAGACTGTACCAAGAATATTACCTATGCCAAAAACCAAGAAAATCAATGTGGCCATTTCGATAGATAAATTTCTCTCCCTTCTAAAGTATTCCACGAGAAAGTAAGGTATAGCACCCCATGGCACTGTACCAAGTATACCTTGAAAGAACAGGAAGAGATTGGTCTTAACTGTTATCAACTTAGCATAATCTTGTATCTTTGGCAGTTTTGGATATGCATATCCAGCTTGTACCAATTCGCCGATGCCTTTTTCAAAGGCACCCCTTCTTGGTTCCTTCAACACAAACATTGCAATCAATGCAAGTAATATATTGGGAAGGGAAACCAATATGAAAGGAATCCTCCAACCAAATGTGGGACCTACGAACCCTCCAACGATCATACCTAAAATGCCACCTATAGACATTGCAGATGCCAAGATAGCTACGACCTTTCCCCTATTTACTTCGTCAAACATATCTCCAACTAAAGAGTATACAATCGGAAAACTAGCACCTACACCAATTCCAGTCAGTACACGCCAGAAAAAGAGTTGACCAAAGGATGTAGAAAAGGCTGTCATAAGACAGGGAACTTCTCCAACAAGGATAGAGTAAATCAACAAATTTTTTCGATTGTACTTGTCAGACAAATAACCCCATATCAGGCTTATCAGCGCACCTAAAACAGTGAAGACAGCTCCCACTAGACCTATGTGTGCATCGGTTACATGAAACTCTTCTTCGATCATGCCAATGGTGGGAGACATCACCATTTGATCGGCATTCAAAAGCACCATCAAGATTACTAAGAAGAAAACTGACATGACAGTTTTCACCGCACCACCTCCCCACAAAAGATATTCTCACCTCAACAGTAACGCAAATATAATGATACCAGTACCCAGGAACTTGAAGATACCAATCGGTTCTGAAAGGATCAGGAAAGCCAAAAAACTTGCAACGGCTGGTTTGAGGTAAAAAACAAGGCTCGTTCGAGACGGCCCAAGTTTTTCCATCGCTTTAAAGTAGGTAACATATGCAAGTCCCGTTACACAAACACCGGCGTAGATTAGAATAAACCATTGCCAGATACCTATATGGGGCACATTCAGACTCCTAGTTGAAACGAGCAGTACACCATATATCATTCCCGATGCAAAGATTGATACTGCTGTGGCATTCACCGAGCCATATTTTGACGTGAAATCCCTCATAAGTACCACGTAGAGAGCAAATGTTATCGCGGCACCAATGCCACAGAGCAAACCGGCAACACTATCACCCTCTATCCTGCCATAAGAGAGGATCAAGACCCCCGCTAATCCCATGCCAACACTCAAAAGCCTTTTTGTCGTGAGTCTTTCTTTACCAAGCAATGCCGAAAAAACTGTCACAAACAAGGGATTAGTAGCAACGAGTGTCGCCGCCGTTGATGCGTTTGACAATTTAACAGAAAATTGCAAAAGTGACATCGACAATAGGCCATTGATGGAACCAATCAAAGCAATTAGAGTCAAATCTCTCAATGGTATCTTTTTACGGATGAAGATCAACAAAAAAAGACCTCCAATAAAAAATCTGAAGAAGGTCACAAAGAAAGGATCGACTTGATTCATCATGGGTTTGGTGAGAACCTCCATGGAAGACCAAATAAGCAGTGTAGCCAGCAAGTAAAAATAGATCAAAGTTATCACTCCTTCTTTGAATCTTTCAGTAACTCAATGAATGTGCGTACAATCAAAGGGTCAAACTGAGTGCCAGAGTTTGCCTTGAGTTCCTCGATTGCTTCTTCATTCGTTAGCATTCTTCTGTAAGATCTTTCGCTGGTCATAGCGTCATACGCATCCACCACCGCAATGATTCTTGATTCGATCGGTATTTGCTCACCCCTTAAGCCGTCTGGATAACCAGCTCCATCGAATCGCTCGTGATGATGGCGCACTATCTTAGCTATATCATCCAATCCCGCCATTCTCAGTAGGTCAGCAGCTACAACTGGATGAGTCTTCACTACTTCAAATTCTTCCGGCGACAGCTTTGAACTTTTGTTCAATATTTCTCTTGGTATCACGATCTTTCCAATATCGTGAATGAGACTTGCCCAGTAAACCCTCACGACCGCTTCATCGTCCAAAAACAAACGTTTTGCAATTCCCACGGCATAATCGCTGGATCGATTTGAATGTGAAGCCGTATAGGGTTCATGGTAGTTTAAAATGGTAATCAAAACATCATTAATTCTTTTGACAAACTGCCTTTCATTGGCCTCAAAGGTTCTTAGCTTGAGAAAGACTCTTGCTATATTCAGGAGACTTTTCACCAAATTGATGATATCACTTGTAAGATTTTGTTCTGAATGGTTGAAAAGAGTCAAACTCGAGTTGTTCGCTGATTCAATGTTGATAGTTTCATAGACCTTCTCATCAAGAGTGTAAGGTAGATCATGACCATAAATTGTCCAGATTATTCTGGCGCCATCTTTCGTATAAAGGTATCCCAAATTCATGTATGAAAAGGCTACCGAACAGGTGGGAACCACAGATCTTACCATGTCAAGAAAGTTCCAGCAGAATTCTTCATCTTTTGTGAAAGTAGCAATTTTGTCCAAAAGGTCCATAGATTTGGTGAACCTGTGGATTGCTTTTTCCAGTAGAGTCAGCGTTTTATTTAGTTCCTCATTCGTGGCTTCCAATTCTTGACTTTGTGCTGTAATTTCCTCATTTGCCGCAAGCAATTCTTCCTTCTTCTTATGGAGTTCCTGTAAAGTTTTGTTCAACTCACTAGTGCGAGCTGTCACCATTTTTCTCAAAGAGGTCGTCCACAAGACAAACAATCCTATCACAACAGCCGTTGAGATCAAAATCGTTCTAACCCAATCAGGAAGCACACTCTTCTCTACATATATACCAAGATAACGACTAAGTAATTGGTTATAACCCTGCTGGTCAGATTTAATCTGATACAGATAACTGTCTATAGTTTCTATAAGTAGCTGATTTTTCTCTGAACCTTTGGTAAGTCCAAATCTTAGTTCTACAGGTGAGAAGACTATCCCACTGACATTCAATGAATAGCGTGATGCGTTCTTATGAGCGAAGATTCGACTGACAACGCAGGCGTCGGCCAGATCATTCTTAACAGCTTTAAAGGCTGCTTCATAGTCCTGAACGTAGAAGTATCTTACGTTCATCTTGAATTCCTCGACTAGTTTTCTGAAATAATCACCATAAACATCATCTTCAACTGCTGCGACTACCTTGTTTTGAAGATCTAACAAGCTCTTCAAGGTCTCTTTCACGCAAACAACACCCCAGTTGATTATCACTGCTTGGTTGTTAAAATCGAACAGTTTAGAACGATCTGGCGTGTAGGCTATCGCCGTCATGAGATCGATCTGTCCGTCTTTGAGTCTGTTGAGCAATAAATTGAAATCGTCGAAAACATACTCGGCTTTCCAGTTGTTCTGTGACAGTATTTGTTCAAGTATCTGAGCATACAAACCAGATACTTTGCCATCGGAAAAATCTATCAAAGGAGGATTGTGATAAACACCAATTTTCAGTGTTATTGGAAAACAACAACATACGACTGCAGTACACAGAAAGACTAACCATTTCATTGCTTTTGCGCTCCTCTATGAGGTGTTGATAGAATTATAACATGATTCTTTTCAGCAAATACTGGCCGTAAAGAACAAATGAACATCTCACAGGGTCGCGCTATAATAGAATAGAAAGGGAGGACAAGATATTGAGAATAGATAAATATCTCAAATCAACAAGGTTAGTGAAAAGAAGAACAATAGCTCAGCAGATGCTTTTGCACGGAAAAGTCTTGGTCAATGACAGGGTGGTCAAACCGTCCTATGAAATAAAACCTGGTGATACTGTGAAAATTATTCATCCATTCAAAGAGGTAGTTGTACTTGTGATCTCAGAGACAGAATACGACATCTTAAATCAACCGAGGCTCTAGAATCTCTAAAGAACTCAACTGCATCTGTTGATTCTCTACTTCTAAGATAATCTTTTCATCGTCTATTTTCACAATCTTTCCTGTCTTTATGACATCGTTTAATTTGAAAGTTATCATTTGTCCCTCTTTTTGAATCAACAAACCTTTCCAGATTCTTGTCAGTGCTTCAGGTTCATTTGAGTATCTTTTCAACAGTTGATTGATGTACTTAAGAAGGAGTCTAAGAATTATCCGCGTATCATAAACCTTAGTAGAAATCTCATGAAGGCTTATTGCCTTGTCTCTTAGCTCCTGAGGAATAGTATTATTCACGTTGATACCAATGCCTACAATGACTGCCTTCAATGTATTCTCTTCAAAAACAGATTCACTCAAAATGCCAGCCAACTTTTTACCTTCGCAGTAAATGTCATTTGGCCATTTGATCCTTGTATCTACCTCAGTCAAGGAGAGTGCTTTGACGATGGCAACAGAACAAATTTTTGTGAAAAAGGTTGGCTTGATCTGTTTCCTTGGCTTGAAGAGAATTGAAAACCATAAACCACCTTCTGGCGAATGCCAGTATCTGTTATACCTACCCTTACCAGCCGTTTGATATTCAGCAACCACAACAGTTCCGTGCAACAGCCTTTGCCAATTTTCTTTTACAAAATCGTTTGTAGAGGGCAAAGTTGCAACCCAAATGACCTTTTCGCCTATCATGAATAGATGATCCACTTCCACAAAAGGCTCAAAAGGATCCCACTCACAGGACTGATCCACCAGGTGTGGTTCACTCTTTTCACAAATAGAAGCCTGTACAGTAACCCAATGCCTATGCTGATCAGAGTAAGTAATGGCTTTGATGCCAAGGTGAAAACAAAGATGGCAAGTCTTTCAGATATGCCATCTACATCGGGCAAGAACTCATCGCCTGGATAATAATTACGAAAAATGTAGGTAATTCCTACCGAAACAACACTCATGCCCATGAGGTACTGTACAAACTGCGGAGATAGGTAAGAATTTTGAAGCAAAGAAGCAAAGATCAAGTTGATCGTAAGCGCTACAGCAATACCGATCAGTTCAATGAGATCGATAACCTTCTTGTTTTTCTGGTACCACTTCACCCTCAAGACATCAAGAATGGCGTGAAAAGAGGAAAAACCAGCTAATATAGCAATCCCTGTAAAGGATTTCAAGAGTGTATCGAAAGTAAAAGCCAAGATCGCCAAAACCGACCAGATGATATGACCAATCAACTTAATACCAGAATAAGTTCGGATCTTCGCATTGTTTGTGAAAGCATGATCAGCTACGACGTGACCGAGTAAGATGTTTAACCCTAACACCTTTTACACCTCCACTGTTGATGGTTTCAAAGATTCTTGCAGGGATATTTCGCATCTTTTCCACCATGATTTCAATCCAGACATTATCGCGGAAATCATGCTGACATGCTCCCTCCTCAATGGCCTTTCTATAGGAAGCCTCTAGCAGAAGAGCTTTTGCATCTATTGACCAATTCTTGATGACATATTGCTTTCCAATCTGGCACATACGTTCATAAAAAATTGTGTCACAGAGTAACCCTTCAATTTTTTCGACAAATTCCGAAAGAATGGGTTCTTTTATCAGCAGTGCGCCTTGCCCATCTTCCAACACATCAGCTATACCCATCTTCGCTACCGCTACCACAGGTGTGCCTGCTGCAAGTGACTCAAGTACTACCAAACCCTGGGTTTCGCTTTCCGATGCAAAGGTGAACAAATCAGCTTGTCTATAGTAATTTACAAGTACCTTTCTTGGCATATATCCAGTGAAAGTCACATGTGATTCTATGTCAAATTCTCTGACGACCTTTTCCAAAGAATTTCTTTCAGGGCCATCACCTACGATAATCAAGTGAGCGTCAAGTTTTCTCTGTAGCAACTCTTTCAGAACTTGGATCACAAAGACCACATTCTTTTCCTTCGCGAGTCTCCCAACAAACAAAAGGATCTTTGTTCTGTCGTCGATGTTGTGACGCTTTCTTATGTTGAACTCATCTGCACTGTCAAAGAGCTCCACATCGATACCCGTTGGAATCACATCTACAGGTCTGTTCACACCATATCTGAGCAGTTCATCCTTGATCTTTTGGGTAGGCGCGATCACCCTATTTACCTTGTTGCAAAACCACGCCGAAAATTCCTCTACACTCCTTGCAGAAGGAGTGAGCGGCTTTGGAATATAATGTCTGTATTCCACCAGCAAGGTATGGTAAGTATGAAGGTGCGGGATCTGCAACCGCCTTTGAACAGTAAGTGCTCTAAAACCAAGTGCAAAAGGAGCGTGACTGTGAATCACCTCTATTTTTTTCTGTCGTACGAAGTTCAGCAATGGCAATAATCTTCCACTGTTAGGTATCACATGGTTTTTCTCCCACTTAAATTGTATTCCACCTATCGCAAAAATACTGTCATCTTTAGGACCTATCGGGGCCACTACATAAACTTCATGACCAAGTTTCTCAAGAGCTCGCTTATAGAGGCTGACCGACGTCGCTACCCCATTAACCTGTGGTATGTATGTATCAGTGAACATGGCGATTTTCAACAATATCACCACCTTTGAAAAAATATTCTGTTACGAAGATTGCTATGAGCCAGTTTATTAACAGCCCCATCCCCATCAAGATGCCAAATTCTTTCAAAAGTTTCCCCTCTGCCAATGAGAAACTACCAAAAGCAACAACCGTTGTAAAGGTGCAGAAGGTGATTGATTTCAACGTTCGCACGAGTCCATCAAAATCCTTAGCTCTTGATACATGATACATATGGATTAAGCCATCTACACCTGTCCCAACAAGTATTGGTATCAAAAGTAATGTCATGAAAGTAGCATGAACTCCGAGAATCGAACCTATACCAAAAGCGACTACGATCGAAACAATAACCGAGCTAAGTATCAATAAAGTTGTCTTCACTGATCTTGTATCTATCAATAACATACCAAGAACACCAAGACAAACGAAAAAGGAAAGCCAATAAATTGTCCCTTTCATGTCGTTCATTACATTGTAAAGTATTGCCGGATAACCATAGGATTTGACATTGTTTCTCTGAAAAAAGTTGTAGACTTCCTTTATTCTGTTCTGTTTATAAAGATCTTGGATGGTGTCGGTGTACAAGACAAATTTTGTTTTACCTCCCCTTTCGTAAAACAACATTGGGACATCCTTCTTCAATTCATCTAATATGTTCTGCATATTCTTGGAATTTCGCACCATCGACAGCATCTCAAGGATCTGGCTGTATACCCCAACTCTTTTGAACAAAGCGATCAACACAGGATTATTCACTACCTCAAATAGATTAGAATAGACGCTTGGCAAAGCTTTTACAACATCATCAGATGCATATTCCAAGATGTTCAAAATAGAGAGTGGTGCAATGAGGAAACCAGAATTTCTTATGATATAGTCTATTCTCTTTAGATCTTCAAGATCGTCGGCTAAAACACAGATCTCTCCAAAACCAACTTTCTGAAAACTTCTTTTGACTTCTTCAAAGGCCACTGAAGACTCTGCTTTTTCTGAGACTAACCCTGAAGGAGTATACCAATAATTTTTTAGGTTCAGTATTCCCAAAGGTAAGAAAGCAAAAACTACGCCTATGGTTACGATCCTGATCAATTGCTTTGTCTTACCTCTGAAGAAAAAGGAGAAGTCCATTCGATTCCTGTTTTCTCTCACCTTCGGTCTAAAGACAAGTAAAAGTGATGGAAGAAACAAAAGCATCGTGACAAAGAATATAGACAGACCTATTATGGCAAATAAACCCATCTGCACGAATGGTTTTGACAAACCAAAGAACATGGAAGAAAAAGCACCTATCGTTGTCAAAAGAGCTGCACTGGCTGGACGCATGAACTCAGAAATAGCAGTTGTTACGGTAGTTTCTTCGACTTTCCCCTCTTGTGCATGGGAGGTCACCTTTGTGATCATGTGAATTCCATAGTCGATACCTAATCCAAGAACCATTGCGTTTACAAAGGAGGTCACGATGTTTATCTCACCCAAAAATAATTTTGTAATTCCCAGGGTTATACACATGGCCACAGCCATTGACGTTAGCAAAAGTCCTAGAATGGAAATACTTCCATAACCTATGTAAATCACAAGACAGATGCCGGTAAAGGATATAAGGGTTGTCAAGAGAAAGTCTTTCGCCACCTGTTCATTGGACTCAAAAACACCTACAGCGGTACCTGTGAAAAGAAGCCTCACACCTGTTTCTTTTGTAACTTGCTCAGCGATCTTTTTCAGATCCATTATGGATCGACTAACACGCCCAACATCTATGATGCTGTCTTTCAACACAAAATTGATTATGATCACACGCTGGTCAGGTGAAACCATTGTGTATTGTTCTATACCTTTTCTTTTTTCGTATTCTTTCAACAACTGTTCAACGGTCATAAAGGACTGTGCGAGTTTCCTATATTCTGAGAAATCCAACATATTGTTGATATTCAAATTGAAAGAATTGTTTATACCTTTTAGACTACTGGAATCCATTGCCAGAAATCCATATTTGACAAAGACTTCGGGATTGTCGAGCTTCATCGTTTCAACAATATAATCAGTTTGTTCAAACTTCTCCTTCAGTTTTTCCAAGGCCGATTTGGCCCTCTCTACATTCCCATCTGTGTAAGCGATTATGGTAAGGGTATTTGAAGACAATTTTTGAACCAAGAAGTCGATCTGCTCGGCATAAGAATCTGCACCTGCAGGGGCAAGACTGGCTAAATCTGAATTGATGGTGAGATTTGCTATTCCATAGTACCCAAGTATAACCGAAAGAACAGCAAAGATTATGAGAAGTAACAACCGATACTTCACTACAAAGTTACCGTAAACCACCGTCTCACCACCATCATCACCAGGATACAAGCAATCGTCCGAATTACGTGAACTGATGGTTTATAGTAATCAAAAGAAGATAACAAGGAATGAACAAAACCTATGGAAAGAGAAAGTATAGAAGGTAAACCAAAAAATTCAAGAATCCTGAAATAGATTGGTACAAAAAGATAAGGAAGGAAAAACAATGGCATCGAAAAGATCTTTTTGAAATCTCTCTCAACCAATGCAGTGACTCCACAAAGAATGGTAACATAGACAAAGACTATTGTGTTGAATTGAATATAACCAACAAAATAATTTGTATTCAAAAGTACATACCGTATCTTATCGGACAAGGAAAACCACAGTGTGTTGGTGAGTATGAAAGGTATCAACAAAGTCCAATAGTCAGCAACCTTTGCTATTTTCTTTGGTGAATATAGAAGTCCCAAATAGCTCATTTGGTTTTTACCACCTCTATACCATACCTTTGAGACATCAGCACAAGCGAGCTCAGCAATTGTTCTTCACTTTGCTGCAGATCGATATCTGGTCCCTCACCATTCAGAGCCATCAAGATCACCTTTGCAACGTCAATATGGTCACCAAGAGTATATCCCTTATCTGCTAAAACAACTCTTGGCCTATATATAAATAGGACATCGTTGAAAACAAAGGAAGCATGTATCAAGTATTCATAATTTTGTATTTTCAAAATGATTTTCTTTTCAGCCGGTCTTGTACCGGACTTTTTTTCGATTTCATTTATCATTTCTGAATACGCAGAAAATGATCCTACATGAACGACAGAGTCCTTGAATGACAAGTTTAATACTATCTTTTGTCCCATGGAAAGTGCCCTTTTATAAAAAAAAATTTGTTCCGCGATGACTTTAAGTTCGTCCAGCAACGGACCGAAGGGTGAAGCTATTACGACACGCGGGAATGGGTTTATGGTGAAGAATTCACCCTGTCTGTTCACTGAAAAATAAATAAGTAAGAAAACAGTGAAACAAACGAGGAAAACCACCACAGCCATTCCCGCAGATGTCATTTAACCATCTCCATAAGAACCTCCAGTCCTTTAATTATGTAGGGATCATTCATGTCAATTTCAATAACCTTCTTAGTATAATCTACCGCAGTCGAAACACGTTCAGTACTTGAGGCTTCTTCAACAAAAACATCTGGATCGATTCCTATTTTGTGAATGTCCTTTCCAGATGGTGTCATGTAATGTGCTGTGGTCAAATAGAGCGTCCCACCGTTACTGAGTGGAAACCCCGTCTGAACTGATCCTTTTCCAAAGGTCCTTTGACCAACAACCTTCGCAATTTGATAATCTTTCAAAGCTCCTGTCAATATTTCAGATGCCGAAGCGGAACCTTTATTCACCAAAACAACGATCGGTACATTTGGATAATTGTTGCCCTTAGATTCATAAACTTCTTCGATTCCATATCCGTTTTTCGTTTTAACAACAACGCCCTTGTCTATGAAATAACTTGCAACCTCGATGGCACTGTTTAAGTATCCACCAGGGTTGTTCCTTAGGTCTATGATCAAACCTTTGACACCCTTCTGAAAGATTTCGTTCAGCGCCTCTGACATCTCTTCCGATGTCTTTGCTCCAAACCTCGTTATGAGTGTATATCCAATTCGCCCTTTGGATGTTTCAATGAATGCATGCTTTACAGGAATTATCTGTATCTTCTCTCTTACGATCTCAAAAGTCAACAGAGAATCAACACCTTCTCTGAGGACCTTTATCCTAACTGTCGATCCAGGTTGTCCACGCAGCCTTCTCACTGCTTCCATATATTCCATCTCACTGACAGGTTGATCATCTATGGTGACTATCCTATCACCGGCTTTCAGACCGGCTCTCCATGCAGGCGTACCATACATTGGTGACACAACTTTCACGGCTTTGTATTCACTGTCGTACGTGACCTCAATACCGAGTCCGCCATATTCTCCCTCGAGTTCTATTTGCTTTTCTTGCATCGCTTGGGGATTTTCATAATAAGAAAAGTCATCACCCAAACCTTTTACCAGACCGTCTATGGCAGAATCCATGAGTTTGTTCAAATTAATCTGATCTCTCTGATAATAGGCATTCAATATGTATGATAGGGTCTGATAAAAAGGTTCAAGCGCTTTATTCACATCTTTTGGTGTAATGGCAGCCGAAAGAATCCAACTTGCCACAATCACGGAGATTGAGAGCACGATGACAAATAACAAAGAATTTCTTTTCATTCTCATCCCTCCTCAAAACTCACTTACTTTTCGCGCGAATATCATAAAAGCCGTATGAGCCACCATTCTATCAAATGGTCTCAGTCTTTCGTGGACAGGTTTGTATTGTCTAAAAAGGCTTTCCCATACTTCGATGTCAACAAAACTATACTTTTCAAGCTCCGCAAGAACCATCTGCACTTGATTGGTCGTTGGACATACAATAGCTATGTTACCCGATCCGACCAATGCGTTGTAACAATGGAGGATATAATTCCAGGGATCAGGCACATCTAAAAAAATGGCATCTGCAGTCTCGTCGAAGCCTTCTTTTATATCCCTTAGTTTAACAACAACTCTTTCTAACAATCCCCATTTTGATAGATTGGATTGTGCAAGATTTTTAAAATCCTCCCTCTTCTCGTATGCAAAAACTTTTCCAGAGGGGCCAACACACCTTGCAAGGGCTGCACACATAGCTCCACTACCAATTCCAGCGTCTATCACGAGGTCGCCTTCTTTTACATCAAGCATCAACAATATATAGCCCATATCTTTTGGGTAAACAATTTGTGTCCTCCTATTCATCTTGAAAATCTCATCAACAAGTCGAGGACGCATTATTCTAAAGTAATTACCATTTTTTGACTCACACCTACTGCCGTAGGGTTTGCCAATCAAAGTTGTTAAATCAATGATGCCTTTGTGAGTACCAAGAGTTCCATCCTGAACCTGCACTATGAAATTTGAACCATCTTCAAAGGCAAGCAGTACCCTGTCGTTGAGTTTCACAAGATTGCTTTTCATCTCTCTCCCTCAATTGGCCAGCTGGACCATATTTGTTTTGGAAATCCGTAACGCACATCTACATAATTAACAAGTTTATCTTTCCTTTTACCATCGACTGTAATGTAAACAGAATCTATCGCCTTGAAGTTTTCAAAAACGGTCCTCAAAAGTTGATGGATCAAATACCGTTCCTGTTGAAAATCGATACCTACTAAGACTGTTGATCTAAGATCGATGACCAAGGCTTTTTCAACGAAAAAATACGCCCTCAGAAGATTCCTTGGAACAAAGCTCACTGTACCTGGTACTGGCTCTGCAAGTTTATCAAACAAGAAGTTCAGTGCGTCATCTTTATCATAACTCACAGTCACACTGACTGGCAACAACTTTTGGTCCAAATAAAATAGGACGTAATTTCTACAAAAGATGACAACTGGTAGCAGAACTAAAAAAATCAACAATTGTCTTCTCATTTACCGAAGCAACTCCTTCAGATACTCCTCGATCTTCTGTATCTTGGTATCGTCTGAAAGCAACAAAACCATCGCTATTCTTCCCACAGGTAGGCTATACAATGGACATAACTCCAATTTGAGACCGAAACGCGTGGCTATTTGTTGAGCTATCCTCTTGTTTTGTGCATAAACTGGCCAATCGGAACCTTCAAAATCTGGCGAATAAGGCCTGATGATGATTCTATCGTCACCGTCTGAATAGAAAATTAGAATACCATCTTCGGGAATTTGGGAAACCTCTCCAAATTTCAGTGTAACGACCTTATCATTCAAGAAAGTCTCTTTGATGAGTACGACACGTGTTAGTCCAGGCATTTCAATCTTTTGGTCGATTTTTTTGTCAGTCTGGATGACCAAAACGAGCTCGCCAGGTTTATAAATATAGCCATTCACTGCAACAAAACTATTACTCACAACTTCTATCTGATTTTGTTTCTGCACAAATACAAGCTCATTTGCACCATCATAAACTATATCAATTATATCATCTGTCTTAATTATTTTGTTTATTATCATATCAGCCAAAACGATTTCTGATTCCCTCCGAAGGAAAGGAAGCTGAAATACCGATAAAATATTGTCTACAGGAACGGCTTTACTTCTGGTTGTAACACCATCTACTACAAACACATTAGAATTCATAGCATAGCCAACGGTGTGACCCCTCCAAACGAGATAGTGAAAATCACCGATTTCACCAGTCGAGAGGTTATCCATTCCCATCATTCTTGCGTAATTCTCCATGAAGGAAACAAAGGATGACCAGCTCATTATATTCTCAAGATCCGCCGATGAGTATATAAGTTTCTTACCAACGTATAGGTCAAATGAAAAACTCTTCACCGAAACAATGATCAAAAGGAAAAGCAGCAATCTTTTCAATACTTAAAAACACTCCTTCCAACAAATTCTCTGAGTATAGAACTCCTTGGTATATCTTCAACATTGGTGATTGGCAGAAAGTAATCTAAAAGCTTTGTCAATCTTAATGCCTCCGAATACTCGGGTTCGTCTGGAAGGATCTGAACCAAGAGCTGTTCTGCAAAGATCTTAAGCACGGCGAGTTCATATACAATTGCTGAATTGAACATAACATCTGCTTCTTCCTGAAATGGAAAGATGTACTTTTCTTCTCCTCTTCTCACGCTTGGCCACATTCTAAGTGTATCTAACGCCGAATGTCCTCTGAATTTGTAATCACGTACAATCCTCCTCAGCAACCTCGTATCTGTTGTCGTTATTCTATTATGCGCATCAAGATTGAGCTGGGTCAATGCACTGACATAGATCTTAAATTTGTACGATCTATCTATTGAAGAAGTCAATCTCTCATTCAAACCATGGATACCTTCAACAACTATTGGCTGGTTCTTATCAAGCTTGATTGGTTTGTCTAACCAGATTCTTCTACCTGTCTTAAAATCAAATCGAGGTAATCGCACCTCTCTGCCCTCTAATAAATCTATCAGATGCTGGTTGAAGAGCTCCAGATCTATTGCCTCAATTGCCTCAAAATCAAAATTTCCTGATTCGTCCCGAGGTGTTTTTTCTCTATCTACGAAGTAATCATCAAGAGAAATACTCAGCGGTTTGAAACCAAAAACCTTCAACTGAATCAGCAAACGTTTTGCAAAGGTAGTCTTACCCGAAGAAGATGGACCAGCTATGAGGATCAACCGAGCACCACTGTTGGCAAATTGTTCGGCAATTTGAGCGATTTTCTTCTCGTGTAATGCTTCACTAAGCAGCATTAGATCGATCACAGTGCGTTCGCCAGTTGCAATGAGTTCATTCAAATCAGCCACCGTGTTTATTCCTATTACATCAAGCCATCGAGCATACTCCAGGAAAACCGAGGACAATTTTGGTAAGGGATTCGGCCTTTTGATATTTTTCGGATCAGACCTATCTGGTAGGATCAATAGTAAACCGTCTTTTTGGTTTTCAAGATCAAAATATTTTAGATAACCAGTACTCGGCGGCATGTAACCATAGTAATAATCATAGTATCCCAAACATCTGTAAAGTTTTATTGTCTTCTTCTTCCTGAACTTGAACAACCTTATTCTGTCAACATCACCTTGGCTAGAGAAAATCTCAAAAGCTTCGTTTTTGTAAAATTCACGCTTTTCAAAGGGGATATTCTCTTGGACCAGCTGACACATTCTGTTCTTTATTCTGGAAACATCTTCGTCTGTAAAGCTCTTTCTTTCGCCATTTTTCCTCAATTCACAGTACAGGGCGTTACCGATGGAATGTAATACCCACAATTGGTAGTCTCTATAAAGTTCTTTCAACACCATGTGTAACAAGAATAGTACACCTCTTTGGTAGATTCTCAAACCATCCATGGTAGAAAGATCTATGAATTCAACCACTCCACCTCTGTCAAGTGGCTTATTCAATTCCACGATTGCATTATCGACCTTTGCTGCAACAATCGGGGTTTCATGATCTTTGACGTATCTGGAAAGATGATCTATCAATTTTTCACCTCGTTCAATTGTTAATTCTTCGTTATTATTTTTGATCTTAAGTCTTATTTTTTCCAAAATACATCACCCCTTTAAACTGTTGACGTTGTTCCCTGACGATGGTAAAATTATAACACGGTGGGGCGTCGCCAAGCTGGTAAGGCATCGGACTTTGGATCCGACATTCGGAGGTTCGAATCCTCCCGCCCCAGCCAAATAAAAGCGGGCTTTTGCCCGCTTTTACCTTTTTGTGGCGTTTCTATTTGAGTTCACCGAGTGCTGCTTCAAAATCAATGTAATTTGGATCGATCTTTCTGAGTTCTTCCAAGTAAAATCTTGCACTTGTTGCGTCCTCAAGGGATTTACTCAGATCATAAAGATTGTAATATGAACTTGCACGCATCTCTGTAGATGCCTTTGTATCCAGTGCTATACTTGAAAAACCTGATTGAACTTCTATAATACTTTGGAGTAAGTACTGAAGATATTCAGGATATAGATAAGGTTTTATTTCAGAATAGAGCAAGGAGAAGTAATTGTACTTGACTTGCAAATTCTCTTTATCAAAATCATACATGCGTCTGACTACCTCTAACGAACTGGGGTACTGTTCGTACAGATTCTTCACGAGTAGCTTTCTCTCGCCCTCTAATTTTTCCCATTTTTGTTTAGATTCACTATTGTCTGAACCTAAAGAATCCTGAATTTTTTCAATCAAGACGATGTACGCACTCTTGAGTGTATCAGGCGCGTCTGAGAGTACAGTGCCATCTTGAGAAAATACTCTTTTCTTGAGATTTTCTTGAATCTGCTCAAGCTCGGTCAATGTTGACGTTTCACTGATCCTTTTCCAGTAATCGTAAATCTCGTTTGCAAAAACTAGTTCTATATCGTTCTGTTTCACAAAACTGTCATACCATTTCTGCATTTTCTGTGACTGCAATGAACCCTTTTCTGTCTCATAGGCATCTGATAGCATGAAAGAATCGAAATCTTTAATAATCGATGCGTTTTCTACTTGCAGGACATACCATGAACTGCCCAGTGGAACTGGACCAATAACGGTCCCGGTTGCACCGGAGAATATGTCATTTTCATATTTTTCATCGAAGATACCACGAGTCAGACCAGGATAATTCATTACACTCAGGTTCATTTCGCTCGCAGCAGAATCGAAGTCAAGTTTCAGAAGTTTTCCCATAAAAGTTTTTGCCTGATTTTCATCAGAAAAAGATAACAATTTCACATCGGCTTTGTCGTATTTTTGCCTCAGAAGATCCAGATTTTCTTCAAAATACTTCTTCATTTCATCCGTATCTATCTTTGCAACACTGTTCATTACCTTTTCTTGAATCAGGGATTTTTCAATCGCTGGCTTTAAAACCTTTGTCAGATAGGCATCAACACTTCCATAGTACTGTTTAAAATACTGGGATAAGTATTGATCTTTCTCTATCTGTTTCTTGTATTCGTTCAGTTTAGCCTCTATCTCCTTTTTTGTAGCAGTTAACTTATTTTCTTTGGCGTAATGTATTATCACCTTTTCTCTCAGCAACTGTGTAAGTAAACTAGCTTTTTGCTGTGGCTCCTGGAATAGTGGGTCAAGCATATTTATACCATACCTGCTGAGGAGATTACTGTACTCGCTATCAAGTTCCGATGGCAAGACCCATGTTGCAACATCCAAGATCGATGAACCTTTGATTTTGATATAACCAACCGCTTGATCAATAGAAGAATTCCCAGTTGGAGTCCTTCCAGAGAAATAGCTAGCAACCGACCACCAAGCTATCCCAGCGATGAAAGAACCAGCTATAATCCAGACTATGACCTTTTGCCATCTCTTGAACCATTCTCTCATTCTGCTGCACTCCCTTCAGTTACGTCTTCGTCATCACTTTGAGTTACAAGTGGAAAGGCTATGACATCTCTAATTGATGGTGAATCTGTCAGAAGCATCATCAATCTGTCGATACCTATCCCAAGCCCTCCTGTGGGCGGCAATCCATACTCCAAAGCCCTTATGAAATCAAAATCCATTCTGTGTGCCTCTTCATCACCAGCATCCCTGAGTTTTAACTGGGACTTGAACCTTTCGAGTTGATCTTCCGGGTCATTCAATTCACTGAATGCATTACCCAGCTCCATCCCATAAATAATGGGCTCAAATCTTTCAGTCAATCTGGGATCTTCCCTATGTCTTTTCGCAAGAGGAGAGATTTCAACTGGGTGATCCATCAAGAAGGTGGGTTGAATGACTTGATCTTCAACCAGATCCCAAAGTTTTTCGATCATTCTTGCTCTCGTGTTTGTATCCAGTTCCACACCTTTATCTTTCAAAGTCCTCTCAAGTATTCGTTCTTCATCTTCGAGTATATCGACACCGAGTTTATCTCTTATAAACTCTCTCATTTTAAGTCTTCTCCAAGGAGGAGTGAAATCGAGTTCAGTGCCTTGGTAGTTTATTTTGTAGGAACCGTATAAATGAAATACAAGACTTGAGATCAACGTCTCGGTAAGTTCCATCATGTCGTGATAATCTGCATAGGCTTGGTATACTTCAATAGATGTGAATTCCGGGCTATGTTTGTACGATATACCTTCGTTCCTAAAATTCTTACCAAGCTCGAACACTTTTTCAAACCCACCAACTATATACCTTTTTAGATGAAGCTCAGGTGCTATTCTTAAATACATTTCACAATCTAGGGCTTCAAGTTTTGTAACAAAGGGTTTTGCTGCACCGCCACCGGGTATGAAATTCAATATGGGCGTTTCAACTTCGACAAATCCTCTTTTGGTCAAGAAATCTCTTATGAAAGAAATGGCCTGGTAACGAATCTTGAATCTCTCCAAGGTCGAATCGTTGGCTATCATATCCACATAACGTCTTCTGTATGCCACTTCTTTGTCTTTAAGACCATGCCATTTTTCCGGAAGAGGCCTTCTTGCCTTACTCAAAAGTTGATACTCTTTGACATATATGGTCAATTCTCCTGTCTTGCTCTTGAAAGGAAATCCAATTATGCCTACAAAATCACCCGGCGCAATATACTTTTTGAAAATTTCATACTTTTGCTCTAAGACCTCTTCTTGTCTGATATAGGCTTGAATCTTACCTTCGAAATCACGTACCGTAAAGAAACACGACTTGCCGTGCAACCTGATCGTCATCACTCGACCTGCCGTTATGATCTTTTCGTTCTCCAATAGCTGTCCAGGTTGAAGAAAATCATAGGCTTGACGAATTGCCTTGGTATCATGCCTCTTTTCAAATCTGTATGGGTATGGGTTGATTCCATGTGACCTGAGTTCCTCCACTTCTTTTGCACGTTGTTTGCGTACTTCTTCTATCACAAGATCACCTCATTCTTGCTCCATCGATTTAATGCTTATACCGATTATTTCATATCTGACAGAACCCGAAGGAGCCTTCAGTTTCACAATCTCACCAACTTTTCTTCCAACTAAAGCCCTACCCACAGGTGAGTCGACACTTATTTTGTTGGAGAACACATCGGCTTCCTGTGGGTTGACAAGCCTCACCGAGCGTTCTTCACCCGTGTTTAGGTTCTTTATGAGAACCCACGAACCCACAGAAATCTGAGTTGAATCCATATTTTCGATGACCTCAGAGTTGTTCAGGATTTGTTCTAGTTCAGCTATTCTACTTCCTATCCTTCCTTGTTCATTTTTTGCTTCGTCATACTCGGTGTTTTCTGCAAGATCACCAAGTTCGCGCGCTTCCTTTATCCTCTGTGAAATCTCGTACATGAGTTTTTGTTTGAGTGAGTCTAACTCCTGCTTGAGTTCCTCGTATCCTTCCTTTGTCAGTTGAATCACGTTCTTCCTATTCATTTTTCCACCTCCTGATCCTTTTTCAATTCTTTCACGATTTCGAGGAATTGGTCTATTTCACGAAAATCCTTGTAAACAGACGCAAATCTCACATAGGCAACTTGATCTATCTGTCTAAGCCTTGCCATGACCAACTCACCTATGAACTTTGAAGGTATCTCGGTACTTCCTTGCCTCTGGAGAGCTAACTCAACTTCTTCAACTAGCTTTTCAAGAGTTTCATAAGAAATTGGTCTCTTCTCACAAGCCTTTAAAACGCCATTCAACAATTTTGAGCGGTCGAAGGTCTCTCTCCGACCATCCTTTTTTACCACTATCAGAGGTAATAATTCGTACCTCTCATAAGTTGTGAACCTCGCACCACATTCTGGACACTCTCTTCGTCTTCTAATAGCTGTTCCGTCGAGTGTAGGTCGTGAATCCAAAACTCTGCTGTCTGGAAAACCACAAAAAGGGCATTTCATCCCATCTGCCCTCTTTCTATTTTATGTGCAAGTTGCATAATCTTCCTCATCCTTGCATAAACCATTGACTTACTCATCTTTGGTTCCATCATCTCACCAAGTTCTCTCAGGCTGAGATCTTCGTTCTCAATTCGCAATTTAGCCAATTTTTTCAGATCGTCTTCCAGCGAATCTATTCCGATACTTTTATCGATTATTTCTATGGCCCTCATTTGTTTTACAGTACTAGTTCCTATTCTATCAGCGTTTGCAGACAGAAAGTTCATAGTTCTGTTAACATCAGATGCTACAGAACGTTTTTGCATTATTTGTTCAACAACTGCTGCAGCCTCGATAGCTCCAATCAAGTTGAGAGTTTCAATCAAATCATTCGCTCTTCTAATGTAAAGTTTGTAATTTTGATGAGATTGCCAAAGTTTTGAGTCTATGCCAAATTTATTTTTCAGCAAAGTGCGGATCTGTTCCAAAAATTCTTGGGAACTACTGGTAACTTCCAAATGATAGGAAATAGTGGGGTCAACTATCGAACCAGATGCCAGGTAAAACCCTCTGAAGAAAACACCAAACAAAGCAGGATCTTGTGATATTTTATCTGGTATCTGTTCGGTAAAAAGTTCTTCTCTTAGATTTTCAAGAAACTGGATGGGTAAATTGAACTGAACCCCCTTTTGTTTGAACAGTTGTTGAGTTTGCACAATCATCGTCTCATGTTCGTTGATAGAAAGAAAATTCAGAAGCCTTAGAAATCTTCTTGAGATTTGTATGTTGGGTAGGGTTATCGAAATAATCTTATCTTCCCTGGATAATTTGAGAAAACCCTTGGCTTTCATAAAACCCATCAGTTCAGCTCTGGCTTCACTTACATTAGAGATCTTTGTTGAACACAGTTCATATCTAACTTTCTCCGAGAAACTCATTTTCTTCATTCAGCTTTTCCTCCGCAGATCTCAAGAACAACCTTGGCAAGTAGATTGCTGTCATGTCTTGCCTTGAGTCGAGGATCACTTGGCTCATAGACCGTCTGGAGTAAGGGTCTCAAGACATACCTTTTGTCAATTGAACCCCTTGGAATCACGGGCTCAGCTCCTTGAAGTGAATAGGAATCAATTATTTCCTTTGGAAATTTTGAACTGTTTGCAACAATAAAATCTACTGAATTTTTCAGATATTTCTCTACCTCCTGAACATGGTCTTGCAGACTCATATTCAGTGTTTCGCCGGGCTGTGTCATTATGTTGGCAATATAGACTTTGACAGCTTTCTTGTTTTGATTTATTGCCTCTGAAACACCATCAACTAATAAATTAGTTATCACACTTGTATAAAGACTACCGGGGCCGATGAGTATCGCATCAGATGTTTCCAAAGCTTCGACAACTTCACTAAGGGCTTTGGCTGGTTTGTCAAGTTTCACAGAAATTATTCTTGCACACCTTTGAGTGATATGGGTTTCTCCAACTACTATTGTGTCATCAGCATAATGAGCCACCAACCTAATCAGCTCTTCACACACAGGCAGAACTCTGCCTTTTATTGCGAGAATCTTTGAAGCTAACTTAACGGCCATATTGAAACTCCCAGTCATTCTTGTCAATGCAGCCAAAATGATATTTCCAACACTATGATTCGCAAGGTCACCATTACTTTGAAATCTGTAGGAAAAGATTTGACTCATCAAACCTTCATCTTGCGCAAGCGCTATGATATTGTTTCTCACATCACCAGGGGGCGGAATCTCCAGCTCTTGCCTGATTCTACCTGAGCTTCCCCCTTCATCAGTTACAGCCACGACCGCCGTTAAATCAATGTCATAATTCTTCAAGCCCCTCAAAAGTACAGAAAGGCCTGTTCCACCACCAATGGCAACAACCTTCATCTGTTCACATCCCTGTGTTCCACATGAATTATGAAGTCACCCTTGAGAACTTCACAAAGTCTCTCGACCACGTAAACCGATCTGTGCCTTCCACCAGTACAGCCTACTGAAACAGTCATAGTCGTCCTTCCTTCTTTTGTGTACCCCTCTGAAGCCAGGATTATCATCTCTGCAGCATTTTTTATGAATCGTTCTACAACATCGTGCTTTTTAAAAAATTCCTTTATTTTCTCATCTCTACCATCGAGCGACGCCAATTCCTTTTCATAAAAAGGATTGGGCAAGAAACGGGTATCTATCACAAAGTCTGTGTCGAGCGGCATACCGTATTTAAATCCAAAACTCCTGATTCTAATCATGAATTGTTCTTCTTCTTTCAGCAAAGAGCTTATTTTTTCTCGTAGGGAATGTATATCGAGATCTGTAGTATCTATGACTGTTGATATTTCTCTAATCTCTTCAAGCATTTCTTTCTCTTTCAAAATCGCTTGTTGCAAACTTAAAGCTCCTTCAAGAGGATGACGTCTGCGTGTCGTTGCAAACCTTCTGAGCAATTCCTCAACAGAAGCTTCAAGGAAAATCACCATGACAGAATTACCATAGTTCTCAATCAATTTCTGAACTGCCTGAACAGCATCACCTAATTGAGCACTTCTTACGTCTATGACCAGTGCTACCTTCTCAACAGATGAATTAGCCAAAAGGGCTATGAAATCCTTGATCAGGATAGGCGGCAGATTGTCAATGCAGAAAAATCCGAGATCTTCAAGAACCTTAACGGCAGTACTTTTACCTGCACCTGATAGTCCCGAAACAACCAAGAGTTTTCTCACCTTTGTGAATCCTCCAAATCAATTTGCTGGACTGTGAAAGGTAATGAGAAAAGCGATTGATATTTTACAATTTTCGCCAAAAAACCTGAAGGATCTTTTGTGACGTAAAAATTCACTTTTCCCTGATTATCATTGGTTTTCACAAATTTTTGTGAGACTTTTTTTGCGACGCTTTGTGCGGGGTCAAAGAGGGTCAACTTTGGGAAGTGAGCCTTTATTCGGTCTGCCAAGAAAGGAAAATGAGTACAGCCCAAGATCAAATTGGAAATATCGGTGTTTCTGATAGTACTCATACAATTTTCGATTTCCTCGTCTGCCATAGGTGAATTTATCAAATCTTCTTCAACTATCTTGACAAAACTCTGGCATGGGATTTCGATCACTTCTTCGACACCTTTTGACCTCAGAATCCTGGAATAAACTCCGCTTTCAGCAGTGAACTTTGTCGCGATCACAGCGGCTTTTTTCATATCTTCGGGGATCTCAAAATCAAGAATTCCAAAATACGGTATCTGTAAGTCTATTCTTGCTGATCGGATTGACGAATCAGCTGTGTTGCATGCAGTCACAACGCAATCAACACCAAGTTTCTGCAGAAAACTGATGACTTTAAGAGATATCGTCAGTACTTGATCTTGCGTTTTAGTCCCAAAGGGAGCGTTCAGCGTGTCAGCAACATAAAAATACTCAGCCTCTGGAGTGTACTTTACAAGCTGAGCTAATACCGTCAGACCACCAATACCTGAGTCGAAAAGTCCTATTCTCAACTTAAATCCCCTTTCTTTCAGCAAACCGATTGAGTTTTGTAACGAGCTGAGAAATAGCCTTTTCATATCTAACCTGATCCAACAAAGTATTTGCGAGCATCACGATCAGAATTTCATCTATCTGCGCATCTTTTGCATTGTTTCTGATTTGAGAATACTGGGTTTGAAGTCGATTCAGAACATTTATGAGCTCTTCCTCATTTGCATCAGTCATGAGATCATATGTTTTTTCACCAAGTCTAACTGTGATACTTTTCTTCATATGCATTCTCCGTAACCCCTATTATTTTTTGCAATCTTTCAACGAGCGAACTTAAAGAATTACGATAACTTTCTACAAGTGTCTCGAGCTCCCTTTTTTCCTTATCCAGCCTTTCAATTTTGCTCAAAGCTTCATTCATTTGACTCCAAAGTTGCTCGTTTTCCTCTTTCAGCCTTTGGTAATCCTGTAAAACTTTCTCAACAAGAGTTTCAAGTTCGTTGAGTTTGTCCAACGTTTTCACCCCTTGAAAATAAAGTATATCACAACTGAATCGTATTTTTTTCGCTATACTATGATTGGACGGTAAAAATTGGGGGCGATTGAATGATAACAATCGGAGAATTCTTGACAATCCAAGATGTTATCAAAGTCTCCAGATACTTCGAACAAGTTTCACTCCCATCTACAGCAATTCAAAAGATGCAAAAGAGTAGACAAGTCGTCGAGAAAGTTCTTCAGAGTGAAAGAACCGTTTATGGTGTGAATACAGGATTTGGCGCGCTGGCAACTACAAGGATTACAAAAGATGATTTGATAAAAATTCAGCGCAACATTTTACTATCCCATGCCTGTGGTGTAGGTGAACCCCTCAGCGAAGAAACCGTCCGAGCTATGATGTTGATAAGAGCAAATTCGTTGGCCCTTGGTTTTTCAGGTGTCAGACCCGTTGTAGTACAGAAGATCTGCGAGCTCCTCAACAAAAGAGTCACACCCTTTGTTCCGGCGAAGGGATCGGTCGGTGCCAGTGGCGATTTGGCTCCACTTGCTCACATGGCTTTGGTGATCACTGGTGAAGGTTATGTATTAGAAAATGGTGCTAAAGTACCATCGAGTAAAATTTTGAAAGAAAAGCAGATAGAGCCCATTAATTTGGCAGAAAAAGAAGGACTGAGTCTTGTGAACGGTACACAGGCGATGTCGGCAAATCTATGCACTGCTGTCAACGATGTTTTGAATTTGGTATATTTTGCAACCCAAGTTGCTTCCCTATCGGCAGATATTCTTTTTTCTTCCTCCGATGCCTATGAAGACATCGTTTGGCTTGCAAGGCCACATGAGGGACAAAGGATAATTGCAAGAATGATGAAAGATTTTCTCGAAGGCAGCCAGTTAAGGGAATCACATAGAAATTGTCCAAGGGTGCAGGATGCCTATTCGTTGAGGTGTATACCGCAAGTCTATGGTGCTGTTCTAGATACAGTAAATTATGTGAGAAAAACAACGCAAACAGAAATCAATTCAGCTACAGACAACCCCTTGGTCTTCAACGATCAGATCATATCCCAGGGCAATTTTCATGGAGAACCCTTGGCGCTCGCGGCAGATTTTCTTTCAATAGCCTTAACCGATCTTGGCAATATCATTGAAAGGAGAATTGACAGGATTCTGAACCCGAAGGTCAATGAAGGCCTGCCACCGTTCTTATCTCAAAGAAGTGGGCTCAACTCTGGTTATATGATTTGGCAATACACAGCAGCTGCCTTGTGTAACGAGAATAAAGTCTTGGCGTATCCGGCATCGGTTGATTCAATCCCAACAAGTGCTTACCAAGAAGATCACGTAAGCATGGGTATGAATGCATGTCTGAAGGCTTTAAAAATTCTTGAAAATGTTGTCTCGCTAATTTCTATCGAACTGATGTGCGCTGTAAAAGCCCTTGAATTTCGTCGACCTTTGAGGTCTTCTGTGAAAAACGAAGCATTGGCTGATCAAATTAGACCGCTTTTGGAAGATTCTTCTGACGACACCTTCCTCAACGATCAATTTCTAAGGGTTCGAAACTTTGTCGAAACTAAGGTCAGATCAGTCGCATATGAATGGTGGAAAGATCATGCATGAAGAGGTCTGGTTTGAGGATATAGAACAATTCTTGATATGCCCAAGAAAATATTCTTTGGAAAAAGAATACAGAAACAGACAAGATATTCTTTCTGAGCAAGAAACAAGAGAGATGATGAGGCTTGGTTTTTCAGTTGAAAAACCCATTCTGAGTACAGAGTTGTTCGGTCTGAACCTTGTTTCTGATCCACAGGCGGCTGTCCCAGACGGTGATAAATGGAAAATAGTACTCAGAAAGACCGCCAAAAGTTTTAAGAACAAATACATCATAGAAGCCGCTTTTCATGGCTATGTTTTTTCAAGTGCCGGATATATCGTCTCGCAAATACTTATAGACTCACCACATTTCACAAGACAAATCGACTGGAGGGACGGTTTGACGCGCTTGTTTGCTTTGATCGAAAATATTGCGGAACTTAAAACTCAAGATCTACCAGAGCCAAAACCCGTTTCACAATGCAAGACCTGCCCTCATGTTTTGAGCTGTACCGATGTCTTGGTGAAGAAACAAGACTTGCTGGCAATACATGGACTGAAGGACAAAACAAGGATCAGATTGATCGAAGATGGTATCGATAGCTTGACAGCACTCATTCAAACCAAAGAATTCAAAAATATCTCCAAGGAGAGTCTTGAAAAAATCAAAAAGAAAGCGGTCGCCCTCATCGAGAAAAGAGAGATTGTTCTGTCTGAATATCAAGAGCTTCCTGATGGCGTTTTTCTCGATATCGAATCCCACGCCAACAGAAACTTTGACTATCTGTTTGGTATCCTATTAGACGAAAGTTATATCCCCTTCTTGTCTGAAAATGAAGAGCAAGAACAAACGGTCTTTGCGAAAGTTATTACTTTTCTTGACCAGACCGACGGACCTATCTATCATTACTGCCCTTATGAACCCGCGAGATTTTCTAGTCTATCGGAGAGGTGGCCAGAATTCAGATCTTCGGTTCTAAAGATCAAGAAAAGATTTGTCGATATTTATCAGATTCTCTGCAAGCATATTGCACTTCCTCTTTTTACCTATTCGCTCAAGAGTGTGGCACGTCTGTACGACTTTCGTTGGCGCACGAACCTTGACGGTTTGAGAGCAAGCAGGTATTTCCAACTTTGGTTGAGCACACATGACGAATCTTACTTGAAGACGGTCCTCGATTATAACGAAGACGATACTCGTGCCACCAAGATGATATGGGAGAGGCTGAACTCCCTTCGCAATAATTGAGTTACCTTTTAGTAATTTAAATGTCACTTATATCCTTCATAATTTGACCGACCAGTCAGTAAAGGAGGTATGATTATGCCTGTGGTGGGAGGAATCAAAGGAGTGATTTACAGGCAAGCGGGAAAGCTTGTCTCAACAGTTCTTCATCACACAGATGAAGATGGACTGTATAGACTTTTTTCTACACTGAGTGCGTTTACAAAAGAACCAGCAAAGAGTGGTTTGAAAAAACTGGCAATCATGGCTAAAGAAAAACACCCTATGATAACAAGTTGGGTCAATGTTTTTAGAAGATCGAGCCCAAAGTGTGTTGAAAAAATTGTAAACAACCTCATAATCAACGAATTTGCAATTGGGGAACCTTTGAGACAGCAGAAAATGCATGAACATAAGGTTGTTCTGCCTAAACTTGGTGTTATAAGCCCCACTTACGCCTGCAACCTGAACTGCGTCGGTTGTTATGCAGGAATGTATGGTCGAAAGTACGAGCTTACAAAAGAAGAAGTCGAGAAGGTCATTAGAGAGGCTAACGACCTGGGAATTTATTTCTGGGTTATCACTGGTGGAGAACCGTTCTATTGGCCTCATCTGCTCGAAATACTTGAAGAGTTTGATGATAACTACTTTCTCATATATACCAATGGAACTCTCATAACCGATGACGTAGCAGAAAAACTCTCGAAACTTGGAAATGCAACACCTGCAATATCCGTCGAAGGTTTTGAACTTGATACAGATTGGAGACGTGGCAGGGGCGTTTTCAAATCAATCATGGAGACTTGGGAGAGACTGAGAAAACACGGTGTGCCTTTTGGGGCATCAATTACTGCGACCAGAATGAATCATGATACATTGATGAAAGATGAATTCTGGAAGTTCCTTGAAGAACAACAAGTTGTATATGCCTGGGTCTTTCAGTACATGCCAGTGGGAATCAATGCATCGATGGACCTTGTCCCAACGGCTCAGCAGAGATATGAGAGATTTTTTAAAACCGACGAAGTTAGACTTGGTGGGAAATTTGCGTTCGTAGCCGACTTTTGGAACCATGGATTTTTGACTCATGGCTGTCTTGCGGCAGGCGCAAAGTACTTCCATGTCAATGCCAAAGGATATGTCGAACCCTGTGTCTTCCAGCAATTCGCAGTTGACAGCATCAGAGAGAAATCTGTCTTGGAAATACTCAAATCACCATTCTTTGAATCTTACAAACGAATGGTACCCTATTCGAATAATTTGTTCAGGCCATGTCCAATCATCGATAATCCAAAGGTTTACAGAGCCATGGTGAAGCATTTCAATGCTATACCACAGCATGAAGGCTCAGAGAGAGTAGTAGAAGACCTGTCAGATGAACTTGACAAGTTAGCTGAAGAATGGAAAACCTATGCCGACAAACTTTGGTATGAACATGGATATGCTGACAGATATCCTGTAAACAGGGGAATATACAATTATGAAACACGCATGAAGCGATACGCAAACAAAGAAGAAGCTCTTGCCGTCGATAAGAAATTGAAGTGAGGGATCTACCCTCACTTCCTTGCATTGGCAAGGAGTGAAAGAATGTCAGATACACGTGAAAGGATTCTTGAGGCAGCGAGAAATGCCTTTTCTGAAAAAGGTTTTGACGGCGTGAGTGTCGAAGAAATCGCTCAGCGTGCAGGAGTACGTAAAGCACTGATATATTACTACTTTCCCAGTAAGGAAATTCTCTTCGAGGAGATCTGGAACAATGCTCTTGAAGAACTTGAAAAGCATATCTTCAGGGAAATAGAGAATGAAAATTATTATGTGAAAAAGATCAAGCGATTTCTGAAGGCTTACATAGACTTTGTCACGAGCAGAAAGATCCTATCAAAAGTTATAGAAAGGGAAAGGCCAGCCGTTCTCAATACCAGCACTGAGGAATCTGAGACGACCTGGTCACGTTTGAAAGAACGCTATGATGTTTTTGTAGACAAAGTGGCAAAACTCATAGAAGAAGGTAAGCAAAATCAAATTGTACATCCAGATGTTGATTCCAAGGCCGCTGCAAAATTGATTGCGCAAGTTATGAGTGGATCTTCTGCAACTGAGGCCATACAAGCTTTGATCCTACGTGGTTTGATGAAAGAAAGTTGAAAAATTCGGTACATAAGATATAATCTTGTGTGTTGGGGCCGTAGCTCAGCTGGGAGAGCGCTACCTTCGCAAGGTAGAAGCCGTGGGTTCGAATCCCATCGGCTCCACCAAACGGAGCTTCATAAGCTCCGTTTTTTGTGCTAAATTCTCTATTGGGAGTGATCATATGACGCAGATGGTCCCACCAAACAATCTCGAAGCCGAAGAAGCAGTATTGGGGAGTATCTTAATCGATCCAAGTGTTGTCAACGATGTGATGGAAATACTCAGAAACGGGGATTTTTATTCAAAGAAACATCAAGCTATTTTTTCAGTAATGGAAAGACTATATGAGAGAGGAGATCCTATTGATATACTTTCCGTTTGTGAAGAACTGAGAAAGAATGGACAAATGAAATTCGTAGGTACTGACTTAGACGTTGCGAAACTAGCTGAAAGTGTACCAACTTCAGCCCACGTAATGCACTATGCGAAGATAGTCAGAGACAAATCAATCTTGCGAAGTCTCATCGAAGCAGGAAGAAATATTGTTGAATCTGCCTACGGCGAAAAAGAAGTTGATGATATTTTGGATGAAGCCGAGAGAGTTGTCTTTGACATAGCAGAATCTCGGACTACAAAAACTTATGAACACATCGGTGCTATCATGCACCAAGTATTTGAAAACCTTGAAGATTTGAGAACAAGAAGTTCAAATGTCTTGGAACCAGGGGCGGTTGTGAGTGGATTGCCAACAGGTCTGAAATCCCTGGACAGACAGACAACAGGCTTTCACAAGTCTGATCTTGTGATTGTTGCAGCACGCCCTTCCGTTGGAAAAACTGCTTTCGCTCTGACAATTGCACGAAACATGGCAGTCAAATTCAATTTTTCCATTGGCCTTTTCAGCTTAGAAATGTCAAAAGAGCAACTCGCTCAAAGATTACTTTGCACAGAATCGAGGGTTGACTTACACAAACTTCGAACAGGTTTCCTTACTAACGAAGAATGGGATAGGTTGACTGTAGGTGCTTCAGTACTTTATAAAGCCAACTTGATCGTTGATGATGAACCTTCTTTAGACCCAAGAACGTTACGCGCGAAAGCTCGAAGAATGAAGAGAGAATACAATATCGATGCTATTTTCATCGACTACCTGCAACTGATGCATGTGCGTGGTGGTTTTTCTGAAAGCCGCCAGCAGGAGATTTCGGAGATCTCAAGGTCTTTAAAGCTGCTATCCAGAGAACTGAACATAGTGGTCGTTGCCCTTTCTCAGCTCTCGCGAGCCGTGGAGGCTCGAGAGGACAAGAGACCCCGCCTAAGTGATTTGAGAGAATCTGGCGCAATTGAGCAGGACGCAGATACCGTCCTTTTCATATATAGGGATGAATACTATAAGAAGAGTGATCGCATACATGAACCTCACGAAGCTGAGATAATCATAGGAAAACAAAGAAATGGACCGATAGGTACTGTGATACTCATGTTTGAGCCAAAGACCGCTTCATTCTATGAAGTAGAACAGGCGGTAAGAGAATGAATCTGAGAGTAGGCATTGGAATCGATCGACATCCCTTCAAAAAGGAAAGAAGGTTTATCCTTGGTGGTGTTCAGATAGATTTTCCCCTGGGTCTTGATGGACATTCAGACGCAGATGTTTTATGCCATGCAATAATTGATTCTTTGCTTGGAGCATCTTGTTTACAAGACATAGGGACACATTTTCCTGAAACTGTGGAATGGAAAGATGCTAATAGTTTGCAGATGCTCATGAGAACTGCTCAATTGCTCAGGAACAGAAATTGGGAGATAGTTAACATCGATGCAACGGTGATTTGTGGTGCTGTCAAACTCTCTGGTTATAGAGATCAGATGATCGATAATTTGTCAAAGGTTCTAAAGATGTCAAAAGAGTGTATTTCAATCAAATTTAAGAGTTCAAATCAGCTGGGTTTTGAATCAACAGAAGGTGTTTCAGCAATGGCTGTGTGTCTGATTTCAAGGTATTCTGCCAGTTGATGGTCTATTCCCATCGAGAACTTGCTTTGCAATTTCAACCAACCATTCTTCACCAGAAAAGATTAAAACACCTGCTTTGGCGAACGGTCTATTCACATTAACGATCTTGTCGGATCTACTTAGTAAAACTATGGCACCCTCAAGCACTCGCCTTCGAATACTCTCAACTGTCGAAAGATCCACACTCAGATCCAACTTATTCTTTGGTAGTTTTCCATTCGTTTTTCCATCCATGAAGACGAACAGTGTATCATAACCAAGTCTTGTGAGCTTCTCAGCCTTTGGTTCATTTTCCACAAGAGTAGGAAGGATTGCTTTTCTATTTATCAACGCCTTCACAACATCAGGATCGGTTCTGTCTAAGCCGTTCAAAACTGGTATGACTCCACTGTTGAACAAACCTTCGCTAAGGTAGGTGAGAACTTGTGCTGTAATGAATGCAGATCGAGAAATCCTATCGAGCGGATTTGGATCAGATTCATCGAGTGTGTCAAGTGTTCCGAAAACAAAATACTCAAAACCATAAGAACGTGCCACCATACCAGCGACAAAACCAACATCTCGTGCAATTTCAAGATTCTGATTACATCCCAGTGAAAGCAGGCTGACATCTTTCACAATCTCTTGAAGTGGTACAAACAGAATCGATTCCTTCGGCGCATTTCGAAGTTCGAAAACGATTTCAACCGATAGCACCGCGTTGGAGCATATCAAGAATAAAAATACCAGGGCCACCTTGTGTGTTTTCTTCAACAATGACATCCGCTACCTCCCTCAACGTTTGGGTACCATTCTTCACTGCAACTTTCAGACCTACGGCTTTGAGTAATGCTATGTCGTTATCGTTGTCCCCGAAGGCAACAGCTTCGCTCAGGTCCCATTTCTTATGATTCGCTATCAACTGAAGTGCTCGACCTTTATCGACTTGTGCGGGGACGAAATCAAGGTAATTGGCAAAGGATTTGAAAATGGCAAGGTTTGGGAAGGTACTTTTCAGAAAAGCAATAATTGATTCTAGTTTATCGGGTTCGTCTATAGCGAGCAACTTCGTTGCACCATTCTCTTTAACAGCTTCAACCAGATCGGGCACAATAGTCAGCTCGATCTGTGAATGGTCACTGTATGCTTTTGCTTGTTCATTTTCTTCCTCAACAACGAGTCGGTCTTCAATATAGGCTTGTCTGTGAATCTTCATTTCTCTGAGAATTTCAATGACTTTAGCGGCTGTATGAGGGTCTATTTTGACATCCAGTATCTTCCCAACCTCTGGTAGCCAGGCAACGGAACCGTTGTAAGCAATCATTGGGAACTGTTGCGAAAAATACCTCCTCAGCAATTTCATCATTGATGGTAGCATTCGACCGCTTGCAAAAACGATTTCTTTTCCAAGTTCCATAAGTTTCTCGATGGCTTCAAGATTCTTTGGGTGAATATCGTGACTATCTTGTAAAATTGTCCCATCCAGGTCGAAAACGAATATTTTCAAGGTCTCTCTCCTTCCATCCAGATTTGTTCAAAGTATTGTCTGTATCTTTGGCACAGTTCTCTATCTTGAATGAGAATTATCATTTCTGCATTACTCGAATACCCACTCTTTGTTGCATTAGCAGAGCCTGTCAAGACTATTCGCTCATCGATTATAAATAACTTACTGTGTAGTGTAAAACCTCGTATCACTTTGAGTTGAATACCAGCAAAGGGCAACTTTGACAAATTCGAGTTTTTAAAGAACCATTCATCTAAAAGAACCCTGACACGAACTCCTCTGCTCGATAATATTTTAATCGCCGCCCAAACCTTTGGATGAGTTAATGCATACATAGCTATGTCAAGCGTTTTGCTTGCTTTGCTTATCTCTCCAAGTACCTTTTCTTCAATCTCAAAATTTCGCATATGGATCTTCGAAGAGGCGATTTCAAATCTTCTTTCCAAACCAACCCAGAGGTCATCGAAAAACTGTTGGAAGGCTTCGCTCAAAATTGCATCTCTGATAATAAGGATATCATTGTAAGAACTGAACAAACTGTGGGTAGTAAAGTTTGCAGAACCAATGATGAGTACCTTTTCATCGACTATTATAGATTTCATATGAAACAAAGAACTTTCAGCATCTATTTTCACTGGGATATAGTGGTTTGTAATTGGTTTCTCAGAGATTACTCTAACTTTGACACCCCTTCTTGCGGCATTTTCAAGGGCAAGAACTATCTTTGGCTCATCTATAGAGAAGGTACAGACCGATACGCTAAACTCAGCAAGATCAATGATATCTGCAATAGAAGCAGATGAATCGAGTGGCGTAAAGATAAGTTCATGTGCCAAAGTTAGACATGATATTATTAAAAACAGAATAGTGTATTTCATCAGAAAGATTATACAGGAGTGATATGGATGATATCAAAGATCAATGATCGGCTGCGGCATATTTCAACAGGCCCAATAGGTACGAACACCTACATTCTTGAAAATAATCCACCAATAGTGATAGATCCCGGATATGGTGTAAAGAATTTCGTTGATAAAGAGTGCATTGTTCTCTTAACACATATGCATTTTGATCATATCTGTGGCTTGAGTGAACTCAAACCGCTGAAGGTCTATATTTCAAGACCTGATTTGGCAGGACTTTCAGATGCTGTGATGAACAAATCTTATTTCTTCGGTATAAATTTTCGTTACTCAGGTGAGTGTGAATTACTTTCTGATAGACTGAATATAGGTGATTGGCATTTTCGGATAGTTGAAACACCAGGCCACACACTAGGTTCTGTTGTCTTTGAGTTAGATGGAATATTCTTCACCGGTGATACAATCTTTATTGACAGTGTTGGTAGAACTGATTTTCCAGAATCCAATGAAGGTTCTATGTTGGAAAGTTTGAGAAGATTGACGACCCTTTTCAAGGAAGTGAATCCAAATTCTCTGGTGCTCCCAGGGCATATGCAATATGGTACAGTTGCGGATGTTTTTAAGAAAAACGTTTTTCTCAAGGAGGTCTCAATATGAAAAAAATAGTAATCGTTTTATTTATTCTGTTCTTAGCTGGTTGTATGCTGAGGCCAGTTCATGTCCCACCAAGTGCGTATTCTCTTAACTCAGCTATCAAGATAGTTCAAGATGGCTATGCATTGATCTTTCTTGAAGAAATAGATGGCTATGGAAGCGTGAAACAAAGAGGTGTCGTGGCAAGTTATCTAAAAGATGGTGCAAACTATCTTTTCTACGGTTTTAAATTCTACAATAGTTCAGCGAAAGATGCGTGGAAAAAGGTAGTCAAGGGCCTTGGCACTTGGAGTTCGAGAACCTATCTGGATTTTCCAACTAGCGGTTTGTACAGCACAAAAAAAGATGGAAAGTACATTGTTACATGGTGGAAAGATCTTTGGCTATTCGTTGTTGAATCCTCTTCGAACGCCGAGGTTTTTGCTAATTATGCAATGGACCTATTTGCCAGAATTGGAGGACTGAGAAAATGGTAATCTTGGCGCACAGAGGTTTCTCTGCAAAATTCCCTGAAAACACCCTGAAAGCTTTCCAAAAGGGATTTGAGTGTGGTGCAGATGGTCTTGAGCTTGATTTAAGAATGACGGCAGACAAGAAAATTGTGGTGATTCACGATGAAGATCTGGAAAGGCTCTTTGGCGACAGAATCAAAGTTTGTGAGTTGACCCTCTCTGAATTAAAGAAATATCAGCAAGATGGCGAACCCATACCTACCTTTGAGGAGGTACTTTCAATCATTCCCAGTGGCAAACTGCTGAACGCAGAGTTCAAAGAACATGAAGTGGCAGAGAATGCTATAGATTTGATCAAAAGATACTCTCTGCTCGAAAATACTATTATTTCATCCTTTCATCATGATTTGATAGCAAAACTGATTAAGAAATATCCACAGATAAAGTTCGGGTTCCTCATTGGTGAAGAGTTAAGAAAAAACCCAATCGAACTTGTCAAGAGTTTACTTGAACACAAACCCTATTCAATGCACCTTCCACATCAATTAGCCGATTATCCAAGGTATTTCAAAACCATATGCCATATGATCAAAAAAGAAAATGTGAAAATCTTTATATGGACACTGGACGATCTTCAAAAGTACGAGAATATCAAGGACAGCATAGATGGTGTTATAACGAATGATGTCTGTGTTTTTGTGGAACACATCAAAAGAAAAAACTGAATTAGACGCAGCTCTTGGCTGTTCTGTGGGGGTGTCAGTGTGTGAAAAGCTTAACCCTTGCTCTAATCATTTTCAGTATTTTCTGTTTTAGTTTCACCTTCAGATTCGATGGATGGATTGAATACGATCTGGATGAACCAACAGATCTTGCAAAATTTTCCATGATAGTACCTTTTATGGACATATCTTTCACGGCGAGCGGTGGTTTTAAGAGAGACAATCTAGTGATTCCACCCTATGCCGATAAACTTTGGTACAACTACTGGTATTGGGATGAAGGCTTCATCGAGTGGAAAACAGATCTTTTTTTACTCCAAGCCGGCGTAAAGCAACATTCCATAGGACCTGGTAATATATACAAGCTTTTTGTCGATGAAAAAGGCTTTTCATACCCATCTTACTTTTTCAGAAATTATGGAAAATTGAGAATAGAGATACTTTGGGGGGGCCTCAGGCTATTGGAAAACGATTCCAAACCGGTCAAAGGATTCAATTACAGATCGATCATTTATTCGCCTGTAAACGGGCTTGAGATAGCTTACGAAGAAAGTATTTTGTATCTAAACAGGTTTTTCGATCCTTACTATTTTTTCATTCCAATCCCAGCACCAGGTATTCAGGAATTCTGGCACTTGAAAGCACCTTGGGGCTACCCTACATCTAAGCTTGATGACAACTCAATGATAGGCGCATGGGTAAGATATACAACGGACAATTACAGCATTTATTCGGAAATTCTTTTAGATGATATCAACATGAATAGATTTTTTAGACCAGACAGTTATCAGAACCCAGATAAGATCGCTTTTTTGGTTGGTTTTTCAGGAAAGAGCGGACCATATAAGCTGACCTTTGAGGTAGCAGGTGCCAGTGCATTCACCTTTCAGAGAATAAGTTCAAACAAACCATATGAATATGTATATTTCGAAAACTCAAACTTCCCTATTGAAAAGAACATGATAGGTTATAAGCACGGTGAAAACAATATAGCCTGTTCAATCGCACTAGAGTACTCGAATAATAACTGGCTAATTTCTGCGGCTTATGAAGGGCTCATATACGGCACAAGAACACCCGACAAACCTTGGCACGGTGGCACCATGCCATCTGGCACTCATTGGCTCGTTGGTGATGTGAAATCACGATACTCACTTTTTGCCAGAATAGCTTATAGTTTCAAGAATCTTCTAAAAGAAATATATGAATTGAAAACGGGTTTTCGATTTGGTTTCGTTGGTGAAAAACCATTCATTGGATTTGATTTTTCTAGTGCTTTTTTGATAAATCAGTGAGGAGGTGAAATAGTGAAAGGACTTGTTTTATGTGCTGGAAAAGGAACAAGACTCAGACCTTTAACCTACACAACGGCAAAGCATCTTATACCTGTGGCAAATAAACCTGTTATCCAGTACACACTTGATTTTATGAAAAATGCCGATGTTTCACAAATAGCTATAGTTGTCAGCCCAGAAAACAAAGATTTGTTCACTGAGACTCTGAAAGATGGCCATGAATTAGGACTTTCCATTGAATATATTGTACAGGAACAGCCTAAAGGAATTGCCCATGCAGTGTATCAGGCAAAAGATTTCATACAAGACGAACCATTCTTGATGGTTCTTGGTGATAACTTGATCTTTGAGGATATTAGCCCTGTCGTTAAGAATTTCACAGAGACTGAAACTGACGCCACTGTATTGCTTGCACATGTTCAAGATCCAAGAGCCTATGGTGTAGCCGTTTTGGAGAATGAAAGAATAAAATACGTTGTTGAAAAACCAAAAGAACCACCCAGTGATCTTGCAATAGTTGGCGTTTACATGTTTCGCAAAGACATTTTCAAAGCGATAGAAAATATAAAGCCATCGTGGAGAGGAGAGCTCGAAATAACTGATGCGATCGCTTACCTTGTAAAAAATGGCTACTCTGTGAAGGCTCATATAATAACGGGCTGGTGGAAAGACACCGGAAAACCCGAAGACCTGCTCGAAGCAAACAGAAAGATTCTAGATAACATGAAAAAGGAATGCTCCTTTGGTGAAATAGATAAAGCCAGTACGATTCAAGGAAGAGTATGTATCGGAACTGGATCGGTCATATCAGGCTCATTGATCCGAGGACCTGTTGTAATAGGAGAAAATTGCAGAATCTTCAACAGCTATGTTGGGCCCTACACGGCAGTCGGTAACGGCGTATCACTCGAGAGGTGCGAGATAGAGAATTCTATACTCATGGACCAAAGTAGCATTACTGACGTCGTGATCCGCATTGACTCATCCATACTAGGTAAAGGGGTTAAGGTCTTTCAAAACGGTGGGGTCCCAAAGGCAGCGCGATTAATTGTGGGAGATCTGAGTTCAATTCAACTCTGAAAAAGCCCCCATGAGGGGGCTTTTTGCTATCTACTCTTGACCCAGCGTATGACCAAGGGACTTGCAACGTAAATTGAAGAATAGGTTCCTACAATAGTACCGACGGTCATACCAAAGGCAAAGGGCTTTATTGCATTTCCTGCGAACAATAGCAAAACAAATACTACTATAAAGGTCGTGACAGAGGTGTTTATCGTTCTTCTAAAAACCTGATTTATACTGTCATTTACTATCGATAACGTTTCTCTGCCCTTGAACTTTTTCATATTTTCTCTTATTCTATCGTAAACGATTATTGTGTTGTTCAGTGAATATCCGATCAAGGTCAACAATGCCGCAACGGCCGGTACATTCAACTCATAACTCAAAATAGAAAAGAAACCCATTGTCACAACAACGTCATGTACCAAAGCAAGTGTCGCACCTACACCAAAAACAAAATTGAATCTCAGTGTAATATAGACGAGTATAGCAACAAGCGTTATGATCACTGCACGCCACGTGAGTCTTCTGATTTCTTCAGCTGCAGAGCCACCTGTTTCGTTGAAAGAAATGACCTGGCCTTTTAGATTTCTTTCAGAGATCTTTGATTCTATCTGTGCTTGAACATCAGCTTTTTCTTCAGTCGTGAAAGTCTTGGTGAGAGTCACTGAGAACTTGACTACATTTTCTGGATCTCCGATAGATCTAACTCTTGTAACTCTTGCCGATGAAAATTCAGAAGATATATCACTGAGGATTTTTCTTACATCCGCTTCAGTAAAGTTGGATGACTCAACTCTCAATATCAACTCAGAACCACCTAAGAACTCTACACCAAAATTGAAACCTTTTGTGAAGATAAAGATCAGACTTATCGCGACCATTACAGCTGAAATTGAGATGAAGACTTTCCTTTTTCCCACAAAATCAAAGTGTTTCATGACTGAGCTCCCCCTTCTTCAGCGACTGCTGGTTTGCGAATCAGAGAGCTGAAAGTTTCAGTCAAGAGTCGTGAAAGAACTATATTAACAAAAAAGCTTCCAAGAACTCCTATGATCAACGTAGTAGCGAATCCTTTGACAGTCCCAGTACCAAAGTAGTACAGGGCCAAACCAGCAATAATAGTGGTGAGATTGGCATCAAACAGTGTGATGAAGCATCTACCAAATCCCGAAGTTATTGCTGCCTTTATCGATTTTCCGGCTCTTAATTCTTCTTTGATTCTTTCCGCAATAATTATGTTTCCATCTACCGTTGTCCCGATTGTGAATATAATACCAGCGATACCTGGAAGTGTTAGTATTGAACCAGTCGCAGCTAAAACACCAAGTAGCAGTATGGTGTTGTAAATCAATGCTATGTCTGCAATAACTCCCTGTATACCATAGACAACGATCATATAACCAAAAACAATTATTAAGCCTATGACACCTGCCCAAAGAGAAGTCCTAACGATATCTGAACCAAGTAATGGTGCAACCCATCCTGCTGAAACCTTTTCCAGTCTTGCTGGCAAGGCACCGCTTCGCAGAATTGCTGCAAGTTGTTTTGCCTCTTCGATGGTAAAATTGCCAGTTATTTCAGCCTTTCCGTCTGGTATGACCGATACAACATAACCCGCAAACTGCACCACATTATCCAGAACGATGGCAAGACGCTTTTCCTTTGCTGCAGCGCTTCCGATGGAAGATTCTGGCACGACCAGCTGCTGCGTGATCTTTTTGAAGAGTTCCGCATCCTTGCTCGCTAGCTCAAAAGTCACCTTATATCCAAACCTTCCTGCACGGGTTTCAGGAACAGGATTTGCTAAAATTATCTGTGGTGAGATCAGTTTCAAATCCCTTATAAGCATTATTTCCTGCCTGACAAGATACCAAGTCTTCCCCTCTCTTGCAGGGAGCCATTCGCCTCTCTTTACCTTAGCCAGATCCCTCAACCTTGGGTCAGTTTGGGGATCAACTTGGCTTTCCTCCAAAACCTGTCCAAAATACATTATCCCTGTTGAACCAAGTAATTTTTCAGCCTTTGTTGTATCTGTTGCAGCTGGTATTTCAATAACTATGAAAGAATTGTTTTCTCTAAAAGTTTTCCTCACAGTTGCCTCTGTATATCCTGCTGCATCGAGTCTATTCCTTAAAACCGTCCAAACATTGTCAATGACTTCACTTGGATTTTCCACTCCTTGCTCTACCTCAACCTTGTACTCCAAACGAGCTCCACCTTTGATGTCCAGCCCCAAGGGAATACGTTGAAAAATCGCCGCTAATCCTTTGTAAGTTTGCCCTTTGGTGGGCCACAACAAGGCGAGCAAGGCAGCAAAAATAACAGCAATCACAACTATAAGTCTCACTCTGTTCGCTCTCATGATTGTGTTCCCTCCTTAGTTTTGTTCCTTATCTTTTTCCTCCTGTTCCTTTGTTTCTTCTTTCTCTTTAACCTCTTCCTTCAAAACCGTTGCTATAGCCCTTTTTGTGATTTCAAGTTCTGTTGTCATAGCTGTCTTGATCTTGACAGTATCCTTCTTGATGTCTATGATCTTTCCCACAATCCCTCCAACGGTTATAACAGTATCACCACGTCTCATATTGGAGATCATATCACGAAACTGTTTTTCTCTCCTTCTTTGTGGAAGAATCATGAGAAAGTAGAACATTGCAAAAAGGATCACCAATAGAAAAATGAAACTAAAACCTGATCCAGTTGCAGTCGTGCTTGGAGTGCTACTTGTTCCTCCTGGTACTGCGCCGTAAATTATTTGCACCTTAAATACCTCCCTTTTGATTTTGGATACTAAATGATTTTACCAGAATTTTGTGAACCATCGGGATAAAAACGAGTTGCAATCCCAAACCAACCAGACCTATCAAAAGATCCATGGCTATCTCAAAATCTACACGGAACAAATATACCAAAACAATTAAAAGTACCCTCGAAGCCAAGAAAGCTAATAGTATTGCAAGGTATAAACTATTCGTTTTCCTGTAGAAGAAAGTTGCTGACAAGCCTGATACAGTCGATTCAACAACGGCTGGTATCATGAATTGGGCACTTGGTAAACCCGTTGCGAAAAAGCTCGCAATCACCCCTAAAAGTACCACTAGAACAGAAGCAACAGGTCCCTGTATGAGAGAAACCACGATTGCCACAAAGGACAGAGGCAAAAAGATTCTTGTCAGTCCCTGCGACCCAGACAAGTAGAAGAAATACAAAATAGCCACCGTCAACGCAACCCAAACTAAGAGAAAAGTAAGCTTTTTAAGCAACACGGTTCCTCCTAAACCACGTTCTTTTCACGTACGATACCTTTTTCGAATCTATTGATGTTCAGTTCACTGATATCAACCTCGATGGTTTTACCCAACAATATGAGTTGTGCGATCGCTTCACCGACGGCTGGTGCGAGCATGAATCCATGTCCGCTGAATCCTACCGCGTAATAAAAGCCCTCTATCTTTGGTGATTCACCAATGATTGGCTGTGCATCTGGTGACATATTGTAATGTCCAGACCAGTGACGTACAATTCTCAACTTCGATAGAAAAGGAAAGATCTTGCTCATCTTCCTTGCCATTTCTTTTTCAAATTTGTATGTAACGTTGTTGTTCAAACCTGGTTTTTCATCTATGTCACCCTGGCCCATTATGAAGTGTCCATGTTTGGTCTGTCTCATGTAGAAATTCCCAGAGAAACTTATTGCCATCGGATCGAAGAAATTCTTGACTGCTTCTGTCACCATTATTTGGTGTCTATAACTTTCTGTAGGCAGATCCATTCCAACCATTTTTGCAACCTCTCTTGAGTATGGCCCAGCTGCATTTATCAATATCTGAGATCTCACTGCGCCTTTGTTGGTAAACAATTTAAATCCACTGTGAAGGACCTCAACGGCGACAACCTCTGTGTGGGTTAATATATCTACACCTAGTTTTCGGGCAGCTCTTGCATAGGCAAAATTTGCAAGGTGTGGGTTTGCATGACCATCCGTCTGGCAGAAGGTAGCCAGCCTAACTTCATGAACATTTACATAGGGGAACCTTTCCTTAATCTGTCTGGGTGTAAAGATCTGAACATCTAATCCTAATTCCCTTTGCATTTGAACATTCTTTTCAAATTGTACGGCTTCTTGGTCGTCATAAGACAGAACCAGGTATCCTCCCTGTTTGTACTCTATATCAATATCTGTTTCACGGGAAAGTTTCTCAAAGAGCGAAACGCTTCTCATAGCCAATATCACGTTGTGTGGTGAACTCCACTGTTGCCTTATACCGCCTGCACATCTTCCAGTAGAACCAGAACTCAAATAATCTTTCTCAAAAACTACCACATCGCTCTCACCAAATTTTGCAAGGTGGTATGCTACTGAGCACCCAACTATGCCTCCACCTATGATTGCCACTCTATATTCATTTTTCATCCTTAATCTCTCCTTTGATTATGGAATCAAACTTAATTGGCATCGAAGGTGGTCTGAATGTACCAAAACCAATCTCTTTAATATTCTTTCTTGTCTTTCTTGCAAGAATTCCAAGTGTTATCACTCTGCAAGTTCTTCCACCACAAGGTCCCATACCAATTCTCAAATATCTCCTGAGTTCTTCATAATCTGTATAACCTTCATCTATTGCTTTTTCAATTTCCTCTACACTTACTTCTTCACACCTACAGACCAATGAATGAGCCTTCTGTGGAATGCGAAAACCTCTAACGGTTTGCGTCAATCCGGCAGGCACCAACATATACACTAAATGAGTCTTATTGGCAGACTTGACGACCTTCAAAATCTCTGCCTGTGCCACCTCTTCACCATCACGATCAAGAGCGATTACCGTTTCTCCCTTCTCGGGCAGCGGCAAAAACTCGTAGGGTATCACTACCAAGTCTTTGCCAGGTTGATAGTTCTCTTGAACCATGAAAATTGCAAGGCCAGGGCATTTCATCACGCATATCCCGCAACTGGTGCACTTTGAATAGTCAATGACTGGTAAGCTGTTTATGTTACCAGGAACGGTGATTGCCCCAGAGGGACAAGATGTCTGGCAAGGGTTACATGGTATATTTTCGTAACATTCTATTATGGGTCTCAACTTTGTTGCTGGTCCAAGATCTCGCTGCGAATTTTTGGAATAATCTCTCACATATTGTGGGAAGAATCTTTCCAACCCTTTTCGGACCTTATGGGAGAATGGCCCAGATCTGAATTCGATCAACTCTTCTTGCATCTTTTCAAGTTCAAATCCAAGGTTCTGGCCCGTGATTTCCTGTGAAACGGCAAGCCCAGCTATCCTACCCTCTATCATAGCAGTAGTTGCTTCTTCGATCCCAGCAAGATCTCCAGCAACGAAGATGTTTCTGATATTGGTCCTCATATGGCTGTCTCTGTAAGGTACATATCCTCCCAGCTCGGGAATGTATTCGATCTTTACACCAGCCATGTGGGCAAGTTCAACCGATGGGACAAGTCCAACGGCGACACATATCACATCAACGGCGAACTCCTTTTCTGTTCCAGGGATCATGTTGAAATTTTCATCAACTTGGACGACCACAGCACCTTCAACTTTTTCTTCTCCGATTGCCTTTTTGATTGTGTGCCTAAGTAGTATTGGAACACCGAGCCTTTTCACTTTATCAGCGTGAACCTGATAACCTCCAACTCTATCTGCTATCTCTACGATCGCAGCAACTTGTGCGCCCGCCTGTAAGAGTTGATAAGAAACAATCAAGCCAATGTTGCCAGATCCAATCATCAAAACTCTCCTACCAGGCAAAACCTTAAACTGATTCATAAGTGTCTGTACAGCACCTGCACCGTATACACCTGGAAGATAATTATTTTCGAAAGGAATGAATCGCTCACTGGCACCAACAGAGATAAGAATGTATTTTGGTTCTATTTCAATGACAAGATCTTTCTCCCTATCGTAAGCGGTTATAACATCTTCGTAAATACCAGTCACAGTTGTTTGTTTCATCACTGTAACATTTTCACCAAGTTCTGATATTAGTCTCTTTGCTATTTCAAAACCCCTAACCGACGCATAGAATCCCTCGTGTCCAAAAAATTTGTGCGTCTGTTTGACAAGTTGTCCACCAAGTTCTACACCTTCATCAACGATCAATGTTTTCACATTCCTTTTACTTGCCTCAATTGCCGCACATAAACCAGCTGGCCCACCTCCGATTATCAAAAAATCTGTTTTTACCATGTTATTTCACCTCTACCAATTTGTCGCTTCACTTTCATTCCTTCCTTTACGAGTGTGATACAGCTTCGAACATTTGGAACGTCGTCAACGATCATCAGGCATGAAGAGCATTTGCCTATGGCACAATAAAACCCTCGGGGCCTCGATTGTTCTGTCATTCCAAAGACATCAATCCCGTTTGCAACCAATGCCGCAGCTATCGTTTCTCCTTCAAAAGCTTCAAGTTCTCTGCCCTCAAAAAAGAATCTCACAGTCTTTGTTTTTTCAACATTAAATATCGGGTGAGTGATTATCCTGCGCAAAGACACCACCTCCATGAATTTATGAAGGGAGCTTAAAGCGCCCCCATATATCATAGATGTATTGGCATTTCTACAATACCTTCGATGGCGCCGAGTATCATTTCGCTCAAAGTAGGATGTGGATGGATAGATTCCTCAAGTTCCTTCGCATTCAGTTTGTTTCTGACAGCTATCACACCTTCCATTATCATGTCAGTCGCAGAAGGCCCAACGATTGTCATTCCCAGAATATTCATCGTTTCTCTGTCAGCGATGACTTTGGCGAATCCTTCTCTCTCAACTATAGTTCTTGCCCTTCCGTTTGCACTAAGTGGGAATGAGAAGATCTTAACCTTTGAAGGATCGACGTCTTTTTCATGAACACCTACACTTGCAACTTCTGGATTTGAGAAGATAACATTGGGCACGGCAGAATAGTCCATCTGTGTTTCCTCACCACAAATATTCTTTGCAGCAATTACACCCTCGTACATTGCAACATGGGCTAACATTATTTGACCTCTCACATCTCCAACTGCATAGATGTTTGGGATATTCGTCTGCATTCTGACGTTGGTCTTTATACCTCTTTGTATCTCAATACCAAGCGCCTTCACATCTTCAGTAATCTTTGGTTTCCTACCTACAGAAACAAGAACCTTCTGTGCTAACCTTTCTATGGTTCCTTCTTTAGTCTCTATAACACATCTAAAACCTTGATCGGTCGTTTGAAGATCGGTAACCTTTGAAGATTCATATATTTGAACTCCTCTTTTCCTAAGAGATTTGCCGACAATATCTGCCACATCCCTGTCTTCTGTTGGAAGTATATGTTCCATGAGCTCAACAATTGTGACGGGTATTTTCAACGCAGAGAAAAAGGTGGCAAATTCCACACCTATTACCCCTCCACCAACGATCAAGATACTTTCTGGAAGCTTTTCCATTTTGAAGACATCGTCACTTGTCCAAACACCAGGCACTCTATCAAAGGGTGGAATCAATGATGGGAAAGAGCCAGTTGCAATAACCACGTTCTTGGTCTCAAGTTTTACATCTCCAGCCCGAACAAAGTTTGGTGATTCAATCTTTGCCTCTGAGTTTATCAGCTCAACGTTGTATTTTTTCAATAAATACTCAATACCTTTTCTGGACATGGTGACCACTTTGTTCATGTGACCTTTCATAGCAGCAAAGTCGTAATGTAGATCTTGTGCATTGATACCCAGCTGCTTTGCCTTTTCTGAAAGCTCTGAGTAAAGATGAGTACTACTCAAAAGGGCTTTGGTCGGAATACAGCCCCAGTTTGTACAAGTACCACCAACCAATGATTTTTCCACCAAGGCAACCTTTTTGCCTCTCTGCCCCAGTTTTATCGCAGCAACGTATCCTCCTGGACCAGCACCTATTACGACTGCGTCGTACAAAACAATCACCTCCTGGTCTGGCAAGAAAATTGTACCATTTGTATCAAAATTCTTCAAATTAGAGATATCACCAAAGTAAAGGAGAGCTAACCTAAATTTATGAAACAACAGATCAGTAACATAGAATTCATATTCTAGGGAATCACAGCAACTGTCTTTCCTTATATCAGAAAGAGTCTTAGAGCTTATTTATCATTTCCAAGTACAAGGTGACCTGTTCTTGTTTACACTCAAAAAACCTTTACGTAATTTTTTATGTAGAATTTTTTATAATCAAATTATTAGCTTCTAATTTTAAGGAGGGATCTTCTGTGAGAGTGTCTTTGAAGTTCTATGGTATATTGCTTGTCTTAATGATCGTTTTCATCACATTGGTTCCACTCATTGTTGTAATGATAGGTCAAAATCAGAAAATCGCTTCAGCACTATCCAATCAGATGTATCAAAACATGCTCAACGGCGCCCTTGAGGTTCTAAGAGAATACGTGAAATACGAATATGGTACTTTAAGGCTCCAAAATTCTCAACTTGTTGACAAAGATGGAAAACCAATCAAAGACAGGTTCGAAGTTGTTGATAAGATCAGCAAACAGATGAACATCGTTGCCACTATCTTTCAAGCCCAAAATGATGATTTTATAAGAGTTGCAACTTCTATTCGCAAAGATGATGGGACAAGAGCCGTCGGTACATACTTAGGGAAGGACAGTGCAGCCTACGGACCCATTGTGCAAAAACAAAGATATCTTGGACAAGCAAAAATATTGGGTAAGGACTACGCAACAGGATATGACCCAATTTTCGATGAAAAAAATAATGTCATAGGTATTCTCTTTGTTGGTGTACCTCAACAAACCATAAATACCATTGTCGCTAATTCACGGAAGGAGTTCCTTAAAAACCTAGCAATCCTTTCAATAATAATCATCATCGTTGCAACAATCGTCGGAATACTCTTCGTCCAATTTATTTTGATAAGACCTTTCTCTGCTTTATCTGAAGCCATTGCAAAGGTAAGTGAGGGAGATTTGACCTATCGAATCGCATCGAATTTTAGAAGCAAAGAATTCGTAAATCTTTCTATGGCATTAAACAAGATGGCAGAAAATCTTTCTGCATTAGTTTTGAGAATCGATGAGAATTCAAATAATATCTCATCTTCAAATCAGAGATTGGCATCGGTATTGCAACAAGTTCTTACCAAAAGTGAAGAGTTGACTTCGCAGATGGAAGATGTGAACAAGAGCGCACAGAACGTAAGTGCATCTATACAAGAGGTGACAAGTGGTATAGAAGAAGTAGCAGCCAGTGCACAGAATGTATCAAGGTCTGCACAGAATCTTACAGAGAGGGCTTCACAGGTCAACAGTGCAGCCAAGGAAGGAGAA
>CALKJI010000004.1 GCA_937995655.1 uncultured Pseudothermotoga sp. | reverse complement strand
AAAAATACATCGGCAATTACTCTGGACTCTATTTGAACTGGGCATATCTGTATTTGAAAATGAACAACAAAACAAAGGCACTGGAAATCTTTAGAAAAGTACTCACCTTAGAACCAAATGAGCTTTTCCTAAAAGCCCATGCAGAGGATCTTTCAACGGCAAAAAAGCAAAATTTTATAAATAAACTAAAGGTGCGTGTTAGATCCAAAGAAATTTCCTAAGAAGAACTCAGCCACAAAGAAGATTCGCGGTTTTACTGAAAATTTGAAAATCGCCAAATTATGAATAACTTGTTATAAAAAAGGGCTGCAAAAGCAGCCCTTTCTCATTTCCATTCTGCCAAATCTAGTTCACCCTCTGTTTTTGCGACAATCGATGTTCCGACCAAATCTCCGGTGACATTCAAACATGTTCTTCCCATGTCGAGTAATGCATCTATTCCAAGTATCATGGCGTAAGCGGCGGCAACCCTCGTTCCAGGATCAACTTTGAAACCAACTGAATTGAGTACCATCAAAAGCATTATGGCGCCGGCGCCGGGCACACCAGCAGTTCCTATGGAAGCAAGAGTGGCCGTGATTACAATAGTCAACTGCTGGGCAAAAGTAAGATTGGCACCAATCGCAAAGGCTACGAATATTGCACACACGCCCTGATATATAACCGTACCATCCATGTTTATCGTTGCACCCAATGGAAGGGTAAATGAGGAAATGCTCCTGGGTATGCCCAGTTCGTCGGCATTCTTCAAAGTTACAGGTAGGGTCCCACTGGAACTTCTGGTGACAAAGGCCGTTAGCATGGCTTCTTTAGCCCCTTTCAAAAATCTCATAAAGGGGAGCTTAAACAAACCAAGTATTACTCCGTATATAACAAACAAATGTACTGCAAGCGCTATGTAAACCGTTAATGTAACCATTCCGAGTGGTCCAAAGGCTTTTGCACCCTGATTCCCAAAAACGACGGCTATCAAAGCAAAAACACCGATTGGTGCGTACTCTAAGATACCACGAACTATTTTGTACATGGTCTCGGCAGCAGCATCGCAGAACTTGAATACCAGTGTAGCCCCTTCAGATAATCTCTCATCTTTAGCATCTCTCAGGTAAGAAAGTGCGATACCAAAAACAAGGGCAAAGAAAATTATGGGCAACACGTCCCCTTTTGCTAGCGAATCAACAGGATTTGTTGGGACGATGTTCAAAAGCGTTTGAATAAGCGATGGTTGTGTCAACGTTCGGCCAGGTGCTTCCCCAGGAAGAGTTATCCCAGAACCAGGTCTGAAAATATTTGCCACAATCAATCCTATTGTGACAGCTATGACTGTTGTTATTAAGTAGTAAATCATTATCTTAACCCCGACCTTGCCGAGCTTCGAAGGTTTTATGCTTGCTGCTCCGGCAACCAATGAAAAGAATATCACTGGAACAACGATCATTCTGAGTAACCTGATGAAAAGATCACCTAATGGTGCAATACTCTGAATCTTTGGGCCTACTATGAGTCCTACGATTGCTCCAAGGACCAATCCGATCAGAATTCTTACAAGAACATTTGTACCAAAATACCAACCCAAAACTCCGCCTTTACCCTTTGCCACATGCTACACCTCCCCGGAAACAACTACGAAAAACATTATACATCAAGTCTAATTTCCTATGCAAACTCAAAACTTCTTTTTGATTATCCTCTTCCAATGCACGATAAATTTTCCTTATCAATGCTAAGGAAAAGCAATTACTCTGACCAAAAAACAATGTGAATGCCCAATATTTTCACACAAAATACATTCAATTGGAAATTATACCTTTTGGCATCGATATTTTGTTGCCATGTCCCTGATTTGGGTGAACATTACCGTGATGAAAACATTGGTCACAGTCATGGCACAATTTTCACATAAATGGAAAGTCCGAACTTGTGAAGCCCTATGGGGTGCCAATCATAATGATCCAAATGAATGTAAAACTTGATGGCTGGTCTCGCCATAAAAAAGAAAAAACTTAATCAAAGTTCAAACATCTTTGTTTGTTTCTTGCAACTTTCAACCTGTGTGTCAAGATCAAATTTAGCTAAAAATACAATATTTACTCACAAAGTTACTCTCTGAAAGATGAAATCTACCACATATTCCTGACAAGTTAGTACAAAATGCTTACGGATTTGCACAGGAATGTCCTGTTTAAAATCTCGTTTTCTAAAAGCTTTAGCAAAGTTTCTAACATCAGTTAAAAAGTTTGGCTTATGCTATGACAGTTGGTTGATGATGTGGGACCATTCTAATTTTTTATTAGCATCCTTGATCTAGTTTGCTGAATCTCATATATTGTGATTTTTCAGCACCATGATCTTTGCCAATCTGAGGAATTTAATGTATAATTTTGCGTAGGAATCGTTTTGGTCACTGACTGTTCATAACCAGTCAGCCGATGGGGGCAAACTAATGTACAAAAAAGTTATCATGACGGGCGGTATCTCTGTCCTCAGTCCAGAGAAGTGTCTGGCAAAACAAGTCTCAAGAATTAATCATTTGAGAGATTTGGTTAAGCAAGGTAAAGAAACCTTAGAAAAAGCGAACATAGAATTGAAAAATATTAATTTTGTCATTGGAAATGAAAATTACAAGAATGTGAGTGCCGAGTTCTCGATGATAAGTCACCTGTACGAAAAGTCTTATATAGACAGCAATTGTGAAGCTACGATAATTCACACTGATACCGTAGACGGCACATTATCGGCGACACTGAACAAGAAGGCAATTGAACAAGAATTTGAAATAAGCGTTAAACTCCTTGAGGTGAAAGATATTGATGTATCGAACAACGAAAGGCTTAGGGCAAGCCTTGGAGAATTTTTGGAAAAACTTTCTCAGGAACTGGTCCAAAGCTACAAGGAATACATCTTTCTTGCACCTATTGGCGGATACAAGGTAATGACTTACTTAGCTTACATCGTGGGCTCGTTTTACGGAGTCAAAACGGGCTATATGTATGAGGAAAGCCAAGTTCTAATAACGATTCCACCTATTCCAATTTCTATAAACGTCGATTGGATATTGGCAAAGACGGATCTTTTGCAGAGAATAATAAATGAAGAAATTTTATCTTATTCAAATCTAAGCAGAGAAGATAAAGATTTCATCGACGAAAACATATTCTTTTTTGAAAAGGTTCAAGACAGGAAAGATACTTTGATTGCTTTGAACGCCTTTGGAAATTTCATCTTGAAAGACTACTTTAAAACCAGGAAGTTTGTATCTACCAAGTTGCTTGATTATTTTGAAAACAACAAATACAAGAGCTTTGTTGAATTAAATTTCATGAATCTGATCAGAAAGGTCAAAAGTTTTTACAGAGACGGCAACAAAGACAAAAAAATAATGGGTGAACTAATGCATAATAAGCGGCTGGGATTTGACAAACCATATGTGTACAAAGGTTCCAGCAACGGTAGTTTTGTCTTTAGATGTATTTGGGACTACGATTTGGAGAAAGACGCTATTTACATCGATAAGATATGGTTGAATCACGCCGTGTATGAAAAAGATATCAACGAGATCAAAAAGCATGGATACACCAAACCCGATAAATTTGTGCAAATAGATATTTGAAAGAGCTAATTTTGCTCACTTGACTGTTGCAAAAAACAACAATCACGATCAAGAAGCAAAGGTTACCCCAAGAATTTTTAGAACATCTTACTTGTGGCTTCAACTTAGGCCGTTTGTGATTCCATTTGATTTTCTCATAAAGTTATCAGTGATTGTAATTATCTTGTAAGAATTTCACAGAACTATTTTAGCAGAAGATTGTAAAAATTTGCTACGGGTTGTGCATGGAGAGACTTCTACAATTGTAACGCTTACGTTCGTAATTTACAAAGAATTTTGAAAGCGGTGAGAAACCCAAGATGTTCCAAAAAGCCACCTTTATCAAAAGGCTAAACAGGTTCACCGTTGTTTGCCAAATCAACGGTCAGAAAACACAAGCCTATCTTCCAAATCCCGGAAGACTTTGGGAGATACTGATACCTGGAAAAACTGTTTATTTGAAAAAACAAGAAAAAGGTCTACCCTTCATTCTCTGGGCTGCTGAAAGACAAGGACAAATAATGTGTCTTGATACCCACTACACGAATGAAGTTGCAAAGGCTTTGATCGAAAAAGGTTGTATAAAAGATCTTGAAGGTTACTTCATAAGAGACAAAGAATACAGAATCGATGGACACAGGATCGACTTTCTTTTGAGTAACGGTTTTCACGACTTAATTCTAGAGGTCAAATCTTGCACGCTTTTTCAAGATCAAATCGCTATGTTTCCCGATGCCGTAACATCGAGGGGGAAAAAACATCTTGAGATCCTTGGCAAGAGAAACGGAGCCATCGTTTTTATAGTCCACAACCCACAGGTGAGGTATTTTCTTCCTGATTTTCACACAGATCCAGATTTTTCACAGACTCTTTCCAAATTTCGGGACACCCTACTGATAAAACCTGTCTCCATACGTTGGAAAGAAGACATGACCTTCGAATTTGTAGACGAACTTTTTATTCCTTGGTACATCTATGACGGTGAGTCATCAGACAAGGGAAGTTACATGCTTTGTGGAAAATTGGAAGATGAAAAAACTCTTCAAGTGGGCAAACTTGGGATGCTCACTTTCAGGCCAGGGTATTACCTCTATGTTGGCTCAGCCATGAACTCTCTAAGTGCGAGAATCAAAAGACATATGAGAGTTCGCAAATCTTTAAAATGGCATATTGATTACATTGCACCCCACTTCAAAGACTTCATAGCTATTCCTGTAAGGTCCTCAGAACCTTTGGAATGTTCTTTATCCAAAGCTGTAGACTCCATAGCCGATGGCTATATTCCTAACTTTGGGTGTTCCGACTGCAACTGTGATAGCCACCTTTATTGGTTTGCAGAAAATCCCTTCAAAAGTGAGGAGTTCGTGGACGTAATTTTGGGCTTTCGCATAGGAAGGTTGAAAAAGTTTCTGAAACCCAACGACCGGGTTGGCATTTCTTGAGATAGAACCCTTTGTCTAAAGATTTGAAGATTCGTACAGAGTATTTTCAAGAAAGCAATGTACACTTCTTATTGAGACTGATGCACGAGAGACCGGTGCGATAGATGAGCGTGTTTCATTTTACATGATGGTAGTGATATGTACTTACTTGCTAAAAGGGAATCTGTTTTTGAGTCTCCAGATTAGCTTACCTAAAGTCCCCATGTTTGGCAGCTCACATCAATTTTTCATAAAACTTCAAAAGCTTTTCAGCTTCTTTCTCCCAGTTGTACTTTTCTAACACTGCTTGTTTTCCTCGTTTTCCCATATCCTCAGCCTCAGTGGGATGTTCCAAAAGCCATGTAATCGCCTGGGAAATGGCTTTAGGATCCAAAGGATCTACAAGTAGACCACATCCAACTTCTTGAACTATCTGCCGCCAAAGCGGGAAATCTGACGCTACAACCGGTAATCCCACCATCATGTATTCAAATAGTTTGTTCGGTTGACTTTCGATGCAATTTGGTTCATGATGAAATATTACAATACCAACACGAACATTATTCAAAAGCTCAATGACCTTTTGCCGATCCAGCCACCCTAAGTATTCTACACGGCTCCATCCGGCCATTTTACGTACCTTTTCCTCGAGCGAAGAAGATTCAAATCTGCCTGCCAAAAACAACTTGGCAGGTATATGCAAGGGCAAAAATTCCATAGCCTTCACCATCTCAATAGCCCCGCGAATTAATGTGATCCCACCTATGTAAGCAATGTTTAAGGGACGCCCACTATAGACAGTAGATTGAGCAAGAGTTAATTCAGATAGAAGCGGAAAATTCTGTACTACTACAGTTTTTTTCTCTGGAAAATGATTGGCAATATTTGGTGTAACAACCACGATACCATTCAAACATTTTCCAGCCAGTTTTCCTAACATCTGGGATATCTTGGCTAAAATGGGACGCAGCCAACGTGGAATCCAAGGTTTACTAAGAATTTGCCTGGGTAAGTCTTCATGGACATCATAAATTACCTTTTTACCAGCCAAACGTAATGCAATACCTACAGGTATCAATTCGGGATCGTGGAAATGATATATCTGTCCCCTTTGGCGAATTGCTATAAAGAAGGCACGCCAAGTCAGTATGAAAAATCGACTCAAACGATTCTTTGGTCTTGGTAGAGGAATGATTCTGACGCCATCGACTATCTCTTCTTTATCATGTTGAGCGATTAATATAACATTGTAACCAGCTCGTGCGAGTGTCTTTGCCTCTTTATGAAATATTCGAATGTCGTAAGCCGGATGAACGGTGGTTAAATGGACGATCTTTGTACCCACGTCAGCATTCATGCCTTATCTAAGGTTGTGCCAACGTTTTCTTATACCGAGTTTTTGTACCAATAGATCCTTTGTCTTGTACAAAAATTCAGACGAAGGAAATTCACTGTGATCACGCGGCGGCAAAGCCAATATTGCTTCCCATTCAAAAAGTGTCAAACCAAGTTTCTGTGCAATAATAGCTTTATCCTGTTTTAACAACTCACTGTCCGGATATGGTGCTTTTTTTAATTCTTCAAGAGCCTCTTCTCTTTTCATTTGTCCTGAAAGTATTAGACTTGAAAAGTGTGCTCTACGCTTATCAATTCCGAATTTCGTGGGCAAATAATATCCTTGGAAAAATCTTGTAAGAACTGATTCGTAATGTTTTAAGCCATAATCTTTCCATCCGTACTTTTCTGCAAGAATCCTTTTTGCTTCTTTCTTGTCGTATGACACAAGATTGAGAAGTCTGACCTCTTTTATTCCTTTTATAAAGGGGTAGTACAAATAACGGCTCCAAAAGGTCAATATGGGAAAGTTTTTCAACGGCTTTGTTCCAAAAAGTTTATGAACTGCAAGAAGATGCCGCGAATCGGCAGCGTTGAAACCCCAAGAACGAGGTAGAATAGATTCGGTTGCTAGATTGCCACCAGTGAGTATATAATTAACACCTTTCTCTGCAGCTTTTTTGTAAAGTACAGCCAAAAAAGCGTGGTCCTGAGGTATCTCACAGTTTTTGACGCTAGCTTTGTAAAAAGCTAGCTGAAGATCTTTCATTTCTTCCCAGTCAACCACAAAAATTTCCAGATCGAGTCCAAGTTTTTCCACTAGTTTGTGGATGTTAGCCTCCGATTCTGGGGTGTTCCAGCCAGTATCGACATGAACTGCTAACGGGCGCAATCCCAAAGAAACTGCGAGATGGGCTAGATAAGAACTATCTGTCCCACCACTGATTCCTAAGATAGAGTCGTAAGGTTTATTCTTGCCCGATTCTTTGATTTTTCGAACGATTTCTTCCAAGAGCCTTCGCCCTTCCTTTGTTTTGGCACGCTCAAGGGTCGACTTGACGGTTGTATCAAAATAATGACAGAAACTGCAAACACCTTCTTGGTCAAAACTGATTTCTTCAGCCGTTGTATCCATTACGCAACGTGTGCAGATTGTATAGCTTTCTTGCATAGCTATCACCTCCAGAAGATTTTCACGTGTCATAATTGTTTGATTCACAACCGCTGTACTTTCAAACTCTTCCAAAATAGCCTTCTCATTTTGAGATTATATTAAAAATTTTTGCAAGAATGTCATGGTTTGTTCTCTTTATCGATTTCGAATAATCGTTCCAGATTAAGAACATCACAATAAATCGTATCAACATTTCCATTGAGATCATCGCGAATTTTTTCAGCACAATTTTCTGCTATGAAATACAGTCCGCACCCTTTCTAAGCATGGCGAAAAGCTTGCTCAGATTTACTTTTGCCCACAATTGAAGGTGTTTATCAGTACAGTTCATGGCCTTTCTTCATTGTTCATGAGACCTCTTCACCTTGCACCAGATGCATCACCAAAGTAGCTACTCAACTTTAAGTATAGCCTAAAGTTGCATCATATAGGTCGTCACGGATTCTAGTCACAAGTTAACTAATGTCACGTAAGAAGTGGAAAGAGTATAGCAAGGATCTACATTCCATTGCCTTGAGAGTCTAAAACCCTTGGCAATACAACAGAGATTTCGGCTCCTATGACAAAGTTTGAGACACCACTAATGAATGTAGTACTCGTTCGTAAAAGAACTTGGCACAGTTCATTGGTTATTTCTCCAAAGTGATTCATAAACTCAATCTACAAATATTTTCATCGATCATTCACCCCTTGAAACCTAGAGAAAGTTTTCTGAAAGATATGAGAATCTAGAGATTCAGGAACACTCAGGAACATTGTTAGCTCCAGGGTAGTTGATTTAAAAACTAATGAAGCAACCTTTCTATGAATTCTTCCACCTTTATAGATCGATGTTCTTGGGTTGGCACCCAAATCGACCCCTTGACACTTACCAGTCGATGAATTTAAGGCAAGATCATTTTGACAATCTAAATCAAGAACAGCTCTTGAATCTTTTTGTGCAAAATTCATAATCGCGAAATTCTCTTTCGTATTTTTGTCAAGTCAAACGAATCCTTCTTCCAAGTCCAACTGTCCACAATATCTATCATGACAATTTGTCATGAATATCACTTTTTGCTCAGCAGGTTTATAATTTTCACGGCTGTCTTACCATCACCGTAAGGCCAGAAATCTCTTCTACCCTGTTGAGCATTCAGAGCTGCAACGACAATTTTTTCCACGTCATACCCCACCAGTACATTCCAACCACTCTCCACGGTCTCTACCCATTCGGTCTCCTCACGGAAAGTCACGCAGGGTACACGGAAAAAGAAAGCTTCCTTCTGCACTCCGCCAGAGTCTGTGAGAATCACCTTGGCATTCTTTTCCAAAAGAATCATGTCCAGGTAAGAAATTGGTTCAATCACATTCAGGCTGTCGAGAGAAAGTCCTAAAGATTGGACTTGCTTGCGTGTGCGAGGATGAAGGGGTAAAATCACTTTCAAACCATCCTGCGCAACAGCTTTAAGACCGGCAAAGATTGCCTCTAATCGTTTGGGATCATCGGTACTTTCCGCCCGGTGAACGGTGGCCAGGGCATATCCTTTAGTCTTAAGACTCAGTCGCTCCAAGATGTGAGATTTCTTCTCGGCCAGAGCTAAGTACTCAATGGCGGCATCATACATCACGTCGCCTACCAGATACACTCCTTTTGTGATGGCTTCCCGATGCAAGTTTTCCACTGCAGCCTGAGTAGGACAAAATAGAAACTCTGAAAGATGATCAGTAAGAACACGATTGATCTCTTCAGGCATGTACTTGTTAAAACTGCGTAGCCCTGCTTCCACGTGAGCCACAGGTATGTGAAGTTTGGCGGCAGCAAGTGCACCTGCTAAGGTAGAATTGGTATCACCATAGACCATGACCAAGTCGGGTTTTTCAACCAAGAGTACCTTTTCAATTGCTTTAAGCATTTCACCGGTCTGGTAACCATGGCTGCCAGAACCTATACCTAGATGGTAATCCGGTGTCTTCAAGTTTAGTTCGTCAAAAAAGACTTGGGACATTTCATAGTCATAGTGCTGACCTGTGTGCACTAAAACTTCCAAGATCCGATGATCCGGGTTTTCTTGATTATGATAAGCAATGGCTCGAAGGACGGGAGCTATCTTAATAAATTGAGGACGGGCACCAACGACGTCTAATATTTTCACAACTCTCTCCGACTGACAAAAATCCCTTTTGTCGAGTTTTTTGACATAATAAATTTAAAGACTCCTTCCTAATTCTTGACAACTCATCACACTCTTTCGAAACAGTATAAAAATAGAGTACTATGACATGAATAGCATATCAAAATCGTTTGATCCCGTCAAACAAGACCCATACTTGGGAAAAAATCGGCCCTGTCCTCGACTTTTTAAGCATATTTTAGCCTCAAAGAATGTTCTTTCCAAAGGTGCCACAGCAAAAAAGATAGCATTTCCCATATCTTTTCGAATAGGCAGTACCTACTAATCTTCTTACTGGTCATTTCACTAAACGAAGTTTTACAAGCTTTTCAAAAAAGTAGTCGAAATACTGTGAAGGAAATCCTTTCTGTGGAGAATTATAGAGCAGCAGATGGTATGGGATAGATCCAGACCCTTGTGGCCGAATCAGTCTCTTTTACAAAAACTGTATAGAAATATCCATAATCCTGACCACTAACGGTTCTCATGGAGAGTTTGAGAGAAGTAACTGCCCCGCTCTGTGTTTCGCACTGTAAAATGTATGTATCTTTTCTACAAAACTTGGTGGATCATTCATCACATTGAAATAGGGATAACCAAAAGGTTTTCCTGGCTCACATTCTGCTATTGCAACAATGCAAATGTTATAGTGGCAGGCTTTGTGAAATGTGAAACAATAAATTCTTGGATGTTTCTTACCCATTCAAAAACTTCATGCTCGTTCCTGTCTTCTAATGGAAAATAGACAAACTTGAGGGCAAGTTCGGCAAACTCAGTTGGAGAAGAACTTGGTTCTGGAAGTTCGAAGTCAGGCTCAGGATCCCAATGATTTCCTAGACCAATTGCTGAGCAATCTAAGCAGCGCTTTTTCTTGCGGAAGGGAGATCACCGGTACATGCTGCCAAGGCTAGCAGTCCTACTATTATGAGTAGAATCAAAAGGCATCTCATCCTACCACCCAGTTGTCCTTAAAAACATTATATCATCTTTTCCATTATTTTTTTGTGAAAGAACTGATAGCTAATGCCAGACGATGATGTTTGTTCAAAAACCACAGCTGCCACAAGCTCCATTTGTACCACTAAATGTGAAAAAATTAAACCGTCTTAATAGCAAAGATTTTTTGAGAGTCAGCTACTTTACATCGTATGTCGAGATGATATATGCACTGAGTGAGAAAATTTGATATTTTTTCGAAAGGAGATTAAAGCGATAAAAATGAATGAGTTTTGCATAGAAAAATTTTCTAAGAATATTCTAATGATATTGCTGTATACTTAAAGCAACTGTGGTCAAACCAGATCACACACCTCATTAGGGAGTGATGCAGAGTGAAAATTGGCAGATTTTTCAGTCTTAGCTTTCTATTAACCAGTTTCATGTTAATCTTTGTCCTTAGTCCAACTCTTGCTGCAACGGTCAGCCAAGGTCAAATCGTCAAGATTGCCAAAGAATTCACCATGAGTGGCAAAAGTATACCTGATGACGCCTACAAGATGGCACTGGATGATTTAAAGGGTAAGAAGACGCTCCACAAACTAATTGAGATGGCCATTAAGGTGGATGAATTTGAAAGGTTGTGTGATACACCTGTGCCCATGAGTTTTGATAATGTAAATGATTTCAGAGCATTCAAGAAGTTGATCAAAGACAAATTGAACCCTTTGAATTGGCTTTTAGATCTAATCACTCCAAAATGGATTAGTTTTTTCAGCGACGCCAAAGATGTATTCTCCGCGACTAGGGTTGATATTCTTGAAAGGGCTCTCAAAGAATCTCAATACCAAATTTACAGGTCAAACCGTGAGAAGGGTGACGCTCCTCGCACCGCCTACGATATGAGTGTACAGACGAAAGGATTCTCCATAATCCGTTCTTCTGAGCAATACAGAAATATGCCAGAGGATAAGGTCCATGAAATGCTTAGAAATGGTTTGGAAGAAAGGTATCAGGCCGAAAAATACGCACAGTTCATTATGGAATTGAGAGCAAACAAGCAAAAGTATATATCAGAAATTTTGAGAGATTACACTGACTATTTGTCAGAACTTATAGAGAAGGCAAAGGCGTATGCAAAAAAAACTATGATAAACCTTGCTGGAACATGGTTAGTTCAAGATAGTGCTGGTAGGTTCAATGGTACACTCAAACTGAATCATATCGATTACACGACAGCCATTGGAACTATGCAGACCCCTGGAGGGAATGTTAACGCCGACGCTTATATACATGAAAAGCAGATAGAACTTAGGTTCCACTTTTACACCTTTAGCGTCATAGATCAGTATTTGAGATATCCAGAGCTCTCCCAAAAAATAGTTTCACAAGGAGGAGTTTTGGCTACGATAACCTTGGAAATTGGTACAGATGCCGACAGATATTCTGGGACGCTGTATCCATGGTTTGTTGTCTATAACGATTCAGATGGTCTGGTTGTCAAGAGGGTGGTATATGGTACCGTAGAAGAAAGTGGTACACCAAGGTCTATTAATATATCAAGACAAGGGAGATGATTTTGTGAAAAAAGTACTTGTTCTGGTTTTAATGGTCTTGGTTTTCAGCTTGGTTTTTGCAACAGAATACTTTGTCGATCCAAAAAATGAGTATATTTATGTTGTCTTAGATGGATTTGAAGCCATCTACGAAGAAAGTGATGGAACTTTGTCACTCTTCCATGAACAACTGAATATAGTCATAAACATTATGAAACTCTCAGAACCCGTTCAGGGTTTAGAGCTTTCTATGATCACTGAGGAAGTCGCCAAAAATCTTGACCAATCAGGTTTTCAAACGGTGTCAACCAACGAAAGAAATTTCCTAAATTATAATGCCAAAGCGTTTGAATGCGTAGCTGTTGAAGACAACGTAGCTGTTCGTGTAGAATTCACCATCTTTGAAGTACCTAGAAGGGGATTCTATCTCATAATTGTTGCCGCACCAGATGAGACATACAACGAGTTTAGAACCCTATTGCTAAATGCAAAACAAATGCTCATGTTTATTGAATAACAGCTTCTTCTTTCCTCTCCAGCTTTTTCATGAGGCTGGGTTTTTCCTTATCCTTGTAGCAATGAAAAATGTGCTAAAATGGTTCTGATCACGAATTTTTTGAGGTGATCAGATGCAGAAAGTTACAAAAGGCGTTGAAACGTTGCTTGGCGATCCAAAAAAAGCTATTATAAAACTTGCCATCCCTATGATGGGTGCCATGTTTGTTCAGACCTTGTACAACCTTGCTGATGGAATCTGGGTCGCTGGTTTGGGACCTGAAGCATTGGCAGCCATAGGAATGTTTTTCCCTATCTTCATGATAATTCTTTCTTTTGCCGCAGGCATAGGAATAGGTGTAAATGCTGTTATATCGCAGAAGATTGGGCAGAACGACAAAAAGGCTGCCGATGAAACCGCCAAGACGGCGATCTATTTGGTCATAGCTCTGAGTATCTTGCTAACAATCCTTTCATTGATATCTATAAAACCAGCATTAGAGTTGATGGGTGCCAAGGACAGAGTACTGAGTCTCTCACTGGATTATGCAAACAGTATTCTATTTTTCATCATCGTTTTTATGTTTAACAACGTCGGGAATGCAATTCTTCGTGGAGAAGGCGATGCAAAGAGAGCAATGTATGCCATATCTATTGGATCTGTCTTAAATATATTTCTTGACCCACTGTTCATATACACCTTCAAGCTCGGCGTTAAAGGTGCTGCTTATGCAACCGTTATTTCTGCTACCTTTGGATGTTTTCTTGTGATTTACTGGTTTTTCCTCAGAAAGAATACCTTCATTTCCATCGATATTCTCAATTTTAAGATAGGTTTTCTTGTGCTCAAAGACATTCTAAAAATAGGCGTCCCCGCATCTTTTGCCCAGATATCAATGTCTGTGGCAATATTCGTACTGAATAGTTTTGCTACAAGAGCTGGCGGACAATTTGGAGTTGCAGTTTTTACCAGTGCGTGGAGGGTAATAAATTTGGGAACTATTCCTATGATAGGAGCTTCGACAGCTGTTACATCCGTTGTGGGGGCTGCCTTTGGGGCAAAAGATGCAAAAAAACTTGAAACAGCACATCTTTTTGCTATAAAATTTGGGTTCATACTTGGCCTATTGATCATGGCAATTACACTTATATTCTCAAAACAAATAGCCCTTGTGTTCACCTATTCAAAGGAAGGACAGGTTATATACACAGATCTTGTCAAAGCTTTGATGGTTCTAAGTCTATTTTTACCTGGCGTACCCTTTGGAATGTTTACCTCTGCAATGTTTCAGGGGATTGGACATGGTGGAAAAAGCCTTGTAATAACCATTTTTAGAACGATAGTGCTACAAGTTTTCTTCTGTTGGCTTCTTGTGACTGTTTTTCAAATTGGTTTGAGTGGCGTGTGGTGGGGGATTGTTATAGGTAATCTCACCAACGCGGTGGTTGCATTCACATGGAGTCGAGCTGTTATCAGAAAACTCAGGATTCAATTTGTACAGAACTTATGTTAATATAAATAGCGATCATGTTGGGCTCTTTTGCGGCTTGTTAGTTTAATGATCGTTCTTGTGATCAAAGTTACGGTCAGGGTAAGCAAAACTCCAAAGGTTGCCCCGCTCATATCTATAATCACATCGTTGAGTGAAGCTCCTCTGTGGAAATATTGCTGGCTGTATTCATCAAGAGAAGCAATCAAAGATGGGAACGATAAGCCAAGCAAGATAGCCGCAAAGATCTTTTGTGTGTAGAACAAACCAAATAGAAAACACAATACGCCAAGGAAAAAGTATAGCCCGAAATGAGCGCTCTTTCTGATGAATTCAATATTTGTCACTCTGCGATCGCCAAACCAAAACTTGTTCAGTATAGTTCTGATTTTTACAAAAAATTGTGTGTTTGAGAAATCAAAAGTTGTATCAAGTTTCTTCAAAAGATTGTAGACAAAGCTTGCCTGCCTTTCAGATTCGACTGGAAGCCTTGTAGAAAAATAGAATATTAGGCTAATCCACAAAACAAGTGCAAAATACATCACCATCAATACCCAATATTTCAAGGTTTCACTCCTACTTGACCAAGGCGTTTCCTATAGCTTTCAACAGGGCTTTTGTATTGTTGTAGCACCAGTAACAGCACCGATTCTCAGGGACTGTCTTTCTAGAACTGCTGATCCTTGTATGTTCAACTAATTGTACCTGTTCATATCTATAAAACCACATTTTCGTTGAAAATTTCCACATTTTTTATCTATCCATTTGATACAAATACTTTCACACAGTACTGCCATGGCTCAGATTCGAATTTACCAAAATATTTTCCATCTGAAATCTTAGATAGATCTATGTCTGTGATCTTCATTTTCATAACCTGGCCCATACCTCTGAGAAAGATCAACGCGAACAAAATTACGACAATAAATAAGCAAATTAGTATCAATGCAGCAGACCTTAGAGATAGTTTCATACTGTTCATCTCACAAAATATAGTCTTTTAGAAAATAACTCACAAGAGCTGTTAATAACGCCATGAGTAAGACTATCAGAAAAGTTTTAGGCAAGACCTTCTTTTCTACCCCGATTTTGTCGATCGATGCCGCAGCATTTTGAAGTTTTGAGGGTGATATAGCGGATGCCAAGCCACTTCCAAATGCAACTGCTGTCGTCATGAAGATTGGAGAAAAATTCAACAATTTGGAGGTCTCCATCGTGTAATTGGCAAACATCGCTGTGGCAGATGTTTGAGTTCCTGTCACGAAACCCCCGAGTACACCAAGGAAAGGTGTGAGCAATGGGTACAGATGTTTGAAAAGAGCTGCCGAAGAGGCTGCCATAACATGAATCATATTGTATTTGGTATTGAGCAATTCAAAACCTACTGAAGTTCTTTGGTAGCCGGAATTGAGCATGATATAGGCTATTAAGAAAAAGATAGTTGCAGACCAAAAAGGTTGAACCACACGTCTTTTTGCCTTTCCAAAGACGATTCTTAGTTGGTCTTTGTTCAATTTGTAAATAAATACAGAGATTAGACTACTAACGAATATCCACGTATAAGCCTGCCACAGAATCCTCAAATAGACTGGCTTACCTTTAAGAAGATCCACTGGCATTGAGAGAACATCATAGAGCAAATGTCTGAAAATGCCAATCAAATTCACCAAGAGTATGAAGCCAATCAAGATCAACCATGGTGCCACTGCTTTCAAAAGGTTCATTTTATCATCAATTTGAAAGGCACTTTCACGGTTTTTGAGTCTGTAGAAGAGCATCATCACAAATACCACAAAGAAACCCACAATCAGACCTGTGATGATAGGTGCTTTTAGGATTATAGCCAGCTCTGCTCCACCAAAGGCAAGAATTCCAATGATCAGGGACAACAAAAAACCTCGCTTTAAAAAATTCATGCTGCCAGCTATGTACAAAACGGCAAGTGATATGCTAAAAGATACTATTCCAACAAAAGGGAGAAAATGCCTTGCCGCATATATGAGATCTATACCAATCATATCGGAGAAAACTACAAGTGGTACACCAAGAATTGTATAAGTACAAAGTGAATCATAACCAAGCGCGGCAAGGGAGATTGATTTTACCGATGAATACCCCATGGCTGCAAGTACTGGCGTGATAACCGTAACCGGTACCGCACCGGCAGATGAAAGAATGGTTCCAAATCCCACAACCAAAACTAAGATCTGTATCATCTCATCTTTTTGACACAAACGCTTCGAAAACCTGATTACAGTATTCATAGCCCCGCTCACTTCCATTATCGTTAGTTGCAAAAGAGAAGCGACTACGATCAAAGATACAGGCAAAGAAGCAAGAAAGCCCATGGCTAAAGATCTCAGAAGTACTTCAATAGAGGTTTGAAAATAGAAAATCGACAGAAAGAACGAAGTTAAAAAACCCCAAAAACCCGCCATACCAACAGAGTTTTTAGTGAAAATCAATACAAGTAAGATGACAAAAATTGGCGAGAACGCCATCAAGCCACCCAAGGACTCCCCTCCTAAGTGATATTAACATTTCTGTGCCTAAAATCCGGTACTGTAGTCCTTTCAGATTCATATCCTCCCAATATATGGAAAACTCATTTCAAAAAGTTTTACTTCCTACGATTATAATAAGAATGGATTTTATCTACCTAACTGGGCTTATCGTGTGAGTCGAACCGCTCGATCTAATGAAAAGAACTAATCAGAAAGCTATAGAAGTATTTTAAAAAAGCCTGGTACCAGAAAGCAGATATTCCGGGGGCGCGAGAAGAAATTGAGTTTCTCCAAATATAGAAGCTACTAATAATTAAGAAAGGGGGATATATTTGTGGAAAAGCAAGATAACTTCTCTCAGCAGATTAACAATTCAAAATCTGCCAATGTCGAAAAATTGAGTCTCAAAACCAAGATTGGTTATGGAATGGGCGACATTTATGGTGGCGGTTCTTGGATGATTATCGGTATTTATTACCTTTATTTCCTAACGAGCGTACTCAAAATCAATCCTGCATTAGCCGGACTAGTAATACTTGTTAGTAAATTGTGGGATGCCGTGAGCGATCCTTTAATGGGAATAATATCTGATCGAACAAGAACAAAATACGGTCGTAGAAGGCCATACTTCTTGGTAGGAACAGTATTCATATTCCTTTCCTTTTTCTTGCTATGGTATCCAGTGGATTTTAGTTCTGAAATGAAGCGCTTTGCTTTTGCAATGTTTGCATACTTGTTTTTTTGCACGGTCATTACCATGGTAATGATACCCTATAACGCCTTGGCTTCAGAATTAACCCTTGACTACAATGAAAGAACTTCTCTCACGTCTGTGCGTATGTTTTTTTCTATGTTTTCTTCCGTATTGTGTGCTGTGTTGCCTCTTGAAATAATCAAAAGGTTTGAGAATATAAAAGCAGGACATATAATTATGGCTTCATCCTTTGGCTTACTTTTTGCATTACCTTTCATTGCTACCTTTTCAACTACCAGAGAAAGGCAAGAGTTCCAGCAAAGACTGTCAAAGTTCAGCTTTAAGGAGAACTTCATCATACCCTTTAAGAATCGTTCCTTTCGCATGGTTCTGTTTATGTATCTTTTTGCGTTTTTGGCAATGGACGTCATAATGGCAATCCTAATGTACTTTATGACTTATTATCTTGGTAAGGGAAATCAAACGAATTTTGTCATGGGGACGCTGTTAATAGTACAAATAGTTGTTATACCAATTTACTCCATGATGGGTAAAAAATGGGGTAAGCGTAAAGCTTTTTCCATGGCCGTTACTCTGTGGTTGATAGCTATGATTGGTAGCTTTCTCATCTCCCCTAAAACTGCTTCCTTTGGTATCTATCTATTTGCAGGCATTGTGGGTGCTGCCACCGGCGGAGTCGTAGTCATGATCTATTCTATCTTTACTGATATTCCCGACGTAGACGAGCTTCAAAGTGGTTCAAGAAGAGAGGGACTTTTCTCGGGGTTGTATACCTTCATGAGAAAATTGAGTTCAGCCCTTGCTGTTTTCATTATTTCCAACATAATCGCCATAGCAGGATACAAGCCACCAATTGAAGAAGTAGTAGATGGCACCGTTAGGATTGTTCAGCAGGCACAATCACCCGAGTTCATTCTAATCTTAAGGTTGGTATTTGCAACGATTCCTATAGCTTTGCTTGCATTGTGCTTGTGGGCAGCGTTGAAATATCCCTTAACTCCTGAAACCCATGCTAAGTTGAAAAAAATACTTGAAGCACAACGAAAAAACCAAATCGATCAGGAACTCATGCAAGAAAGATTGAAATTGAAAAAAACTCTCATTGGTGAATGATAACTTCAGAGTGGTAGGAGAACTTTGTTACAATCAATCCAAAAAATCACTTTTAGCCATCCATAACCGACCTTTGAGATTGTTTAGCAAAAGAATATTTGCCTTGGTAAGCTATAAGTTGGATCAAAATAAGTAAAGGAAAAAATCAAAGACAAGATAAAAAAGACCTCGGCCTTTGAGAGACGAGGTCAAAAGGTAGACCTTTGTACGAAAAGAGAGTCAGTTAGCCCCAATTGTAATGCTCTCTCATCTTTTTGTTAAAAGGAAGGTTCATTATCTCGTCAAGGACTGATCTAACTTGTTCATATGACTTTGTCCTGGGATCTCTTATCAAGAACTCTTCGAGTAACGTTTTATCACCGTTTATAAAGGCTTCCAGAGCCATTTCCATTCTCATGATTCTCGGTAAAATAAAATACTTGACTATTCTATCTGTAAGTGGAGGATCTATTTTCTCAGGATGAATACCATTGGCATCAACCATGCAGGGTACTTCTACAACTAAATCGTCCGGTAAATCTTCAATAATGTCATTGTTCAAAATGTTCAAGATTAATCTCGATGGTTTGTTATTCAATATTGCGTTTATAAAAGGTATTTGTTGCTCTCCACTCAGTTTTCCCATATCAAAGTATTCTGGAAAAATTTTTGACAATTTCACTGAATCATCCTTTGAGAGTGCAAACAGTTGTTTCCTAAGCAACCGCAACTCTCCATAGAACTTGGACCTTTCAATCTCGTTGTCTATTCCCCCAAACTTTCCGTACCACTTTTTCTTTGTCTCAAGATCGTAATGATATTTCCAGGTACCATTTCTCGGTGTGTCCCCTATGGGTAACATTCTGTAAAATCTGTACATATCTATTGCAGCTGGACTCAGTTGTACATCCCAGGCATCTTTTGGTTGCCATTGACTTGACTCTTCTTCTATCCATTTGTCCAACAATTCGTAGGCATCCTTACCCTCATATCTGAACCTGTTTAACCATATACCGTGGTTTATCCCGGCAACCTGCCAATCAACTAAACTAAAATCCAAACCAAGAGCTTCTGCAACATCTTTCACATGTGCATAACCATGGCAGAAACCTATTATTCTCGCTTTAGTCTGCCTTTGCACAAGTTGAGTTATTTCAAGAACAGGATTTGCCGTCTGGATCAAGTAAGCTTTGGGACAGATTTTTTCAACAGCCCTCGCTATTTCAAGAGTTGTATTCAGTTGATAGTAATTCGTGATAGTGTAATAATCTGAAACCATGTTAAATTCCTGACTGTCTATTCCACGATAATAACCATGCTTCTCACCTATTTCTCGAATGATTTCATACTGAACGTATCCATCCTCATGTCCTTCTCCTTTTGCGAGAACAGTATTAATTACAAAATCTGCACCTTCCAGAGCCTCCTTTAGACTAGTTGTGCTTTCTACTTTTAAACTCGTCCCTGTTTCCTGCATGATTTTTTGTGACAATCTGTGAACTGCCTCAAGCTTTTCAGGATCAATGTCCATAAGAAAAACACTGCTGTCATGTAATTCTGCAGTTTTGCAAATGTCTAAAAAGAGCAATAATGTGTAACGAATACTGCCGGCACCTAAGAAGACTATTTTGGCGTTAGCCATAATCTTACCCTCCGTTCTTTCAATCAGTCACTCTATCTTCCAATGTTTGCTATTAGGGTTTAAAGGTGATAACTCAATTTATATTAATGTATCTCACTTAAGTCCATTCTTTTGTCTGACTTTCTCAATTATAACAACCTTTTATTCAACTTTTTCACTTTTGAATGAGATACACTTTATAGCTTTCTCAACCAAATAGAAATACTATTTTCCCTTGTTAACATCAAGCAAAGTTTCGCGCAACAATTATTAGTTACAAGTCTTCAATGAAACAAATGATAGACGCAGAGCCCCTGAACTACTTTTTACTGAAAATCCTTTAGACGAATCTTTACGCCACCTTAAATCTGTCCTTTTGAATTCCTGCACTTAGCTATACTCTCTTGGGGTGTTTTAATACAACACCAGATATACAAGACAATCTCACATAAAAATACTGGCATTACTTGACTAATCTTCAAAAGGTCCTTGACTTCGACGGTTTGTTGTGTATTTTTTTCAAATTATAAAACTCTATTTGAGAATGTGATGTTAGCATTGAATTGGTGATAGTTTTGAAGATTTACCTTGTCAGGCATGCAAAAACAGATTGGAACGACAAAGGTTTATGGCAGGGGAATGTCGATATACCCCTTAATGAAAAGGGATTCCAACAAGCTGAAAAGCTTGCGGAAAGATTCGCCAATATGTCTATACAGTCCGTATACACAAGTCCGTTGGCTAGGAGTTATCAAACAGCAGAAATCATTGCCAAAAAATTCTCTCTTTCACCTATTGAAGAACCATTGTTGAAAGAATGCGAAATCTCCCTTTGGAATGGTTTGACAATGAAAGAGACTCTTGAAAAATTTCCTGACTCGTACCACGAATGGTCTCAAAACCCCAAAGCACAAATTCAGGGAGTAGAATCACTTGAAAAAGTGCAAGAGAGAATGATCCAAGCATTCAGAAATATTACTCAGCATTCCTCTGAAAATGTGATTGTTGTCTCACATGCAATAGCCATTAGAATGTTGATCTGTTGGATTTTGCAGCTTCCAATACCTTTTCACAAGAATTTTAGGCTTGAGAATGCATCAATAACGGCTGTTGAATTCACAAGTCAACCGCGAATACTTTATTTAAACGATATGTGCCATCTTGAAAAATGATAGCAGCGCTGTTGTATCATATATTAAGGAGGTAAAGATATGAAAACAGAATGGCTCGGCAAGATGAGCTTTCTTGCTCACACAGATTCAAACAGGCAAGTCTTGATGGATTCAAAAAAAGAGAGTGGCGGACTTGGTGCAGCACCAACACCCATGGAGTTAGTTTTAAGTGCACTGACCGGTTGTACGGGAATGGATGTGGTATCGATTCTTGCAAAGATGAAGGTCTTAGACGAGGTTGAGATTTTCAATATGGAGGTCAGTGCAGAAAAATCTGAAGAATATCCAAGAATTTATACAAAAATACATCTCAAATATATATTCAAATTTAGAGATGAACCTCGCAAAGAACAGGTTGAAAAGGCTGTACAGCTTTCACAAGAAAAGTACTGCAGCGTCGCTGGAATGCTCAAAAAGGCTGCACAGTTGACCTATGAAATAGTTTATCTGTGAGGTGGATCCACTTGCTTATGGCGACCTTCCAGTTCCGTGACGCAGTCGTTGAAATAGTTCAGGATGACATAACGCGTCAGGAAACCGAAGTCATCGTAAATGCAGCAAATTCTTACTTACAACATGGTGGAGGGGTCGCTGGAGCCATAGTGAGAGCTGGTGGTGAAGAAATCCAAAAGGTAAGTGATGAATATGTCAAAAAATATGGACCAGTACCTGTGTCTCACGTTGCTGTAACAAAGGCTGGGAAATTGAGAGCAAAATACATCTTTCACGCCGTTGGCCCAGTATGGGGTGAAGGAAATGAACATGAAAAATTGTACAACTGTATCAGAAATATCTTGCAGAAAGCCGATGAACTTGGCATAAGATCAATAAGCATTCCTGCCATCAGTAGTGGTATATTTGGATTTCCCAAAAAAGATTGTGCCTTAGTTTTTTTGAAAGCCATCAGAGAGTATCTTTCCTCACAATCGACCGGTTTAAAGCTCATAAGGTTGTGTAATATAGATAGACAGACAAGCGAGATATTTTCGGAAACTTTCACACAAAACTGGGGGTGATTTTCATCCAGGAGGAAAAGGAAACTCCAAAACTTTCAATGCAAGATTTGATAATACTTTTCTTCAACACAATTGCTGGACGTTGTTGGGCAAGACTTGGGCTGACAAAGGATGAATACGGTGAGATGTACCAAGATCTTAGCGAAGCAAGGCTTGGTATCGATGTTTTAGATTCTATCTTGAAGGTGCTTGTTGCAAACGTTGATAAAGAACTTCACAACGAACTTGAGGGAATCATAGCGAATTTGAAACTGAATTACGTCAATCAATACAACAAGTCGAAAGAGGCGAAACAATGAAAAAGGCTGGAATCGTAGGGCTTCCTAACAGTGGTAAGTCCACTTTGTTCAATGCGCTGACAAATCAAAATGTACCAGCAGAAAAGTATCCATTTTGCACCATAGATCCAAACATAGGTGTTTTGGTGACCGAAGATGAAAGATTGGTGAAACTGGCGCAGATGGAAAGGTCTGAACAGCTAGTTCATCCTTTCTTCAATATTGTAGACATCGCTGGGCTCGTGAAAGGTGCAAGCAAAGGTGAGGGGCTTGGTAACCAGTTTCTCGATCACATAAGCAAAGTCGATATAATCTTTCATGTTGTGAGATGTTTCAAGATAACTGATGTGTCTCATCCAATGGGGAGTATAGATCCAGAAAGAGACATCGAATTAATAGAAATAGAGTTGATCTTAAAAGACTTGGAAACGATACACAGAAGAATAGAAAAGATATCAAAACAAGCCAAGGCAGGTGATATTGAAGCAAGAAATGAACTCAGTTTGCTCGAAAAACTGAAAAACCATCTTGAGGCAGGAAATCTATCTTTGACGTTCCATAGGAGTGAAAATGAGCAAAAGATAATAGATACCTTGTTCTTACTGACTGAGAAACCTGTCATATACGTTGCAAACGTAGACGAATGGGGTATGGAAAATCATATTTACGAAAGAGTTCAGAAAATAGCACAAAAGAGGAACTTTGGTTTTATCTTGGTGAATGCCGAAGTAGAATACGAGGTAGAACAGATGCCAGCTGAAGATGCAAAAGATCTACTGATGGCTTATGGTTTTCAAGAATCACTGAAATCTAGGTTTTTCAACGAAATCAAGAAAACTCTTTCATTGATCTGTTTTCTGACAGCCACCAAGAATGAGGCACGAAGCTGGGTAATACAAAGTGGAACAAATGCTTATGATGCAGCAGGAATGATACATACAGATATTCAAAAAGGCTTTATCAAGGCAGAGGTCATTCCCTTTGAAGAATTAATCAAGTTTCCGTCAATAAAGGATGCAAGGGAAGCCGGCGCTATGAAGACCCACGGGAAAGAATATATTATCAAGGAGGGAGATGTTGTCCACTTTTTATTCCATGCTTAATCTATTCAAAAACACGGCAATCGTATCTACCGTCTTGTCGTTTCTTGTTGCTCAAATGATCAAAGTTTTTACATCAAAAAGACTTTCAACCTTCAAAAAGTATGGTGGCATGCCAAGTGGTCATTCTGCTGCCATGTCTGGTCTTGCCTTCTCCCTGGCAAGATGCACAGGATATGACTCGCCAGTCACTGCTGTCGCTGTGGCATTACTCATGGTTGTCGTAGCAGATGCAGTGAACTTGAGACCTTATGTTCGCGAGGATCTAGGTCACACCTGGTTACAAGCCTTTGCAGGAATTGGAGTGGGATTTGTGGTTGCTCACATATTACCAGCAAGAATACCATTGTGGTGATCTGATGCCAGCAAAACTTTTTTCCATCACCGTTGTAGGACTGAACGTGAATCTGATTACCGTTGAGGTTGATATAGACAGAAAAAGTGTTATTCATGATGTTGATATAGTTGGACTTGGTGACACTGCAGTGAAAGAAAGCAAAAAGAGGATCAAGAGTGCTTTGAAAAACTCTGGGTTTGATTTTCCTCAAGGCAGGATTGTTGTCAATTTGGCACCTGCTGATTTGAAAAAGGAAGGTTCCTTGCTCGATCTACCTATTGCTATTGGAATACTTCAAGCATCTGGAACTTTACAAAGATCGCACGTTCTTGCCTTCGGAGAACTGTCTTTGGAAGGAAAAATCAGAGGTGTCAGAGGAGTGCTAACTAGCCTCTTATCTCTGAGTGAGCAAAGATATAATGGGATAATAATCGTCCCAAAGGAAAATATCGAAGAAGCACAAATGATCAAAGATTTGAATATCTATGCTTTCGAAGACTTGAAAGAAGTGGCACAGTTTGTTAATGGATTGATCCACTTTCAGCCCGTTTCATTCAAAGGTCTTCCAACTTTTGAATACGAAAGGGACCTTGATTTTGCAGACGTGAAAGGACAGGCAGTGGCAAAAAGAGCCCTTGAGATTGCCGCAGCAGGATCTCACAACGTATTAATGAAAGGAAGTCCCGGGGCAGGAAAGACAATGCTTGCCAGAAGACTACCTTCCATAATGCCACCACTCACAGATAAGGAAACGATGGAGGTTTTGAAAATCTACAGTGCTGTTGGATCGATAGATGGCAAAAAAGCCTTCAGACCATTTCGATCGCCACATCACACAGCATCAAGCGTTGCTATCGTCGGTGGAGGAAACGATGCAAAACCTGGGGAAGTAACCTTGGCACATAACGGGGTCCTTTTCTTGGACGAGTTTCCAGAGTTTAGAAGAGACGTCATTGAAGCTCTAAGACAGCCGTTAGAAGAAGGAATCATCACAGTTGCCAGAGCTAAAGCAACGGTCAGTTACCCTGCCCGGTTTACCTTGGTGGCAGCAATGAACCCTTGTCCATGTGGAAATTACGGAGATGCCAAAGCAACTTGTACCTGTTCACCTTACGATATCATTCGATACAACAAGAAAATATCTGGTCCAATCTTGGATAGAATAGATATCATTGTTCAGGTGCAAAAAATGGAATTTGAAGAATATTTTTCAAAAAATGTTTCTGAGAGCAGCGAGAAAATCAGAGAAAGGGTAATGAAAGCAAGGGAAATTCAACGAAAAAGATATACTGATTGCGGCTTTATTTCCAACTCGCAGCTTTCATCAAAGGTTCTTAAGAAATTCGTTCAGCTTGATGAAAAGAGTCAAGATCTTTTAAAATTGGCTGTCGCAAAGTACAACCTTTCGGGAAGGTCTATCGATAAGATACTGAAGCTTTCAAGAACTATTGCCGATCTAGAGCAAAGCGAACAAATAAAGTTCAATCACGTTGCTGAAGCAATACAATATAAAACCCAAGGTGAAGAATAGATTATTCACCAATTATCTTAACGAGAACTCTTTTATCTCTCATTCCATCGAATTCACCGTAGAAGATCTGTTCCCATGGCCCTAGATCAAGTTTTCCATTCGTTACAGCTATCACCACTTCCCTACCCATTATAGTTCTTTTAAGATGGGCATCTGCGTTATCTTCGAAGTTGTCATTGTGCCTGTATTGGGAGTAGGGCTTTTCAGGGGCCAATCTTTCAAGCCAGTTCTCAAAATCTTGATGAAGGCCTGGTTCATCATCATTAATGAAAACACTTGCCGTAATGTGCATGGCATTGCACAAGAGCAACCCTTCATTTATACCGCTTTCTTTTACACACTTTTCAAGTTCATGGGTGATATTTATAAAATCTCTCCTCTTGTTGGTGCGGAACCACAGTTCCTTTCGATAACTTTTCAAGAAGATCCCTCCTGTTCTGTTTCAGATCTTAACATAAAGATTTTGTGTTAATCTAAATATGTAACATCTTCGAACCTTCATTCTTGCCAAGGAGGTAATATGATGGAAGCAATAGAGAGACTTTCTCAGTCGATAAGATTTAAGACAGTATCAGGAAATTGGCAAGAGTTTTCCAATTTCCACGCCTTTTTAGAAAGGTCATTTCCCCTTGTCTACCAAAGGATGAAGGTGCAAAAAATCAATGATTATTCATTGATCTACAATTGGACTGGTAAAAGAGAAGGGGCTGTCCTGTTTTTGGCTCATATGGACGTAGTGCCAGCAGAAGAAAGAGATTGGGTAGTTCCGCCTTTTTCTGGTGAAATAAGAGATGGGTATATTTGGGGACGAGGAACGCTCGATGATAAATGCTGTGTGATGGCAATTCTTGAAGCTGCCGAAAAACTACTCGGTGAAGGTTTCACTCCGAACAAAAGTATCTACATTGCCTTTGGCTTTGATGAAGAAACAAAGGGCCACCTTGGCGCTCGAAAAACAGCAGAACATTTCAGATCAAGAGGCATAAAATTTGATGCCATACTTGATGAAGGTGCCGCCATAATAGAAGGTTTCATGCCTCAGATCAAGGTACCGCTCGCACTCGTTGGTGTTGCAGAAAAGGGGCTTGCAAGTTTTGATTTGATAGCAAGAGGCGACGGTGGACACTCCTCTGCTCCAAAGCGCAATTCACCTGTAGAAAGAATGGCGAAAGCTATTGAACGTGTGTCGTCATACAAAAGTAAAGCTGTATTGACACAAGCCGTTGAAATGTTTTTCAAAACCATATCAAAATATATGTCATTTCCAAGTAGTATCTTTTTAAAAAATCCCAGATTATTTTTGCCCTTCATCGAAAGATCTATTGCGAGAAATCCTTCTGCAAACGCAATGTTGAGAACAACCATGTGCACAACCATTGTCAAGGCAGGAATGGCTGACAACGTCATACCGGACTTGGCAACGGCAACAGTCAATGTTAGGATCATTCCAGGTGAGACTGCACAACAGGTTTTTGATCGTCTGAAGAATCTCTTGTCAGACTTAGATATAGAAGTTATGAAAAACGAAAGGTGGGAAGTTTCAGATCCTGTGATTTGTTCAAATTTCGGAGGAACGTTTTTTGAATCAATTTCTAAGACAATAAATGATATCTTTCCTCAAGCGGTTGTAACACCATTTCTTACAATCGGTGGCACAGACTCAAGGCACTATAAAGATCTAAGTTCAAAGATCTACAGGTTTGCTCCGATTTTGATGAACAGCGAGGAAATGAAATTAGTTCACGGGAAAAACGAAAGAATCTCAATAGAAAACTACAAAAAAATGATAGATTTCTATTACCAATTAATCAAAAGGGAGTGATTATATGATTATAATCTATACAACTTTTCCGAACGAAGAAAAAGCATTAGAGGTGTGTAAAAAGCTTTTAGAAGAAAGACTGATCGCATGCTTCAACATTTTTCAGATCAGATCAGGGTATTGGTGGGACAACAAGATTACAGAAGATAATGAATACGCCGCGGTTCTAAAGACCAGTAAGTTCAAAGAACAAGATTTATTCGCAAGATTGAAAGAACTTCATCCTTACACAGTTCCAGCGATTTTCAGTATTGAAGTGAAAAATGTAGATAGAGATTATCAACAATGGCTCGAAATGAACCTGAAACATTGAAAACGGACTCCTTCCGTTTTGAGAAGTATGTATAATGTATCTATAACTGGTATCTGCGTGTCCAAGACTGGTGATGTTATGAAAATGGAAAGAACCTCAATCAAAATTTATGCAGTCCTTGGAACGATTTTTGTGTGCTTTCCCATTTTATTTTCACTACTCACAAGCATCACTGGTACCATAAGAGACAAAGCCTTCCGATTTGACTTTTTAATACCCATGGAATTTTTTGCATTGACCATCGTAAGTGGGACTTTCATAACCTAAGTTGCATACAAAGAAAGGAAAGGATTTAAATCAACCCTCGCCAACATGATTTTGTTGTAATATCACTTGTTCTGTAACAGTCTATTGCTGTCGTGTCAGGATTAACTAAGGCTAGAACTGCTAAGCCAGCCTATGTGTGGATCGTCATAATAGCACCCATTGTTTCGTACTGGGTCTGCTCTGCCGGACTATTGATATCTGGCATAGCACTGACAAAAGAGTCTTTCGTCAAGAGAACAAAGTGACCTGTACAGAGATTTATGATTTCAATTTCACTCTGCTGCATCCAGTGCTGTCTTCTGTAAAAAGATCTACCATGTTTTTCAGATCAGCAACCTTCATCAAGTGCCTTTCATAGACTCTTAGAACATTGAAGAGTCAAAAATGCCAGAAAGCCATCAAACCATACACATATTTGAAATGCAAGATCACAATCATGAACCGAGTTGTGCTTCTATTAAGAGGAGAGTTTCTCTTGGCTTTTCAATCACAGCCGCATGACCACAATCTGGGATACAGATATGCTTGGAATTTGGTATCTGTTGTGCTATCTGCTTTGAAAAAATCGGTGGCTTTGTGTGATCGAATTCTGCAGAAATTACAAGGGTTGGCACATTTATCTTTGACAGTTGATTTATCAAAGAACTTTGTCCCAACTCAAGGAAAGCATCTAGTAACTTCACTGCTCCTTCATAATTGAAGCCTTCCATGCGCTGCACGATTGTTTCAAACAGATTGGGGTGTCTGTCAAGAAACTGTTCGCTGTACACATCGTTGATCCAGCTTCTAACAAATTTTTCATGATCTTTGGTAGCTGCCCCGTCCTTCCATCTCAGGGCCCTGTACTTTATGGGAGGTGTTATTGTAGCTGTGGCTGTTATAACTGTTAAGGACTTGACCATCTGGGGATATTTCACTGTGAAAAACATACCAACTTCCCCACCATAAGATGTACCAACCAAATGTACCCTAACGATCTTAAGATGATTGAGTAACTCGTAAAGATCTTCAACGTGTCTATCAAAACTACAGGTACCATTTTGTGAGGTCCATTGACACCTGAAATTGTGAAGTAAAACTTTGTACCTATCTTTGATCTGATCTGCGATATAATACCAACTATTGTAATGCATGAAGATACCATTTAGAAAAACAACAACTTCATCAGATTCACCTATTATCTCGTAGTCAATTGCAATTCCGTCACTTGTTCTGAACAAAACTTTCACCCCCTGAAAGCCACCGCAACTTGTTGAAATCCTACCCCGGAAGTTAAGAAGATCATGATCTTGCCATTCATGTCTTTCAATCTCCCACAATCGAGGGCATCATCATACGCCATATAGACACAGGCAGAACCAGTATAGCCATACTTATCCATTATCGTGTGAGTTTTGTCCTCACTCAGACCAAGTATTTCCATAACTTTGAGTATAGTTTTCTTTCTAACCTGTGTGAAAAAGATCATGCCAATCTCTTCTTTGGAAATCCTGCACTTTTCTAAAAGTTTGTTGATCAACATTGGCCAGCCTTCTTCGTTGACAGTTGCAGGGTAAGCAGCCCTCAGATCGAGTTTGTGCAAACCTCTATCAATACCTTCGATATTCATAGTTCCAGCTCCCATGTAAATACCCCAGTTGTACCACCAACTACCATCGCATCTTGAAACACTTCCGAGATATCCGGGTTTTTCGTCGGCCGTGAGTATCAATGCTCCAGCGCCATCTGAAAAGAGAGCTTCCCAGGAATACTTCCAACTTAAAAATTTTGTCATTGCATACACGCCAACAACCAAGACATTCCTGTAATCTCCAAGTGCTATATATCGTGAAGCGATGTCAAGTAACAGAGCGCCATTTGCACAAGAAGCATTAACATTGAAAGCCAGTGGTTCGGCTTTACTGGCACCAATGAGGTATTGAACACGCGCTGCATCTGGCGGTGAAATGGCCTCAGGTGTATCGGTACCAACTATTATCAAATCAATCTCTTCTGGTTTCATATTTATTCTTTCGAGTGCTCTTTTCGCTGCTTCAGCTGCCATGTATGTTGGTGTTTCATGAGATTGAGATATGTGTCTGTGGTTGATACCTATCTGCTCAGTAAAGTATGGATCGATAATCATGTTGGTGATCTGCTCAAATTCCTTGTTAGTCATGATCCTTTGTGGAACATACATGCCTGAAGAAATGATTTTTGCATATATCATGTTTTCAACCTCCTTGTAGATAACTCCTAACGCTTTCTATGAAAAGATCTGGATTTTCTACAAACGGCGTGTGCCCAATGTTGTTCAGTATCTTCAATTCCGCATTCAAAATCTCAGACGTGTCCTTTATTTGTTTGCTAGTCAGTAGAGGATCAAGATTTCCCCAAACGACTACAACAGGTATCTTTATCTGTTTAACTCTTTCTATGACATTAAATTGCCCGAGTTCAATTGCATGTTTATATATGCTCTCAGGATTCATTTTCAAGGCGTCATCCACAAGATTTTCAATAAATTTTCTGTCTTTTACAGTCTTCAACAGTCCAAGGATTGACTTTCTCAAGATCGATCTGTTCGTTTTGTATAGTTCCAGATACGGCATATTCTCCGTTGGTGTTACAAGTCCATCAACAGGACATGGATCAACAAGTATGAGAGACTGCATAGAATTTGAACATTTCAAAGCCAGTAACATTCCAACGGCTCCACCCAGGGAATGAGCTATGACAACGGGTTTTATTTGCATCTTTTCAATGAATTCCTGTACAGCGCGGGCATAAAAATCAAGTGAACTATCGGCTCTTGAAGAATCACCGAAATTTGGTAGATCAACTGCTATAACTCTGTAATCGGGCAATTTTTCTGCAAGGGGTTTGAACCACCTGTATGAACCAAAATTACCATGAATACACAATATCGCCCTACCATCGGGACGATTTTCGTAATAATGCATCCTTCCAAAGGATAGCTGTATATATTTTCCTTCCTTAGACCTTTTTCTTCTCTTCATCAAGACTAAGGGAAGTTCACCGTATTTGAGCAAAAGACTGTACAAATGGTAACCAATGCCACGGGGCATAAAAAGGACAGTTGTAACCAGTATCGATCCAAAGATTATGGAAAGAGAAAAATTCACTCTACTGAAAAAGAATGGCAAAATTGTATAAAGCGATGCCCCAATGATTGGTCCAAAGGTTATACCCATACCCCCAATGGCAACGATAGCCAACAGTTCCAATGATTTTGACAGGCCAAAGTTGCTTGGTGCAATATAGCCAACTGTGTGAGCATACAACGCACCAGCCAAGCCAGCGTAAGCGGAACCTATGACAAAGGCTAAAACTTTAAAGTATGTTAAGTTTACTCCAAAAGTTCTCGCAACGAGATCATTTTCTCTTATCGCTTTGAATGCCCTACCAATGTTATGGGATGTCAAAACATGAAAAATGTAGATAGAAATCAGAAAAATAACCAGAATAAGGTAATAACTTTGAACCTCGTTACCCAGCTTGGGAATATTCCTGATTCCTATGTGACCTCCCGTGAAATCTTTCCACGCCCCAAAGATTTGTTCAACTGCCACACCAAACCCCATCGTAGTTATTGCAAGATAGAACCCTCTCAATCTCAGCGAAGGAAAACCCAATGCGAGCCCAAAGATTGCCCCAAGGAGCATGCCACAGATAATACCAAGAGGCATTGGCAAGGAGAATTTTAGTACCAATATCGTTGAGGCATATGCACCAATACTCATGAAGGCAGCATGACCTATGGAAACTTGTCCTGTATATCCCATGATCAAATTTAAGCCTAAGGCTGCTATTGCGTAGATCATAGTTAGATTGATGATCATTATTATGAAAGTACTCAGACTAAAAATAAATGGTATTGCAAGCAAAATAGCTACGGCAAAGACCCATCGCATCTTTACACTCTCCTGATATCACGACTTCCAAAGAGTCCCTGAGGTCTTATCAACAAAATTGCGATTATCACCATCAAGGAAAATGTCATCTTTAGCTCATTACTTATATAACCGCCAACAAGGTTTTCAATCACACCAAGTGCTAATCCACCCACGACGGCACCTATCAAACTGTCAAATCCTCCCAGAACAGCTGCAGTGAAGCCTTGAAGCTGATAGAAAACCATCATCATTGGTGATATATAGGTTCTGGGTGCACCGAGCAAAGCAACTGTTGTCCCTATGGCGGTTCCTATGATCCAAGACCAACTAAACACCTTCCCGGGGTTGATACCCATCAACTGAGAGACTTTTTCATTCTCAGAGACTGCCTTGATTGCTATACCAGCTTTAGTGTACTTCAAGATTATTGTTATCATGATTACTACTGCACCAAGAACAGCGAAGAGGAGTATATCTTGCCTGCGGAAAACAAGTATTCCAAAGTCACCTCTAAAAATAAAAGGTTTACCACTAACCAACTCTGGAAAGGCCTTGTACTGAGTACCCCAAAGTTGTGTGCTCAAACCTTCCAAAATCATCAATATTCCAAGTGTTATTATGAGCATGGAGGTGTGCGAAAGATGCCTAATGGGTCGCAATGTGTATTTTTCCACCGCAAAACCAAAAATTCCGGCTATGGGTAGGATCAACAAAAATGCAACTAATGGTCCTGTTCCTTGTTCCACGAAAGTGTATGCAACATAAGCCATGAACATAGCCATATTACCAAAAGCAAAATTCATGACACCTGTTACCTTGAATATCATTACTATTCCAAGTGCCGTTAAAGAATAAAAAGCACCAGTTGAAAGACCAAGAATCACCCTGTTGAAAAACATATCTAACCTCCCAAATAACCTTCCACTATTTTCTTGTCTTTGATCAGTTCATTTGCCTTTGATTGAATTACTATCTTCCCTGTTTGTAATAAGTAGGCATAATCGGCTATCTTGAGGGCTGAATAAGCATTTTGCTCAACAAGCAAGATTGTTGTGCCATTTTGATGAATCATCTGAATTGATTTCATCATCTCTTTTACCAAGTTTGGAGCAAGTCCCATCGATGGTTCATCAAGCATCAAGAACTTTGGTTTCGCCATCAAAGCTCTTGCAATAGCAAGCATCTGCCTTTCACCACCCGAGAGCGTACCAGCAATCTGCTTGAGCCTTTCTTTCAATCTGGGAAAAAGCGAAAAAATATAATCCAAATCTGCCTTAAGATCATCTTTCCTTGTATAAGCACCGGCTTTTAGATTCTCAAAAACCGTCATATTTTGAAAGATAAGTTTGCTCTCGGGGCAAAGTATTAGTCTTCGCCTCACTATTTCGTAGGCAGGTAGGAGATCTATCCTTTCTCCATTGAAAAATATTTCCCCTGATGAGATCTTGTTGATTCCGGCTATTGCCATAAGAACTGAGGTTTTACCGGCACCGTTGGCACCAAGCAATACTGTGATAGTATTTTCTTTTACCAACAAAGAAAGATCCTTTACAGCTATAACAGGACCATATTTGATGGTTACATTCCTCAACTCAAGCACTTTCCTTCTCTCCCAAATAAACCTTGATAACTTGGGGATCATTCTTTACAATCTCTGGTTTGCCCTCACTGATCTTCTTTCCAAAGTCCATAACTGTGACTATATCTGATATATTCATAACAACACTCATATCGTGTTCGACGAGCAAAATTGTGATACCCAATTCTTTTCTTATTCGAAGAATTATATCTTTAATTTGATCAGTCTCGATGTCCGTTAACCCTGCGGCAGGTTCATCGAGCAGTAACAACTTTGGACTGCTCATCAAAGCTCTACCGATCTCAGTAAGTTTTTGTGCCATAAAGGGTACTGAACCCGCGTAACTTAAAAGCCTGCTCTTAAGACCCAAAAGATCTGCTATATAGAGAGCTTTGACATACATCTCCCATGTGAAACTGTTTCTCTTTTTCCAAGAAAATTCATCGAGTAGATTAAGTTTCATTCTACTGTGATAACCTAGATACAAATTCTCAAGAACCGTTAAATACTTGAATACTACAACACTTTGGAAGGTCCTACTTATACCATTTGAAATTATCTTATGAGGGGCTTCTTCACACAAATTCTTTTCTCCAAACAAGATTCTGCCAGAGTCAGGTCTTACGATCCCTGTTATCGCGTTAAAAACAGTTGTCTTTCCTGCACCGTTTGGCCCTATCAGAGAATGAATATTACCCGCATCGATGTTCATCGAAAAATCGTTGACAGCCGTCAATCCTCCAAATTTCACAGTTAGATTTTGAACCTGCAACAGAGGCAAAGATCACACCTCCATAGAGAAATTGAAAGGGGCGCGAGCCCCTTTTTGTATCAGTCTTGCAAAGTCATAAGGTCAGTTACAGAGACAAAGACTCCTTTTTCAACCTTCATGAAATACATACTTGACTTTCCACGTCTGAGATTTGGTCCCCAAGTTATATCCTTTGTGAGGATTCCATCCCAATTTTTGAAAGTCTCAAGTGCTTGAACAAGACCCTCACGCGTTAGATCGGCTCCAGCTCTGAGCAACCCCTGCACAAAAACTTCAGCCGCAATGAATCCTGCAACTGCATATGATGACATCGGCTGATTCGGATAAGTTTCCTGAAAGATTGCAACAGCTCTTTGGTAATCTCGCAAAAACTCTGGTCTATCTGGTGTTGCAAGCGGTACCCATCCGGTTAAATAAACGCCTTCCACCTGCTTGCCACCCAAGGTTAGAAAGGCTGGATCGGCGTTGGCGTAGGTTGTGACTACAGGTGCAGATATACCGTAATCTCTCAATGTTTTGATCCAACGAACTGTGTCTGTGATGAATCCATAAATCACAATTGAATCTACATTTGCATTCAACACATTGATCGCTAAAGCACTGTAATCTGTTTCCAATGGGTTATAGCCAACTTCAATGACTGGTTTCATCTTGTACTTTTCCAACCTTGTTTTAACTGCGGCTCGACCTTCTTCGCCAACGTCGTTGGACATATAGATAATTCCGATCCTTTTCTTGTTGAGGTTTTCAACAAGAAATTTAGCGATCAGCTGACCTTCAAAAGTGTAATCTGGTTGAACTGCGAAAATGTACCTTTTCGGTGGATTAACCAAAAGGCTTGTTCCTGCGCCTTGATAAACAAAGGGTACACGGTTTTGTTCAAGATAGTCCATGACGGCTAAACAACCATAAGACCCAAGTCCTCCAACTATTGCAAAAACCTTATCTGACTCCACTAGCCTTTTTACTTCAACGACCGTTTTCGATGGATTCAACTGGTCATCTGCAATGATCAATTCGATTTTTCTTTCGTACACTCCTCCGTTCCTGTTGACCCAATTGAAATAGGCGTTCATACCCTTAGACATTTCTTGACCTATGACAGCATAAGGGCCCGAAAGTGCCTGGAATGTACCAATAACTACTTTGTCTTTGTATACTCCTACTTCCGCCAGCGTCAAGATCGAAAGCAAAACCATCACAACTATGAACAGCCTTTTCATAAGACAACCCCCTTTCACAGTTGTAGACCCCCATCGACACCTATCACTTGACCAGTTACAAATGAAGATTCATCGCTTGCGAGGAACAAATAAACATTGGCGACTTCCTCTGGTTCACCCATTCTTGCCAATGCAGTGCGAGTCGTAACTGCTTCGATGATTTTCTCGGGTACTTTGTCAGTCATTGGTGTCTTGATAAAGCCCGGTGCAACTGCGTTGACCCTTATTTGAGCGCCTTTACGTGCAAGTTCTTTTGCCCATGTCTTAGTCATAGCTATGACTCCTCCCTTTGTTGCTGCATAATTTGTCTGACCGACATTCCCATATATGCCAACAACAGAGGAAGTATTGATGATGGAACCTTTCTGTGCTTTCATCATGTGTGGCGCAACGGCTTGAGTCATGTTAAAAACACCTTTGAGATTCACATTTACAACCGCATCCCATTCTTCTTCAGTCATCTTTATAAGTAGAGCATCTCGGGTTATTCCCGCGTTGTTCACAAGCACATCGATCTTGCCGTATTTTGTAACAATTTCCTCGACAGCCTTGAAAACCTCCTCTCTGTTGGTCACATTCAAGACAAATGGATCGATCTTTCCAGGAAGATTAGCTGCATCTGTCACTAACTTATCCAATTGTTCTTTTGAGATATCACAGGCGCAAACTACGGCACCTTCTTTCGCAAAGAGCAAAGATGCTGCCCTGCCAATACCGCTTGCCGCACCAGTAATGATACAAACCTTTCCCTCAAGTCTCATAAATTCACTCCTTTCTATACACCAAGATATGCCTTCCTTACGTGATCATTCTGAGCGAGCTCAGCAGATAGTCCTTCAAAGATTATTCTACCGTTTTCAATCACATAACCCCTATCGATTATCTTTAAACCTTGTCTGACATTTTGCTCCGTTAGAAGTATGGCCACTCCCTCTTTTTGTATCTGTTTGAATTTCGCAAACATCTCAGTGACTATAGATGGTTGTATGCCAACTGAAGGTTCATCGAGAATCAAAAGCTTTGGGTAAGACATCAAAGCCCTGCCAACGGCAAGCATCCTTTGTTCCCCACCACTCATTGTACCCGCTTTCTGAGACAATCTTTCCTTCAACACAGGAAAGATAGTAAAAACAAAATTCATACGATCAAGAATGTGATTTCTTGCATGTGGAATGTAAGCAGCACCGGATCTGAGATTTTCTTCAACTGTCATTAATGGGAATAACTCTCTTTCTTGCGGCACCAAGGCTATACCAAGGCGAACTATTTGGTGAGTCTCAAGTTTTGTTAAATCTTTTCCGCCAAAGAGTATGGTACCACTTGTAGGTCGGACGATTCCCAATATGGAGTTTATCAATGTGGTCTTGCCAGCACCATTAGGCCCGAACAATCCCACAGCCTCTGATTCTACTGTTATTGAGAGATCCCATAATACTTGAATTCTTCCGTAACCCACATTGAGATTTCTTACTTCAAGCATCAATCTTCCTCCCCAAGATATGCAGCTATGACACGTTTGTTCTTTGAAACTTCAAGATAAGGTCCCTCTGCGATAACTTCACCCCTGTCAAGAACAACCACTCTATCTGTCAGCTCACTTATTACACTCATAACATGCTCTATAACACAGATTGTCATACCTTCGTCTTTGAGTGATTTGACTATTTGTATCATTTGTTTCATCTCTTCAAAGTTCAAACCTGCCATGACTTCATCAAGAAAGAGGACCTTTGGATTACAAACGATGGCTCTTGCTATCTCTAATTTCTTCAATTCGAAAACCGTCAGTTTATCTGGGTAAGAGTCTACACGTTCAAGTTTCAAAAACCGACAGACTTTATACGCACTTTCTCTTGCCTGGCTGAGAGATTCACCTTTAGCAAATAACGCTCCAACCACTACATTCTCCAACGCGGTGAAATCTTTGAGCGGACGTACAGTTTGAAAGGTCCTCGAGATACCTATTCTGACCCTTAAGTGTGCTGGAAGATTTGTAATGTCACTGTCTTGAAAAAAGATTTTCCCACTGGAGACCTCAAGTGTACCGGCGACAAGGTTAGTGAGCGTGGTCTTACCAGCACCGTTTGGCCCTATGATTCCCAGTATTTCGCCTTCCTGTAGCTCGATGTTTACGTTATTGACCGCAATTAATCCCCCAAAGTTTTTAGTAAGATTTTCCAGTCGCAGTATTTTCATAGGAGAACCTCCGATCACTTCGATCTGACTTTGTCTAATATTGTCCCGTAAACACCTTTTCGCAAAAAGATTATGGTCAAAATAATTATGATTCCGTATATTATTAAATGGCCATAAGGCATCAACAATTTTAGATATTCCGAAGCAAAACCCAAAACTATAGCACCCACTATAGGACCAGGCGTTGAATAGATGCCACCAACCAATGCCATAGCGACGGGCAACAAGAGAAAATTTGAAGAAAAGGTACTTTCAGGTTCAACGAAAGCATACTGCTGAGCATAGATCGCGCCTGCTGCACCCTGTATGGCAGAAGTTATAATAAACACAAACAATAAGTATTTAAAAATATTTATTCCACAGGATTTTGCAACAAGTTCATCATTTCTTATGGAGCTGATAGCATATTTTATTCTTGTCCTTTCAAAGACTTCAGACAAGGCAATAACAACTATTGCAAAACTCAATATCAACCAATATATTTTCTTTGGATCACCATCAAATATGGCATGGAACAGTATCTTACCAGCTGCACCGCCAGTTAAGTTGGAAAGATTACGGGCTAGAACCATGAAGACGCTTGTGAGCGCAAGCGTTGTTATGGCAAAATACATCTCTCTAAGTCTCAAAACTGCAACACCGAGTCCAAGTGCAATGAGTGCAGCGAAGATAGCCCCTATAAATATACTCATAACAGGGCTAACGGAAAAGTCGTCTACAGCTATTATCGCAGCATATGCACCCAGTCCAAAAAAACCCGCTGTACCAAAGGAGAGCTGACCCGTTCTGAGCATCATATCCCAGCTGAGTGCAAGACACATGAAGATCATTATTGAACTTGCAACATGGATCAAATACATATCAGCAAAAGTGGGAAGAAAAACAGCAAATATTACTGCACCAATGATAAATGATAATTTCCTCATCTTACAGCCCTCCGATATCCTTTAAGTGCTATCACCAGAATCAAAACTCCAAAAAACACAAGATCAGACCATCCACTATAACCGGGGATTGACTGCACAATTGCTTCGGCAAGACCCAGAGTGATACCCGAAAGAACTATACCCGGAAGGTTTCCAAGACCTGCCATCGCCGTCAAGCAGAAAGATCTCATCGTGAATGGTCCACCAAGGTGAGGAAAGATGGAAACCCTTGGTATCATAAGCGATGCTGCAATTGCTATCATAGCTGTTGCCAAACTGAATGTGATGGTATAGACCAACTTGACATTGATCCCAACTATGGCAGCGCCTTTGGGATTCTGTCCCACCGCAAAGGCTGCCTGGCCAAATCTTGTTTTCTTTAAAATGAACACGATCAAAAGTAAAACACCAATACTTGCAGCAATGTATAAAAACTCATAAGCACCAACATTTATCCCAAAGATGTTTATAGACTTTGTTGCGTAAGGAACATAGACATTTCTGGGTCGTGAAGTCCACAGGAGATTAATAAACTCAACGAGTGTAATCGAGACGCCAAAAGTTATCAAAAGAAGGTTCAAGTGATGTGATTTCAAGACTCTCTCAATTGTAAGCTTGTAAACCACAAAACCTATGATAAAAAGAATTGGCGCTATCACAATCACTGAAAAAATTGGGTCAAATCTCAACTGATTAAACAGGATATAACCAAGGTAAAGTCCTAAAGTTAAAAGATCACCATGTGCAAGGTTGAGTAACCCCACTATCCCAAGAATCAAAGCAAGAGGCAGAGCAACCAATGAATAAAGACTTCCTCTCTGTAACCCATAAAAAAATGCGTATGGCCGAAACAGAGCAACTAAAAAAAGCATCAAAAAAAACAATATATATAAATTCATTATCTTTTTCATCTTTTCACCCCTTGTTAGATGAAGGCTGGGCAAAAGCCCAGCCTTGAATCATCTTCCTGACCAACCAGGGAATGGGTATATCAGTTGCGCTGTGGCATATTCAAATGGCCAGATTACGTGTTGCGTTCCATTCTGCCACTGGAGAATTTTTTGAGCTCGGAAGCCTTGATTTTTGATGATTCTACTTGGTGAAATCTTGAGTATTCCACCAACCGGCGATTCATATTCTATTTCTCTCAGTGCTTTAATTATAGCTTTGTCCTCGAGCGTTCCAGCTTTCTTGATAGCCTCCACCAAGAAATAAATATTCGTATAACCAAGCGGCGCGAAATATGTTGCTGGTTCTTCGTTGAATTCCTTTATATAAGCATCCCAGAAGTGCCTTGCGATCGGACTAACATCCTTCAATGCGGGAGCCCACATACCGTACAAAACAACACCGTGTGACAGTGGGTTCTTTCCAAAATCAGCAGGCCATCCTGGAGGTGCACCAACAAAAAGCTTTGGGGCAAAGCCTATTTCCTTAGCTTGTGTCAACATAGGTACCGCATCTGCGTCATATCCTGCCCAAATGAATAGATCAGGATCGTACTGCTTTGCCTGTAACAACATTGCCCTGTAATCTCCTCCACCGAGGGCAGCACTCTTGAACGGTGCACCTTTTAAATCTTTCATCAACCCTGCCCAAACGCCGGTACCTTGTTTTGCAAGCTCAAATTCATCTAAGTAAGACTTGAACGATGCTGTACCGAAGGCACCCTCTTCATAAGCCAAGAATATCTTTTCGATCTTGACCTGTGGATATCTTTCCACTATGGCTTTCCAACCTATTGCATAGCTCTCACCCTGTAGGTAGTCCCAAGGGTGTAGATGGAAGTACCAATCGGCATCGGCTCCAATGGCTTCTTCACATTTGTAAGAGGCTGCTCCTATCCAAACGGTGATCTTTTTGTACTTTTTCAGGATCGGAATCTGTGCCAGATGGACACCACTCGACATCCCACCAACGAAGAAGTCCACCTTATCCACAGTTGCGAGTTTGTCTACTGCCGCAGCTCCTTTCTCGGGCTTCATTTCGTCGTCCACTATGATCAGCTCAACAGGTCTACCAAGGATACCACCTGCATCGTTGATTTCCTTGACAGCCAGCTTCATCGCGTTTGCAGCTTGTCTACCAGTGATGTCTGACAGAGGTAAAATTGCGCCAATCTTTATGGGTTTTTGTGCGAAAGCACTGAGCACGAATATTAATGAAAGAAAAACCAGCAACTTTTTCACAACAACACCTCCCTTCATCTTCTTTCAAAGAATCTGCAGTTTGATGGCTTCATTCTTGAGTGTCTCTCTGAAATCCGGGTGTGCAATCTCAATGAGCGCTCTTGCTCTTTCCTTAATGGTCTTACCCCTAAGCCAAGCCACACCCCATTCCGTAACAATATAATCAACTTCCTGTCGTGGCACAGTTATAGGTGAGCCGACGGGTAGTGTCGGAACAATCGTGGAAACAGTTCCATTTTTCGCAGTCGATCGAAGTGCTATTATTCCCTTGCCTCCCTTACTTTTGATAGCCCCTCGATGTGTGTCAAGTTGACCACCGGTGCCGCTGTAATGTTGGGTGCCTAAAGCCTCAGAACAAACGTTGCCAGTTAGATCAACCATAAGTGCTGTATTGATGCTCACCATTTTGTCGTTTTGACATATCACATAGGGATCATTCACGTATTTACCTCTGAGAAAGAATACGGAAGGGTTGTCATCAATAAACTGGTACATTCTCCTAGTACCAAAGGCAAAAGTGCAGATGAATTTATCTCTCCAGATGCTTTTTTTCTTATTGGTAATCACGCCGGCTTCAAATAGATCGATCATGGACTCAGTAAACATTTCCGTGTGAACACCCAGGTCTTTCTTATCTGTTAGAAATTTGGCAACGGCGTTGGGTATTCCTCCAATACCAAGCTGAATAGTTGAACCATCTTCGATCAAATTGCTTATGTGTTGTGCAATCAATGCTTCGGTCTGTGTAGGCTCGACCAGTTCCACCTGTGGTAGTTCATAATCTGCCTCGATTACGTAGTTGACATCCTTTATGTGAATATGAGTATCACCATGCGTTCTTGGTGCATTAGGATTCACTTCCAGAATAACTACTTTTGCTTGTTCAATGACATCTTTTTCATAAACCACCGATGCAGATAAGGTTAAGAAACCATTTTTGTCCATCGGTGATGCTATACCTACAAAGATATCTATAGGACGACTATCCAGAAGATTTGTACCTGCTTGATGCAAATTGTTAGGCACATAAGTGACTGTTCCAAACCCAGCCTTCACGGCCTCCCTGTTTGACTGGCCAAAGTACCACGAAGCGTTGGTAAAGATACCACACAAGGAACTACCCATATAGAATGAGTAATTCTCCATGTTCAGACACGTAAATACTGTGACATTATTGACTTTATCAGCAATTTTATGCAAATTTCTTAGAAAGAGCCTTGGTTCTGCTGGTGTCATCCCCACAACTATCGTTTGGTTTGATCTGACCATGTTCAATACCTTATCAATATCTACAACTTTAGACTTATAGACACTGTTCCAGTCCACGGCAATCCCTCCTACCAACTGATCGGCTCCCTCAGGTTACCCCAGCGAACAACAGCAGCGTTCCAAGTCCAGCCCACGCCAGCTCCGACAAGGACGACGATATCACCATCTTTTATCTTTCCATTGACTAATCCTTCTCTTATTGAGAAAATTTGATCATTCTGACCCATGTGCCCGTACCTTTCCAGATAGGTGGTCTGATCTTCTCTGAGCCCAAGTTCTTTGAGTACCTCAAGATGAGCAGATCTCTTAAAATGCAATATTGCCAAATAGGAAATATCCTTGCGAGTTAAATTGCTCTTTTGAAGAGCGTTGTCTATAACAAAATAAAAATTCTTAAGCGTAACTTCACTCAATCTATTCTTGAAATCCTCGGGATTTTGTATTTGAAAATAATAACTTTCAAGATCCTGTGGTTGTACAGGCCATTTTTTGGTGCCTCCAACTGGTACAATACAATCTTCGGCGAAAGAACCATCAACAACATTGGATACACCAAGCAGCACATTTCTTCCAAGGTTTTTCTTCAACACCACTGCAGAACCACTTGAACCAATGTCCAACATGAAAGAAGTGTTTTTATAATTGTGATTCACAAGATCTATATTTCTGTATCCACTTACCAATAAGACAGAATTTATCTTTCGCTCAGAAAGCATCAGTGAACGGGCTACCTGAAGCCCAATTATCATCGAGCCACACATTGCTTCCATGTCAAAGGCCCAGGCATTTTTTGCACCTATTTCGTAGGCCACCTTCGTGCTGGCAAGCCAACATGGATAATCTTTGTGCTGTGCACCATTCCATATAACAACATCAATCTCTGAAGGGTCAACCTGTGCATCCTTGATTGCTTGCTGCGCAGCCATGATTCCCATAAAACTTGTGGTTTCTTTTTCTGAAGGCATATACTTGCCAACTATACCGAATTTTTCAACAAGTACCTTTGAGGGAATTTGTGTCAATTTTTCTAAATCGTTGGCAGAAAGGTATTTACTTGGCAGATAGGTACCTATCCCAGCTATTCCAACGTGTTCTTTCACCATAACGCCCCCAAATTAATCGATAATATGATAACTGATTCATCATATATTATAAGAAGTGAGTCACTTATTCTACAAACATGTTAATGATCTGTCTACCATGATTTTTGCCGAGAAATTCCCTTATTTCTCTATCGTGCTCCTTTTATCTCAGTATTTCTCACTCAATCGCTACTGGTTAACATTGCAGAAGCACCTTTGAAAATGAGACGAGATAGGTTGGACAAATAGCTATTTACACGCTGTATGTTTCCATACTTTTGTACTACAAGATCTTCACCCATAAAGTGCCCTATACCCATCAAGGCAAGGGCAAGATTATCTGGTGAGAAGTGTTTGAACTGTCCATCTTTCATAGCTTTTTCTAGAGGAGGAAGGTAACTATTGAATATCTTTTCATAGTAATTTCTGGAGATAACAGGATTGAAGAACTCAGCCTGTCTAACGATCAAATACATATTGGAATGCAGCATAAAGAATTTCAAGAAAGCCAAGAAACCGGCAATTTCAGCATCTCTTCTGTCTGAAAACTTCTTGATGGCAGTTGATATGGTAATCCTCATATTCTTGTTAGTTAACATGACAAGCTCTTCCAAGATTTTCTCTTTGCTCTTGAAGTGAACATAGAAGGTCCCGCTTGCCACACCTGCTATACGCGTGATATCACTAATCATAGTATTTCTATAACCATGCTTACCAAATAGTCTTTCAGCGGCCTGCAAAAGTTTCATCCCTGTGGAGGTTACTTCGATTTTCAATGGCTTTACGTCTGTTTCAAAAACTTCTTCACTGAGTTTGTGGTCATCTGTGTCAAGTCCTGTCATAGCGAACTCAACTAGATCATCAACAGTTTTCTCATCGATCCTATAATCGTTGTGAAGAGATTTGTATATGGATATAAAGCGCACAGGACCCGTAACGAACCATCTGAGAACCATTCTCTTTTCGTCATCGCATTTTGGGAAAATCTTATCGAGTATTTTGTTTAAAGTCCTTTCAACCCTTCGAAATACATCTCTACGCAAATAGACTGCTTCGTGCAGCATTTTGTAATAATGCCTGTTCTCCGAGAAAAAATCAAGATAGCTCTCAACAAATGAATGAATCATCTGTTTGACATCGTTGCCACCAACCTTTTCCATGCAAGATTGAAACTTGGCGAAAGAATGGTCCAATAATTTTTGATATATCGACTCTTTGTCACCAAAATATTGGTAGAACGTGGCGTTCTTAACGTTGGCTTTTCGGGCAATCATAGGTATCGAGACACCGTAGTATCCGTAAGTTGCAAAAAGCTCGTTAGCCGCATTCAATAGATTATTAAGTGTTTTTTTCCCATCAGATCTTTTCGGATCACGTGGCATTTCGGGCTCCTCCAAATGAATCGGTTGTCACATTAAATTATACACCCTGTTTTCTCTTAATTTCTAATACCCTCATACGATAATAAAGTGTTCTGACACTCATTCCGAGCGACGCTGCAGTCTTTTGGACGTTCCAGTCATTTTGTTCCAGTGCTTTGAGTATGATTCCCTTTTCGTATTCATAAAGCATATCTTTAAGATTACCTGTTGATGGCACATCTATAGCGCGATAGATAGTCTTCAGTGGGGGTAAGTGGTGCAACTTTACAATCCTGTCACCACTGTCCATATTTATCATTGCGCGACCTATGACATTCTCAAGTTCTCTCACGTTTCCAGGCCAGTTGTAATTAATGAGTCTTGCCAGGGCATCTGGTGAAATTCCTTCAACTGTTCTACCGTACTGTTGATTCAGTTTCCTAATTATATGTTGAACCAGTATGGGTATATCTTCCTTTCTCTCACGAAGGGGGGGAAGCAATATGGGAAAGACGTTGAGCCTAAAATAAAGATCAGGCAAAAAAGAACCTTGCTGCACCATTTTTTCCAGGTCCATATTCGTAGCGGCAATTATCCTTGCATCAATCTTTATCGCCTGAGTATCTCCAACAGGCACTATTTCTTTGTTCTCCAAGAATCTTAGCAGCTTTGATTGGACTGTCAGAGGCATCTTGCCAATCTCGTCAAAGAAAGCAGTGCCATGTTGTGCTTCCTCTAACAAACCTTTTTTGCCTTCTTTTCTTGCCCCCGTAAAGGCTCCTGACGTGTAACCAAAGAGCTCGGATTCCAAAATTGATTCGGGTATTGCCGCACAATTGACGCTTACAAAAGCTCGATCCTTTCTGTCACTTGCATTATGAATGGCATGTGCAAAAAGTTCCTTTCCTGTGCCGCTTTCACCTCTTAACAAGACGGTAGCTGGGGTTGGAGCAACTTTCATCGCTTGATTAAGAGCGATCTTCATCTTTGGACTCTCCGCCACAACATCTTCAAAGGTATATCTTGCACTCATTCTTCTGATCAATCTCTTTACTTCATCTAATTCTCTGTTCAACCTCATAATCTCTGTAACATCATGGATCACGGCAACGCTTCCTTTGAACTCATTTTTCACAAATAGCGGTGTCACATCAACTATAACTTCGCGTTTTCCAGGACCAACAAGTAGCCTTGCACCGTAGATTGGTTGTTTAGTCTTTGCAACCCTAATGTGCATACTCTCACCTTGGGCAATATCCACGGTTGCAAGTTTACCTACAACTTCATTAGAACTGTAACCAGTGATTTTTGTATAAGCTTTATTTACCATTACTATCTTTCCATCTTCATCAGCAACGGATATGGCATCACTTGTTGATTCAATGATTGCTTTCAACAGCGCCTCAACTTGCCTCAGGTTGGTTACCTCTTCAGCCATTTTCTGAGCACTTGTGATGTCCCTAAAGATAGCTACAGCCCCTATTATCTGCCCTGAACTGTCCCTAATTGGCACCCGACTTGTTATTATCTGCGTATGACCAAGCTGTTGAATCTTATCTTGTTCAGGTATTCCTGTTTTCAGAACTATATGCAAACGTGTGTTTGGAATGGCATCAGTCACTTGTTTCCCAATCGCTTGCGACATCGGTACGCCGAGGATAAGCGATGCTTGTTTGTTCATAAAGGTAATTTTCGCATCTTTGTCTACCATTATTATCCCTTCAACCACCGAATTCAATATGGTTTCAAAGAGTTCTGCTTTTGTCACCTAACCACTCCTTGAATCTTTCATAAAGTTCAATCACTTCGTCAATCGAAAGATCACGGACACGCTTCACTAAAACCTCAGATCTAATACCTTCAGAAAGATTCACTGCACTCTTGACAGTTTTGTTAGGCGAGATGAAGAGCTTGCGCAGAAACAGATTATATCCCTCTAACTCAGGTGTATGTTCTTTCCTTTGAAGCACTATCATCGCAGAGTTTACTTTTGGTGGCGGTGAGAAAGAATTTTTCGATATATTGCATACCTTTCGAATAATATAGAAACTCTGACTCAAAACTGTTATGAAAGTGTATTTCTTTGTACAGCAAGGCGCTGTAATTTTGTCTGCAAATTCTTTTTGAACAATCAGCACAACCTTTTGAAAGGAAAGCCCTATTATCTTCCTAATCAAGTGCGACGAAATTTGATAAGGTATACTACCAACACAACAACTCAAAGATGGTAGTTCTTCCGGACGCACCCTGAGAAAATCTTTTATGCGTATCTCAAAGTTGTTATTGTTCATATTCTTTTTCAACTCAGTTGCAAGCTTCTCGTCTATTTCATAAGCCAAAACATTGAAATCGTTTTGAAGAAGATGTCTGGTTATAAAACCTTTCCCAGCACCTATTTCAATTATTACTTCATTCTTTTGATCCTGAATCTGGTTTATTAAACAACGAGCGACCTTTTCATCGATCAGAAAATGCTGACCCAAAGGCCTCATGATTCAAGAAATACCTCACAAATTCCTTCAATTGCGATTGTTCCATCTTCTTTTATTACATTCGTATCGAGCAACATTCTCTGCCTCTCTGGTATTACTTGAGTTATCTTCACCTGCACTAGTATCTTTTCATCTATATAAACTGGTGATCGATATTTGAACTGCTGCTTCACAAGTATGGTTCCCGGACCGGGAAAATCCATTCCAAGTACCTTCGAAATCAATGATGCGAGAAGCATTCCTTGACAGATTCTTTTTTTGAAACGTGTTGACTTCGCGTACTCTTCATCAAGATGAATCGGATTTTTATCGCCAGTAAGTTCTGAAAAATCTTTAACCATCTTTTCAGTTATGACAAATGCCTCATCGTAGCTCTGACCAACCTGAAAGCGCATTTTGCCACCTCCCGTGCTTAATTATACTTCAGTTGAAGGTTCAAACATTAACAACACTATCTTCAGTGTCATTCCCAAAGATCTTATTGAGTAAATTCCTTAGGCCATGAACAATATGACAAATAAATTCATCGGCTTTATCCACAGTTGTTTAGTCTTTTCAGTTCATCAGAAGCACTGTCCAAGATCTTCACGACCTTTTGCAAAATCATCATACGCTCTTTCTCATGAGCAGATAATCTGTTTGAAGATATATTTCTAAAATCAGGTTCAAGAACTCTTGAGTTCTCAGCAACCTTCAGAGTAATGATCTGAAATCTTAGCAAAATGTTTGCAAATCAAGGTATTCGATCAGATGAAAGAGAAATTTTGTCTTTGATATTTCCTGTAATATTAACTACAACTTTGAGTAATTGAAAAATCCTAAAATACAATCAGTAAAGTGCAAGGGGTGAAGATATGAACAAGAAACAAAAAAATCCGAAAACTGTCTCGCAGTACGAACTCCTTCGTATGCTAAAAGAAGGTGAAAAAGGCGCCAAGGAAGAAATGCGAAGGAGGATGACCCTTGTCGATACAGAACAATCTGCTCAGATCCGATCAGGCAAAAACACCAGAAAATCGTAGCATCATTGAATTTCTAAACTTTTCAATATCTATAGACGGTGTAAGTGTACTCAAAAACATCGATTTGACGATCCAAGCGGGCGAACTTACAATAGTTTACGGCCCAAGAGGGGCTGGAAAATCTGTTTTGCTCAGATCTCTCCTAAGGTTGAATAAAGAAATATATGACAACGTGGACCGTGATGGAGAGTTAATGATAAACGGTAAATCAGTAACTGCGTACGACAAAAAAACTTTGAGAAGACTCATAACATATGTAGAGCCATCTTTTGTTGAAGCATTGGATCATCTGAAGTTTGGTGAGTTTATAAACTTGGTTTTATCTGAAAAACAAGTGGCTTTAGACGAGTTTTCTTCAGAATTAGATAGACTTGGCATCTTAAAATTACTTAGAAGAGAATTGCAAACCCCCTTGAGGGAATTCTACACGATGGAAAAGATCATGATTCTACTTTTTGCAGCGATAGTGAGAAAGTCATCCATAATAGTTCTGGATTGCATTCTTGATCATGTTGATGATGAAACACTCGTTCCTGTTATTAAAGAACTTTCAACACTTAAAGAAGACAGAGTAGTTATATTGAGTACCAGGCATAAAAACCGTTTTCTACCCCTTGCAGATGTTTTTGTAATCATGAAAGATGGTAAAATTGAATATAAAGGAGCGCCAAGAGAATTGATTCTGAAGAGGTGACAACTTGAAGGTCATTACTGTTACTCTCAACCCTGCGTTGGATAGAGAGTTCGTGATTGAGGACTTTCATATTAATGAGCTTCACAGAGTGGCACACTATAGAGATATCATGATGTCACCAGGGGGCAAGGGAATCAATGTATCTATAGCACTGGCAAAATTGGGAGTACAGTCTATAGCTATAGGAATTTTAGGTGGTTATGTTGGTCGAGTTCTTTTAGCAGAACTGAGCAAACTCAGTCCATTGATAAGTACAAGTTTTGTCCACATAGACCAAGAAACACGCGAAAACATTTCCATAATCGACCCGAGAAATCACACGTTGACTGAAATCAATTCTCCAGGACCCGTCGTCGAAAAACATGCTTTGGATCTTCTGTTGAAACGCTATGAGATCTTTCTATCTCGTGCCGAAATGGTGGTTCTGTCAGGAAGTCTACCCCCAAATCTTCATGGTGATGTCTATGGAGTCTTGGCAAAGACTGCAAAGCAGAGGGGAAAACAGGTTTTCATGGAGGTAGCCGATCAGTACATTAAACTTGCCCTTCAAATTCAGGCACCAGATATAATCAAACCCGACGTAAGAGAAAAGAGTGTTGTTTTGGGGAAAGAGCTTGCCACACTCGATGATTACGTTCAAGCAGCAATTGAACTTGTCAAGATGGGCTGCAAGATGGCTGTAATTTCTTACCAAATCAAGAGTGACATTGTAGCAACGACCGATGGCGTCTGGTTAATAACCACACCTTTAGATATAGAAATTTCCAATCTGCTTGGAGCTGGTGATGCATACATGGCAGCCATGGTCTATAAAAAGTTTTCCTCACCAAATAGTGATCTTCTTGAAGTGGCAAAATTTGGCTATGCCGCTGCACTAGCAAAAACAAAGAAGTTGCCTAAACAAATGCCAGAATACGACGAGATTGTGGGTTGTTTGCAAGATTGCCAAGTTGAGAAATTGCGGTAGGTGGTCTGAATGCGAGTGTACGATATAATGGTCCGGGATGTTACAGCAGTCACTAAAGATGAAACCGTTGGTAACGTTTTGAAAATTATGTCCAGCCAACTTCTAGCAGGTATACCAGTCGTCTCAGAAGATATGCGTGTCATTGGTTTTGCTAGTGAGAATGACATAATTAAAGCGGTCGTTCCAAGTTACTTTTCTCTCTTGCAGTCGACCTCCTTCATCCCAGACATGAACCAATTTCTGAGAAATGCGATTCTTATAAAGGATAAGCCCATATCGGAATACATGACCCATCCACCAATAGTGGTTAACGAAAACGCTATGCTGGTTCACGTTGCTGATATAATGATTCGACACAACACCAAAGCAATACCTGTTGTCGATGATCAAGGCAGGTTAGTGGGGGTTGTCAACAGGACTAATATTCTCAAAGCAGCAATGGAAGGAGCTCTTTGAGTGAAGAGGGTTTATGTAACGTTCCTCGGTTGTAAGGTTAATCAGTATGAAACTGAGTACATGATTGAAAAACTGGAACAGAATGGATTTGTTATCTCTCCGCACCCTTCAAAGGCAGACTTCTGCGTTTTGAACACTTGCATGGTCACTTCAGAGGCTTCAAGAAAATCGCGACAAATGCTTCGAAAACTGAGAAGATTGAATCCCAAAGCCATAATAATTGCAACGGGTTGTTACGCTCATTTGCAACAAAAGGAATTGATAAAGATAGGAGCAGATCTGGTACTTGGCAACGACGAAAAGATAGATTTAGTCAATTATATACAAAGATATCTGCAAGAACAAAAATCAGAAACTGTCTGTGTCTCAGAGTCAGTACGTAGCATTGACGAGAAGGTAAAGAGCTTCTTGTCTGATAGAACAAGAGCGTACATCAAAGTAGAAGATGGGTGCAATGAATTTTGCAGCTATTGTATCGTTCCTTCTGCAAGAGGCTACCAGATAAGGTCTAAAGTTGCTAATACAGTGGTGGAAGAGGCAAAAGGACTTTTAGAGAATGGTTATAGAGAGATTGTCTTGACGGGAATCAACCTTGGAAAATATGGTTTCGACCAGCAATCAAGCCTTTCTGAACTCTTAAAGAGCTTGTTGGAGAAACTCTCTGGTGATTTTAGAATTAGACTGAGTTCAATAAATGTTCAAGACATTACCAACGAACTTATAGAACTTTTTGCACAGAGTGATAGAATTTGTCCACATTTACATATTCCTATACAAAGCGGATCAAATGCAGTTTTGCTGAAGATGAACAGAAAATATACCGTTGAAGATGCCTATAGAATATTTGATAAACTAAGAGGAATCAATCCAGATTTTTCAATTACAACGGATATCATAGTCGGTTTTCCAGGTGAGACAATTGGAGATTTCAAACAGACTCTTGAAATGATAAGTAAGGTAGAATTTTCAAAAGTTCATATCTTTAGATATTCATCAAGACCTGGAACGGTAGCTGCAAGATTCAACTATCAAGTACCGTCTGATGAAAAAGAACGTAGGAGCAAAGAACTGCACAAAGTTGCAGAGGAAGTTTCAAGATCCTATAGAGAAAGAAGTGTGGGGAAACTTAGAAAAGTTCTGGTGGAACAAATGAGATCTGGTATATCTTCGGGATACGATGAATATTATGTAAGGCATGAATTCACCGGTGGTTGCGTAGGAAGTTTTGAAATTGTTTCACCAAAGTGCGTTAACAGTACAGGGGTGGTGTCAAGACTTGTTGATTTGGAAGGGTCGATGGCTAAAGAAGCCTGAGGTAACTCTATCGATAGATGAACCAGGAGTACTTTATGGCGGTATACCTTATGAAACAATGAGAACTTACCAAAAAAAGTTGTTCGCTGGTAAGTTTCACTATGATCGCCTTTCTGTATCAGCCAGTTATCTGGGTATGAATATTCCCATGAATTATGAAGATTTTCGTGAAACCATCTTACAGGGTGTTGGTAACTTCGATGACGACGTATCAATAAGAATTCTGCTCTTACCTCGTGGGGAGATCAGCGCCTTTAAGTATCAACTCCATACCAGCGAGTTAGTCATTTACATGGATCATCTCAAAATTTCTCAAATCGAAGGAAAGGTCAAGGTAAAACTGAGCAATGTAAGAAAGATAGACACTTATGCAACACCAGCCGACTTAAAAGTTGTTGGTAGAACGGACATCTTACTTGCGAAATCCAAGAAAGGTAATGCCTATGATGTTCTAATGCTTGGTAGTAGAGGACAACTTTGTGAGGGTACCTTCACAAATGTGTTTCTCGTCAAGGATAATCGTGTTATAACTCCAGATTTAGATAGCGGTATCCTACCGGGTATCACTAGAAAGAATGTGATAAGTTTATGCAAATCCCTGGGAATAGTTGTTGAAGAACGTTGGGTAGAACCATCAGAATTGTATGGGGCTGATGAAATTTTTCTCACTCATACGAGTAGAGGCATAGTACCAGTCGATGAACTCGATGGTTGGAGAGAATATTCAAAATCTCTTGGATCCTTTTTGTCAGAGAGATTTGAAGACTATATAAAGAGCGTAGAAGAGAATTGGATATGAAAAGAATAAGCGAAATCTTCGACTCACTTTCTAACAAAAGTGAAATTTTCAAAGAACTAAAACTCAGAGTACTACTTTCAGACCTGAAAGATTTCTTGGGTGAGTCGCTTTCGCGACATTGCAAGTTCGTAGAATTTCGCGATGGTGTGCTCTATTTTGAGTGTGATGACCCTGTGTGGTTGACTGAGGCAAATTTTATGAGAAAGAAGCTTAAGGAAAAAATAAAACAGATTCTTTCTGATCTACGAATTGTTGATGTCAACTTTAGGAGGTGCAAGCAGTGCCAATAGAATACGGTGCAGAAAGTATTCAGATTCTAAAGGGTCTTGAAGCAGTTAGAATGAGACCTGGTATGTATATTGGTTCTACAGGAAAAAGCGGGTTACATCATCTGATATATGAAATTGTTGACAATAGTATAGATGAAGCTATGGCTGGTTTCTGTGATACGATTCGTGTCACTCTGTTTGAAGATGGAACCGTAGAGATTGAAGACAACGGTAGAGGTATACCAGTCGATATTCACCCAGAAACGGGTAAGAGTGCGCTTGAAGTTGTTATGACAACTCTTCATGCCGGTGGAAAATTCTCGAAAAATGTTTACAAAGTTAGTGGTGGACTGCACGGTGTGGGCGCCTCGGTAGTGAATGCTCTATCTGAAGAGCTAGAAGTGTGGGTACACAGAGACGGGCAAGTGTACTATCAGAAATATGTAAGAGGTGTGCCACAGTGCGCAGTCACAGTTATTGGAGAGTCAAACAAGACGGGGACCATAACGCGTTTTAAACCTGACGCACAGATATTTTCCAAATTGGAATTCGACCCAGATATAGTTGAAAGTAAACTCAGAGAATTAGCTTTTCTCAACTCGGGCTTAAAGATCATTTTTGAGGATAAGGTTAATGAATACACAAATACTTTTCAGTACAAAGGTGGCTTAAAAGAGTACATTCGATTCCTGGCACAGGGAGAGAGAGCTTTACATGAAGTTATTGAAATATCTGGTGAATATGAGGAAGTCCTCGTCAGAATAGCCATTCTTTATACTGAGACATATGATCAAGAGAGAATTTATTCTTATGCAAACAATATCAGAACTATTGACCATGGTACTCACGTGACAGCATTCAAGAATACGATAACAAAAATGCTCAATGAGTATGGGAAGTCATTAGGAGTACTGAAAAAGGATGAATCTTTTCAAGGTGAAGATGTTCGTGAGGGTTTGATTGCGATAATCAGTGTTTTCTTGAAAGATCCCGAATTTGAAGGGCAGACAAAATCAAAACTTGGAAGCGAGAACGCGGGCTCTGCCGTTTCAAAGGTGCTCCGAGACAGACTTTCAGAATACTTCGAGCTCAATAAATCTGTTCTAAAAGTTATAATCGATAAAGTAGTCAAGACAATGCAATCTCGCGAAGCTGCCAGAAAAGCTCGGGAACTAATTAGACGCAAGAATGCAATGGAGAATTCATCACTTCCAGGTAAACTCGCAGACTGTGTTTCGTCAGATGTTGAAAAATCTGAACTGTTCATAGTCGAGGGAGATTCAGCTGGGGGATCTGCAAAACAGGCGCGCGATAGAGACTATCAGGCAATTCTTCCGTTGAGGGGAAAAATCTTAAATGTTGAAAAATCATCGATTCAAAAACTACTGTCAAATGAGGAAATTAAGAATATTATCGTCGCAGTTGGAACAGGTATAGGTGATAGTTTTGACATATCTAAACTTCGTTATGGAAAGGTAATTATCATGACCGATGCCGATGTAGATGGTGCTCATATTAGGACTTTGTTATTGACATTCTTTTTCAGATACATGAAACAACTCATTGAAGAAGGAAAAGTGTACATTGCAGTTCCTCCTCTTTATAAAATCGACTTTGCTTCTAATTCAACATATTTATACACCGAAGAAGATTTTAAAGCACTGAGAAAAGAACTGGGCGATGGAAGGAAGATAGAAGTTCAAAGGTACAAGGGTCTTGGTGAAATGAACCCAGAACAGTTGTGGGAAACAACTATGAATCCTGAAACAAGAAAACTCATCAAGGTCACCATCGAAAATGCAGAGGAAGCAGATAGACTTTTCAATCTGTTGATGGGTGAGAACCCTTCGGAAAGGAGAAGTTTTATTGAGAAACATGCACTGAAGGTGACCTATCTGGATGTATAATTCAAACAAGGCGATAATATTTGGGGGGGTCTTTTTAGTTTTTATTTTTTTCTTCACAAACATAAAATTTTTACCAACTGTCTTTCACCAGGAAACAAACAACGTACCAACTTATCTTGTGTCTTACAAAAACAGGATCTGGTGGACATCGCAGAATGGTAAACTCTTGTACACAGCAAAGTCGGCGGATGTTTTAAAAAAAGTTATCGTGAGCGGTGTAGATGTTGAGGAATTAATTGTGAAGAAAGATTCTTTTGAAATAATCAATTTGTTGAAAGATATCTTAGACGATCCGTACATTGCAGAAATAAGAATAAAACAGAAGTGTGCGATTCTTTTAAAAGGTGTTATATTATATTTCAGTGACTGGAATGATTTGGTGAATCACGTTTCAAGTTTAAAGGATTTGATTCCCATCATGCAACCAAAAACTGAATATTACTTAACTTCAGCCGGACTTGTTTACAAGATCAGAGGTGGTGGCGGTGAGGAAGAGTGAAAACTATGTGTCGATTGATGTTGGCTCTCATTCCACGAAAGGGTTAGTTATCTCAAAAACATCCGACGGTTATGAACTTCTTGCTCACTTTGATCTGAGAACCCGTGGTATAGACGGTGGGGATGTGAAGGATGCTATTGCTCTGCGCGATACGTTGAGTCAACTGATATCACAATTGGATGAAGTAGTGAGTCTGAATAGAACAAATATCATAGTATCCTCAAGTTGTGGCAAATTTACACTCCATGATTTGAAAAAAGAACATGTAGTCTCTGATAACGAGAAAAAGCCTGTTGATGAAGCAATGGTTGAACTTCTCAAGCAATCTGCTATCGACGAGTTTAGTAACAATTACCAAGTATTGCATATTTATCCCAGAAGATATGTGATCGATAAGGTGAAAAGTGTTTTTAATCCCGTTGGAATGAATGCAAACCACTTGGAAGTAGAAATGACCGTTGTGACCGTTGATAGATCTTCCAGTTCCCTCTTTGAACTCCTTCAAGACGTCATTCCACAAGATTTTGATTTTGCCACATCGATTGTCTCGGGAGCAGAAGGTGTACTAACAGATACAGAAAAGGAAAACGGCGTCTGTGTTGTTGAACTTGGCCATACTAACACAACAACTCTTGTTTACTCAATGGGAGTTCCTGTTAGACTCGAGGTAATACCTTTGGGTATGAAACATGTTACTAAAGATATATCTATAGTTTTTAATACTTCCATTGAAGAGGCAGAAAGACTTCTAAAGACACATGGAAGCGCCATATACGGAGAGCCAAGTTTTGGACAGCAATCTGTCGATTACAAAGGTCTTGACGGAAGAAGTTCTAAAAGCATGACTAAAAACGAATTAGCAAAGGTTATACACGCACGCCTCAGAGAGATACTTACCAAGGTGAAACGTGTTTACCGAGAAGTATGCTCAGGTATACCAGAATTTGCACCACGAGGTTTACCTGGAGGTATAGTCCTTCTTGGAGGAGGGGCCAAGATACCGAGGTTGCTCGATCTATCACTGGATGTTTTTAAAAGTCCCGTTAGGATAGGCACATATAACACATCTGCGAATGTAGTTATCAAAGACTCAGATGAGATCTTGGACGATCCAATCTACGCACCAGCCCTTGGAGGCTTCATGTCTGTGGTCGAGACTAGAGCCGGTGTACAACAAACCTCGAGAAAGGAAGCAAGCGAGGGCTTTTTCAAGAGACTCGTTGAGATATTCAAGAATCTCTGGTAATCCCAGGGAGGTTGATGATATGGCATTTGAGCTTGGAAAGTCAAAGACAACTAACACAGATAAGTTCACAAAGAAGAGGGTTCCAGTAATAAAGGTAGTCGGGGTGGGAGGAGCTGGCAATAACGCAATAAACAGGATGGTTGAAATCGGTATCCGAGATGTTACTTTCATTGCTGTGAACACAGATGTTCAGGTTTTAGAAGAGAATAAAGCAGATATCAAAATACAAATCGGAGAAAAAAGGACCAGAGGATTAGGAGCAGGGGGAGATCCAAGAACTGGAGAAGAGGCGGCGCAGGAAAGTCGTGAGGAACTCGAACAGATGTTGCAAGACACCGATATGCTCTTTATCACGGCTGGTTTTGGCGGAGGTACAGGAACTGGTGCTACACCTGTAATAGCAGAGATTGCAAAAAGTATGGGTATTCTCACCGTTGCTGTGATCACAACTCCATTTTATTTTGAAGGTAAAGAACGATGGTCCACAGCAATAGAAGGTCTAAAGAGACTTAGAAAAAGTGTCGATACTTTGATCAGGATTTCAAACAACAAACTATTGGAAGAACTTCCTTCAGACGTAACCGTTGTAAACGCGTTCTTGAAAGCAGATGAGACTCTTCATCAAGGTGTCAAGGGCATCTCAGAATTAATTACAAAAAGAGGGTACATTAACCTTGACTTCGCAGATGTTGAGTCGGTCATGAGAGATGCAGGAGCTGCTATGCTCGGTATTGGCATCGGTAAGGGAGCAAACAGAGCCATGGAAGCTGCTAAGAGAGCCATGGAGAGCAAACTGATGGATCGACCAGTAGAGAATGCAGGAGCAATTATCTTGAATATCTCTGCACCCAAGACTGTCCAGCTTCGCGAAATGCACGCTGCAGCAGCTATAATACGCCAAAGTTGTAGCGAAGATGCGGATGTGAAATTTGGACTGATAATTGACGATGAACTTGCACAAGATGAGATGAGAGTAACACTTATAGCAACAGGATTTGATGAAGAAGACAGTTATTTGTTCCCCGAAAGCGAGATCCCAGCTGTTTACAGAATGGGCTTGGAGGATTTGAATGCCTCTGGACAAACCTAGGTACAAGAGACTTGGCGAGATTTTGGTTGAAAAAGGGTTGATAACTCAAGAAGAACTATCAAGGGCCTTGGAAGAGCAACGAAAGAATCGAAAAGCCCTTGGTGAGATTTTAGTTGACATGGGTTTGATTAGTTGGGAACAGATTACGGATGCTCTAAGTGAACAATACAATGTCCCTGTGTTAAAAGATCCTCCAAAAACAGTGCCAGTTGAAGTACTCAGAAGTATCCCAAGAGCAATGATAGAAGAACTAAGAGTTATACCAGTAGATAAACAGAATGACAAGTTAGTTGCTATTACAGACAGTGTCTATAATTTATCACGCATAACGAGCGAAATCAAATTTCTCACCGGTAAGGACCCAGTAATCTATCTTGTAACACCCATGATTTTCTCACTCATGTACGCCCAGCATATTCAAGGCGCCCCTATGGCTTTGGCAGAAGAGATGCCGACCGAACAGATCGAACCTGTTGTCGAAGAAGAGGTTGAAGAGACCCTTGCTGAAGTAGAAGCACCCGTTGTGAGAATGGTCAACGCAATAATTCAGAAAGCCGTTCAGATGGAAGCTAGCGATATCCACATTGAACCGTTTAGAAACTATGTGCGTGTACGCTACCGCGTGGATGGACTTCTCAGAAAAATCACAGATTATTCCAAAGTGCAACACAATGCCGTTGTGACAAGGATAAAAATTATGTCTGGACTTGATATATCAGAAAAGAGATTGCCACAGGATGGAAAGTTCTATATGAACATACAAGGTGAGCAATACGATTTTCGTGTTTCTACCTTGCCGTCGGTACACGGTGAAAAAGTAGTAATGAGGATACTCAAAGTCTCCGGTTCTTACAAACAGTTAGAGGAACTTGGCTTCAGCGAGTTCAATTATAAAAGAATCTCAGATTTGCTGAGAAGGCCAAATGGAATAATTCTTATCACAGGGCCAACAGGTAGTGGAAAATCGACTACACTCGTTGCAATGATAAACAAACTCAAGGACGTAACCCTCAACATAATAACAGCCGAAGATCCCGTGGAATATACCGTCGACGGAATCACTCAGTGCCAGGTTAATCCAGAGATTGGTCTTACTTTTGCACGGTACTTGCGATCATTTTTAAGACAGGACCCAGACATAATAATGATCGGAGAAATGAGGGATAAAGAAACGGCGAACCTTGCCGTCGAGGCATCTTTAACTGGTCATTTGGTGTTGAGCACACTCCACACCAACAGTGCTGCAGCTGCTATAGACAGAATGGTGAATATGGGAATAGACAGACACATGATCAGTACTTCATTGATTGGTGTGATAAGTCAACGGCTCGTCAGAAAGCTTTGTGATAACTGCAGAGTAAAAGCGGAGTTGAGAAAAGAGTATCTGGAATTATGGAAATCTGCTTTCCCTGAGATTGAACCTGTCGAGTATACAGCTGGAAGTGGTTGCCCTGAATGTGGAGGTAGTGGATATAAAGGCCGTGTTGCAATCGGAGAAGTGCTTGTTATAACAAGGGATGTAAAAGATTTGATAGTTTCAGGTGGCGGTGAAAGAGAGATCTATGATCTGGCCTTACAAAAGGGCATGAGACCTATGTTTATAGATGGTTTTGAAAAGGTGATCAAGGGAATCACTTCATTTGACGAGGTACTCAGGGTGACTGCAGGTATATGAGATATTTTTCAAAAGATCCAGAAGAATTGAAAAAAAAAGAACAGCAATTCCTGCAGCGAGAGAAAGAAAAGACAAGGAGATATCGAAGACAAGGAATATACTTTTTGGTTCTAAACATAGTTATAGTTTTGATATTCTTTTTTGGTCTTCGAATGTACTATGGCCAGTTCCCATCACAGAAATCCGAGATTAATCAACTCATCATCCAAGTCGAAACTCCTTATTCCTCTGGCATTCCTCTTGATGTGAAAGTACGCCTGTACAACAACCAGAATAAATCAAGAGAAGTTCTAGTATCGGATTTCAACTTACAGATTGTGGGCAGGGAAGGTCCTGTCTATAGTTTCTCCCAAAGAGACAGTGTGAAAACAACCTTAGACGCTTTTGCGAGTCGTTTGCTATTTGATCTTAAAAGAGAAACTGAAATCAATTCACTTCAGTCTGGTGAATACACAATAATGGTGAAAGTGAAGGTGGATGATCAGGAAGTCTTTGCCCAAAAATCTTTTACATCTGTTGAAAAATATCAGATACTGGTCGATGGGTTACTCGATTTTTATCTGGTTGGCGAAACTATGAAAGGTTCAGTATACATAGTAAATAACACAGCTTCTGTAAGAGATCTGCAGGTCCAGTATGTGATACTAACACTGAGAGAGATGGAACAAATCCTTTGGCAAAGGCAGTTCTCAATCCAATCTGACTGGTCTGGGGTTGGTGTAGGAAAAGATATAAGGGTTTTGGAACAATTTGAATTTTCTTTTGAAAGAGAAGGACGATATGTACTCACAGTTCAATGCCTTGTGAATAATTCTCTTACTTCTGTTTCCTTGCCCGTATCATGTGTCCGTGATTATGAAAAAGATCTAAAAAAAATAAAGGTCTACTCTGATGTTCCAAAACAGATCAATGTGCGAGAAAAAGTAGCCTTTTCTGTTTACCTGCAGAACACAACGAATAAGGACCTCTTCTTGATGCTTGATGAGATCAATGTAACACTGCCACCATCCACATTGAATTATCAGAAACGCTCAGTGAGAGTATGGCTTGATCCTTATTCACAATATGAGATTTTCAAGTTCCTACCATGGAATACATCAGCGATGACAAGACCTGGGATCTATAAACTCACAACTAAAGTACTTTGCGGTTCTGATTCGAAATATTTTGAAAGTTCTATACAGGTTGTAGAATAATTAATGGCATTAGGACGATAATGGAGGTGTTTGTAAAATAGAAGTACATAGCCTCGAGAAACTTGATTTCTATAGCGTCATTGATTTGATAAAAAGGTTAACCTTGAGTAAAGCAGGAAAGGAATTTCTTGCAAGCTTAAAGCCTCTCGACAACCCCTATTGGGAATTGAAAATGGTCGATGAGATGATCAAAATAGTCAAGAGAGAAGAGCAAGTATTTCCCTCAAACTTTGCCACAATCGATATTCAAGAAATAACCGACAAGGTGAAGCAAGCCCAGATTCTTGATCCCGAAGAGTTACTCAAGATTTCAAGTGCTCTTTTGGTCATCAAAGCGGTGAGAAAGAATATAACAAATATCGAAGAAATTCCTTCGATAAAAGAACTCATTAAGACCTTGGGAAAATACGATGATATAATCTCGCAAATACAAAAATGCATAGCAGAAGATGGCTCAATAAAAGACAGCGCATCGGAAAGATTGAGACAGTTGAGAATCGAGTACAGGCAAATTTCAGAGCAGATACGAAAGAGAGTGGAAAGTTTTGTCAATGCAAACAGAATATACCTGCAAGAACCCATTGCAACCTTACGGGACGGTAGGCATGTTTTTCCTGTGAAGGCAACACACAAATCTTACATCAAAGGGATCGTTCACTCAGTTTCTTCTTCTGCCGCGACTTACTTTGTTGAGCCAGAAGAATTTGTTTCTATCAATAACGATTTGAGAGAAGCCAAAGAGAAAGAACAAGAGGAAATCAGTAGAATTTTGCGAAATCTTACTTTCACTGTGTACGAACAAATAGAAAAGATAGAGCAAGACATACTTATCTTGGCACATCTAGATAGCTTGTACGCAAGGGCAGCCTTTGCATGCCAGTATAATGCACATGTGATATATCCCTCACAGGAATTGGAAATAAAACTTATAGCAGCCAGACATCCCTTGATCGATAAGCAAAGGGTGATACCAGTTGATATAATCCTTCCAAGGCAGAAGTGTGGATTAGTACTCACTGGTCCCAATACTGGTGGTAAAACGGTTTCATTGAAAACTACTGGGCTCTTTTGTTCCATGATGATGGCCGGTTTTCCTGTGCCATGTGACGAAAACTCTAAACTTCCCGCTTTCTCAAAAATCGTAGTGGACGTTGGAGACGAACAGGATATAAAACAAAACCTCAGTACTTTCTCCTCTCACATAGTGAACGTCATCAAAGCCCTGGAAGTGGCAGACTCAAGGACGCTGGTTCTGCTCGATGAACTTGGCTCTGGTACTGATCCAGTAGAAGGTGCTGCTTTGGGTCTTGCCATAATACAAAAACTCAAGGAATGTGGATGCAAATTCATAATTACAACTCACCTGACACCAATCAAAATTTACGCAGCAAGTGATGAAAAGCTTGTGAGCGCTTCTGTTGAATTCGATCCACAAACTCTTGAGCCTACTTTTCGCATTTTGATGGGCGTACCTGGTGCTTCCCATGCCTTTGAAATTGCAAGAAGACTCGGACTTGACGAAGCTGTTTTGCAAGAAGCCCAAAAGTTTATAGGCCAGGAATACATGAACGTTGAAAAAACCATTGAAAAGTACCAGGAGCAAACAGTGATTCTTCGCGAAAAGATACAAGAAGTAGAAACCGAAAAAATCAAACTCGAGAAACTTAAAGCAGAGTATGAGGCAAAGTATGATGAATTAAGGAAAAGAAAGATAGAGGAGCTAGATGAGGAACTGAAAAAAACATATAATCACATAAAGGAGATGAAAAAGCAAATTGACGAGGCTATCAGCAACGTTAAAAAGAAAAGCCAAGACCTTGAAGCTCTTAGAACGGCTTCCAAGCTTTTCGAACAACAATCAAAAATTGTAAAAGACTTTGAATTTTTGAAGGACCAAGCGCAAATGTCATCAGATCAGCCGCTTTCTATTGGAGATGCGGTACGGCTAAAAAATGGTAGGGCTGTAGGCAAAATCATTGGTATGAAAGGTGATAAATATATTGTTGATTTCAATGGGATAAGAATAGAGGCTCGTCTCAATACCTTGGTAAAATCCTCTTTGGAGGGCAAGGAACAACCGATAATAAACTTTCAAAGTTATCATAGCAACTTGATCAAGCCAGAGGTAGATGTGCGTGGCCTAACGGTTGATGAAGCTGAACCGGTAATAGAGGATTTTATTGACAAATTGATTCTATCCGATTTCAAGATTGGCTATGTGATTCATGGAAAAGGAACGGGCAGACTCGCGGTTGGAATATGGGAGATACTCAGACGTGATGGAAGGGTTAAGAAATACCGATTTGGCACACCGGGCGAGGGCGGTACAGGGGTAACAGTTGTGGAGGTGTAAAGTTGATTTTTGCGCTTGATGTTGGAACAAGAAAAGTGGCTGGTTTAATCGGTTACATTGAAAATGATGTTCTCAATGTTGTAGATTTCGAAGCTATCGAACATCCTACACGCAATATGCTCGATGGACAGATTCATGACATAAAAGGTGTAGCAACAGTCATCGAAACTGTCAAGAAAAGGCTCGAAGAGAGAAACGAAGTAGAACTCCATGAGGTTGCTGTTGCAGTGGCTGGAAGATTCCTCAAAACGGTAACTCTTGAGGCAGAAATGGACTTTTCGGGGGATCTGATTGATGAAATCACAGTAAGAGAACTTGAAATGAAAGCATTGTCCCAGATTCCACCCACCGATGATAGTGGTTCCGAGCTACATTGCGTTGGATATTCAGTGATAGAGTATCGTCTTGATGGTCTATGGATAAAAAACTTGATTAGTCATAGAGGAAGGAAACTCTACACCCGTGTAGTTGCAGCACTTTTGCCAGTACAAGTCGTCGATGCCATGACCATTGCGCTACGTAAAGCTGGCTTAAGACCATGCTTTCTGACGCTTGAACCTATGGCGGCTTTAGAAATAGCTGTGCCTGAGGACCTCAGAATACTCAACATCGCATTGGTTGATATTGGAGCCGGAACAAGTGACATCGCCGTTTCAAGAGGTGGAACTATCGTTGGCTACGATATGGTTCCAATGGCTGGAGACGAGATCACCGAGGTCATTGCTCAGTCTTATTTACTTGATTTTCTTTCGGCCGAGAAACTAAAAAGAATGATCAACGATGGCGCATCCTTTGAAATGATAGATGTGACTGGCAACAAGGTAATAATCAATGGATCTTCTGTTTCGACGGTGATCTCACCCGTCGTTGAATTGATTGCAAGAAGTATTGCTGAGAAAATTAAACAACTGAACCTTTCAAAACCAAGTGCCCTGTTTCTTGTTGGTGGCGGAGCCAAGCTGAGACACCTCAAAAACGAACTGGCACATGCACTCGATTTACCCATGGAACGAGTTGCCCTGAGGACCGTCGAGGAGTTACCAAGGGTCAAAAGTTTGAGGGAGGATTTCAAAGGCAGTGAGTATGTTACTCTCGCTGGAATTGCCTACGTAAGTGCATACAATTCTGGCAGCATATATGATACTGTTAGCTTAAATGGTGAAAAAATACGCCTGATCAGAGTCGGTCAAGCTCAGAGCGTTTTGCAACTTTTGATTCAAAAGGGCTTTAAGTTCACAGAAATCTTCGGTACACCTCAACCAACAATTACTTTTGAACTCAACGGTGAAACTCATTTGATACCTGGAAAAATCACCGGTGGTCTGAAAGTCCTGTTGAACGGTACAGAAGTTCCATTGCATCATACTATCAGAAACGGTGATGAAATAATCATTCAGTACAATAAAGTTGAGGAAGTTGCTCCAAGGCTTCAAGATTTTGCTAAACAAATAGTTATCGAAGTCGATCAACAAGAAATTTTAAGGCTTTTGCCAAAGATTTCCATCAACGGAGAGCTGGTAGAAAATTTGGAACGTCCAATCAAAGACGGTGACAAGGTACTAATTGAATACCCAGACGTTGAGGAAGTCAAAAAAATAATCTACGAAGAGTTCGGTTTTGTTAATTACTCGATCAATGGTGAAAACAAAACGGTTCAAAAGATTTTTTTTGAAGTGAGCGAAATCAAGGATGAAAATGAGAAAGAAAGGAAATATATCTTCAAAACGCACAAGACAAGAATAAAAGACGTGTTACCGAAATACGAACCAGTGAAAGTTTTCTTCAATGATGAAGAAATCACTTTGTCCCCCATGAACAATATCGTTCTTGTAAACGGTGAATACCTCTCTGTCGAATCAGAATTGTTGGAAGGAATGACAATAGAACATCCAAGATGGCAACCTATCGTTGCAGATGTTCTTGCAAAGATCAATTTGAAAACGGACGGAATCGCAGATTACAGAATTTTTCTGAACGATAGACCTGCCAACTTTGTAGACAAAGTTAGTGACAACGATAAAATCCGTTTTGAAATTTTCAGAAAGGTTCAATGAGCCCTATCATCAGTCTTATTCTGCCATTCAAAAGATCCAAACCTAAGAACAATTTGTCAGTGAAACTTCTATTAGGAGGATTTACAAAGAACTTTGCAGAACTATAGACTGCTTTCATAAAATCGAAGTCGCTGCCAAAGGGATACAAAAATCCGAAAGATAAAAGGAGGTTTCCCAGCTCGAACTCAGCGAAGACTCCTGCCGAAAAGTTCAATTTCCAACTTGTATCAGTAGAAGCACCGGACGGAAAATTCCCATACATCAAAGCAACAGCAGGTCCAAAGGTCACATCATACATCCTATAGAGTGGGACCTTTCCTATTAGCTCAAGATTGTACAAATTAGTTGCGGTACCTTCTATGGTTCTACCTACATCGAAATCAAGTCCCAACTCAATAGAGTAGGTACTGTCAATCAATCCTGTCGACAGATTCCACCCTTTTAGACCCAAAAAAACCATACCACCACCAATGATCCAATCAGTTGCAAGGGATAGACAGGCGAAAAATGATAACGATAATACCAAGGCTTTTCTCACGCTATCACCTCATTTTTCATAAGGTACACCATCAGCAGCCGGTGGACGAGTCTTGCCGATGAATCCAGCTATGACAATCAACGTGACGATGAAAGGAAACATGTTGAACAAAGGCTTTGTCGAGGAAGCCACATGCAACATGGGACTACTCTGTAATTGATTGGCAAATGCTTCAGAAAAGCCAAAAAGCAAACTTGCCCACATTGCTCCCACAGGATTCCAGTTACCCAAAATCATAGCCGCCAAAGCTATGAATCCACGTCCGCCCGTCATTAGTTCTCTAAAATTACCGACTTCTCCTACGCTCAAAAAGGCGCCACCAAGAGATGCCATGATGCCACTCATCAGAACACCAAAGTATCTTATCATATAGACATTCACACCAAGCGTATCGGCCGCCTCTGGATTTTCACCGACCGCTCTCATCCTCAAGCCGAGCTTTGTTTTATATATAATGAACCAAGCCAAGGCAACACATCCAAAAGCAATATATATCATTGGGCTGAGTTCACCAATTGACTGGGCAAGAAATCTATTCTTCATAAGTAGAGGTATACGCAACTCAGGGATCTTGCCAACGATATCGGTCTGACCTGGTCTGCCGAAAATAGGTTCCATGAGAAACCCTGTAACACCTTGAGCAAGAAGTATCAGTGCAGTACCTGAAACAATCTGATTTCCTCTCCATTTTATACTTGCCCATGCATGTAACCATGCCATACCAAGCCCAACAAAGATAGCAAACAAAACACCAATCCAAGGATTTCCTGTAATTGCGGTAAAAACAATTGATACAAAAGCCCCCATGAGCATAATTCCCTCAAGGGCTATGTTGACAACGCCCGTTATTTCACTATAGACACCACCAAGCGAAGCAAAGATGAAAGGCGTCGCAGCCGTCAAAGTGAGTTTATAAAAAGCTGGATTTGTAAAAATTTCCCAGATTGCTGTTAGAACTCTCATGAAACCTTCACCTTCTTTTTCCTTATAAACATAGTTCTTACAATTCTGTCTGCAGCAACTAAGAATATGATGATTGCCTGAACAATTAGAATGATATGTTTCGGGACCCCAGCAAATTGCATCTCATTCGAACCAGTTCTCAAAGAACCCATCAACAATGCAGCGAAGATAATTCCTATTGGGTGGTTCTGTCCTATCAAGGCAATTGAAATTCCATCAAATCCCTTTCCACCAGAGAGCGTTCCAAGAAACCTATGGTGAACTCCCATCACTTCCAACGTGCCTGCAAGGCCAGCAAGTGCACCACTTATTGCCATTGCAAGAACAATATTCTGTGATATCTTGATGCCACCGTATTCGGCAGCGTATGGATTGAAACCTGTCCCTTTGAGTTCATAACCTTTGGTTGTCTTTTCGAGTATTATGTAGATCACAATTGCAGCAATAATAGCAACAATGATTCCAGATGTTAACTCTGTTGCCTGTACTGTTATCAATGGTGGAAGCTTTGTAGAGTTAGCTATCTCTGGGCTTTTAGGGGTTCCAAAGCCCACTCCCATGGGAACGGTTACAACATAACTCGATAAGTACTCTGCTATCCAGTTCAACATGATCGTCGTGACAACCTCATGAGCACCAGTTTTAGCCTTCAAGAAACCGGCTATGGCTGCATAACCAGCTCCAGCTATCATCCCCACAACCATCGTCAGAGGAATCGCGAAAACTGCGGGCATCCAAGCTACGTTTATGGCGAAAGCTGTTCCAATCATTGCTCCCATAACCATTTGACCTTCGGCACCTATGTTGAAGAGACCCGCTCTGAAACCAAATCCGACGGCGAGACCTGTTAAAATCAGAGGGGTACTCTTGATGACTACCGAAGCTATTGCCAACTTTGAACCAAAAGCGCCCCTGAATAATGCAGTATAGGCAACAATTGGGTTCTGACCTATCAGAACGATGACAATCGAAGATATCAACAGTGCTATTATCACGGAAACAATTGGCACAACAAAGGCCCAAAGTTTGCTGCTCAATCTCTAAAACCTCCTGACCTCCTCAAATTTATGACCAGCCATCATCAAACCTATTTCCTCAATTGTTGTCTGCTGGGGATCGACTTCTCCCATGATCTGTCCATTGTACATGACAGCGATTCTGTCACTTAAAGACATTATTTCGTCCAATTCCATGGATATAAGTAGTACGGCAACACCGGTATCTCGCAACTCTATCAGTGCTTTATGAATAAACTCCGTTGCACCAACATCGAGCCCACGCGTCGGTTGAGAGACTACTATCAACTTTGGTTTTGCACTCATTTCACGAGCAACAACTAATTTTTGCTGATTTCCGCCGGAAAAATTCATTCCCAACATCTTTATGTTATTTGGCCTTACGTCAAACTGGGAGAAAACCTGTGCAGTAAATTCTTGAATCTTTTTTTGATCAAGAAAATCGCCTCTTGCAAAGGGAGGGACATAATGCCTTCCCAAGATCATATTGTAGTAAGCTGGGTACTGAAGAATCAGACCATACTTATGTCTATCCTCGGGAATATGAGTCATACCTCTTTCGCGTAGTTCTTTAACTGGTTTGCCAGTTACATCTTCACCCAGCAAAAATATCTTCCCTTTCTCAGGCTTTCTTAGCCCTGTTAGAGCTTCTACCAATTCAGATTGTCCGTTCCCAGCAACACCGGCAATGCCATATATCTCACCCTTTTTAACCTCAAAACTCACTCCTTTTACAGCGTCAAGCTTCCTGTAATCCTTTACCCACAGATTCTCGACTCTGAGTACAACGTCTGACGCCTTCGCTTGTGGCTTTTGAACAGTAAAAACTATCTCTCTTCCCACCATGAGTCTTGCTATTTCCTTTACATTCGTCTCGTTCTTGTTTAGGACACCTGTTACTTTTCCCTGCCTCATAACAGTTATCCTATCGCTTATATCCATAACTTCGTTCAGTTTATGGGAAATGAATATTATTGTCTTCCCACTCTCTTTGAGCTTTCTTAAGATGGAAAACAACTCCTGGGTTTCCTGGGGAGTGAGAACAGCCGTTGGTTCATCCAGTATGAGAATTTCAGCACCTCTATATAACGTTTTGATGATTTCAACTCTCTGTTGCATACCAACGGGCAAGTTTTCTATCTTTGCCGTTGGATCGATCTGCAAGCCGTAGGATTTTGATAGCTTTTCAACCTTTCTCTGGGCTTCTTTCAAATCAAAGATGATTCCACGAGTCGTCTCAGAACCAAGGACAACGTTCTCAGCCACAGTGAGAGTGTTGACTAACATAAAATGTTGATGTACCATGCCTATTCCTTTTGCTATCGCATCGCGTGGTCCCTTAAAATTCACCTTTTGCCCGAAAATCCTTATCTCACCCGAATCGGGCCTCAACAAGCCATACAGTTGGTTCATCAAAGTGGTCTTACCAGCACCATTTTCACCAACTATTGAGTGTATCTCTCCTTTGAAAACTGTTAAGTCAACATGATCGTTGGCAAGTACTCCAGGAAATCGCTTGACAATTTGGATTAATTCAACAGCCTTTTCCACAACAGATCCTCCAAATTCAAAGGGGGCTCTCACGCCCCCTTGAGTCTTAGAACGGGAAAGTTATTGAAGGAACTTGGAAGGCCTTCAATTTATCTTCAGTATCTGGTATGACGATTTTTCCATCTTTGATCAACTTTGTAAGGTACTCAAGTTCAGCTATTACAATGTTGGGTATCATACCCTTGGTATACTTCATTGGACTTACACCTGCACCATCTTCTTTTATACCTAGTATTTTCAATCCACCTTCAAAGGTGCCTTCCCAAGCTGCTTTCACACCATAGTATCCTGCTGAAGAGATACCTTTCGTTGCACTACATAATACGACACCGGGAGCCATGTAATCTTGATCAACATCAACACCGATTGCAAAGTAACCTTTCTTGTTCTTCGTGTAATAGTCGATTATGTCTACAAGCTTGTCGGAACCAACAAGGGCAACCATTTTCTCTTTTGCAGCCTCTATTCCACCATTACCACAAGCACCTGCAGCCAAGAAGACTATGTCTGCACCTTGTGCATACTGAGCCAATGTCAAATCTTTACCTTTCTTTGGATCTTCGAAGTCGTTGGTGTAGCCCCTTAGTATCTCTACCTTCTTTTTGTGTAGTGTTGAATAGATCCTTGCACCAACCTCAAAGCCATAGCGGAATCTCTCAACTGGGGGAATGGGAATACCACCGACGAAACCTATTTTACCCGTTGAGGTCATTGCCGCAGCGATATATCCTGCATAGAAACCTGCTTGTTCTTCTTTGAATATGTAACAAACAACATTTGGTAATGTTTGACCTTCAGGTGGTGTGATATCTATTCCAACAAAATACGTGTTGGGGAACTGTTTGGCAACTTTGAAAAGAGCATCTGTCATCATGAAGCCAACCGCGAAAACAACATCAGCTTGCTGGGCAGCTTTGGTAAGGTTTGGAATGTAATCAGCCTGTTCGTAAGATTGAATAACCTGTGCCTCAGCCCCGATTTCCTTTGCAGCTCTCAGCGCACCCTCCCAGGTACCATCGTTGAAGGATTTGTCACCCAAACCACCTACGTCGGTAACCATAATTACCTTGAAACCCAGTGCGAAAACAACAGCCGCCACTAATAAAATCGCCACTAATACCTTTCTCATACAACTCTCTCCCCCTTTCTGAGAAGTTTATACAAATTAAAAAGCAAAAGTACCACCGCAATAATAAATATACCAGGATTGACCGAGCCAGATACACTGACCTTTAGAGCTGGTATACCCTGTTCTACAAAAACTACAAGATCTCTCATCGATAACCATTTAAAAACTGTAGAACCTGCCAGGACTATTGACGGCAACATTGATATTTTACTATCCAAAAATATCATACACATGAAAACAAGCATAATACCAAGCATTATTGATACCGAAGTCTTTTCCTTGCTGACAGGCACATTTGGTTTTGCGATTTCCATATTGGCATATGAATCAAATGGGATCTTTCTGAGTAAACTCGATAGAATAGGATACTTGGCTGTAAATAGGTTTCTTAGATATGACGAAAAATCCTCTCTTAAGTACCATGTTGAATATGTCATAATCTTTTTTACATAACTGGAAAACTTTCTATATGCAGATTCAAAACTTGACTTTCTGCTCTTTTCATCAAAAAGATATGATTGAAGATCCCGCGAAGGACGAGCGAATAGCAATATTCTTTGATCGAAATTATCAGCATTGAAAAAATCGAATGAAGATGAAAAGCCAATGTATGCTGGTACAACAGTTATTTCTTCTATGGCTTTCTTTTCCTGAACTTTGCTTAAAATGTCGGCAAACTCTGTTATCAATCTCTTTGTTTCGTCCATACTCACATAGAGTGTTGAAGACATGGAACGCGCATAATAAGAAATCTTTGAAAGTTCGTCTTCAAAGAGCTCTTTTTTAAGTACACTGTAGTAAACAGATTCTTTCAGTTGATCAAAGCTATTCATGGAAAGGGCACCACAGTTGAACACAAAGGGTACCGAAAAGATTATAATGATCATGAACAACACAACCAATTCTGAAACCACTCTTTTCTTGAAAGCTCTTCGTATCAGAATGAAGATTGCAAACAAGAACCCAAGCACCGCTAATAACCCATAAAGTAAAGATTCACTTGGTGACAGAAAGTCAAAAAAGTACATCAAGTAGACAATCTCAAGTGATGCTAAAATTGAAATTACAATCAGCAGAAACTTTCGGTACCTCAATGCAACCATGATTGCAATAACGTAGATAGCAAATCTTACCCACCAAAGATTAATATTCTTTGGCGTAACAATGACAGCTTTTTCAGCTATCTGGGCTTGAAAGGTTGTCACGGGCTTTGAAATATCTCGGGCTACAAATGCCGCCTCTCTGTTTATATGTGCTGATGCACGAGATGGATCTTTCTTTATGTTATCAACAGCTCTTTGCACAGCCTCCTTGAGCGTTCGTTGAACTGATGGATCAGAATAAAACAAAGTCAAGTCCTTCAGATGTTGTAAATTCGTTGGCGGCTGGAATACATAATTAGCTTCCAATTGCGCTCTTTTTTCTATTTCAACAGGCGGTTTTTCCTCGCATAATCCTACTTGATAACTTATAACCCAAGCAAAGAAAGTCCTTGCTTCTTTACCTAAGAGATCTCTGTAATTACTGAAAAATTTCACAAAACTGTTGTTTTTCATCACGATATCTGTGGTCAAATTGGTCCCATTCATACGCGCTACCAGGTACGAAAGAAAGAGGCTGTATGCAAGTTGTTCGCTTTCATCATGAGCTTGGACCACATCGTAGATCGCTCCTAAGTAATCTCCAACATCGGGCGTTGCCTCTCGTTTGTCGGTAGAACCAGCTATTAACAACTTGTAATATCTGTACAGAGAGAGGTTCTTCAGTTCTCTTTCCACAGACGCCAGGAAAGGATGAGAAAAATCCCTCTGATTGTAACTATCAATCAATTGTGTATAAATCTTTAAAGACCGATGCATATCCAGTGAAAAGACTTGAAGTGCCAATAATAACAAAGATACGAGCACATACTTTTTCATGTTGAACCTCCTTGTTCTGCTGTATCACGAATATCATACACGAAATGTTTCAATCTATGCAAACCGTGACATATTCTAACTTTTTATGATCCATCAAAATTTTCATTGACAGTTTCAATTATGTGATATAATTTAAGTACTTAATCAAATTCAATTTTGTAATATAATTTGTTGGTAGTGGTGATATGCTGAAAATCAAGACTTTTGGTATTTTCTCAATTTATTCTGAAGATAAACAATTGAACCTTGCAAATATCAAATCTCGCAAGGCGCGAGATCTGCTCAGGTACTTTGTCGTGTTTAGACACAAACAAGTTCCAAGTGATATACTCTGTGAGATCTTCTGGTCAGACATGGATGAAAAATATGCAAAGATGAATCTACAAAGTACCGTTCACATGTTAAGAACATTTCTTGGTAAGGATATTATCAGATTTCAAAATGGAAATTACTGCTTTGATCCTCTTGGAGTAGTACAGTTCGATGAAGACAACTTTGAGAATCTGATCCAGTTATCGAGATCGATACAAGACAATGCAAAGAAAAGATCAGTCCTTGAAGAAGCAATAATCTTGTATAAAGGCGATTTTATGGTTGAAAATCTTTATGAAGATTGGACAGTTCAATTTAGAGAGTACTACAGAGACTTGTATGTACAGGCTCTACTGGACTTGGCTCAAATACTGATGAATGAAAATACACTAACAGAAGCTATAGAAAAACTTAGAAATGCATTGAATAACGACTCATTCAATGAAACGGCAGCTCTCATGCTCATGAAAGTATATTTGAAAAAAGGATGTCCTTTAGAAGCTGTAAAAGTTTACAGGAGGTTCTCTGAGATCCTGAGCAAAGAACTTCAAATAAAACCTTCAAAAGAGATGATACAGCTCTACGAAGCCATCATCAATGGTGATTTGGAGAATAGATGGATCGTCGTTCTGGAGAGTAAACAATGCCATTCAAAAAAGGAAGCGATAATACAATTACTAAAACGCGTAATTCGAGAAAAGGATCAGATACAGGTACTTTCCGATGGCAAAATTGGTGTGTTGATCGACAAGGTCCCTCAGGAAACCGCTGAGGGTATTTATCAAAGAATTACAGCAGCTTTAGATGGCTCCCTTGATGGTGTTAAAGTGTATTTGAGAAAAGCACGTTAAAAGGGTTATTTTCAATTTATTTTCAGGATTTATTAAATAAATTTTCAGGATAGCATGTCAAAATTGTTTTGTGATTGTGCATCTCATTTCGTAATTCTTGGGGGAAGATTCGATGGCTTATAAATTCAAATGTCTGAACTGTGGGGAGATAACTTATTCGGCGGCTCCGTTAGAATACCAAAGGAACAAAAATTGCCAAAGATGCGGTGGTAAAGTTATACAGATCTATCCTCCAATGCGGTTGGGAGAGATTTTGGTTCAATTAGATGCTATTACTCAAGATGAACTAAACGAAGCACTCGCTATTCAGAATCGTATGCTCACAAGAGCTACCATAGGAAAAATTCTGTTGCGCTTACAACTTGTGAATCAAATAGATCTTGAAAAGGCTTTAAAGTTACAGCGAGAAATGTTGGGTGGATTAGCAAACTAGTAAATAACGATAGGGTGTTTTATTTTCGGATCATTGATTATCGAGAGTTGGACGTCGTAGACTGCTTCGAGGTTTTCAATATTCATTACCTGTTCCGGTGTACCACAAAAGAGTATCTTTCCTTCTTTCATCAAGGCCAGCTTGTTACACAACTCAAGCGCTGTGTTGATATCATGAAAAGCAGCAACCAAGGTTTTGCCTTCTTCGTTTAGACTCTTGAGGAGATTCTTTATCTTTATTACGTGGCCTGGGTCCAGATGTGCCGTTGGTTCATCCAGTAACAAAATAGGAGTGTTCTGTGACAATATTCTGGCTATTGCCACCCTTTTCTGTTCTCCAGTGCTGAGATTGTAGAAGAAACTGTTCATGAATTTTATACCGTCCACTTTGTCCAGAGCATTCCTGACAGCATCGATATCGTCTTTTGACCATGTGGAGAAAAAACCTCTCGAATAGGGCAGTCTCCCAGTTAGAACTATTTGAGCCACCGTGTAATTGTACACTGGTGCAAAGTCCTGCGTAACAAATCCTATTATCTTTGAAAACTGTTTTCTCTTCATCTTGGCAGGATCTTTTCCATCTATCCTAACAAGCCCACTTGAAACGGGCAGAAGTCCAGCCATTATCCTAAGGAGTGTAGTTTTGCCGCATCCATTTGGTCCAAGTAGCGCTACGAAATCACCTTTGTCTACCTTCAAAGTCACCCCACTTATGGCAAAGTTATTCTTCGGACTATAGCGAAAAAACACGTCTTTGAGAACTATTTCAGCCACTGGAATCACTCCTCTTCATAAGTACAAACATTACAGGTGCACCGATGAAGGCCGTTATGACACCTATAGGTATTTCGGAAGGCCTTATCACCGTTCTCGCCAAAGTGTCACAGATACAAAGCAATATACCACCTGTCAAAGCACTTGTTACAATCAAAACTCTATGATCATTACCAAACAATCGTCTAACCATATGTGGTGTTACCAATCCAACAAAGCCGATCACTCCACACACCGATACGATGGTAGCCGTAACAAAACTGCCTAACGTATAAATAAGTATCTTCACAGCCTCAACATTGACGCCAGATATTTTTGCTTGATTCTCACCAAGAGATATAGCGTTTAATTGTTGTGCCAAGCCCAAGCAGATCAAAGTAAATCCAATAATGCTCAACAAGGGCAACGGTATTTCTTTCCACGTAATACCTGATAAAGTCCCAAAAAGCCATACGTAAGCGTGAGTGATATTCTTCCGCAGAACCATCATGACCAGAATAGTAGCCGAGCTAAACAAGATGCTAACCAAAACGCCGCTCAGTATAAGTTCTGTTATGGGAGTTATACCGTTTCTTCTGGATAAAACAAGGGTCATAAAAGCTGCCAAGATAGAAAAAGTAAAACTCAGTAGGGACATCCTATGTAGTAAATGTAAGCCAAAGGCATCAACTAAAAATAAAGAAAGAACTGTTCCGAAAGAGGCGCCAGATGATACACCAAGAAGGTATGGGTCGATGAGTGGATTTCTAAGAAGTCCTTGAAAGACGCTTCCCACGGTGGCTAAACCTGCACCGGCGATCACAGACATGATCACTCTGGGCAATCTTATATTCCATATGATATCCTTCCAACTACTATTTCTAAGAAAAATAGACTTCATGACCTCGGCAAAGGGTATCTTTGTTCCACCAAAACTAACACAAATTATTATCGCGACGAGCAAGAAAAGAGCCACCGAGAGGAAGCGCAATTTTCTCAAGACTATTTCACTCCGTAAAAGTCGTTATAAAATTTTTCCACAAAACTTATCACTTGAGGTACTGCCAATGAAAGGAGATTACCATCATAGACATAAATTCTTCCGTTTTTCACAGCCTTTATATTCCTGAACGCAGAATGTTGCCTCAATTTATCCTTAATCTGTTCTTGAGCACCTGGAATGTAGTTTGCAACAACAATCACGTCAGGGTTTTGAGCAACTATGAACTCAATAGAAATAGTTAACCATCCATTGGCTCCCGTATAGGGTGCAGCGATATTTACGCCACCTGCAAGTGTTATGATGTCATTCAAATATGAACCCTGCCCGCATGTCCATATTTCGCGAATCTCAGGGCCAGGTACATCCAACAAATACACTACCTTCACTCTATTTTCCAGTGGAATCGTATAAGCTTTCTTGGCTACCGAAACGTAAGAACTTTCCAGTTGACTAGCTAACTTTCTTGCTTCGGCAGCTTTGTTCAATACAGTGCCAACTAAAACAAGATCGTTGAGTATTTGCTGCACTGTATTTGGGTTTAAAACAACCGTTGTAATTTTTTGATCCTCAAGTTTTGCAACTTCTGGTAGTTGAAATCCACCGGAAGCAAAAACTATATCTGGTTTTAGACTTAGAATCTTTTCCATATTTAAAGGCACCATGTCTCCTATCCTTTCAGATTCAAAATCATCCCAATTTGTCACTCCAACTATCCTGTCCTGAAAACCCAGATACTGTAAAAACTTAGTTGCCATAGGCGCTACGCTGACTATTCTCTGCGGTTGGGCCAAAATTGTAACTGGTCTACCAACATCATCGATAATAGTGATTGGATATGCCAAAACAAGTATGCATAGTGCAAGAACCATAAGACTGACCAAGAGCCTTTTCATTCCAGATACCTCCTTTTAGCAAAATTTTTCACCACCTTCTTGGTTTCGAAGAAAGTGGTGATTTCGATCAAAGGGCAGGTCTCCCGACTTCTGGATCTTCCTACTCCCCACACCTTCCCAGCAATGCCAGTGGTCTTTGTGGGTTTCGTCCCCAGTTACGGTGGCGCCCCCGTGCCGGACTTTCACCGGCTTCCCTATTAAACCTTCCTGGTACCCTCTGACGCCCAGCTATTAACTTTCAGAAATATTATACACTCAACAGACGACAACTTCAATTCGATCTTTCTTCACAATCTTCAACTAACAACGAACGCATACCAAATCCAACGATAGGCAAAAGGTACACGAGCATGGGCAGAAAAATTCTTATTTCTATAATTCTTCCAACGAGGAAGTTCATGATGAAGAATGGTATCATCCATAGATACGTTTTGCGAAGAAATTCCATCTTTCGCAGACCATCAATAAAAAGAAACGGTATTGATATGAATGCGCCAAACAATATCCATGCCCATGGGTCTGTTAGATTTTCTCGTATCTGCCACAGTGTTGAGTAATAAGTAGCATGCGAAAACATAATTTTGACCAATACATAGGTTATGAGAAGTGGTATAGAAAGTAGTATCAAGGATTTGACGGTTTGCTTTGAAAAAAATCCTCTTTTGTTAAATTCAAAGTTATACAAGGCATAGATTAGAGCAGCGAATAACATATGGTCTGACCTAGCAAGAGAGCCCAGAACTAGGAGAACAGCTATCAGAAGCCAGTTTTTCCTGCGGTAAGTCAGTAGCAATATTGACAGGAAAAGGCTCAACGACAATGGTGCCTCCGGTTGAGAAAAATACCTCATGGAATGAAGGTAAAACACCCCGAAGAGAAAGATGCAAAAGATCGTTTCAAAATCATTGAGAAAGTTCCTCAGCCAAATAAAAAGCAAAATCAAAGATATCAAAGTGAAAGTGAATCGAAAAGAGACATATCCATTTATAACTTTCGATACGTCACTTTTATCATCAAAGAGGGCCTTGAAATCTGTTGGAAGTTGATCAACTATCATACTGAAAAATCCCGCTGGATCCTTCACCCATGGGTCAAAGCTTATATTGTCTATGAAACCGTTAACTATCGTCTCTAAAAGCCTGTTCTGCAAGGAACCCGCAACAGCTTGTTTCAAGTAACTTTTTATCATGTTTGCAATCTCTAAGCGCTTTTTTTCTGGAAGAAAGGCATCGTAATTTCTCTTTACCTCTTGTGATCTCCTTTTGTCGTTGTCTTTTCCAACCCACGAAATCAAAAATCTATGAAAATCGTTGCGCCAATTTATTGGAATATACTTGAAGACCTTCTCAATCAAAAAATATGGCAGAATTCTGTATTGATTTGGCGCAGGCCCTATGCCTTTAAGATAGTCCTTGTGAGAATAGTAAATGAAAAGTCTGCTTCCAATGCTGAAGGAATCTTCGTTTAACCAGAGACTCATCAAAGCAGAAATGATGGAAAGAGTCAAAATTGTAAGGATTAAGAATACCTTCTTTCGCATAGAACCTCCTTGTCCTTTAATAATCTTTGAACAACTTTCCCCAATCACTTTCTTCTAACCATTTGTGGAAAATCCTCTTGCCTTTCAGGTTCCACCATACTTTGTCATGGTATATTTCCGAAGCCAAGACGAAGACATAGACCAAAGGTGTCCTGAAAAACAGCTTCTGCAGTCTCTTCAAAGGTCCAAACCACAAAAGATCGCCAACTCTACTTGCCAAATTGTCACCAACGCTAAACTTGTAATTCAGATCCGATATATCATACCCAAGGACCTCTATGTTTTCAAGCTTTCCATGACCTAAACCTTCTTCATCCGCAATTCTTATATATTCGATTTGCATTGGGTCAAAACCCATTATCTTGGCTGCTACAGCATCTATAGCAACTTGATCGCTACTTGCCAGGATCAAATTGGTTTGCACAGGTTTAAGCGTTCTGGGACCAGGTCCATTACCTGCAGTAGTACCATCCATGACGGCAAAAATACCAGAATGAATTTCTTTCTGTATCTTGAGCAAATCAACGAGAGTCTCATGAATCCAGCTGTGTGCGTAATGTCTTTTCGTGTTCAAAAGTCCACCAAAAGCGTTTTTCATAGCACCTGTCGTAGTAGTATATATATGGCATTTCATAGTGGGAAGGTGAACTATGTTTTTTCCAAAAAAATAGTCTGGCACTTTGATGCCTTCTGGGAAGATCTTATCGAGGACCCTAAGCTTTGACTTAGGCTTGTATTCAATCCATTTCATATCCTTTTCTTCGAAGTTGTACAACAGAGGTATACCGTATCTTGAGTAGACAACATCGAATTTGTTAAGTTTCTCACCGTGCTTTGGACGAGTAACAACCGTTTTATTCTCAACGGCTACTATCTTTTCAAAGCCCGATTCTTTCAAAGCCTTAATCGTGCCTTCCAGCTGCCATGGCGTGGTATTCGCTGAAGGCATTGGAAGGTGCCATGAAATATTGTCTTTGAGGATCGTCACACTGTTTTTATCCAGTGCTTTTTCAACCTCTGCCATTCTAATCAATTTAACATAATCATCAACAACACTATTTGGTACTGTCCTGAGAACGGCAACCTTTGATTTTTTCAAGTTATCACCTCACAGAACCGAAACTATCCATATACCAATCGCTATTATGACGATTCCAACTATCTTAGATAAAGAGAAATGCTCTTTGAAAAGAACAGAAGATAGCACTGAGACTATCACAAACCCAGCACTTGTCATTACAGGGTAGGCCACACTCAATTTTGCCTTGGTCAAAACTATGCTGTACGAAACAAAGGCAACTCCAAAGCATAGAAGGCCCAGCCATATGTAGATGTTCTTCAGGTAACAAGTGAGAAGTTCAAAGGTTTTTTTGTTGGCTAAGGAAAGTGCTCCCAATTTTACAAAAATATTTGCCAGCGCATTGGTGATTATAGCAACTATCAATGCTACAGATTGTCTCATCACACCTTACCTCCAAGAAAGATGATAAGAATCGTTGTCAAGAACCACAATAGTATGGAAAAGATCATCCCTTTGTCTCTTAGCAAGACATCTGTCGGTTCACCATCGCCATTCTTTAGAAGTAGAAACATGTACCTAAAGATTCCATAAACGACAAAAGGTATCGTGTAATACAATTTGTTTGTTTTAAATTGTTCAATCGTTCTCGCATCAAGTGTGTAAAGGGCATACATGACCATGGCAACCGTACCAGTTGAGATCATAATATTACCAAGTAGATTCACATCATAGTACTTCAAGATCTTTCTGTGTTCAGATCCATTTGTCTGTGACAGAATAAGTTCTCCCCTTCTCTTTCCGAATCCGAGAAAAAGGGCAAGAAAAAAAGTACTTGTGACAAGCCAACCTGAAGGTGGAGCCGATACAGCGTAACTACCAGATATTACCCTGATTGCAAAACCAGCAGCGATACAAAAAACATCCACCAAGATCAGGTTTTTGCCTTTAAGGGTGTAAAAGAGATTCACACTTAGGTAGACAAACAAACAAATGAGAACTTGCCAACTCAAAAAAATTGCAAAAAAGAGCGAGACTATAATTAATACCAAAGCCAGCAAGAAAGCTTGTTTTGGCTTTACAAGGCCGGTCGCTATAGGCCTTTCCTTCTTAACTGGATGCAACCTATCCGTCGGCGCATCTTTGATATCGTTCATTATATAGATCGAGCTCGACAGAAAACAGAAACTCAAGAATGCTAAGAAGGAAGCATATATAAATGACAGGTCTGTAAACTTTCCAGAAAATATCAAAGGTGCTATGACAAAAAGATTCTTGACCCAATGTTTTGGTCTAATTAACTTCAAAAGCTTCAGAGTACAAACCCCCTATACTGTATTTACCCTAAGATTTTACCAAAAGAAATTGGGGGCTTGTGCCCCCAACAATTGCTTGAAAAATTCTCTATATGATCGCTTGCTGAGTTTCTTTATCGAAGATGTGAATCGTGTTCATATCAAATACAAGATCGATCTTTTCGCCGTCTTTTGCCTTCGTCCTTGGATCAACACGCGCAACAATAGAATCATCACCTGTGGTGACATGCAACAAAGTTTCGCTACCAAGTGGTTCTACTACATCAACTATTCCCTCGATGGTGTTCTCTGGTTGCGGAGCCAAGGCAAACAGTTTGTCAAAGATGTTCTCTGGCCTTATACCGAAAATGACCTGCTTTTCTATCCATTTTTCTAAAATTGCTTCGTGTTCTTTAACAGCCTTCACCTTGAATCCTGAAGTCTTTATCCAAATACCACCGCGCTCTGCTATTATCGTCGCATCCATGAAATTCATAGCAGGACTTCCAATGAATCCCGCAACAAAGATATTAGACGGCTTATTATAAATCTCGTAAGGTGACCCTATCTGTTGTATCACACCATCTTTCATTACAACGATTTTATCGGCCATCGTCATAGCTTCAACTTGGTCGTGTGTAACATAAACTATCGTTGCCTCGAGACGATGATGTAATTTTTTCAATTCACTCCTCATTTGGACCCTCAACTTGGCATCCAAGTTAGAGAGAGGTTCATCAAACAAGAAGACCTTTGGATTTCTCACAATCGCTCTTCCGACAGCAACACGCTGTCTCTGGCCACCCGAGAGCTGTCTTGGCTTACGGTCGAGCAGTTCTTCGATACCAAGTATTCTTGCAGCTTCCTTAACCCTTTTATCGATTTCTGCCTTTGGAAATTTCCTGAGTTTTAAACCAAAAGCCATGTTCTCATAAACAGTCATATGTGGATACAGTGCATAGTTCTGGAACACCATTGCGATGTCCCTATCTTTTGGTTCAACATCGTTAACAACCTTACCATCAATCTTGATCGTGCCAGAAGTAATTTCCTCAAGGCCTGCGATCATTCTAAGAGTAGTGGTCTTTCCACAACCAGAGGGTCCAAGCAAAACTACAAACTCCTTGTCGTTGATTGTGACTGTTGCTTCCTTTACTGCCACCACTTTGTTCTCATACACTTTTGTGACTTTCTCAAGATCTACCTGTGCCATTATTACACCTCCTCAATGTCTTCAGCAAGTAACTGGCCTTGGTTTAACTGATTAAATTTCGATGGATCACCTATCTCAAGTAGATATAGATCGTACAAGTCATCGAGCAATTTTGTCATTCTCTTGTACCTCTCATAATTCATTAACACCGCACAGGGTTTTCCATTTTTCGTTATCAGTACATCGCTTTGAAGGGTTTTCTTCACAACCTCAGACAGTTTCGCTTTCGCTTGTGCTAAACTGTAGAATATCTCGTTATTCCTTGGCACACTAAATCCTCCTGACCATAATTATAGTCATTTTTATAGTAATTATAATCTTTTTTACATTCAAAATCAAGTTTCAAATTCTATCGAATCATAGATGATATAATCAGCATGTGAAAACAGGGGGTGATCATGTGAAAATCATAGAATCAGCGCCAAACTTCAGTGAGGGTAGACGTGAGGAGATTGTAAGGGAGATAGTTGCTCAAGCAGAAAATGTAAAAGGTGTCTGGGTTCTTGACTGGTCCATGGATAGTGATCATAACAGGTCAGTCGTTACACTCGTTGGAACTCCCGAACCGTTGTTGCAAGCTCTCTTTAACATGACAAAGAAAGCTACAGAACTTATAGACATGAGAAACCACAAAGGCGAACATCCGAGGATGGGGGCAACCGATGTCATACCACTGGTACCCGTTATGGGTGCAGAGATGTCTGAGTGCGTTGAGTACTCGAAAATCTTAGGAAAGAGAATCGGTGAAGAGTTGCAGATACCAGTATTTCTGTATGAAAAATCTGCAACGGCAATACATCGAGAAAACCTTTCAGAGATAAGAAAAGGTCAATTCGAAGGTTTCTTTGAAAAAATAAAAGATCCCATGTGGAAACCAGATTTTGGTCCAGAGCAAGTGCATCCAACCGCTGGTGTCACGGCCGTAGGGGCAAGAGAATACCTAATAGCTTTCAATGTGAATTTAGGTACGAACAGAATTGAAATAGCTGAAAAGATCGCAAAAGCAGTAAGACATATAAGTGGTGGGTACAGATATGTGAAGGCAATAGCTGTAGAATTAAAGGACAAAAACCTGGTTCAAGTATCCATGAACATGACCAATTACAAAAAGAGCCCGTTGTTCAGAGTCTTTGAAACGATCAGAAGGGAAGCACAGAGATACGGCGTATCCGTGGTGGGAACAGAGATAATAGGTATGGTTCCAATGCAAGCAATGCTCGAGGTCGCACAATATTATTTGCAGCTTGACGATTTTGGAATAAACAGGATAATAGAAAATCGTGTCATGGATATTTTGGCAAGAGAAGGTGCCCAAAAGTAATGAAGTTGGTAGTACACGCCAAGAAGTTGTATACTCCGATCGGTAAAGATCCCAGAAGGGGATCTCAAATGTCGGTAGTTGAAAAATACGAAGATGTTTTTCTATGTGTTGAAGATGGCAAGATCGTGGAAATCCTAGATCATAAACCTCGATCAACAAACCTTTTTTTACAAGGCGATCTTGTTCTACCTGGTTTTTTAGACTGTCACACTCATATTCCTTTTTATGGTTACAGAGAAAGAGACTTCTTGAGAAGGGCTTTTGGTTTGTCCTATTCGCAAATACACGAATCAGGTGGAGGTATTTACGAATCTGTTTCCAAGCTCAGGGGAGCAACTATAGACGAACTTATTCGTTTTAATCTGTCTTTGATCAATAACCTTTTGACAAAAGGCGTTACAACCATAGAATGTAAGACAGGATACGGTCTTGATGAACAAAACGAATTGAAGCAACTCAGAGCAATTGAAATTCTCAAAAGCATCTCACCAATCGACATGATTCCAACGTTCATGGGCGCCCATGCTATTCCCAAAAGTTTTAATCAGCAAGACTACACCGATTACTTGATAAAGATACTTGATCTGGTGAAAGACAAGTGTGATTTTGTTGACATTTTTTGTGACCTTGGTGCCTTTGATACTTACAATGCAGAAAGATATCTCACAGCAGCCACAGAAAAAGGTTTTAAGGTTCGTATCCATGCAAATGAACTGTCCAACGTGGGTGCGGTAAAAATAGCAGTTAAATTGAAGGCCGTCTCGGCTGACCATTTATTGAAACTCAACGAAGAAGACATAGAACTTCTTTCACAGAGTGATACAATTGCAGTTTTAATGCCAACAACAAGTTTTTATTTGAACGAAAATTATGCACCAGCCAGAAGGTTAATAGACAGTGGAGTTGCCGTGGCCTTGGCAAGCGATTTTAATCCTGGATCGAGCCCTGTGCTTGAGCCTTCCTTAGTCATGAATCTTGCTGTAAGATTCCTCAAAATGTCGCCAAAAGAGGTTCTCACTGCGTACACACTGAATTCTGCTTGTGTACTTGGTGTTGCAGACAGGTCAGGAACCATTGAGGTGGGCAAGGATGCAGATTTTGTCGTTTACAAAGAAGCAGATCTTGAAACTGTCATGTACCTTGTAGGAATCATTCCCAAATACGTTGTGAAAAGGGGACAAATTTTTGAAAATTGAAGTGATCGTGGTTGGTAAACTCAAAGAATATGCACAGAAAGCATGCATGGACTATATGAAACTTTTGAAGCCTTTCACGCAAATAGAGGTTGTACAGTTGAGACACGCCAAAACAAGAGAACCAAATGAAATTGCTCTCAAACAGGAAGCAGAGGATGTTCTGGCTCACTTGAAAGAATCAGACTATGTCATTCTTCTTGACCAGAACGGTAAAGACTATGATTCAATTTCTTTCGCAAAACATTTATCTGACTTGGCATTACAAAGATCATCCATAGTTTTTGTAATAGGTGGACCTTTTGGTGTTGACAACATTTTGAAAAAAAGGGCAAATGAGTTATTTTCTCTTTCAAAGATGACCTTTACTCACCAACTTGCTGTTGTGGTACTACTCGAACAACTTTTTAGAGCTTTTAAGATCATCCACGGTCAAAGGTATCATTATTGAGGAGGTGAGATTGAGGTGGATGATCCAGCGAGTAGCGTCTCGGTTTTGTTTTATGTGCTTTTTATATTGATCTTGTTACTCTTTTCCGCCATGTTTTCGGCGTCTGAAACGGCGCTCACTTCAGTGAGCAGATTGAAACTTTTGAAAAAAGATGAAAAAGAGGGTATCCACAGAGTAAACCGACTCTTGACAGCCACGCTGGTTATGAATAATTTTGTCAACCTTCTACTCTCTTCAGTTGCCACATTACTTCTTGTACAGTTATTAAAAAATGTAAACAGTGGGATAATCGCACTGATTGGTACGATTTTCACAACTACTCTAGTACTTATATTTGGAGAGATTACGCCAAAGATCTACGCAAGGGAGTATTCTGAAAAAGTCTATGGCACGACAGAAAAGGTTATATCACTCTTTGAGAAATTGCTCAGTCCTGTGATTGGATCGCTACTTTTTGTGAGCAACAAATTGGTTAAGGTCTTCGGTGGCCAAGCTATGGAGGACGCACCATTTGTCACCTCAGAAGATATCATCGAAGCTGTCAATATTGGGAAAGAGGGGGGTACCATAGATCATCAAGAGGGGATGATCGTTGAAAGAACCTTTCAGATGAACGAGACAACGATCAAGGAAATAATGACACCACGAGTCGATGTCGTAGCAGTAGAAGAAAATGTGTCCCTGTTGGAGCTCATGGAAGTTGTCAATCGTGAAGGTTACTCCAGAATACCAGTTTATCGGGAGGACATAGATAACATCACAGGTGTCTGTTACGCGAAGGATGTCGTGGGATACATCCAAGAAAATGGAGCGGAACATCTCGGTGAAAGAAAGGTAAAAGAGATCATGAGAGAACCTATATTCGTTCCCGAAACCATGAAGGTTGGTACACTGCTGAAGATTTTCAAAGAGAAAAAGGTACATATAGCCATTGTTGTTGATGAATTTGGCGGGACAGCAGGTATAGTAACTCTTGAAGATATCTTAGAAGAGTTGATCGGTGAAATAATGGATGAATATGACTATGACGAGATGAGTGGAATCAAAAAAATCAACGAAAATACTTATTTGATAAACGCCACTACACCGATAAATGATCTTGAACGTGAACTGGGTATTCATTTTGAAGAAACCGAGCATGAAACATTGGCCGGTTATCTTCTGGAGTTGTTTCAGAAAATCCCTTCGGTGGGTGAGGAAATAGATGTCGGTCAGTTCCATTTCAGAATCGTTGCAGCAACCAAAAATAGAATCGAACGAGTACTCATGGTAATTAGAAGAGGTGAGCCTATTGAAGAATGAAGATTTGATCAAGATAGCTATAGATTCAATGAAAAGAGCTTATGCACCCTATTCAGGTTTCCCCGTTGGAGCCGTGATTATCACAAAGAGCGGAAAAATTTTCACAGGATCTAACATTGAAAATTCCTCCTATGGTCTAACTATCTGCGCCGAAAGAGTTGCAATCTTTTCAGCCATCTCATCGGGTGAGAGAGAGATAGAAAAACTCGTCGTTGTGGCAGACACTCCGGAACCTGTAAGCCCTTGTGGCGCCTGTAGACAAGTGATGAGCGAGTTTGGAGATTTCGAGGTGATATTAGCCAACCTTGCTGGGAAATATATCAAAACGCGGGTCAGTGAATTACTACCCTATGCCTTCAAGTTAGAGAGGTGAATGCATTGAAATCTGGTTTCGTCACATTGATAGGAAGGCCAAATGTGGGTAAATCAAGCCTTGTGAATTCCTTCTTTGGTCGAAAAGTACTCATCGTTTCGGACAAACCACAGACTACACGCAACAGAATCAGATGTATCTATACAGACCAAGAACACCAAATAATATTTATAGATACTCCAGGCATACACAAACCTATCCATAGACTCGGAGAATTCATGGTGAAAGTGGCAATTCAGGCCGTGAAAGGATGCGATTTAATTTTGTTTGTTGTGGACGCTTCCAAAGGATTTGGTGAACCAGAGATGGAGATGTGTCAGCTGGTTAGATTTTCAAAGACCGAGACCTTTTTGGTTGTTAACAAAATCGATCTAATAGATAGTTATGGAGAAATTGCCAAGTCTGCACAAAAAAAGTGCCAGTGTTTCAAGAAGACGTTTTTCACAAGTGTTGCCAGAAATCAGGGAATTCAAGAGCTGTTCCAGGCTATTAAATCCTCTATCCCTGAAGGACCGATGTACTTTCCAGAGCAAATGACTACCGATCGGCCCCTCTCTTTTCAGGTGGCTGAACTTATACGTGAAAAAGTCCTCTTGCTCACCAGAGAAGAGATTCCTCATTGTGTGGCAGTGATCGTGGACCAAGTCGTAGAAAAAGAAAATGATCTGATCTATATTGCCGCAACAATATACGTTGAAAGACAATCTCAAAAGGGTATCTTAATTGGTAAAGACGGTTCTATGATAAAGCAAATCGGTACATTATCAAGGATGGAAATAGAACCACTTGTGGGCAGGCGAGTTTATTTAGATCTTCACGTAAAGGTGAAAAAAAATTGGAGAGATAAAGACTTTATTATCCTTAACGAGATAGGAATGAAAGACGAAATAGAGTAGGGAGGGTGGTTATGCCGCAGTTGCATATAAACCTTAGACTAATAGAAGAAAACGCATACAAAGTTTTGGAAAAATGTTCTAAGTTTAATGTTGAAGTTGTTGGAGTAACAAAGGTGAGTCTGGGAGACCCCAAGATTGCTCAGGCATTGAAAAGAGCTGGAATAAAGATCATTGGTGAATCAAGGGTCCAGAATATCTTGAGAATGATTGAGAATGGCGTAGAAGGTCCTTTTATGATGATTCGCATACCCCCAAAAGACGACTTAGTTAAGATAATACGCTGGTGTGATTATGTACTTGTTTCAGAACTCAAGACAGTTGAATGGATGGAAGAAATCGCCAATGACATGAACAAAACGATATCTGCAATCTACATGATCGATGTAGGTGATCTTAGAGAAGGCGTGTGGTACAAAGATGCTGCCGAAGAGATCATAAGGGCCTTGAAAATATCAAAGAAAGTAAAAATAATCGGTGTTGGAACGAATCTGGGATGTTATGGAGGTGTACTGCCATCAACCACAAATTTAGGGTTGCTTGTTGAAATCAGAGATTTGGTTGAGAAGAGACTCTCTTGCCAGCTGCCTGTCGTATCCGGGGGAAATACATCTGCTTTGAAGTTGCTTGAAGAGGGAAGATTACCGTCGGGTGTTAATCAGTACAGAGTAGGGGAGGCGATCTTTCTGGGCACCGATGTCACAAACAATAGGCAAATCGATTGGCTAAATCAGGAAGCAATTATCCTAGAAGCACCGGTGATTGAAGTGAAAATGAAACCTTCCTTTCCTGAGGGTGAGACAGGTCAGGATGCCTTTGGAAGAAAACCTATTTTCATCGATAAAGGTATGCGTAAACGTGCCATAATTGCACTTGGAGAACAAGATATCACTCCTTCGGGGCTCAAACCGCTGGATAAAGGTGCTCAAGTGATACATTCATCAAGTGATCACACCATAATCGATGTTACCGATGCAGAAAGAAAGATCGAGGTTGGCGACACCATGAGATTTAAACTGTCTTACGGCGCTCTGCTGAGGGCCATGACCTGTCCTCACGTTGAAAAAATTTACACGCAGGGGGTGTGAAGATGAAATTCTTAGGTGAGAGATATTTACTCACCAACGAAGCTGCCGTGAAACTGTACGAAGCGGTGAAAGATCTTCCAATAGTTGATGCTCATAACCACGGCGATGTGAAAGAGATCGTTCAAAATAAAGGATGGAATGATATATGGGAAGTCGAGGCAGCAACAGATCACTATGTATGGGAATTGATGAGGCGAAGAGGAGTACCGGAAGACAAGATAACAGGAGATGCCACAAACTACGAGAAATGGCTTGCCTTGGCGCAAGTCTTTCCGAAATTTGCTGGCAATCCGACCTACGAATGGGTTCATCTTGACTTGAAGCGACGTTTTGGAATAGACGAGATAATCTCAAAGGAAACGGCCGATTCCATTTGGTTCAAAACAAAGCAGATATTGAAAGATCAAAAGATGAAACCACAGGAGTTGCTGAGACAGATGAATGTTGAAATAATGTGTACAACGGATGATCCCACTTCAGATCTACAATACCATAAAGTGGCTCAACAATCAATTGAAGGTATAAAGATATTGCCAACTTGGCGTCCTGATAAAGCTTTTAGAATAGATAAAGCGGACTGGAAACAATATCTTCAAAAACTTTCCCAGGTCGCAAAGATAGACGCAACGACTTTCAATGGCTTTTTAGATGCACTGAAAAAGACACACGATTATTTTGATCAAACTGGATGCGTCTGTAGTGATCATGCTTTACTTTACCCTGTGCTAAGATCTATTCCAAGCCAAAGAGCTCAAGAAATCTTCGATAAAGCTCTGAACCAAAATGTATCTATAGAAGAGTTTCTTGACTTTCAATCATATATGTTCTATGTCTTTGCACAGATGAACTATGAAAAGAAATGGAAAATGCAACTTCATATCGGTGCATTGAGAGATTATAGAGACAAGTTATTTGAAAAATTGGGGCCAGACAGTGGTGGTGACATCTCGGCTGGTTACCTGGATATAGCGACTGGTATGAGGGATTTCTTCAATACCTTTGACGGAAAGACTGAAATAGTCTTATACTGTCTTGACACAACCTACCTCTCGGTTATGACGACCATAGCAAGAGCATTTGAAAACGTCTTTTTGGGTGCACCATGGTGGTTCAACGACAGCCCATATGGTATGCAGTTACAACTACAGTATATCGCATCTGTAGATCTTTTGAGTAACATGGTTGGCATGGTCACCGATTCAAGAAAACTGATGTCCTATGGATCTCGCACAGAGATGTTCAGAAGGGTTTTATCTTCCGTTGTAGGTGAAATGGTCCAGAGAGGACAAATACCCTTCAAAGAAGCAATTGAGTTGTGTGTTGAATTATCTTACACAAGACCCAAGGAGTTCTTCTTTGGACGATAAGGGGGGGAAATGTATGGAAGAATATACAGAATCTGACAAGAAGAAGATTGAAAAGAAAATTTCTCAAGGCTATGAACTAGTTGAGATCGTGGTCAAGAAAAAAGATAGGTATGCAATTTTGCAAAAGAACGAAGAGTATATAGCTGTGAAACTCTCAAAGAAGAAGCAAGAATGATTTGGCTTCCTCTGGCATTGGGCTATCTACTTGGTTCTTTTCTTCCGGCGTATTTTCTCACAAAGTGGATCACAGGTGTAGATGTGAGAACCGTTGGAACACATCATGCAGGCACAACAAATGTTTATAGAGTGGCAGGGTTTGCGCCTGCCATGGTGACTGCCGTTTATGATTTACTCAAAGGCATTCTCGCGGTTTTTATTTCAAACTCTTTAGGATATCCTGAATGGGTATCTTATTTGAGTGGTCTGTGTGCCATCCTTGGGCACGTCTTTCCGTTCTATCTGAGCTTTCGTGGTGGAAAGGGTGCTGCTACAACGGTCGGATTGCTCCTTATGTCATTGTGGAAATTAGGCAGATGGATCTTACTCAGAGATCTACTTGTGGATATTCTTGTTCTACTCTTACTAGTTTTGGTGCTTCTTTACACCGCAAGAAAAGGTGACGTCATTGGAATCTTTGTCTTGCCAGCATTGGCATTGTTGATGGCAGTGAGGATTGAGTTTTCCAAGGTTTGGTTTATGGACATCCTGATAAGTATATTGCTTTTGATCAATTTGAAAAATATTTCAGAGCTGAGACTTTTCAAGTTCAAAGAAGATGTATGTGCTTGGAGGATCTATATAAGACCTGTTTCCTTAGCCCTGTTTTGCTTGAGTTTTTTCATGTCTCGCAGTGGTTTTTTAACATTGACTGGAACCCTTCTTCTGATCTTTGTCATCCCTGACGTTATACGACTGACCAGCGAAAAAGTTCAAAGATTTTTTCACAAGAGGGTCACTTTCAAGATCTACAAAGATGAAGAGAAAAGCAAAATTTCATCCATGTCACTCTTCTTGCTTGGTGTTTTTGTGACTTTTTTGCTTTTCGAGAAAAGGATCGCCTTTTTATCAACAGTATTTCTAGCCTTTGGCGATCTGGCAGCAAAAGTTGTAGGGATTTCCTTTGGCAAGAAGAAACTCTTTGAAAAAACTATCGAAGGTTCATTAGCCCACTTCGTCGTTTGTTTTTATAGTGCTTATTTAGTGAGCTGTCTCAATCTAGTGGATTTTCCTATTGGCGTTGCGGGAGCTTTGGCGGCAACGATAACTGAACTGTTGCCCATGGGTGTGAATGATAATCTCTCTGTTCCATTTTTTTCTGCACTGGTGATGAGTTTATGGAAACTTTTATGAATCTTGATACTCCGATGGCATACAGAGAATTTTCCCAATTTTGAGGTCTAACATTCTGGATGAATTAGCAGGTTTTATAACCATTGCCGTGTCAAGACCTTTGCTTGAGCCTCCACATACCACAATCCATTCGTCGGATCGTACAAGTCCCGCGTCTGCAGCCATGAGTGCGATCTCTACGCACACCTTCACACCTTGACTAAACAATCTCAAGGTGTTCGCGACTATTTCAGCTGTGTGTATGCCATGATATTCTCTTCGAAATGCTCTTTCCACACCTGAAAGGGCATGTGTTGCACTATGGACGATATGTCCTCGTCTGAGTAGTTCATCTTTGATTTGCAATGAAAACTCGTCTTGATCTGGCTCTTTGAAACCAACGTGATGAGTGATAACGATCAGTTTGACACCCTCGGGAATAACTTCTAAGGCTTCTTTTGCGCTATAGCCCCTTGTTGATGAAATAACCAACTTACTCAAGTTAGCCTTCTTAAGCTCTTCGAGAGCGATCTTCAATGTTTCTTGGGTATTCACCTCACCTTTTTCTTTGAACAAGACCATGGTATCACCCCACAAAGATTGTATACGATAGGCTTGAATTTTTGAAAAGTTCTTTCGTATTTCTTAAATCATAAAAGATAATGCAAAAATTATTTGACCACATAATTCTTTTTTATTTGCAAATTATATATGATTTGTAAAATTCTAAATACTTGAAAAAAACACAGAAAACACATAATAAAAAAAGATGTTATATCATCCAAAATCGTCATGCAGACTTTGTTCCCAGGGTTGGGTACTTTGGGGTGTAGTACAGGCCTACATACTCTATGGCTTTCCTCAAAGCCGTGTTAACACCATAGACATCCCGAGAAAGGAAGAAATCGATACTCAAGAGCCTTGTATGGTATTGCTCGGCATTTGGCAGTAAATCTACAAACCCTTGAATTCTATTACGCAACAGGCGGCAGGCAAGAATTTGTCTTTGATTCTTTCTAAATGTAAAGCTTGCCCCAAATAATCTGCAAACAAGGGGACGAAATTCGTGAAACAAACAGCCGCCTTCTGGTTTAAGCTCAGCATTTGGTTGAAACAGTACACAGCGATCATCATCTGTAGCTCTCTCTATAAGATCAATCCATTCCAGCTGGTTAGTCTTTATCAGATGTGTTGCCAAAGGCAAGAACTCAAGAACCGTTGCTTCGATATTGAAGGCCTCTGTATCGCAGCAAACTCTACATCCTGCGGTACAGGCAATAAGATTTTTCTGATCCTGATCTAAATATCTGTATAATTCTAAAACCTTCTTTCTGAGGAGTTCGATTCTTTCTGTCATCAAGTGCATCGTATTTATTCATGACAGATATTTGTTAATCGCACTTTTCAGAGTTCTAAGAATTGAGTAAAACCTGTTTTGAACGATGTTTTGCACTAACACGTGCAAAAAGCCACCTTGGTCATGCAACGATTCCATCAATAGCTGTCAGGTACACATATAAACCTAGCATCGCTTTGGTGAACAGATACTATCCTGCCCGTGTGATTCTCTCAGCTCTATATTTTTGCTAACAGACTTGGTCGACAAGCTCGACAAAGTTTGGGATGATTCAACAAGAGCTTTATGACTTTACTTCACAACTCTTCTACAAATGACAACTTACCACTAAATTTGAAACCGCTCTCTTTGGGAACGATGAAACCAATTTCAAGGAATTTATCGAAGATGCTGTAAGCAGTTGTACGAGCGAAACTATTTTCTACAAGTTTGATTAGAAATTGTTCTCTGGATCCAGTTAACCCTCTCAGGATTTTCAAAGCCTTTGTTTGAAGATCGGTCAATGATATAGTTCGAATCAGTTCTTTGGAGATTTTTTGGATACTCTGAATAGCATCTTTTACTGTAAGTTGGTTCTTTGATATATTTTCCAAAACAACCTTTTGAGCTATCCAGATGGCATCGCGAGGATTACCATCTGAAAAGTCAGCCAGCATATCCAGTATTGAAAGATCTTCAAACCAGTCCAGACTCTCGCTGAATCTTTTGATCAACATTTCTTTGACATGATGATTTTCAAGATCTCTTATGAATACCACGTCTTTGATGATGTTTTCCAGATTGCCAAAGCCGTTCATCCTCAGTCTATCATGGATGTATTCTTTGTAGATACTTTGTGGAAGCGTGACGATTGTCAAAACATCCTCTTGCTGAAGCTCAAGTTTCAGCGAGTCAAGAATCTTTATGACATCCTCCTTTTTTTCTTTGTCCAGTTCATCTATCAAAAGACTTACCTTGCCGTAATGTTTCTTTGCAGCATCGAGCATCTTTTGAAGATAATCGTGTGCCTTGAAAACGTTGAAACGTGGCGCACGTGCCTTACTACTCTTCAAGTCCGCCGATGCCATCATAGATAGGCCCAAGCTAAAACCTCTCACTATAGAAACTTCCTCAAAGAGCCATTCTTTTACGTTTTGCGAGATTTTTTGAATCTCTTTACTATCGTCTTTTAAAAAGTGTTCTGCAAGCGAATAGAGTAAATTGTAGAGTATTGCATCTGAATTATCCCTATAAATTATGGATATACGAACTATTTTTTGTGTCTCTTCAGTCAACATGTTCAACAAAGTGGTCTTCCCAGAACCAGTTCTACCACATAAGCCAAAGATTCCAAAAGCGTAATACTTGAGGATCTTTTCCAGTGCCGAAAGTTCCTCGCCCCTGTCTACAAAAAGCTCTGTTTCGTTCCTATTCAGCGGCTTATCGACCAATCTCTTGAGCAATCTTTCATCCTTCATTGAACTCCCCCCATAGTTTTTTTATATCACAAAATTGTTCGACATTCTCGACAAGCTCGACAAAGTTTGAAATCCTTGGACAAAGCTTCTTAACAAGGTTTTTGAATTTTACGGTTTTAATACACTCAATAACCACACAGATCTCAAAAAAAGTAGCAAACTTAGTTGATGCTACGGGCTCAAACTCACCATTCGAACCATTTACCCCGCATGGTGAACTTTGTTGGATCTGCGAAATCCACGGCCACTAAGATTACCAAAGAGCCAATTTAAAATAATGATTTCTCTAGCAGCAAAAATAGATCTAAGGAAAATGGGGTCGTCACACCTCAATTGGTGCAATATAAGATACATTATATTGCTCCACACAAACAGTGCAATCACTCAATATACACATACCTAGCAAAATATGATAGTGGTATTGCACTATGAGAGAAAAACTTCGAAGGTTGTCACACTTACCAGTAAACTTTGCCGACTTATCAGGCTCTGGCCGCGTCAACTTTAATTCCTATCATGATTCTATCAAGTTACATAACAATGAGAACATAAAATGGCAGAGTCTCATATAGTTCCTGGCAGATAGGTCTTGAACAAACAACCGATGAAAAATATATTGTTGCACCTATACAAAATCGTTTAGTGCCGGTGAAAAATGAGTATTCTCAGAAGGTTTTTAATTAGCAATCTCTTGTTTCAACTTTCTTTGCTTGTAGAGATTCCACTATATTTCATCTGCAAAGCTATGCTGATTGATTATTTTCCCTTATAACTAAGTTGAGTTGAAGATGTAAGGCCATTTGCTGAAAATATCACCAACGGTTTTTGCACGAAGATTAGAAATTTCTAGCTTTGTAGTAACGCTCAGCTAAGATCGAATGAAAGGTTTCCACCATTAGGCTGAAATGACTCAAAACAGTTTTTCGAGAATCCCCTTTCACAAATGGGACCATGGTTGAAAATAAATTGCTCTTGATACATCAGAACATACGATAATTATCCAAAGACTTTTGTCAACACAAGGCACCTTAAAAAAGGTGTGGCCTTCCACCGCCACACCCCTTGCTACTGTCCAATCGAAAATATCTTTGAACTTTCTAAAGAACTACTAAACTGATTATCCAGATTGTCACGATAGATACCAAACCTTGTACCAGTGAACCCAACGTTTGAAGTTTGTATCCTGTTTTAACATCCATGTTCGAAAATTGCGTAACGACCCAAAAATAGCTATCGTTTGCATGAGAAACAACCATAGAGCCTGCTCCAATTGCAACTGTTACTAAAGCTTTGGCTAAGTTAGAGGTAAAACCGAGTGATCCAAGGAGTGGTGCCAACAAGGCAGAGGTTGTGATCAATGAAACTGTTGAAGAACCTTGGGCTGTCTTTATGGCAGCAGCAATTATGAAAGGAAGCCATATACCAAGTCTGGTCTTGGCAAGTTGCTCGCCCAAAATTTTCGCAACTCCAGAATTCTGTAAAACTCTTCCGAAAGCGCCACCTGCAGCCGTTATAAGTATAATTACGCCAGCGCTCAGCACCGCTTGCCCAATCCAACCATTCATGGAAACCATATCCTTGGTTAGTTTCTTTGGCAGAGCGAAGGCTATGAGAACACCTATGAGCAAAGCGGTAACGGGGTTACCTAAGAAACCTATGAAGTTTCTGAAAGCACCATTCCCAAAGGGTTTAGTTGGAAAATCAGAGATGGATTTCAACAATATCAACAATAGAGGAACTACAATGGGTAAAAAGGCTGCCAGGGCTCTTGGAGCTTCTTTGCTCTTTTTGGCTATCTCCTCTTCTGTCAGCTCGGGCTGTGGGTCAATGAAAGTTTTTGAAGCATATTTAATGGAGAAAAACCAGCCAGCCAGCATAGCCGGAATGGCAACGATCAAACCAACTAGAATGACCAAACCCAGATCTGCACCAAGATTTCCAGCAGCTGCTATTGGCCCAGGTGTAGGCGGCACCATAGTATGCGTCGCATATAGACCCAAACTCAAAGCAATGGCAGTAGTTGACAAACTGAGACCTGCTCTTTTAGTCAAAGCCTTATTTAGTGGGTTGAGAATGACAAAACCCGAATCACAGAAAACAGGAATAGAAACGATGTAACCTGTTACAGACATAGCCAAGGGGACATTTTTCTTGCCCGTTAATTTGAGAACACTTTCAGCCATTGTAAAAGCTCCGCCGGAACGTTCCAGGAAAACACCTATTATTGTTCCAGCAACTATAACGATACCGATGGAACTGACAGTACCTCCAAAACCTCCAGTCACTGCACTAATGATGTCTGACAGTTTCATTCCCGAAAAGATGCCAAAGATAAAAGCAGCGAAGATCAGCGCTAAAAAAGGATGCAGTCTCCATCTGACTGTCGAGATGATGATGAAAAGGATACTCAGTACCAGTAAAACTGTCGACCACAAAACCATCACAATACCTCCTCTCAAAGTGCTTCCGAAGGCTTTCTGCCTTGTAAAAGATTATAATATACAATCTTTCAAATCTTTCATTGAAACAATTTTACACAAAGTCACAACGGAGAGTTTTCCAAGTTAAAGGACTCCTAATGAAAAATCCAAAGAATAGAACATCGATCATCTAACATGAGACAGAATTTTTTATTAAAAAGGCCAAGAATGAAAAAATATCCACGATCGTAATCTCAAGGTGCTTTCTCATTCAAGATCGTCAATGTAGAATCCATATAGTCAATAAACACATTGTATTAATTACCCATCCAATTTTTCATGTGACCGAATTAAATAATACAACCCTTTTATAACATCAGCAGAAAAATCAAAATATGTTGATTGATCTGAAAAAGTCATGTAAGCAACCAAAGTGGTGACATTATGGTTTGATAGAAATGGTATAGTTTAAGAATTTTTTCCTTTGTAGAAAGTTTATTTGTTTCCATTCATGCCAAGTTCAGCAAACACAATCGCGGCCTGTGAATAATCCATGCATATTACCACTGTTGAGCAATTTTCGTAACAGCAGCGGGAAAGGAGATGAAGATGGTGGCTAGAGGTCATGGTATTTGGCAGTGTTAATGATTCTCAGTACGATAGAGCTCATTCAATTTAACAAACTACCGATTGAGAAAACATCGTTGCTGCAGGTACAAAATCACTTGGCCCCGGTTTATTTGATGTTTACATAATCAAATTAGACAGCAATGGAAACTTGCAGTGAGAGAGAAAAGCTTTGAGTACTAGATAACAAACAATCAGGTTCAGGTAGATGTACCTGCTTGTTTTTAGAAGGTCAGTTTAATTTTTTAGGTTGTTTGAAAGATATAGGCAAATTCTTTAGTGAAGTAAAAAAGAACAGCGAGTGGAGAATATTTAAGATCCTCTCAGAGCAGTTTCCGTGTTTTACTCCTTTGAACACACAGATTCATGGTATCATTTTATTGATCATTTATTCCGCATGTCTAAACCTACCAAACCAGATTCGCTTAGCTTCCATTTGTTTTACAAAAAGACATAAAGGAGGTGTTAGTATGAAAAAATCGTTGGTATTCTCATTGCTTTTCTTAGGCGTCGTTATGCTTGCATCAACGCAAATCATCGTTCACTATCATAGGTTTGACGACAAATACGATGGATGGAATCTGTGGATCTGGCCTGTTGAACCAATTGCACAGGAGGGTAAACCATACCAGTTCACAGAAAAAGATGATTTTGGTGTGAAAGCATTGGTTATTCTACCTTTTGATTTGACGAAGGTGGGTATAATTGTAAGGCTGAGAGAATGGGAGGAAAAAGATGTGGCCATAGATAGATTTATAGAAATAAAGGATGGCAAGTCAGAGGTGTGGATCCTTCAGAACATCGAAGAAATATACACTACAAAACCTGACACAAGTCCAAGAATTCTTTTTGCAAAATTGATCGATTTTTCAACGATAGAAATTTACACTACAAGCCCTATAGACCTTCAAAAAGCGCTTGGCCAAATCAAAGTAACCCTTCAAGGGCAAGAAAGAACTGTTGCCTCACTCGAAAAAGCCGATCCAACTGATATAACTAAGACCAACTACTTTAGGGCAAAACTTGGAGAACCCTTAAGTCAAGAAGACCTTTCCAAGGATATTTTCATACACGTCGAAGGATTTAAAGAATCAAGGGTTTTTGCAATAGAGGTCTTAGATCAACTTTATTATGAAGGTCCACTTGGCTGTTTTTATACACCACAGCTTACAGAATTCTACGTTTGGTCACCTGTCAGTAAAAATGTTGAACTGTTGCTCTATCAATCACAAGAACAAGATCAGCCAACCCGAGTTCTCCAGATGGAGAGGAGAGAAAAAGGTGTTTGGTATCTGAAGGTAGAAGAGGACTTAGAAGATTGGTTCTACAGATATAGATATCACAGCTACGGCAAAACAAGAGAAGGGGTAGACCCATATGCCAGAGCGCTTTCACTGCAAGGTAGGTTTGGTGTAATAATGGACATGGAAAAAACCAATCCAGAGGGGTGGAACCAAGACAGCTTTGTAAAACTTGATTCTTACGTTGATGCAATAATCTATGAAATACACATAGCAGATATGACCGGTTCACCAACGAGTAACGTGAAAAATAAATCATCCTATCTTGGTCTGACGGAAAGAGAAACGAGAGGTCCCAATGGTGTAACAACAGGATTAGATCACATTAGAGAACTGGGCGTTACACACGTTCATATATTGCCCATATATGACTTCTACACTGGTGACGAACTAAAGAGAGATTTCGAAAAACACTACAACTGGGGTTATGACCCCTATCACTTCATGGTGCCAGAAGGTTGTTACAGTCTCAACCCCTCGGATCCAAAAGCAAGAATCTACGAAGTTAAGAAGATGGTACAAACTTTCCATGAAAACAATATAGGAGTCATCATCGATATAGTCTTTCCACACACCTATGGTGTAGGAGAACTCTCCGTCTTTGACCAAGCTGTACCATATTACTATTACAGGTTAGGAAGACTGGGACAGCATTCCAACGAAAGTGGATGTGGAAACACCATCAACAGTGAGAGATTAATGATGAGAAGGTACATATTGGATACAGTCTCATACTGGGTGAAGGAGTATCACGTTGATGGTTTTAGATTCGATCAAATGGGATTGATCGATCGACAAACGATGATTCTTGTGGAAAAAAACCTCAGAGAAATCAATCCGAGCACAATAATTTATGGAGAACCATGGGGTGGATGGGGAACACAACCACGATTTGGCAAAGCCCAGCTGCTCGACTTGAGGATAGGTGTCTTCAACGATGGCATAAGGGATGCCATAAGGGGTTCTGTTTTCGACGCAAAAACGAAGGGCTTTGTAATGGGTGCACCAAGTAGGGAAATCAGAATTAAACGAGGTATAGTCGGAAGCATCAACTATGACAACAAACAAATTGTTGATTTTGCACAAAGCCCGGAACAGACGATAAATTACGCCGCTTGCCATGACAATCACACCCTGTGGGATAAAAATACCCTTGCGGCAAAGGCAGATAAGAGAGTCTGGACAAAAGAAGAACTCAAGGATGCCCAGAAACTCGCTGCAGCAATATTGTTGACTTCTCAAGGTGTTCCGTTTTTTCATGCAGGCCAAGATTTCTGTAGAACTAAGAACTTCAACGATAATTCCTACAACGCACCTCTATCATTGAACGCACTCGATTATGAAAGAAAGGCGCAGTTCATAGATGTTTTTGAATACCATAAAGGTTTGATAGAGCTCAGAAAGAGCCATCCTGCCTTTAGAATGAGAACATCCCAAGAAATAAGAGAGCACATTCAGTTTCTTGAAACACCTAAGAAAACCGTTGGCTTCATTATAAGAGGATATGCAAACAACGATCCATGGGAAGAGATAGTCGTGATCTATAATGGAGACATTGATTATCACCAGATCTCTCTACCAGAAGGTGAATGGTCTGTCGTGGTGGACAAAAACAAAGCAGGTACGGAAATTCTATACACAGTACAAGGAACGATAAAAATCCCGCCAATTTCTGCTATGGTAATGTTTAGAACAGCACAATAGGGGGCGAATCTTTAGATGATCGAGATACCACTGAATCATATTGTGTACATACCTTGTTTGAAAACTCAATCAAACCTTTGTCCCAGCACCCGTATTAACTGCTCCCTTAATCGCCTGTGATCGGTCAGGTGAATAACGGTAAAACCTAATCTTATTGCTGTTTTCACATTTTCAAATTTATCATCGATAAAGATTGATCGTTCAGGTCTTAGGTTATATCTTTGAATCAGTATTTTGAAAATCTCTTCGTCCGGCTTGATCTGATTCACGTGACTAGATATCACGATACCGTCAAAGTACTCGAAAAAATTGTACTCTTTGCTAACATGATCAAAACCATTCTTTCCAAAATTAGATAGCACGAACAGTCTATATCCTCTCTGCTTTAGAAAGGGCAACAACTGTACATTCTCATCGATAGGCTTTAGCAGTTCTCTAATCCTCTGTTTCATATGAAGGATATATCTTTCGTATTCAGGATACCTTTGGACCATCATTCCCCACAGTTTTTCTTCCTCTATATCCCCCTTGTCCATCAGATCCCACTCACGTGATTGGAAGACATTTCTCTGTAAGAATTCAGATACTTCTTCGCCAAAAACCCTTTCCATGTAACCCTCTGGGTCCCAAGAGATCAAAACTCTGCCCAAGTCGAAAACAATGGTGTCAAACACTCCATCACCTCTGCTTTAATCAATGATATAGCAACCAGCGAAAGGTAACATTGAACGAAGATTAAAGAATATCAACAATAGAACTTTCACACATAATGGACTTGCATATGAGAAAATGTGGTATGGCAAACGATCCTTTGAAATCGATGAATTTGAAGTTATTCCTTGAAGTTTTGAAAGATCAAATCAGTTCTTAAATCTTGTGCAAATTGACCATCCCAGGTAGAGATCTCTAAAAGTCTTTGCAAACCATTTCGATCCTAACTTCGTTTCTTTCGATGTCGTCGTCATGATAGGCAGTTGTGTCAAAACCGCCTAGTTCAAAACCCTGTTTTCTGTAAAACTCAATGGCACCAACATTGTTGCTCTGTGTTTCAAGTACGATCACACGGCATCTGTTCCGCCTTGCAACTTGTTTTGCCTTATCTAAAAGCATCGTCCCTAAACCCATTCCACGGTATCGCTCAAGAACAAGTAATTCATGAACTCTCAGTCTGTTGTTCCAACTTTCCATACCAATCGTCATCCAACCAACAATCCTGCCATCAATTTCTACACCGAATATCCTTGCTCCATCATCGCTCTCTTCATCCATCCATTTTTGCCACAATGGCTTTTGGTAATCCTTAAATACGGGTCTTTCACTCCTTTTGAGTTTTAGTTCAACGGTCCATCCATTTTCTGTCTGTGAGATACTCACTTTGTAAAAGCCGTTACTTGACCATCTAAAATGAAGCATAAAGTCTTTCCATAGTTCTTTATCTAATTCGACTATATAAAATACCTTCCCATTCATAAATCTATTAACTTTTCCAATATCTCGCAAGAATCCTTCACATACTTTGGACAGAGTGTTTTGAACAGATTACCCTCTCTTGCCTTTTGTAAACCATCGCTAGTACTTATGTCGTACCCAAGAAGGTCTTTACACAATATAGAACCGTTCATCGACTCAAATCGCCTAATAAACTCTCTTGCAAGAAGATATGTATGTTCTTTACTCTCTCTGTCTTCACCACCCACCTTCAATCCAATGATCATGAAAGCACCAGAAACGGCACCACAAACCTGTCCAAGCCTTGCTATTCCACCACCAAAGACAGATGAAATCTTCAAAGCGGTTCTTTCGTCAACTCCAAAAATTGGAGCATAAGACGCAAAAACAGATTGTGAACAACTGAGACCCTTTTCAAACAGATCTAAAGCTTTTTGATTCATCTTTATCCCTCTGTTTAACTTCTTTGATCCATTCAGAAAGTGCAAAAAGATCAACATTTCCGCCTGAAAGAATAGCAACGACCTTCTTGCCCTTCAACGGGAATTTACCACAGATGAGCGCAGCTACTGTAACAGCGCCTGATGGTTCTACGAGCAATTTCATCCTCTCTAGCAGAAAAACAACAGCTCTCTTTATCTCTTCTTCTGTAACAAGAAGTATGTCATCTACATATTTTTGAACAACGGGAAAGGTGAGTTTACCTGGCATTGCAGTTCTCAGTCCATCTGCAATTGTGCTTATGTTCTTTAGCTCCATAAGGTAACCTGCCTTGAAGGAAAGATAGGTACTGTTACTCTGCTCTGGCTCAACTCCGTAGACTTTAACGTCTTTGAGAGTTTCCTTAACTGCTACGGAAATACCTGAAATCAATCCACAACCACCACATGGAACTAAAACAGCGTCAAAATCACCAAGCTGTTCAATCAATTCTAAACCTATTGTTCCTTGACCTGCCATTATCCATGGATGATCAAAAGGTGGTACAAAGATAGCACCGTCTTTCTTTGATATCTCATAAGCTCTGTTCAATCTTTCTGTTGATGTTCTACCACATTTTTCGATCTTTGCACCATAACTTTCCATTGCTGACAATTTTGCTATTGAAACATCTTCTGGTACTACAACTGTCACAGCAGTATTCATTAGCTTTCCAGCACAGGCAAGGGCTTGCCCATGATTACCAGATGATCCAGTTACAACGCCGTTTTTTAGATCTTTTTCATTCAGAGAAAGTAAAAAATTCATTGCGCCTCTAAATTTGAAAGAACCACTCTTTTGAAGGTTCTCCGCTTTCAGAAACACAGAATTCCCGGAAATCATGTTTAGAGTCTGAGATGAAAAGGTGGGTGTTGCGTGGGCAAACTGTGCAATTCTTTTCTTCGCGTTTCTCACATCTTGAAGTGTTATCAATCCTGATTCCTCCTTAGTTAGATAGAAACTCAGCTATTTTCTCAGCAACAAGTTCCTTCTCTATATCATTCGTCACGGGATGTGCACTCTTTTCAAGTACAACTGTCTTGAACTCAGATTTTAGATGTTCTCTAATTACATCAAGAACAGACATGGGAACTGTGTTATCTTTTTGTGTAACTATAACTAATGTTGGCGAATCAACCATCTCAAGACTTTTTGTAGCGATCTTTTGAAGTTTATACAATTGTGCTGCAGGTTTTATAAACACCTTGTTCCAATATTCTTGGGCTAATTTGTTGAGTGAAGGGTCTTCAAAAGTTGGTGCTTCTTTTTCTTTATATTGTACAAACAAACCCATAAAAGGAGTGAATTTGAGCCTCCAATCTCTCACCTTGAAAGCAGGTGCCGCCAAAACGACCTTTTCTGCTTTCAACCTTGATGCCACAATGGTAGCAAGCAGTGCACCCATAGAGAGCCCAACGATACTTATTTTGTCACAAACACTTGTCAGATCAAGATAAGCATCTATCGATCTTCTAACCCAATCTTGCCATGTTGAATTCAAAAAGTCTCTATGGTTGGTACCGTGCCCTGGAAGTCGAGGTACAGATACAGTGAACCCTTCATCGAAAAGTCTTTGTGCAAGATAAGCCATATCGTGAGGACTCCCTGTGAAGCCATGAATCAGAAGGACACCTCGATCACTCTTCGTCTTAAAAACGGGAAAGCATATAGGGTCAATCAAACAAAAGTTCTGGTTGTATATATCTAGTTTCATAAGCCAAATTCACCCCTTTTGTAGATTATAACCTAAAAAATCTACGAAAAACCGTATTTCGTGCATTCTTTAATTAATTTTCATCTCTTGAAGGACATACGAACGAGAACAGCCCTAGAACCAAAAATTTCCTTTTCGCTGCTATCTTAGTTGATGTCCGTCTTCACGAGGAAGATATTCATACCTGATGCTTATTTTTTGCAAATGTGCTCGATCAAAGCTATAATTTATCAGTAAGCCAGAACAACAAGTCTTCTAGCATTTAGATCGTAAGGATCTTTGTCAAGTGAACCATAACAATGAACATTATCAAAACCAGACGCTTGAAGCATCATCTTCAGTTCCAGTGCAGAATATACATAATGTTCCAGTCTGTAAGTTTTGTAAACACCCTTTTCAAGTACAATCCAGTCATTTATCATTCTTGCCATACCTGGTTCGAAACTATGCTTTTCTATCAGCATTTTTTGATCCCGTTCTGTGACTATAGAATCTTTGTAATTTTTCAAAACAACCTCTTTGGAGGACATCTCCATCAATAACTTGCCACCATTTTTCAAACTCTTCCTCATATTTCTCAAGACCTTTAAATTATCTTCATTATCCTTGAAATAGCCAAATGAAGTGAACATGTTGATGACAAGATCAAAACGATCTGGTTCAACGAAGTCCTTCATATCGGCATGAACAAAACGCACATTGGAAAAACCTGAACATAGTTCTCTCGCCCTGTTCAAAAGAAACTCTGAAGCGTCAACTGCTGTAACTTCAAAACCAAGTTTTGCAAGCTCATAAGTATGTCTGCCTGGGCCACAACAAAGATCGAGTGCAGTACCGTTGTAGATGCCTGTTATACTCGCTACCTTCTCGATTTGCTCTTTTGCAGCCTGAAAACGTTCTGGTGGAAAGAGCCAGTCATACATGTCCTTCCAAAAACTTTCGTCGGTGAACCACTCCATTTGAAACCACCCCCACGCGATCTTGAAAGTTACTGAAATTATAACATTTGTAAAGATCAAGAGCCTGCACAAGAAATTATTTTCAAAGAACATTTGATTTGTTTCTTTGATAAATATTAAGAACCATCCAAGATTGAGTGCGAGTTAAAAACCTTCATTAGAGAACCGCTTTTAATGATGAACTATTAGCCTGCGCAGATTCATTTGCCCTCTGCATCACTTCAAAATTCTCAATCTTGATTAAGAATCCTTCAATGTGTACTGGCTTTGTCCTTTATCCTTCGGGCATTGACGAATTATTATTACAGCGCTAAAACAATGTTTCCTGAAATGCTATCACTTACGACTCAGTTGATACGTATTCTCAATTTGCCACAGTTCGGTTGACCTATGTTCTTAAATTTGGTGATAAAATAAATTCATGATAACTTCATACAAAGATCACTGAAGTGATAATGCATCGGAGGTGAAGAGAGTTGAAAGGATATTTGCTTGTGTTTTCCTTATCCGTTCTTGTTGTCTTTGGGCTCTTTGTTGCACTTGAAACTCTCTCTAAACCCTCCGAAATGGAGCTGGGTGTGAATGAATGGATCGTCGTTGAAAATAATATAGGTTTTGACCGGTCGATTCTTCCGGCAACATTCTACAAGGTGTTGAAAAAACCAGGATATGTGGTCTTAAGTTATCAAATAACTGAAGGTGCCTTAAGAAAATTCCATGACAAAAGACTCTATCTAAATCTACCACAAATAAGCGCCAGTTTTTTGGAAGTATATGCCGATGGCAGTCTAATAGGTTCCTTTGGATGTTCTAACAAAAGAATCGGCTATATCTGGTATCAACCACTCATCTTTGCTATACCAAATGATGTGCGGACCATAACACTTCATATGAGTGGAATAAATGAACTTGGTATCAATGAACCTGTTTTCATAACAACTTCTGTTTTCAAATATTCTATCTTGTCTTTTCTCACCGGTGTAGGTATCTCGATTTTGATTGGTATGTCTTTGATGAACGGTTTCGTACTGTTTATTTTCGCGAGAAATTCAGAGCATGAGAAAAGGCGTGAATACAATCTTTTTGCGCTGGATAATTACTTTGTGACCATCTGGTTACTCCGTTTTATTCCCTTTGAAACATTGCACAGTGAAGCTATATTTCTAGTCCTCAGAAAGATCTTCATTGCATCAGCATTTTTTGCGTTAGCTTTCCTTTTCCAAGCCATTTCTGCATTCTATTACTTGACTAGCACAAGTTTGATAAACCTCTGTTCATAATAAATATTTGTGCAGCTATAGCCCTGTTTTTAGCTCCAAATTCGTACAGTTTTACTATCTTGAACTCGCGGGTATTGAATTTCATCCTTTTTGTAAACGCATTCTTCATCTTCTTCAAAGCCATTAAGAGTTATTCACTGGGCTTTTTCTTTGCTGGTTCATTCTTTGTCTTGACGCTTCTTGTTGATTCCTTATCTTTACTTTTACACACGGGTCAGAGGTATCTCACATCCTTTTCTGCACCAATGCTTTTCTTAGTCTCCTCCTACAACATTATTTTGGACTACAAAAATCTCTTGGTGCAGACACGGTTAGCCCATGCCAGAAGCATAACCGATAATTTGACTGGTGCATTCAACAGAGGCATACTCAACGATCTGGTACCTGAACCAACAGATACATTTGTTTACATCGATTTGAACGACTTCAAAAAGATAAATGACACATATGGTCATGAGATAGGTGATGAGATATTGAAACTTTTGGTTTCCAAAATTCGCTCGCACATCAGGTTCAATGACATCGTTGTCAGAATGGGTGGGGATGAATTCATGATCATTCTAAAGGATTGCTCGCAAGAGAAGGCAGTTGAGATAATAGAAAGGATAGCTAATGAATTCAACAATTCGCACCCTCTCAAACCCGTTCTTTCCTATGGTGTGAAGATCTTCACCGGTAGTCTTATGGAAACTATAAGACAAGCTGATTCTTTGATGTACCAAATGAAGTATCGTTTGAAGGAAAAAGATCTTCTCTGATATTTAATTGATCAACTTCATCTCAAAATTATAAAACGACCATCTGAGTTCTACCGGCCTTTGAATAATCAAATTGTCTCAGCCTAATACCTATGAGAGTTTCAAAATTGCAACTTCACCTCGATTATCTCAGTCTAGATTGGAAAATCAATGCAGGCCTTTGTCTCCTTTTAAATTTGTTCAAGAACTTTTCTTGTGCACTCTATAACACTTTTAATCTTTTCTGGACCCTTACCTCCAGCTTGAGCAAAGTCTGGCCTTCCGCCACCGCCACCCTCTAAAATTTGAGCAGCCTGTTTTGCTATATCTCCTGCCTTAATCTTTTTTGTTAGATCAGAGGTGACCCGAACTATTAAATTCACTTTGTTTTCGCTGACAGAGAACAAAAGAGCCACCATAGAACCTTGGCCAGACACTGCTACATCTGAAAGATTGCGCAAATCATTCGATTCGATACCATCAAAGATGGTGTGCAAAAATTTGATATTCTTTACTTGTTCAACAGGAGCCTGTTTGAGTTGAGAGATGAGCAACCTCAATCTGAGCTGTTCAATTTCTTTTTGCAAACCATGGTGTTTCTCAATAAGGTTTTCAATCTTTGATAAAAGATCTTCTTGGGAAGTATCGAATATTTCGCAAATGTTTTTTATCAAATGTTCTTTTTTTCTTAAGTAGATTAGCACATTTAAACCTGTCACTGCCTCTATGCGCCTTGTGCCAGCAGAGATAGCCGATTCGGAGATTATCTTGAACAAACCTATGTTTCCAGTGTTTTTCACATGAGTCCCACCACACAATTCCTCGCTAAAACTGGGTACTGTCACAACCCTAACTAAATCACCATATTTCTCTCCGAACAAAGCAATTGCCCCTTCTGATACAGCTTCCCTATAGGATTTTTCTTGTACAAGGACAGGTAATGCTTCAAAAATTACGCTATTGACAAGGTTTTCTATTTGTTCAATTTCACCTTGTGTTAATGCCTGATAATGAGTAAAATCGAACCTGAGTCTGTCTGATGCAACGAGTGAACCTGACTGTTTTACATGATCTCCAAGAATCTTTCTCAAAGCGGCGTGTAAAAGGTGTGTTGCAGTATGATTTCTTGCCGTAGCATCTCTCTTTTCTTTATCGACTTGAAGTTTTACTCTCATTCCTTGATCCAGTTTTCCACTTTCGACTTTGATTACATGAGCAATTATACCTTCGATAGGAACATAAACATGTTCAACGGTAGCTGAACCGTTGTCCCAGAAAACCTTACCTGTGTCGGATAGCTGTCCTCCTCGCTCAGCGTAGAAACAAGTTTTGTCAAAAACGACCTCCAATTTAGAGTCTTGTCTCTTTGTATAAACGACAGTCGCATCGCAGGTGAGAGTTTCATATCCAACAAAGATCGTTTTGACTGTCTTTGCGAGTTTGTCATAATCCTGCGAAGATTTAGCGAATTCAACATCAACCCTTGCACTCCTTGCTTTTTCCCTTTGCAGTTCCATGAGCCTTTCAAATTCATCTAAATCAACTTCAAGACCATGTTCTTTAGCAACATCAACCACTATGTCTGGTGGGAAGCCATATGTATCATACAGTTTAAAAACATCCTCACCACCGATCTTTTTATGTGATTTAGCGATGATCTCGTTGAGCATTTCATTGCCTTGGGTTATTGTCTTAAAAAATCTTTCTTCTTCTGCTTGGGTAACCTCAAGAATCAATCTTTTTCTTTCAACAAGTTCTGGATAAACCTTTCCCATTCTTTCTATGACCGCATCATTGATGAGATGAAGGAACGGTTTCTTGGCACCAAGCAATACGCCGTGTCTGACTGCTCTTCTGAGTATCCTTCTAAGCACATACCCCCGTTCTTCGTTGGATGGAAAGACACCATCAGCTATCAAAAAACTAACAGCTCTCGAGTGATCTGCAATAACCCTTATAGATATGTCCCTTGAATCAACTTGCTTGTACTTTACATTCAAAACATTCTCTATACGATTTATTATCGGCGTGAAGAGATCTGTTTCAAAGTTTCCGGCTACTTTTTGAATTACAGAAGCGATTCTTTCTAAGCCAGCGCCAGTATCTATATTCTTTTTCGGGAGAGGACTGAGATTTCCCTTTTCATCTTGATTGAACTCCGTGAAGACCAAGTTCCATATTTCCAAAAAGCGTTTATCTGAATTGGCTGGAGTACACTCTCCATCTTTGGGACAATCATCCAAGACACCAGTATCATAATGAATCTCTGAACATGGACCACACGGGCCTGTTGGGCCCGCGGGGCCCCAGAAATTCGTATCCTTCCCCATACGAACTATTTTCTTTTCAGGGACTCCAACTAAATCTCTCCATATTTTAAAAGCTTCTTCGTCATCCTTATATATGGTCACCCATAACTTTTCTTCAGGAAGATTAAGAACCCTGGTGACAAACTCCCATGCCCAGGTAATCGCTTCCTTTTTGAAATAATCTCCAAAAGAGAAATTGCCAAGCATCTCGAAAAAGGTTTGATGCCTTGGTGTTCTTCCTACGTTATCTATGTCATTTGTTCTCAAGCATTTCTGACAGGTAGCGATTCTTGTGTACACAGGTTCAACCTTGCCCCAAAAGATGGGTTTAAAGGGTACCATACCCGCGACGGTGAATAAGAGCTGTGGGTCATTTGGTATCAAAGATGCGCTTGGCAATACCTTATGACCCTTAGATTCGAAAAATTTCAAAAATTCTTCTCTCAATTCATCACCAGTCATCCCTTGACCTCCTCATAAGACACCGATTGAGAATAGAAAATACGTCACAGGGGTCACAAAGAGCAGTCCGTCGATCCTATCTAACATACCACCGTGACCTGGAAGAACATTCCCAGAATCCTTTAAACTAAAATGCCTCTTCAAGGCAGACTCAAAAAGATCTCCAAAGGTATCAAAAATCGCTATAACCAAGGAAAAAATAATGAGCGATTTAAAAGACATTACTCTTGCTTTGAAAAGCCATTCAAAAGCTATTTTGTAGACAAGGCAAAAAGCTAAAGCTGTGGCAAAACCTCCTACTATGCCTTCGAAACTCTTTGAAGGGCTTATATGTTTAGCAATCTTTGTCTTACCGTATCTCATACCTACAAAGTAGGCACCCGTATCATACAACCACACCGCTGTAAGGTTCAAAAGCGCGTTGGCTGCTCCGTATTCAAGATAGATTGGGAAGAAAAATGAAAGGCAACCAGCGATATACAATAGTGATAAAACCATGGCAAGTACAGTATTAAAAACATTGGCAGTTTCTTTGAGTGAGATAATGAACACAATTCCATTGATAACGAAGGCAAGGCTCAACAAAAGCATCCCGTTGGTAGCTTTCATTATTCCGTAAGCTATCGTAAATCCAACACTTAAGGCTACACCAAAATACAGAAAGATCCTTTGAACGTAATCTTTTATCGTCATATTCAAGAGTTCATACGATGCAAGCAGCACAACCATAGCAACTAAACCAATGAGACTTTTGTAATTTATGAAACACAAAACAACAAAAGGAGCAACTATAGATGCGGTTATCGCCCTTGTTCTTGTTTCTGACATCACAATCCCCCAAATCTTCTATGACGATTTTCAAAATCCTTGATGGCTCTCAGAAAATCTTCCTTTGAAAAATCAGGCCAAAGAACCTTTGTAAAATAGAGCTCACTATAAGCTATTTGCCACAACAAGAAATTGCTGATCCTCTCTTCTCCAGAAGTTCTTATGACAAAGTCTGGATCTGGGACATCAGGAAGATAGAGATATCTGCGTAGTTTATCCTCGTCAAACTGACTTATTCCATCTTGAATCGCTCTATTGATAGCATCAATTATCTCTCGACGTCCACCGTAGTTCAGGGCCAGTATTGCTTGGATTCTTTGATTGTCCTTTGTTTTTGCTTCAAAATCCCTACACACTTCCAGAACTTGTTTTGGAAGTTGATCTATAAGTCCACAAAATCTTATTCTCACTCCTTGTTCCATCATTCTTGTGAATTTCTTGTTGAGCATCTCAACCAACAGAGAAAATAGATACTCCACCTCTTTTTCAGGTCTTTTCCAATTTTCTGTTGAAAAGGTATAGAGTGTGACGTACTTTATACCAATTTCAGCACACCACTCGATTATCTTCTCAGCCTTATGCGCACCACGTCGATGCCCTTCAATTCTGGGGAGCCCTCTTTTTTGAGCCCATCTACCATTTCCATCCATTATTACTGCAAGATGTGTCAAAATCAAACTTCCATTATCTCCTTTTCCTTCTTCTGAAAGAGTTTTTCCATTTCTTCAATCTTCTTATCTGTTAAATCTTGAACCTCTTTTTCAAGTCTCTTTTCATCATCTTCAGAGATCTTCCCTTCCTTTTGCATGTCCTTGAGATCTTTTAGTATATCCCTTCTGACATTTCTTATGGCAACCTTTCCTTGTTCAACCAGTTCCTTTGCCTTCTTAACCCATTTCTGCTTTTGCTCAGTGGTTGGGGTTGGAAAACTAAGTTTTATCACATTGCCATCATTCTGTGGCGTCAAACCAATATCAGAAGCAAAAATCGCCTTTTCAATGGCGGTGAGGACCGATTTGTCCCATGGTTTTATTATCAGAGCCCTGTCTTCTGAGATACTGACTGTGGCAAGTTGGTTAATGGGTGTCAGTGCACCATAATAATCAACCTTTATTTCCTCAAGAATTGCTGGTGAAGGTCTACCAGTTCTCATTTTCCTGAGTTCTTCGCCTATTTTTTCAATCGCTTTGTTCATCCTGTCTTCTGCATTTTTCACAAGAGGATGCTTCATATGGCTCCCTCCCCGATCAGTTTTCTTGTACGCTGTTGATTATACTATATTTTTGCCACTGCCAAGGCAGTATAAATACTCAGACAACGAATATTGGTCCATGATGCTTTCAATAGTTGGAAATCACGGAATGAGTCAAATTTCACATTGGACGTTGTATCATGGGGAGCCACTGTTGGTGTAGGATATGAATATCTTTTCAAAGTTGACCAATTCCTTTTCTATACTCTCTATTTCTATTTGATTCAGTCTGAAATCTTCTATAATTTTGTACAGTTCCTTTGCTGAGGATAAATTCAAATGAATCTCAATAATATTTCCATCTTTTTTCCACCCCGATAAACCAAGTTGTGTGAGCTTCTCCCCGGTTGTTCCGTTTGAAAGAAGTTTTATCCTATATCCACGTGCCTTAAAAAGATCGAGCAACTTTCTCTTCTCTTCACACACGACTATTTTTCCATTGCTCATTATGGCAACTCTGTCAGCTACCGCTTCGACTAAGTTCATATCGTGCGTTGAAAGCAGTATCGTTTTACCTTGTCTTTGAAGATCTTTCAAAAGTGTACGGAACTCGACGGCTGAATTCACATCCAAACCCAAAGTGGGCTCATCGAGAAGAAGAATCTCTGTGTCGGCTGCAAGACAAACCGCTATCGCAGCTTTTTGTTGCATTCCCCTTGACAGTTTATGTACAAGTTCATTTTTCTTTTCAGAAAGCCCCAATTTTTCCAGTATTTCGACTGCTTCTGACTTCTTTATACTCTTTCCTCTGATACCACAGAAGTATGCTATATTTTCCATGGGTGTCATTCTCCAGTATAGATTTCTATTTCCCTCGAGTACTACGCTGATATGGGCAAGAGCCTTAGTACGATTTTTCAGAACGCTTATCCCCTTTATTTCAATTTCACCTGAGTCAGGTACTATCAAACCGCAGATCGATTTTATCGTAGTTGTTTTCCCAGCACCGTTTGGTCCAAGAAGGGCAAAGATCTCTTCTGACTTGAGTTCGAGAGATACATCATCCACAGCGCTAAGCCGTTCCTTTGAACCTCGCTTTGGATAAGTTTTGACAAGATTTTTCACTCTAATCATCTCAACCACCTCAATATTGTCCGAGTGTGCCTGATGTCATTGCTCTCTTTTCAAAACCACGAAAGACGACGACACCAGCTATTAGATAGACCAGTGCCACTAGCCACAAAATCAAATGATCAGAGATCGTGAATTGGCGAAATCTAAAACCCTCCAAAGCTAACCTTCTCATCAGATGTGCAGCTTGTGACATGGGGAGAAACCTGTACCAGAGTTTAGAAAGATCAAACATGGTGAATCCAAGAGAACCTATCGTGACTATCTGAATGAAAGAAGAAATCCTCTTAAAAACAAGTGCAATACCACCCAGTATCATCCCGATGCCCAAAGCAGAAAGAGTTCCTACAACAAGAAGATATAAAAGAGTTCCAAGGTCAAAACTCAATCTCTTACCGGTTGTATAAGCAACAAAGTACATCAAAGGTACTGCAAATAAAACGTTGAAAACAAAATCACTGATCATTCTAAAAAGCATTTGATATTCAAAACCGATGGGAGAAGCAAATACTTGTTCCAAAGTACCTCTCTGAGCTTCGTCTATGATACCCCAAGCAACGCCCTGAAAAGAGAATATGAACATCATCCACATGAAATATCCAACAATGATACCCTCAAGAGTGTCAGTAAAGTTAACGGTGGAACCTCCAATGGCTTTTACCCCGAAAAAGATCAAATAGAAAAATATCAAGAAGGTTGCAAGATTTGAAACCGTGTTGAAGTAATACCTTTTAAATTCTATCCAGGATTTTTTAAAATTTGCAAGAAAAGCATTAAGCATTTAAACACCCCCCGCATCTGTTAAAAATATTTTAGATAAAACTTCAGTAAATGTCAAGTGGAAACTACAAAAAGTGAAAATGAATAGTGGCATAACGGACTGTCACCATAAGCCAGAAACCTTTGAATGGGTTGCTGGTAGTACCTTAGGTCACAATGAACATGGGTGAAATGCTACTGTGGGTATGATTCGACAATTTGTGGGTTTACGAAAAGTGTCTCGTAATTTGTATATACTACAAAACCTGGTGGTGAGCCTTTTGGTTTGTGGACATTCTTGATAAAGGTATAGTCAACGGGTACCTTAGAAGAAAAACGTGCTTTTGAATGATAAGCAGCCAGAGCAGCGGCATACTCTAAAACCTTCTGTGGAACTACTCTTCCTTCGGTCTTTATGACAACATGAGCACCTGGCATTTCATGGACGTGTAACCATAAATCTCTATCATTTACCTGCCTTACGAGTTTTTCATTTTGCCTGTTGTTCTTTCCGATCATTATCAGAAACCCTTGATATTCAACCTTTTTGAAATCACTCTCTTTTTGAATTTGTTGCCTTCCCCTCTTCAGCATGCCCTGCTGTGCCATTTCTTGTTTTATTTCCTCAAGTGTCTCAAGATCATCTGCAGACTCGATGGTGTGCAAGAGTTGTTCAAGATAAGCCAATAACTGCCTTGATTGTGTAACTCTTGTTTGTAGAACTTGCCATTTTTCTTTCAATTTCTTATACAAGCCAAAATAATATTGGGAGCTTTGTTTGACATTTTTTCCTTTTACCAATGGCACAGAGAAAACCTTCCCAGTAGTGTAATCAAAGATATCAACTACGTTACCTGTTTGGTTTTGATCTGGTACATACTTTAGCAATTCACCGTATTTGAGAAATCTATCGGACCTTCCACATTCGCTCAGTTCATCCTCGATCGCATCAAGTGTTTTGCTCTCCTTTCTCACATATTCCTTGACAATCTTCATGAGATTTGTTTGCATTTGTTTAAAAAGCTGGTGTTTGTACATTATCCCGTGGACATAGTCAACGGCTTTAGAAGCTGACTCGAATACTAAGGCATTTTGCGTAAGATGAGTGAGCGGCACTGCACTCAACACAAAACGGCCGTTTTCATCGTAAACGTAGATACAGTTCTTTTGAAAATCGTTAATAATTGAAAAAAAGGCATGTTTTAAAGAATTTCTTTCAAAAGGATTGAGATTGCAAATTACTTTGTCATCCAGTTTTGCCCTTGTGAGTAGCTCAGTCACCAATAACTTTGAAAAACCTGCAATAGTTCTTGATATAAATTGAGATATGATCTGTTTCTCGTCCAGAAGGTTGAAAAAGTCGTAAGAAATTTCAAAGGGATCAATTCTCTGTTCTGGGAGCTCGTAAGGATGATCTTTTTGAACGATACGCGAAGAAGTAGAAAAGTATCTGAAGGAGTCAACCACAAGATTATTTTCAACCAACAGGGCGTTGCAATGAGTGGCAAGAAATTCGATATACAATCTGTACAGATGCCTGTCGCCTACCTCGTCGATTTTGTCAAATTCAAAAAACACGATTCTATCAAAACCTATTTGCTCGATTCTCTTGAGCCGGGCGTTTCTTAATCTTGCACGCATAAGCATAACGAAATTTGAAGGGTGGTGATCTGAAAAATCCTCCTTTTGGGTCGTACAGATGTGTGCAAAAACAGGGTCAAGGCATACTCTTACAACTTGATCTTGAAAATAAAGATAAATCGTTGACCTGTCAAACTGGTATACTTGCCTCAAACTGCTTTCTTTGAGTCTTTGAAATTCTTCAACAATTTTCTTGAGAATAAAACTATCGATCAGCATCATATCAGCCCGATTAAGGACTTGACGTGAGCAATTTCCTTGGTATATAGATCCTCTTCGTTTGGCGTCTCTAAGACCCAAGGTATATTTTGTATCTGTTCAAAACTTAAAAAATTGCGAAAGCCTTTATCCCCTATGTACCCCTTACCTATATTTTCATGCCTATCGAGAGGTTTACCAAGCGGGGCTTTTGAATCATTCAGATGAATCATCTTTACCCTCCAAAGCCCAAAGGACTTTTCCATTTCATCGAGTAGTCTCTCCACGCCCTCTTTGGAAGTAATATCGTAACCTGCGTCAAAACCATGGCACGTATCATAGGTCACAGCTATTCGACTTGGCTGGTCAACCACGTTGATTATTTGGGCCAATTGCTCCATTGTATACCCAATGTTGCCCCCTTTGGGTGAAACATTTTCAAGTAAGACCGTGACAGTGGGAACAGTCTTGAGAAATTCATTGAGGGCTTTGACGATCCTATTCATTCCTTCCTCCTCACCTGCCCCGGTATGGCTACCAGGATGAACATTCAAATAAGGTATACCAAGCAAGTGGCATATCTTTCCTTCAGTGATCAAAAGCTCTACTGATTTGTGCCAGATATCATCTTTTGGACTTGCAAGATTGATCAAATATCCACAATGACAGAACACAGCTTCAAACGGAATTTCATATTTTTTCATCTGAACTTGAAATTCTTCAGCAACCTTCTTCGAAGGTAACGACGCTCTCCATGTTCTTGGACTGTGAGGAAAGATCTGGAAGGTATTCCCTCCAGAATCAACTGTCATCTGTGGGACCTTTTCAAAACCATACGAGATTGGCATGTGTGCACCTATTTTTATCATCAATATCACCAAAAAGAATGATAACATATTCAGGGGATTGCGCTTGTTGTATATAGGAACCAGCGGTTATTATTTTTCAGACTGGATAGGCACGGTATACCCAGAAACTTTATCTAAGACACAGTTACTTAAATATTACGCATCCGTTTGGAAATTCAACGCCGTTGAACTCAACTTCACATACTACAAGATTCCCAATTACAAGACAATAGTAACGATGCTCAGAAAAACGCCACAAATGTTCGTTTTTTCTGTGAAAATGCCACGTTCTGTGACCCATGAAGGGTGGAAAACACTCACAGTGGCACAAGATGACATAAAAAAGACTTTAACTGCGCTAGAACCAATGATCTCAGAGGGTAGGCTCAAGATATTACTTGCACAATTTCCGTATTCCTTCCAGTTTTCTAAAGAGAATTTGCAGTACATTCAAAGACTCAAGAATCATATCACTCAACCATTAGCCATTGAATTCAGACACCGTTCATGGGATAAAGAGCAGGTCTATGATTTTTTGAGGTCTTGTGGCCTGACAACGGTAATTGTGGACGAACCACAGATAAAAGATCTTTTTCCATACAAACCAGTGAGAACATCACAGATTTCCTATTTCAGGTTTCACGGCAAGAATGATAAATGGTTCACTTCGGCTGCGGAAAGATACAACTATGATTATTCTGAAGAGGAACTCAAGAACTTATCACAAGACATAATTAAAATGGCGAAAGAATCAGAAGATTCATTCGTCTTTTTCAATAATTGTTACCGTGGTAAAGCCCTGCAAAATGCCTTAACTCTACGATCTATCTTGCAAAGCTTCAATTTAGGAAGTTGATTTTACAAATAAAATTGACAACAAGGAATGCAAAACGACTGTGATTCGCTGTCTTATCCACCTTCGATTGCTTCCTTTATAAATACAAAGAAAGAAAAAGATCAATTTGACGCAACTAACTTTGCTTTGTATAATTCTTTTCGAGTTATGAAAAAAGGGAGGTAAAAGCATGGACAGAACAACAGTATTAAACAAAGTAACCAAAATCATATCTGAAAAACTTGGTGTGAGTGAAAAAGAAATCACTGAGACAAGTAAGCTTGTAGATGACTTAAAGGCAGATTCACTCGATCTTGTAGATCTAGTAATGGCTTTGGAAGAAGAGCTTGGTGTCAAAATCGATGATTCTGATCTTGAGAAGATCTCCACGGTGAAAGACGTTGTGGACTACATCGTTTCAAAGTCATGATTGCCTCGGGGCTCCTTGCCCCTGAGGTTAGTCCTCAAGGATTACCAAAGTTGCGACGACGAACTTTTTCCTGCGATTTACCCAAAAGTACAAAAAAATTCGCCCACATGGAACAATTCTTCATTTCAGGACCTTTCTCAGCTCGTAATGGGATTGCTCTACGTACTGGTTAAAAGTCCAGTCAAATCTTTCAGCTCATCATACAATTAGGGTATTTTGTTTAACAGAAGGGTGCCCATAGCTATCTTGAACGAAAATTGGCAAGGACTTTACATCAAATTGAGTATATAAAGCTCACCGGAATCAGAACAAAGAACGGCAATCTCATAATCTGATATTTGTACCATATCTATAGCATAGGTTCCAACATCGAGATCTTTAACGACACTGTTCTTGGGGTCATAAACATAGACTTGACCTGGAAGATGATTCAGAAAGACCAATTTGTCTTTGACTCGGCAGATTCTGTGTGTGGGATGGGGCAAAGGTATCTTTTTTGCAATCCTGCCATCATAAGAAATCATCGTTGCTACGGACTCAAGTAAACTCGTAACGACTATGTAGTCGTCAGTCAAAATCATGTCTTTTGCAAAATCTGATGAATTCACTCGCCATATCTCTTTGCCATCTTTTAGGCACACTACGATACCATCGGTATAACCAAGGATATAAGCATGATTGTTTTTCTCAAAATAACGAATAGGCGTCCTCAAGTTGTTGATTCTAAGCTGCGTACGTTTCTGATCTGTCGTGATCACTTCGTAAGTTTTATCAGTATCAAAATAGTAGAGAAAAACCAGTTTGTCATGGAAGATCTCAAAATATAGCGAGGCCGAATCAAAGTTGTATTGATTCTCTACATCTAAAGAATTGGTATCTATTTTGTAGACAGATCTGTCTCCCGAACATGCCACATAGATTTTGTTTTTATCCAATTTGATGGTTGTTGGGTATGTCCCAACGTTAATCTTTTTGATCAGTCTACCAAAGATTGTATATACTAACACTGAAGCTTTGTAATAATCCGAAACAAAGACCATGCCCGATCGATGTATGGCGTTTATTGGGTATGATAAGCCAATAGCTATTTCGCTGATGAATCTACCATCTGACGTCAAAACAATCACAGAAGCCGGTTTTGATCTAACAACACAAATTATGCCATCATTGAAAGAGATTCTTGAATATCCAAGACCCACATAGATACTTTTTGTTTCATAGGCATAAAAGGTGAAACCAATCAACAAGAGGAACAACAAATTTATCCAGATTTTTTTCACATCGACTGAACCCCCAGCAGAGTAAACAATGCAAGCGTGAGATTAACTAAAGAAAAGATTTGAACGATCCTTTCCTCTTTCCAACCGAGTAGCTCAAAATGATGATGAATCGGTGACATCTTGAAGATTCTCTTCTTGAACAATTTAAAACTGCTGACTTGCAACATGACACTCAGAGCTTCCAAAACAAGAATTGGTGCAAAGCATATCAAGAATAACTCGGTCGAGGTCTTTACAGCAACAGTTCCAAGCAAACCCCCTAGGGCGAGAGAACCTGTATCACCCATAAAAACTTTGGCAGGTTTTATATTGTAGAAAAGGAAAGCTATCACCGCGACAGATAGATAAAGCAATGAATTCGTTCTATTAAGAAAAAACCAATAGGGTAACGAGGCCGTGAGAAAAACACTACCTAAAAGACCATCCAATCCATCTGTCAAGTTAGCAGCATTACTAAAACCGACCATAATCAGGACAGCAAAGACAGGATATAGATAGCCCAAATCAATAGAGATATGTGAAAACGGTAATAAAACACGGCTTTGATGAGCACCCATCAGAGCGAGTAATAAAACAGAACAGATCACCTGTAGAGAAAATTTCTGCCACGCGCGTAGACCAAGAGACTTTCTCCACCTGAGTCCTGCGTAATCATCCAAAAAACCTATAAGACCAAAAAAAATCATACTCAGCATCTCTACTATCTCATTCGACAGCAACGCAAAGGTAGCAGCCACCAAGACAAAAAGAATGCCACCCATCGTTGGTGTCCCGGCTTTGTAACCGTGAAGATCAGGCCCGTCTTCACGGATAAATTTTCCAACTTTTTTTGCTCTGAGAAAATTAATAAAGAAGGGATATAGCAAAAGACAGATCACAAAACTCATAACTGCATACAAAATCATCATTCGCTTCCCTCCAAATATTTCGCGAGAACCCTTTCCATCTGAACCGCTCTTGAGGCTTTAAACAAAACTGCATCTTCAGGTTTAAGTGTTCTCCTCAAGAAAGAAACTATTTCTTTTTCATCATCTGTTCTGAGAACTTCCTTTGAACAGACCATACTATCGATTTCATGATCAAGATTGTAGACGATTACACCATCAACAGATTCGAGAATCTTACCAAGTTCCCGATGAGTTTGCGTTGAATAAATTCCCTGTTCTTTAATGGAGCCAACCACTGCAAATGAACGTTTGCCAAGTTTTGTGAGGGCATCCACAGCTACTTTGAAGGACTCAAGGCTGGCATTGTAACAATCGTTGATCACGATGATATCCTTATGCTTTGAGACTTTGAATCTATCCTGTATGGGAGAAAAGTTCTCTAGTAGACTCTTGTCGTATCCGACCTTGATCAGATCAAGAACAGCAAGAACCGCCCCAATATTAGTCAGTTGACCTATATTCCAGGGAGATTTGAAGTGAAGTTCTACGATCTCGCCTCTTGTTTTGTAGGTTGCAATCGTCGATAGATCATCATAAAAATAATCCAAGATTTGATAATCCCCCTGACGATAACCAAAGGTAACTAAAGATTTCAAAGAAAGTTTTTGCAGAATTCTTTCATCTTTGATGACAACAGCAGTGCCGTTTGGATTCATCATCTGGACTATCTGAAGTTTACCCTCTAAGATTGCTTGATCGCTCCCTGCAACACCACGGTGAGCTGTTCCAACGTTCAGAAGTACAGAAATATCAGGTCGGGCTATCTGGCACAACTTTGCGATGTCTCCAAACTTATTCATTGCCATTTCGAGAACCAAGTACCTCTCTCCTTTGTAATAGTTCAGAATTGATAAGGGCAGACCGATCTCAGTATTCAAATTGCCAGGATTAGAAAAACTACGTTCCCTTCCGATTAAGTAGGAAAGTAGTTCTTTGGTCGTCGTCTTACCATTAGAACCAGTTATACCTATAACGAAGGGGTTATACCTTTGAATCTTTTCTCTCGCTGAATTTATAAGGAAATCAACAGTACTGTCGACTCTTATTAAGCAGTTTTCTGGTGCTTGAACGTCTTTTTCTACAACAACGTACTTAGCACCTTTGGATAGCGCATCATTGACATAGAGATGTCCGTCGGTCTTCTCGCCCTTGATTGCGACAAAAACACAGCCAGGTGTAACTTTTCGAGAATCTATAACAAAATGATATCCATCATACATGCTTCTTATCCTTTTCGTACTCTCTCAAAATTATTTTCTTAATTTCCTCTGCATCTTTGAATGGAATCTTTCTTTCATCGCTGAATATTTGATATTCTTCATGTCCTCTACCCGCCACTATGACCATGTCTCCACGATTAGCCAGTGTTAATGCCGTTTCAATTGCTTCTCGCCTGTCAGGTATTACTAAATACGGTGCCCCTGCAGGTACACCTTTTTCAACTTCCAAAAGAATTTCTTCCGCATCTTCACCTCTTGGATCGTCGGTTGTTATTATACTCACATCGGAATATCTACAAACAACAGCAGCCATCATTGGTCTCTTACCTTTGTCTGCTTGACCACCCGCACCGAAAACCGTTATTATCCTACCAGATGTTAATTTTCTGGCCGTCAGTAAGGTTTTCTCGAGTGCATCTGGGCTGTGGGCGAAATCGACAACAACATCGATTCCAAGCAGACCACCTTCCCTGACGAATTGAAACCTTCCATCTACACCTTCGAAAGTCTTCACTGCTTCTACCACCGAGTTCATATCGTATCCAAGTTCGACAAGCCCCGCTATGACAAGCGTTGCATTGTAAGCGTTATGTAAACCAGGAACATTTATTTGACAGTCAAAAGTTCCATGTTTCGATTCAAGTGAAAACTTTGTACCGTACCTTTGGATATCTACATTGGTTATTCGATAATGACTCCTTGGAGAAATTCCATAGACAACCTTCTTCACTTTCTTGGTCAGAAGATGCTCATATTCATCACTTATCAAAGCTATGCCAGAGTCTTTTAAAAGATCAAAGATGTGAAGTTTTGTTCTGGCATAATCCTCAAAACTTTGGTGAAAATCCAGATGATCGCGTGTGATATTCGTCAGGGCTGCTATGTCAAACCTGATTCCTTCCACTCTTTTCATAGCTAATGAGTGAGACGAAACTTCCATTGCAAAATGCGTACCACTCCTATTAACTGTAGTTTTCATAGCTCTCAGGATTTCTATGGCACCAGGGGTCGTGTTGTCATGGTGAAATCTGGCTTCACCCAGTATGTCGTAGTAGACAGTACCAAGCATACTTCCTCGGCTTCCAAGTAGGTTCAGAACGTGATGGAATAAGTGCACAGAGGTTGTCTTGCCGTTTGTACCTGTAATACCTATGGTGATAAGATCTCTGAAGGGATATTCGTAAAAACATGCAGCCAACAATGCTTCAGCCAGCCTACTATCACTTACCACAACGTGTGGGAAATCCAACTGGATCGGGCGTTCAACTACTAAGAATGAGACGCCTTTTTTAATTATCTCAGGTACGATGCCGTGTGAGTCAAATTTACTACCCTTATGACAAACGAAAAGATAACCTTTTCCCGCCTCTGTCGACTTGTTTGTCATTCCAAGGATTTCTAAATCACCCTTGCCATTCAAAGAAAAACTCAGACAAATGTCATTGACCACCTTCAAAAGTTCCCTTAGGAGCATCGTACCACCTCTTCACCAAGCTATTGTAACATCCACTATGAATCTTGACAAGGTTCAGACTTCATGATATGCTAAAATTAGCACTCGGAACTGGTGAGTGATAAAATGAAACGAGAAGCAAGGATAAATGAACGCCAAAAGAAGATACTTTACTGTGTGGTAAGAGAACATATAGTTACAAGGAAGCCTATAAGCTCAGAACATGTGCTTGAGGCTTCCGATATATCATGCAGTAGTGCAACGGTGAGGAATGATCTAAGAAGACTTGAATACCTCGGTTATCTACATCAACCTCACACATCTGCAGGGCGAATACCAACAGACAAAGGCTACCGATTTTACGTAGACGAAACCCTTAGTTTGATAAAAGAGTACACCCATCACTCAGCTTCTGTTCATTCAAAGTATCCCATGACCTTTGGTGATATGGAGAAAATCCTAACGGGTGCCGCAATAGCACTGTCACGAATCACAAAGGGTGCTGTTATTCTTGAAAAACCGGCCATAGACAAATTGAAAATACTCAGAATATCCATTGCTCCGATAACCAAGACATACAACGTTGTTTCACTGATAACAGAGCTGGGCTTAGTCAAATTCATACCTTTTAGAACTTTCCATGAGATAGATTATCTTTCTTTAGAGAAGTTGATGAATGACCTGCTCAAAGGTTACACGATCGAGAACATAGGTGATAGAAAACTCGAAAAGACCGTAGACCAATATCTCTTAGATCTCTGCGAATACTTAGTGAATGCTTTGAAAGAAGATTCTTCAAGCAATATCATAAAGGTTGGTCTTGATACACTTATAAATGCTGAGTACTTCAACATAGATGAGATAAGAAGACTTTCGAACTTCTTCTCTGATGACCTTCTGTCAAAAAAGATTTTCTCCATTGCAGAGCAACTTCCAACAATCTTCATAGGTTCCGAACACGGCATTCAGGGTTTGGAGAATTTTGCAATCTTTGTCGATGGCTACAAAAAGGAAGAGAAGCTCATGGGAAAAGTTTTAGTGATAACATCAAAGGTGATCAAGTACGAGGATATCGTTAGTTCATTACGATATATGGTGAGCCGACTCACTGAATATTTCACGGTTGCAACCAGAGAGGAGGGAAAGAGATGATCGATAATGAAAAGCAAGTCACACAGGAAAACCAAGAGACCGTTGATCAACAACTACTTAAATTGCAGCAAGAGAAGGAAGAACTTCTTAAATACATGAAGGAATTGAAAGCCCAGTTTGAAAACTACAGAAAAGACTCGCTAAGAGAAAGGGAACAAATAATGAAGAACGCGAATGAATACTTTCTTACGAAACTCATACCTATACTGGATGATATGGACAGAGCCTTTAAAGAGGTAGAGCAATCCCATTCTTACAAGAATTTCTACAAAGGGATGGAATTGATTCACAAGAAACTGTGGAAGGTGTTAAACGATGAAGGATTTTTCAAGATAGATACAAAGGAGAAATTCGATCCCTTTGAACATGAAGCAGTAGAAAAAATTGAAACCGACGAGCATGAAGAGTATTCTGTGGTAAAAATATTGGAAAATGGTTACAAGTTCCACAACAAAATAGTCAAACCAGTGAAGGTACAGGTGGCAATCAAGCCAAGAGGTGGAGAAAGTGCCAAGACAGAGTAAAGACTATTACGCGATCTTGGGTGTTTCTAGGGAAGCATCACAGGAAGATATAAAAAAGGCTTACAAAAAACTGGTCAAACAATGGCACCCAGATTTACATCCAGAGAACAAGAAAGAGGCAGAGGAGAAATTCAAAGAAATACAGGAAGCATATGAGGTGCTGAGCGATCCTCAGAAGAAAGCAATGTACGACCGATTTGGATACGCTGGAGAAGCTGAGTACACGCAACAGAGTTCTGGGAGCCCATTTGAGGATGTATTCAGAGACTTTGAAAACCTCTTTGGTCGAGACGTCTTCGATATATTCTTCGGGGAACGAGGTACTGAAGAGAGACAACAAGCTCGCGGGCGTTCCGGTGAAGATATATCGATCACGGTGGAGATAGATTTCTCCGACTCTCTAACGGGGAAGCAGATCCCTATAGAATATGATAGGTACGAAAAATGTGATCATTGCGATGGTCAGGGAGTTGAACCAGGCAGTGGATATCAAACATGTCCAAGATGTCACGGAACGGGCGTTATAAGGGAGGAAAGGCGAAGTATTTTTGGAGTTTTTGTCAGTACAAGAACATGTAACAACTGTGGAGGCAGTGGCAGAGTGATCAAGGAAAAGTGTCATGTATGCGGTGGAACAGGCAGAGTCAAAAAACGAATCAGAACTACTGTAAACATACCAGCTGGAGTTTCAGACGGAACAAGATTAAGGATAGATGGTTTAGGAAATGCTGGATACGGTGGAGGATCTTATGGTGATCTCTATGTCATGGTGCATGTCAAGCCGGACAAGAGATTCAGAAGGCAAGACGACGACATCTATATCGATGTATCAATAGATTATGTTCAAGCGATACTGGGAACGACAATAAAAATTGACCTCCCTGGTGGTGGCTCGACTATGCTGAGAATTCCTCCTGGAACACAACCTGGTACCGTCTTCCGGCTGAAAGGCGAAGGGGCACCTTCACTTAGAACCAAAAGACGGGGAGATCTGTACGTGACAGTCAATGTCAAAATACCTGAAGATATATCTTCTGAGGAAGCAAGGCTTTTGAAAGAACTGGCAAGGATAAGAGGGACAAATTTGTAGGTTGTTTGAGATCAAAATCTCCTGGCTTTCATTGTCTGTACTGAACATGACCTTCAAGGATCTCTTTTTCTCTTTTTTTCAACTATTTACAACATTATGAGAACATGATAAAATATAATGTAAACATTTTATAAAAAAGGGGGCGCCAGCCGTGATGCGCCAGGAGATTCTTAATTTTTTGGAAAAACAACCCACCATCCAGGAAGCTAAAGCCCTCGCCAAAAAACTCGGCCTGAAAGTCAAGAAACGAATGAAAAAAAACGAGGTTTACAAATTGCTCAGGGAACATTCGACTAAATTGCAGGAATTAGAAACACAATCTGAGAGTGCTAAGCAAACGGTTACTGAAAAAATCGATCAAATCCCCAGTTCTTATCAATCTGACAGGCTCGTTCTTCTTACCGTGAACCCTCACCTTGTCTATCTTTACTGGGATCTTTCACAAGAGACACATGAGAAGATCAACAAAAGTGGTAACGCCGTTGTGAGATTATACGATGTGACCTATGTTATATTCGATGGAAAAAATGCGCATCGCGTCTTTGAAGCAAGTGTGGATCTTGGAACATGCCGAAGCTACTATTTTCATGTACCTTGCGCGAATGCTGACTATGTCGCTGAGATAGGTTACAAAGACCAAGAAAGATTTATACCTGTTCTGAGATCAAACTTCTGCAAAACACCCTCTGATTATCCAGCTGCAACAAGTAGACAAAGATGGTTCATCAAAGGCAAAAAGCAGATTGTCACCATTGGAGAAGTTTTGATACAGCCCGTCGAACGTATAAGCATTTTCAGCCCTTCGAGTGCCGTTTCTGGTGGTGGTAAACAATGACTGGATATTTCTGTTTAGTTCTACATTCTCATCTTCCTTATGTTCACCATCCAGAGCATGACACCTTTCTTGAAGAAAGATGGTTTTTCGAGGCATTGATTGAAAGTTATATTCCACTGTTGATGACATTTGATAAACTTGCAAAGGACAACATACCTTTTAGGGCTACCATATCTCTCACACCACCTTTACTAGAAATGACAAGAACAAACGGGCTCACAGATAAATTCATATCTCACATGAATAAATTGATAGAATTGACTGACAAAGAAATCTCACGTGCACAAAATCAAGAAGAAAAAGACTTGGCCAGTTTTTACAAGGACAGACTTGAACAAGTTTTTGATTATTACAGGAATCTGAATTATGACCTTGCCAATGGATTCGCAAAGTATGCTAAGGAAGGCTATCTGGATCTCATCACGTGCAGCGCAACTCACGCTTTCTTGCCATTGATGCAGCATCAACCAACAGCAGTTGACGCTCAGATTGGAATAGGTGTGCGAACATTCAAAGAAAGATTGGGTTTTGCACCAAAAGGAATATGGCTTGCCGAGTGTGGATATTTTCAAGGGCTTGATGATTTTCTAAAGAGACATGGACTGGAGTTCTTCTTTGTGGACTCACATGGTTTCTGGTATGCTGACGAAAGACCAAAATATGGCGTTTACAGACCCATTATGACCCCCTCTGGTGTCTTTGCTTTTGCAAGAGACCCCGAGTCAAGTGAACAGGTTTGGAGTGCAACGACAGGATATCCTGGAGATTACAGATACAGGGAGTTCTACAGAGATATTGGATTTGATAGAGAGTTCGACTACATAAAGCCTTACATTGATCCAAGCGGCGTGAGAGTAAACACAGGAATAAAATACTACAAAATAACCTCGAAAGAAATTCCTCTAGACCAGAAGAAAATGTACAACCGTGAGGAAGCATTGTGCGCTGTTAAAGAACATGCTATGGATTTTCTAAACAAGAAGTTGACACAGGTTGAAAAACTGTACAATGCCTTTAAGCAACCACCGGTAATTGTCGCTCCATTTGATACGGAATTGTTCGGCCATTGGTGGTTTGAAGGACCTGAGTTCATTGAATATTTCTTCAGAGAGGTCGCCAAAAACAGGTCTTTGAGATTAGCGACCGCCTCAGAAGTGTTGGAAAAATTCGATACCTTTCAGATACTCACACCAGCTTCCTCATCATGGGGATCAGGTGGCTACAACGAAACATGGTTGAACGGGCAAAATGATTGGATATACTTGCACATGAATGAGCTTCACGATCGTATGACGAAAATCGCCAAAGAAAATGTGAACGAGACCAACCCGCTGAAGATCAGAGTACTAAACCAAATGCTCAGGGAACTTTTACTTTTACAATCGAGTGATTGGGCTTTCATTCTAACCACAAGAACGAGTGTCGAGTATGCTGTTAACAGAATCAAAACGCATGTGAAAAGGTTTTTAGATCTTGAAAGTCAGTTTTTGAGCAATAATATAGATGAAGGCTATCTTTCAAAAATTGAGCAAATGGACGCCATCTTTCCTTGGATCGATTATCGTGTATACATGGAACAGAAAATTTGAGAGGAGGGATACAGTGCCCGCGAAATACTATGAAATCAGGTGGCACTCACGAGCAGGACAGGGAGCAAAAAGCGCTTCACAGCTTTTTGCAGAAGCGATTTTGGACATGGGAAAGTATGCTCAGGCGTTCCCAGAATATGGAGCTGAAAGATCTGGCGCTCCCATGAGAGCATTCAACAGAATCAGCGATGAAAAAATAACTGTTCATTCTTCTGTTGAGAATCCAAATGTTGTTGTCGTTATAGACGACACACTTCTCTCGCCTGCCGTTGTGGAAGGCTTAGATGAGAAGGGTGTCTTGATAGTCAACACAGCTCATCCCATTGAGTTCATCAGAAAAAAGACGGGTTTCAATGGAAAAATCTGCACAATAAAAGCAACCGATATAGCTCTTGAGGAGATTAAAAGAGGTATACCAAACACTGTAATGCTCGGAACTATCGCGAGGGTTACAGGCTTGATCACACTGGAGGCTGCTGAACAGAAGGTTCGTGGTATGTTTGAAAAGAAATTGTCTGCAGAAATGCTTCAAGCCAACATGAGGGCTTTGAGGAGAGGTTACGAGGAGGTGAGTTGCAGTGGCTGAGCTCAAGAAGTGGACCGAGATTCCCATCGGTGGAGTCATAACCGAACCCGGCACAGCCAAAAAGTACAAAACAGGGACATGGAGAGTGAAAAGACCAATTTACGATAGATCTAAGTGTATTGATTGTATGATGTGCTGGTTCTACTGTCCTGATCAAGCAATCATGCAGGAAAATTCAATAATGAAAGGAATTAATTACTTTTACTGCAAAGGTTGCGGTATTTGTGCAAATGTCTGTCCCAAAAGTGCTATTGAAATGAGACCAGAGACAGAGTTTGTACACGAGGAGGAATGAAGATGATTAAGACACATAGAGAAGCAATTACAGGCGCGCAGGCAGCTGCCTATGCGATGAAACAAATAGAACCAGATGTTGTAGCCGCTTATCCAATCACCCCGCAAACACCGATAGTTGAGTATTTTGCCAAGTACGTTGCTGATGGAGTTGTCAGAACCGAGATGATACCAGTCGAAAGTGAACACAGTGCAATGAGTGCAGTTGTGGGTGCCGCAGCTGCAGGAGCAAGAGCCATGACGGCGACGAGTGCCAACGGCCTTGCACTCATGCACGAAATTGTTTATATCGCTGCTTCTATGAGACTTCCGGTTGTAATGCCTGTTGTCAATAGAGCATTGAGTGGCCCTATAAATATTCACTGTGACCATAGTGATACGATGGCAGAGAGAGATTCTGGTTGGATACAACTGTTCTGTGAAGATTCTCAAGAGGTTTATGACCTAATATTGATGGCAGTAAGGCTTGCTGAACATGAGCAGGTAAGACTCCCGGTTATGGTGAACCAGGATGGTTTTATCATCTCTCATGGCGTTGAGCCAGTTGAATTGTTGCCTGATGATGTTGTGAAAAAATTTGTAGGTGAACTCAAACCATTATATCCACTGCTCGATACAGAACATCCTGTTACATATGGCCCACTGGATTTATATGATTATTATTTTGAGCACAAAAGACAACAAATCGAAGCAATGAAAAACGTCTTTAAAGTCTTTCCAAGTATAATAGAGGAATTCTACCAGATATCTGGTAGAAAGTACAACTTTGTTGAACCATATAAGATTGATGATGCACAGTATGTCATGGTCGCCCTTGGTTCGACAAACGGAACGATCAAGTATGTGGTAGATAAATTGAGAGAACAAGGTAAAAAAGTTGGTCTGTTGAAAATATGGATGTTCAGACCATTCCCCAAAGCTGAGATTCAACGTTTGTTGACAGGTAGAAAAGCTGTTGTCATACTTGACAGATCAGCTTCCTTTGGAGCCGAAGCACCACTTTACGAAGCAATAAAGTCTTCACTCTACGATGTGGCATCAAGGCCACTCTTAGGATCTTTCGTCTATGGCCTTGGCGGAAGAGATATAAATCCAGAACTGATAGAATTCGCATTCGAAAAGGCAATGAAACATGAACTCGTTACAGATCAGGAACTTTACCTTGGTCTCAGAGAATGAGGAGGTGCAATTGAATGCCCTTGACAATGAAGAAACTCGCAGAGGTTTTTACCAATAAAGAAATTGGATTGACACAGGGTCATAGAATGTGTCCTGGTTGTGGGGCACCTATAACAGTCAAAATTGCTTTGATGACAGCAAAGGCTCTTGGTTATGAACCTGTGATCGGTTTTGCAACTGGTTGTATGGAAGTTTCTTCCACAATATATCCATACACGTCCTGGAGTGTACCTTATATTCATAACGCCTTTGAAAACGTTGCAGCAACGATAAGCGGTGTTGAAACAGCTTACAGAGCCTTGAAGAAAGCTGGAAAACTCCCCTCAGACAAAAAGTACGCCTTTTTCGCATTTGGTGGTGACGGTGGAACATATGATATAGGGCTTCAGTCACTTTCTGGAGCCATAGAAAGAGGTCATAAATTCATATACATCCTCTATGATAACGAAGGTTACATGAACACGGGAAATCAAAGATCTGGCGCAACACCCCCTGGTGCCGATACAACAACAGCACCTGTTGGAAAAAAGATCCCGGGAAAGGTTCAACTTAAAAAGAACATCGTTGAAATAGTAGCAGGGCATGAACATGTTTATGCCGCAACGGCAACTATCGGTGAACCTATGGATTTGATGACTAAAGTGGAAAAGGCTCTTTCCTTTGAGGGGCCATCCTTTATAGCCACTCTGAGTCCGTGCGTAAGATTTTGGAGAGTTTCCGAGGATAAAACTATAGATATCACAAAACTGGCAGTTCAGACAAAGTATTGGCCGCTTTACGAAGTAGATCGTGGTGTGTACAAGGTGACAAGAAAGCCTAGCAGCTTCAAACCAGTCTCAGAATTCATAAAGATACAGGAGAGATTTAGACTTTTACTTCAGAGCCCAGACGCCGAAGAAGTAATCAATGAGATTCAAAATTATGTAGATAGACGTTGGGAAAGACTGCTTGCTCTTGAAGAAGCTACAAAGGATAAACCAATAAGATGATGCGCGCTGATTTGGAGGTTTACAAATGCGCGCTTTGATAATCGTAGATTTACAAAACGATTTTGTTCAACCAAACGGTGTTCTTTATTTCACGGGCGCGGAGAAGGTTATTGCGCCCGTGATTGACTTGACAGAGAGGGCAATTAACGGTTCCCAAATACTTATCACCACTCAGGACTGGCACGAACCTGACGATGAAGAATTTTTGGTATGGCCTAAGCACTGTGTTAAAAATACCTATGGTGCCGAGATCGTCGAACCTTTGAGAAAATTGCTCCAGAATTATGAAAAACATTTTCCAATCCATAAAACACGTTACAGTGCATTCTATGGCACACACCTTGAGCAATTGCTTAAAGACTTATCGATAGATGAAGTGGAAATATGTGGTGTTGTTACTCATATATGTGTTTTCTTCACAGTTGAAGAATTGAGAAACCGGGGAATAAAGGTGACTGTCCACGAACAAGCTACAGCTTCATACGATTTAGAATTGCACAAATTTGCCATTAGAATGATGAAAGAAGTGCTTGGTGCTGAGGTGGTCCAGTGAGGAAAAAAAGATTGGATCCAAAAGTTTTCAAAGTTCCTATAGATCGCATACGAAACAATTATTATTCTGACATATACTTTACAAGGTACGTGGAAGTGCTCAAGAAAGACAAAAGACACCCACAAGTCTTGTATCAATTCTTTCCAAGAAAAGATTGCGTTGTAGTCGGCTTGGACGAGGCCCTCGCAATACTTAGATTTGCGGCAGGGTACTATCGTGATGAAGAAAAAGCAAAGGAAATTTTCAAACAGACCTTGATGCTTGACAAAGCGATACAAGCTGCATCAGTAGATATGAAAACCGACCTTGTCTTGGATTACACAAAAAAGAAATGGGACTTGAGGATGAAATTAAATGATCTTTGGGTAGATAAATGGGAAGAAATAGAAGTAAAGGCTCTTTACGATGGTGAAGAAGCAAGAGAATGGGAACCGATAATGACCATAGAGGGTAACCCAGTTTATTTTGGTTATCTTGAGACAATCCTCCTGGGTGTCATAGCGCGTGCAACAAGTACAGCAACGGCTGTGAGAAACGTCGTGAAGGCAGCCAATGGTAAACCTGTTCTCTATTTCAGCGCAAGATTTGATCATTACTGGGTACAGACTACAGATGGTTATGCTGCTCTTTGTGCTGGTGCCTTTGGTGTCTCAACAGATGCAAATGCTGACTATTGGGGCGCACAATCAATGGGTACAATGCCACATGCACTCATAGCAGCTTACAACGGAAGCACGGAAGCTGCTGCGCTCGCCTTCGACAGGCATATGCCTGAGAATGTAAATAGAATAGTGTTGGTCGATTGGGATAACGATGTGATTGGAACTACCTTCAGAGTAGTTAAGGCAACCTATGAAGAAATCATGAAAAAACCTTTCCTTCTTGGAGTCACCGATCCATCACCTATAATAGGAGAGGGTAAAGGAAAGATCTGGGGGGTGCGTTTCGACACTTCAGGTAATTTGAGAGATGTTTCTGTTGTCCCAAGAGATGAATCTTCGCTGGGAGTATGTCCAGAACTTGTGTGGCGTGCGAGGCAAGAATTTGATAAGGTGGGGCTCAATAATTTAAAAATAGTGGTATCGGGTGGTTTTGATGCTGATAAGATATCTCTCTTTGAGAAATTAAAGGTACCAGTTGATGTCTACGCGGTGGGTTCGAAACTGTTGAGACATAAAGTTGATATAACAGCCGATATTGTAGAAGTAAATGGTAGACCTTGTGCAAAAGTTGGCAGGTTCAAACAAGATCATTCAAGACTTGAAACTGTTCCGAAAAGATATTGGGAGGAGGTGTAATGCTTATGGAAAAAGGGACGTGGACAATAAAAACTGGTTTCGCAGACATGTTCAAAGGCGGAGTAATAATGGATGTCACAACGGCAGAACAAGCCAAGGTCGCTGAAGAAGCCGGTGCAGTGGCTGTGATGGCACTTGAAAGAGTCCCCGCTGATATAAGAAAAGCTGGTGGAGTGGCACGAATGGCAAGTATATCAAAGATAAAAGAAATCATGCAAGCCGTTTCAATACCTGTCATGGCGAAGGTTAGAATCGGTCATATCGCAGAGGCAAGGATTCTTGAAGCATTGGGAGTGGATTTCATTGATGAATCAGAGGTACTCACCCCTGCGGATGACAAATTTCACATCAACAAGCACGAATTCAAAGTACCCTTTGTCTGCGGTGCGAGAGACCTTGGTGAAGCACTCAGAAGAATTGCCGAAGGCGCTGCAATGATAAGAACAAAAGGCGAAGCAGGAACTGGTAATGTTGTAGAAGCAGTAAAGCACATGAGAAGAGTCATGGATGACATCAGAAAGGTAACAACAATGCTTGATGAACAACTCGTTGCTTATGCAAAAGAAATCGGTGCACCAGTAGAATTGGTGAGAGAGGTCAAGAGGCTCGGCAGACTTCCCGTTGTCAACTTCGCCGCTGGTGGAGTAGCCACACCTGCAGATGCTGCTCTCATGATGATGCTCGGTGCAGATGGTGTCTTTGTTGGCTCTGGTATCTTTAAATCTAAAGATCCTGCGAAGATGGCAAAATCCATCGTTATGGCTGTTACTTATTGGAACGATCCAGAAATGTTGCTAAAGGTATCAGAGGACATTGGTGAACCAATGCCAGGGCTTGAAGTTGAGGAACTTGAAGTTCGAATGCAAGAGAGAGGATGGTAAAATTGATAGTCGGAGTTCTGGGCTTGCAGGGAGATTTTAGAGAACACGTCTGGGCCTTACAGAAACTTCATGCCGAAACAATCTTAGTGAAAACCGTTGAAGATCTAAAGAGGGTCAAGGGATTGATAATACCCGGTGGCGAATCTACAACTATTGGGAGGCTTGCAAGGTTAACAGGCATAGCAGATGAACTCAAGAAAAGAGTTTCGGAAGGTATGCCTGTCTATGGAACGTGTGCAGGCATGATATTGTTGGCAAAGAGGATTGCAAATTATCCACAACAATATAGTTTTCAAATGATGGATATCACAGTAGAAAGAAATGCGTATGGAAGACAGGTCGAAAGCTTTGAAGTGGAGTTGAACATCCCTGCAATAGGTGATAAATTCAAAGCAATTTTCATCAGAGCACCAAAAATCGTTGATTGTGGCGAAAATGTTGAGGTTCTGGCAAAACATGGAGACACTCCTGTACTGGTAAGGCAAGAGAACTTACTGGCAAGTTCTTTTCACCCAGAGCTGGGTGATGACCTTAGAATCCACGAATACTTTTTAAGAATGGTGGGCGTAAAGTATGCGCGTGTATATTGATCTTTCTGATGAAGAAACCAAGCAGAATATTCTCCGAGCAGTCAGTATGTGCTGTGGCTTAGCCGTGGCTGATGAAAAAGATGCTGATCTTTTTGTTGGTGAAGCGGTACATCCTTTGCTCAATACTGTGATCGTGAGTGAAGCAGTTCCGGAAAATTTAAATCAAGTTGTTGATGTAGTCTTGCCAAAGCAGTCACTCGAATATTATCTGATGAAATTCAAGCTTCTGTATTGCTATGTTATCACTTCTTGCAGTATCGAAGCATTCTTAGACGAGGAAATCTACAAGTCCCAGAGATACAATATTCCACTTTCGGTTTCCATGATAAAAATTGATAAAGAGGATGAATTTGTCATCAGGACACTTTACAGCTGTGCGAAAAAACAAGCAAGAACTTCTGACAAAATAATGCTTTACGACAAAAGCACGTTAGTAGTTTTCCTACCTTATACACAAATCGATGGTGCAAGAGTGTTCGTGAACAGATTGATAAGACGCTCAAGAAGAATAAAGGTTCCGAAACTGTCGCATTTCCCTCAGATTATTTCTGCAATCTGTCAAATAACACCACAAATCTCTGATTCTTCAGAGCTGATCATGAAACTTGAAAGCGCTCTTACAGAGGCTTTGATAAAAGCTCAGCAAATTGTAACAGTAGAGTAGGAAAGTAGAAAGGGCGATCTTTCAATCGCCCTTTATTTTTAAATCTTGAGTTCATTGAAAATTCTCTCCACTAACTCCTTACCTACCCTCTCTTGTGCCTCATATGTTGAAGCTCCTATGTGAGGTGTGGCAACAACATTTGGAAGTTTGAGCAATTTCTTTCTAAGATCATCTTGAGGTGGTTCAACCTCAAAAACATCAAATGCGGCTGCATAGACCTTTCCACTGATAAGTGCATTATAAAGTGCTTCTTCATCGATTACTCCTCCACGTGAAGCGTTGACTATTATCACTCTATCTTTCATCTTTTCAATGGTTTTAGCGTTTATCATGTGCTTTGTTTGCTCTGTTAGCGGAACGTGTAATGTTATAACATCAGAAGATCTGTAAAGTTCGACTAAATCAACCATTCTTACCTTCTCAAAACCGGGCACCAAAGGATCATAGGCTATCACATTCATTCCAAAAGCCAAGGCCCTCTTTGCTACTTCCTTTCCTATCATCCCAAGGCCAATGATCCCCAATGTCTTTCCAAAAAGTTCATACCCTTCAAGCTCTTTCTTAGTCCAAAGTCCTTCTTTTAGATCTTTCGTTCCTCTTGCAATGTGTCTTGCTGCACTCAACATCAAACCGAAGGTCAATTCTGCAACAGATATTGCACTCGCACCTGGTGTGTTCAATACTTTCACACCTTTTTCCTTTGCTGCGTTGACATCGATATTGTCCAAACCCACGCCAGCTCTACCGATAATTTTGAGTTTTGTCCCTCTTTCAATTATTTCCCTGGTGACCTTCGTTGCACTTCTAACTATCAATATCTCGATCTGAGGGATCAAAGTTATCAAATTGTCCCTTTCAAGATGTTCACTGGTGACATCAAGTTGACTCTTTGATTTAAGTAAGTTCATCGCTTCTTGATCCAATGGATCGTTTACATGAACTCTTATCATCCAGCAACCCCCTCACCATGAAACACTTCCATTGCGGCTCTCACACCTTCACCAAATTTGACAGGATAACCTAGCTCGTGCAATGTGAATTCTAGTGCCGAAATTGCCGTGATGGTATCGAACAAGGAGACATACCCAAGGTGCGCTATTCTAAAGATCTTATTCGTTATGTGGCCCTGACCTCCGGCTATTGTCACGCCATATTTATCACGCATGATCTTTGTTATCTTCTTACCATCTACTCCATCAGGTACTTTGACGGCTGTACAGACGTTTCCAGGCCTTTTAGAGAAAAGCTCTAGCCCAAGTGCCTTTACCGCACTCCTGGTTGCCTCACCAAGGATTCTGTGTCTGTTCCAAACATTCTCAATACCTTCCTCTTTGAGCATCTTCACACTTTGATTGAGCATGTATATCATATTTACAGCGGGAGTCCAAGGGTTATCAGGATAGTTTTTATCATAGTATCTGAGATCGTAATAATACTTAGGACAATTATTTTTCTCAACCAACTGCCATGCCTTCTTACTCAATGTTATGAAACCCAAACCTGGAGGCATCATGATACCTTTTTGTGAACCACTAACAACTACGTCGACGCCCCATTCATCCATCTTCAAAGGTTCGGCAAGTAACCCACTGACTTCGTCAGTTACAAGAACACGATCTGTATTCCTTGTGATTTCGGCTACAGCTTTTAAATCCATAACCGTTCCTGTTGAAGTTTCACTGTGGGTAGTAAAAACTACCTTGGCTTGAGGGTTTTCCCTAATGGCTTTTTCTATCTGCTCTGGCGTAACTGCTTCACCCCATTCAAGCGCTACCTCAACTACATCGATCCCAAATGCTTGGCAGATCTCCTTCCATCTTTCGCCGAATTTTCCTGAAACAACCACTATTGCCTTCTCACCAGGATTGACTAAATTCGTTACTGCAGCTTCCATCGCTCCTGTTCCGGAGGATACGAAAACATAAACTCTGTTTGATGTCTGGAAAAGGTACTTAGTTTCCTCAAGAGTTTTTTCAATTATGTCAAGAAATTGCGGTGTACGATGATGTATTGTTTCTTTGGCTCCTGCAAGTAAAACGTCCACAGGAACAGGTGTTGGACCAGGTGCCATGATGTAGTTTTTTCTCAACAACATAAGAACACCTCCCAGCATTTTCAACTGTAGTTTAACATAACTGCATATGGGACCAAAGAGTTTTCGTTTGCAAGATTTTGCATGCAATTTTTTGCCTTATGCAATAAGTTGCACAATTTGGAAAGTCTCATTTAAAGAGCAAAAAGGTCATTTATATGTTTTGGCACGACTTTGATAATATAATCTGGGGTGATCTGATGCAAAACACGCAGTTTCAATTTTCAAAGCTGGCAGGGAAACTCAAATCATCTATGATACGAGAACTGCTCAAGTATGCAAACGTTCCAGGTGCCATCTCTTTTGGTGGTGGTACTCCGGACCCAGAAACCTTTCCCAGACATGAACTTGCACAAATTGCTAAGGAGATTATAGAAAATGAATACAAGTATACACTCCAATACTCTGTCACCGAAGGAGATCCAGAACTCATAAAGCAGATCTTGATCTTGCTCAAAAGAGTTTATGACATAGACAGGTTATCTAATGAAAATGTACTCATTACGGTTGGATCTCAACAAGCACTGGAACTCGTTGGAAAGGTGTTAATTGACCCAGGTGATTACGTTATCGTTGGAGATCCTGAATATCTTGGCGCACTCAGTGCTTTTAGAATGAGAGATACTCAGTTTTTGGTTGTTAAATTCGACGACGATGGACCAGATATAGACATGGTTAAACAAAAGATAAAACAGCTCGATGATTCTGGTCAGATAGAATATCTCAAATTCATATACGTGGTTTCAAACTTTCAAAATCCCTCTGGAATTACAACCAGTCTTGAAAAGAGAAAGGCACTCGTCGAGATCGCAGAACAGTATGATCTGTTGATTGTCGAGGATGATCCGTACGGTGTGCTCAGATTCAAAGGTGAAATGTTGCCCTCTTTGATGAAAATCGGTGGTGTCGAAAGAGTAGTTCTTTTGAACACCTTCAGTAAGATTCTGTGTCCAGGCTTAAGAATCGGTATGATCGTGGCTGACAAACCAATCATCCGAAAGCTAGTACTTGCCAAACAGGGAACCGATCTATGTAGCCCATCTTTGACAATGCGCCTCACGGCAAGATACCTTGAAAGATATGATGTCTTAGAGCAAATCAAACCGGCTATAGATCTATATAGAAAAAAGAAAGACACTATGGTAAAAGCGCTTGAAGAAAACTTTAGTGACATCATTGGGGCAAAATGGACTAACCCAGAAGGCGGCCTTTTCGTTTGGTTTACGCTTCCTAAGTCATTTGATACGATGGAGATGTTCAGGTTTGCTGAAGAAAACAAAGTCTTTTACATACCCGGAGAGGCCTTTAAACCTTTTGAAGAACCGTCTTCTTCAATGAGGATGTCTTTCTGTCTTCCTTCAATCGAAGATATTCACGAAGGTGTTAAAAGGCTCAGAGATGCTTTCGACAAATACAGATCATACAAGGGGTTATAGAACATGTATCGAATTTTAGTGATAAATCCCGGATCGACTTCAACAAAGATAGCTGTTTATGAAGATGAAAAGTGCATTTTCTCTGAAAAAGTTGAGCATAGCACTGAAGATCTCGATAGGCATCCTGAATTGATGGATCAACTGGAATTTAGAAGAAGAAACATAATAGAGCAACTTGAAAGATCTGGTTTCAAAATAGCTGATTTTTCAGCTATAGCGGCACGTGGTGGTATACTACCGCCCGTTGAAAGTGGTACCTATCTGGTAAATGAAAAGATGGTTCACTACTTGAAACACTTGTCACCTGTGAAACATGTTTCAAATCTTGCAGCAGTGATAGGTTACGAGTTTGCCAATGGCAAAATACCTGTCTACATAACGGACCCAGTTTCAGTAGATGAAATGATACCAGAAGCGAGGTTCTCGGGGATACCTGAAATAGAAAGGAAGAGTTTGTCTCACGCTCTGAACATAAAAGCAGTGTGTAGAAAGGTTGCCTTGGAGTTCAACAAGCAATTTGACGAATTGAATTTTGTTGTAGCACATCTTGGTGGTGGAATTTCTGTTGCGGCTATTAGGAAAGGAAGAATCATCGATGTAAACAATGCAAACGATGAAGGACCTTTCAGTCCCGAAAGAACAGGTGAACTTCCGGTTGGCGACGTTGCAAGATTATGTTTTTCGGGTAAATACACGAAAGATGAGCTGAAGAGGAAGTTCATTGGCAAAGGCGGGCTTGTTGCCTATCTTGGGACAAACGACTTGAGAGAAGCTCTAAAAATGGCTCAAAACAGTAAGAAGGCAGATTTGATTGTTGAAGCCATGGCTTATCAAATATCTAAAGAAATTGGTGGAATGTGTGCTGTGCTGTATGGCGCTGTGGACGCAATAGTTCTAACTGGCGGGATGGCTTACAGTACCGATTTCGTAGATAGAATAAGAAGTTACATTTACAGATTTGGTCCAATCTTTGTCTTACCTGGGGAGTTTGAGATGGAAGCACTCGCGTTTGGTGCTTTAAGGGTCTTGAGAGGTCAAGAAAGGTTCAAAGTATGGGGTGATCTGGGTGAGTAGGTTAGCCAGTCTTGTTGAGGTATCTAAATCAAAGAGAAAAAGACTTGTTGTTGCTGCGGCAGATGATGAAGTTGTACTGAGCGCTATAAAGTCAGCAATTGAGTATGAAATAGTTTTTCCGATTCTGGTTGGACCGCAGGGAAATATCGAAAGTCTCTCACAAGAGGTTGGGCTGGATCTGTCACAGTGCGAGATCATCGATGCACCCAAAGATCGATCAGCCACTAAAGCAGTTGAAATAGCCTCGAAAAATGGAGATTTACTTATGAAGGGATCTGTAAAAACTTCAGACCTGATGAAAGTAGTGCTTCAAGAAGAATATGGTCTTAGAATGGATACAACGATCACAATGGTGAGTGTTTTTGATATACCAACATATCACAAACTTGTTGCTATAAGTGATGCTGGTATGATCATTGCCCCCACCTTTGAACAGAAGGTAGACATGATAAATATCGGTGTCAAAGTAATGAAGAAACTTGGCGTTGAAAAACCAAAGGTGGCTGTTCTTGGAGCTGTAGAAGTTCCCAATTTAAAGATGCCTGCAACTATTGATGCAGCTGTATTGAGCAAGATGAACGATAGAGGACAGATCAAAGATTGTATTATCGATGGTCCATTTGCACTCGATAACGCTATTTCATCTGAGGCTGCAAAACACAAAGGTATCCAAAGCTCCGTAGCAGGCGACGCAGATATTCTCATCATGCCTGACATAGAGGCAGGCAATATTTTCTACAAAGCGATGGTATTTCTTGCAAATGCAAAAGTTGCGTCCGTTATCCTTGGGGCAAAGTTGCCAATAGTTTTAACTTCAAGAGCAGACTCTGACGAAACAAAATTGTATTCTATAGCCCTGGCTGCATTACTCGCTTGAAAGGATGATTCAGTTGTACAAAATCTTAGTGATAAATCCGGGTTCCACATCGACAAAATTAGCCATATTCGAAGATGAACAAATGATACTTTCGGAAACGTTGAGACACAGTATTGAGGATCTTGCTCCTTACAAAAGTGTATTTGACCAATATGAATTCAGAAAATCGGCTATCTTGAACTTTCTGAGTAAAAACGCTCAGGATATAAAGAGTTTCTCTGCAATTGTCGGACGAGGTGGGTTACTCAGACCCATACCTGGTGGCACCTATGAGGTCGACCAAACAATGCTCGATGAGCTAAGATATGCAGAGCAAGGTGAACATGCTTCGAACTTAGGAGCAGTGATCGCGCACGAATTAGCGGAACTTGCCCACGTAAAGGCTTACATAGTTGACCCAGTTGTTGTAGATGAAATGAGTGATGTGGCAAGGATCTCAGGTCATCCAGAATTCGTCAGAAAATCAATACTCCACGCATTGAACCAAAAGGCGGTAGCAAGAAAGGCAGCTTTCGAACTTGGCAAAGGGTACGAAGAGGTAAATTTGGTAGTTGTTCACATGGGTGGTGGAATATCCATTGGCGCACACATGAAGGGAAAGATCGTCGATGTAAACAACGCACTCGACGGAGATGGACCATTCACACCTGAACGGAGCGGAACTCTACCTTTAACACAATTAATAGATCTTTGTTTCTCAGGAAAATACACAAAAGAATGGGTGCTCAAAAGAATAAAAGGCAACGGAGGATTGGTTGCATATCTTGGCACAAACAGTGCCCTTGAGATTCAACAAAGAATAGACAATGGTGACGAGAATGCTGAGCTCGTGTACAGGGCAATGGCTTATCAAATAGCAAAATGGATTGGTAAGAGCGCAGCTGTTCTAAAAGGAGAGGTTGACGCAATCGTTCTAACAGGTGGGTTGGCTCACGACAGTAAACACATGGTCAAGTGGCTCAAAGAGTATGTCTCCTTCATAGCACCAGTGCTGGTATACCCTGGAGGAGATGAGGAAAGAGCCCTTGCGTTAGGTGTACTACGTGTCTTAAGAGGTCAAGAAACTCCGAAAAACTACAGGCAAGAGGCGGAAAGATGGCAAAAAATCACGTCTTTGTGGGACTTTACGGAAGTGGAAAAACAGAAATAGCAATAAATTATGCTATGAAATTGAAAAGGAACTTCGAAAAAGTTGCCATAGTTGACGTTGATATAGTTTCACCTTATTTCAGGGTGAGAGATTACCAACAGATGATCGAAAAAGCAGGAATAGTTGTAATCGCGCCACCTAAAAATTTATCAAAGGCTGATTTACCTATAATAACAGCTTCGGTAGCTGGTTACCTCGATAACCCCCAGTACACGGTTGTCTTGGACGTGGGCGGTGATGAAAGAGGAATAGTAGCACTGGGATATCTCAAGGAACATCTTATAAATACCAATGTTTATTTGGTGATTAACACCAAAAGGCCTTTCAGTCAGAAGGTCGAACAAATTGTACAGATCGCACAAAACCTTGAAGGTCGATGTGGAGTGAGGATAGACTTTCTTGTTAACAACACCAATCTGGGTTCGAATACCGATGCCAATATGATAAGAGAAGGTGAAAAGATCGTCTTACAAGCTTCAAAGATATTGAACAGACCTGTTGCTTTCACAGTTGTGATGAATTCCATCGATTTTCCAAGTGAGATCAGTCTGTTTCACATAGAGAGATATGTTAAGAACAAGGAGGAATTGTCTTGAAAAGAGGGTACATAGAAATCGATAGGGAAAGATGTAAGGGATGTGGATTGTGTATAAATGTGTGCCCACAAAAAATTATCCGATTTTCCGAACAGTTTAACACCAAGGGTTATCACCCGGCCGAGCAGTACGACCCCGAGGGAAGATGTACCGCCTGTGGTTTTTGTTATATGATGTGCCCTGATGTATGCATAACTGTCTACAAGATTGTGCAACCCGTACGAGGTGATGCGAAATGAAAAAACTTATGATGAAAGGTGTTGAAGCAATAGGAGAAGGTGCAATCAGAGCGGGTTGTCGCAATTATTTTGGTTATCCCATCACACCACAGAGCGAACTAACAGAATACATGGCACGGCGTTTACCCGAAGTTGGTGGCAGTTTTCTGCAAGCAGAGAGTGAAATTGCTGCTGTGAATATGATATATGGTGCATCGAGTGTTGGAAAGCGTGTCATGACTTCCACATCGTCTCCAGGTTTCAGTTTAATGCAAGAAGGGATTTCCTATATCGCCTGTGCGCAACTGCCTGCAGTCTTTGTGAATGTGGTCCGTGGTGGGCCTGGCTTAGGCGATATTCAACCATCTCAAGGTGATTACTTCCAGGCAACGAAGGGTGGAGGTCATGGTGATTACAGATTAATAGTTCTCTCACCTTCAACTGTTCAGGAAGCAACCGACTTAACGATGCTTGCCTTTGATATGGCCGATAGATATAGAAACCCTGTTTTGATATTTGCCGATGGCTTGTTGGGTCAGATGATGGAACCAGTCAGCTTTGAGGAAAAAGAAGTAACTTATGATAACAGTGCATGGGCACTAACTGGTGCCAAGGGTAGATCCCCAAGACAAGTGACTTCCTTCAATATAGATCCCTACGGGTTAGAAAAAATGAACATGGAACTTCAAAAAAAGTACAGGCAGATAGAAGCCAACGAAATACGATACGAAGAGTATAGAACTGAAGATGCCGATGTCCTGATAGTCGCGCATGGCACGGTGGGAAGGATTGCAAAGAGCGTTGTAAAAATGGCACGGGAAGAAGGAATAAAAGCAGGCCTTTTCAGACCAATAACTCTTTATCCTTTCGCTTACGAAGCTCTTTCAAATTATGGTGAAAAGACCAAACTAGTATTGACGGTTGAGATGAGCTCGGGACAGATGCTCGAGGATGTGAAGCTCTCTTTGTGCAACAAAACAAGGATTGAATTCTATGGAAGAATGGCAGGTGTGGTCCCAACACCAGAAGAAGTTTTTGCATATTTGAAGAGTCTAATTGGGAGGCAATGAAAATGGAATACAACGTTATTTATAAGATGCCAGATGCTTTGAGTAAAAAACCCTTTACATATTGTCCAGGATGCCACCATGGAATTGTTCATAGGTTAGTTGCAGAAGTGATAGACGAATTAGGTATAAGAGAAAAGACAATAATAGTAGCACCCGTGGGTTGTTCAGTCTTTGCTTATGAGTTTTTCAACCTTGATGGAACAGTCGCACCACATGGGAGGGCAACGGCTGTAGCAACGGGAATGAAACGCGCAAATCCAGATCTTGTCGTTTTCACATACCAAGGCGATGGCGATTTGGCAGCTATTGGAACTGCTGAAACGATCCATACAGCCAACAGAGGTGAAAGAGTTACAACGATCTTCATAAACAACGCGATATATGGCATGACAGGTGGACAGATGGCTCCAACAACCTTGCTTGGTATGAAAACTACAACTTCTCCCTATGGCAGGTCACCAGAACGGGAAGGATATCCTGTGCATGTGTGTGAGATATTGAAAGAACTCAAAGGGGTAGCTTTCTTGGCACGCACAAAAGTGACAACACCAAAGGATGTATTGACGACGAAGAAGTATATCAAGAAAGCTTTCTTGGCTCAAATTAAGAATTTAGGCTACGGGCTTGTTGAAGTTTTATCAACATGTCCCACCAACTGGGGTGTGCCTCCCATAAAAGCCATGCAGTGGCTTGAACACAATATGGTGGTAGAATATCCTCTTGGTGTCTTTGTCGACAAGGTTGGTGAAGACAAATGATTCATAGTATAATCTTTGCTGGCTTTGGCGGTCAAGGAGTCATGTTAATGGGGCAAGTTCTTGCCCAAGCGGGCATGAACGAAGACAAATATGTCACTTGGTTTCCATCATATGGTCCTGAGATGCGTGGTGGAACAGCAAATTGCACGGTAGTCGTGAGTGATGAACCGGTTGCTTCACCTGTGGTTGAAATGCCCACGGAAGTAGTTGCAATGAATATACCTTCGCTTTTGAAGTTCGAACCCAAAGTCAAAAAGGATGGTTTCCTGTTCATAAATACCTCTGTTGTCGATAGAAAACCGCAAAGAAAAGATATAAGGATAATAGAACTTCCTGCAAACGAGATAGCAGAGAATTTGGGAAATGTGAAAATAGCTAACATGGTAATGCTCGGCGGTTTTGTCCAAGTCACAAAATGTGTAAGTATAGATTCAGTCATTGAGGCAATGAGGTACAAACTTTCGGGAAAGAACTCAGATTTATTAGAACTCAATATGAAGGCTATATTCGAAGGCGCAAAACACGTAGGCGGATGAGATAGACCCACCCATTGGCCGGAGCTGAGCCTCCGGCATTTTTTATTCTTCGTAAATCATTTTGATGGTCATACCGCCATCGACTGTAAAATTAACACCCGTAATGAATCCAGACTTCTCTTGATCAACAAGGAACAAACAAAGATTTGCTATGTCCATTGGATCTCCCACTCTGCCTGAAGGATGTTGAGAATGATCTATAGATCTTAACTGCGGCTCTTTTTTAAGGGAACTTTTTTTCCACAAAGAGGTTTCTATCCATCCTGGACTTACGCAAACAACTCTTATTCGATACTTTGCAAGGCTTACGGCAAGTGAATGTGTCAGAGCAACAACTCCACCCTTCGAAGCTGAATAAGGTTCAGTGTCAGGCTCTGATTGAAATGCTCTCGTACTGGCTATGTTGATAATCACACCACCTGGATTCTTAATCATCTCCTTCGCACAGTACTTTGAACAGAGATATGGACCTGTCAAGTTCACTTGTATCACTTTGTTCCACTCTTCAAATGTTCTTTCGAAGATACTCTTTGTAGAACCTATCGCTGCATTGTTGACAAGAATGTCTATTTTTCTATAGATTCGAACAGTTTCTTGAACCATTGTTTTGACGGAGTTTTCGTCTGCCACATCAGTTCTTATGAAGATGGCATCAAAGCCTTTCCCTCTCAGAAGGGCTTCTCTTTCTCTTCCAGCCTCTTCATCGATCTCTGCTAAAACAACTTTAACTCCATTGGCGCAGAAAACTTCGGCGATGGCGGCGCCTATACCTTGTCCTGCCCCTGTCACAACGGCAACCTTGTCTCTGAGCATATGGACTCTTCCTCACAGCAAGGTTGAGAGCTTTTCAAATGCGATCTTTGCAGTCTGTTCTGAGTCAAGCTTCCAATATTCTTCATTGAAAAGCTCTACCGAAACCACTCCGCTGTAACCTATTCTTCTGAGAGTATTCACGAACTCCTTGAGAGGTAAAATTCCATCTGTTGGCATCACTCTATCTGAGTCGTTCACTTGCTTACCTTCCACCTTTGGTAAATCATTGATGTGAACTATAAATATCTTTTCCGCATCTGTGCACTCTAAATCTTCAAGAGTCGAACCACCTGCAAAAAGATGGCATGTATCAATAACTAAACCCACGTTTTTTACAGCCAGTTCATCGACAATTTCCCTTGCAAAACTCAACTTGTTGACTGAACAGTTTTCAAAACCAAGAAACTCAAAGCCAAGCTTGACTTCGTAATGTTGTGCAATTTTCGAAAATTCTTTTAAAACCTTGATAGTTTCTTTTTTAATCTCCTTCTCTGGTAGCTTTTCTTCAATGAAACCTGGTACAACAATGAGAACTTTCGCCTTCAGATCTTGAACTAAGGCACAAAGCATCTCACATTCTTCAACTTTGTCTTTGAAGTCTTTGCTGAAAGTTGCCTGTTCAAGTGAGTTGATAGTATAAGGTTCTATACCGTGTTTTACAAACTCATTCACGATCTCTGTTATTTTGTGGTCCTTGAGAGATTCAAAAAGTTTTGTTTTCCAGATTTCAAGAACATCAAATCCCGCAATAGCTGCAGAAGATATGTCTTTGAACAAATCTTGTTTCATAGATGTAGCTCCATTAAAACCCTTTAACACACACTCACCCCCACAAAGTAATTAAAGGTGAAGAGTAAAGGTTTCTTGGTTTTAATATTAGCACAAGTTGAATTTTTTCGAATATAATTTCTTAAGGGGAGAATGTGTGAGAATAATCTTTTTAGGTACTGCAGCAGCTGTCTCGACTTCCAATAGGGACAACACATCAATTCTTTTGGATGATCTTCTTATAGACTGTCCAGGGAACGTATTTGGAAAAATGAAAAAGGTGGGGTATGATCCTCTAAAGCTTCAGGGTGTTCTCATAACCCATGGACATATCGATCACATTTATGGTTTGCCTTCACTGATAGAAATGCTTAGGCTTTCTGGAAGAAAGAAGCCCCTAACCGTCTATGTCGGACAACATTTCTACGAACTTACCAGATACTGCCTCGAAATATACGATCTTTTGAATCCAGAGAAAGGTTTTGAAATCATGTTGAAGTCCATTAGCTACGAAGAACAACTGTTGTTCAAAAACTCCAGCATATCTGTCTTTGCCTTCCCTGTGAGACATTCTGTTCCAAATCTTGGTTTAAAGATTCAATCTTTCCAATCAACGGTTGTCTACACCAGTGATACAGAACCATGCGAAGATTTAGTCAAATTCTTCAGTGATGCTGAACTTCTGATACATGAATCTACATGCAGCTATCTGTACACAAGGCGTATGGAAGGACATAGCTGTGCTGAAGACGTGGCAAGACTGGCACAATTTTCCAATGTAAAAACTCTATGTCTTGTACATCTTGGACCAGAGATAGACAGCAAAGAAACAGACTTGGTTGACGAACTCAAGCAGTATTTTTTGGGAAAGATCTTAATACCTAACGATCTTGATAGAATAATAATCTGAAGGAGGAAAAGTAATGACAAAATTCAGCTACAAAAAAGTTTTCTTGCTTGGTTTTGGATTCTTTGGTATAAGCGTGCTGTGGCCATTGTACAATGCTTACGTTCCCATCTTTCTCAAGGATTTTGCATTGTCTTCTTTTGTAATAGGCATTGTGATGACTATCGACAATCTTTTTGCTATTGTAATGCTTCCATACATAGGTACATTGAGCGACCAGACTCGAACGAAACTTGGCAGAAGAAAGCCATACATTCTTGTTGGTGCGCCCCTGGGAGCATTGTTTTTCTGTCTAATACCGTTGATGCGCGATTTGAACTCGCTTTTCTTGATGATGATAGTGATCATAATGATGAATTTTTCAATGGCACTTTTCAGATCTCCCGTGATAGCTTTAATGCCTGATATAACTCCATCTACCTATAGAAGCCAAGCAAATGGAATAATCAATTTCATGGGTGGATTTGGGGCACTCTTAGCTTACTTTGCTGGTAAAGTACTCTACGATGCACACTATTCATATCCATTTTTTGTCGGTGCTTCGTTGATGCTTTTAGCAAATATACTTGTGATCTTATTCATAAGAGAACCAAAAGAATACACAGAGATTCAAAATAAAGCAAGAGCTTTTGAAACTGTTAGAAAAGGTAACAAGGAACTTTTAGAAAATCTGAAAGAGATATTCCGCTCAAAGGAAAAGAGTCTTTTGTTCATCCTAATGTCTATATTGTTATGGTTCATAGGTTTCAACGCCTTAGAAACCTTTTTCACGAGTTATGCCAAATTTTATCTAAACATATCTGAAAGTACTGGTGCGCTCGTTCTTGGCGTATTTTCATTGACCTTCATGTTGTTTTCCATACCAGCTGGTTTAATCGGTTCAAAGATTGGAAGAAAGAAAACTATAAGCATAGGTCTTCTTGTTCTCATTTTGTGTCTGTTAATAGTCGTAGTTACGTCTAGTATTTCGCAAAACAAGTCTATGTTGCTTTCAACGTTTTTCTTACTGTTTGCGATCAGTGGGATGGGATGGGCTTTGGTGAATGTTAACTCACTTCCAATGGTTATAGACATGACAAGATCGGAAAAAACCGGTGGATACACAGGTTTGTATTACTTTTTCTCCATGGCAGCAAACATCTTTGCTCCGCCTTTGGCGGGTGTCTTTATTGACAAGGTGGGATATCCATCATTGATGATTTTTTCAATAGTCTTCGTTGCTCTATCCTTTTTAACAATGAGATTTGTAAAAAGAGGTGAGGCTGAACAAAACTGAGCGTCCGTAGACTGTTTGTAAAAATCAATAGAAATGACTCAAGTTCACTGCCAATACACGAAGAAACTATCTTTTGGTATGATTATTTGTATCTGCTCGTTTATTTTAAAGGCTTCCTCACTGTTTATGAACAATATTTCTTCTATACCATGAATTTTGATTTCGTAACGATGTTTAGAGCCAAGGTAAAGTTTTCCCATTATAATACCTTCAAGCTTCAGGTCGCCCTCCTTCAAAGTAACATGTTCTTTGGCTGGTAAAACTCTTGCTTCTTCAGCCCTTATGACTAGATGTAATACTCCTTGTTGTGGTTGAAATTCAAGATTACCTACCTTCACGATATCTTTATCCAAAGGTTTTATCCTGACTATGCTGTTTACCCCTATGAAATCCGCAACGAATAGATTTACGGGTTCTTTGTACACTTGCTGTGGTGTGCCAATCTGAAGAACCTTACCGTTATGCATGACCGCTATCCTGTCTGCAATGCTTAAAGCCTCTTCTTGATCATGAGTCACATAGAGTGTCGCTATTTGTAGTTTTTTCTGTAAAGCTTTCAGTTCAAATCTTATTCTCATTCTTATCTTGGCATCCAGGTTGGACAGAGGCTCATCGAGTAACAAAACATCTGGTTGGACTACAATGGCTCTTGCCAAAGCAACTCGCTGCTGTTGACCTCCAGAAAGTTGGTTTGGTTTCCTTTCAGCAAGAGATTTTATATCCAAAAAATCCAAAGCCCATTCAACCTTTTCCCTTATCGCTTTCTTGTCATATCTTCTAATCTTCAGACCATATGCCACATTTTCAAAAACTGTCATATGTGGCCACAGTGCATAGTTTTGGAAAAACATAGCCACATTTCTCTTTTCTGGCGGAAGATCTGTAATATCTTTCGACTTTATGAATATCTTTCCAGAATCCAACTGAACAAAGCCTGCTATTGACCTCAGAAGAGTGGTCTTTCCAGAGCCACTTGGTCCTATGACTGCAAGTAATTCTGAATCTTCTATTTCTATGTTTACATCATCGAGTGCCTTCACTTGTCCATAGGATTTATACAGACCTTGTGCCTGTAAAACAGCCATAGCTTCAACCTCCCAAGCTGGCTATATATTCAGCTTTTAGGAATCTTTCGATGAGTATCATAAAAATCAAAGAAGGTATTATTAGTATGATTGCAATCACGCTGGCTATCTGAAGGTTGTAGCCCATGCTTGAGGTATACATCAGAACAGGCGCGGTTTGAATGAATGGTGCACCTATGAAAAAGGCTGCAGTGAACTCGCCCATCGACCAAAGAAAGACATAGATCGCTCCGGCAATGATTCCAGGTATTGCGATCGGAAAGGTGATGGTCCAGAAAACTTTGAACCTACTCGCTCCAAGATTTTGTGCAACCTGCTCAAGTTCTACAGGTATGGATTTGAAAGTTGCAGTTATGATCCACAAAGAAAATACCAAAGAAGCCATCGTATGTGCCAAAACTATTCCCCAGATATTTCCTCTGAGTCCCATACGTCCAAAGATGCTCGCAAGATTTATGAAAACTGGTAATTGTGGAAAGGCTTGCGGCATCAAAAACAGTAAAAGGAGGATTCTTTCAAATGGTAATCTATATCTTGCAAAACCATAAGCTGCAGGTATGGCAAGTAATGTAGAAAAGGCAACCGTGAGCAAAGCAATTGTAACACTCAAAACTAGCGAATTAAGAACTCTTCCCTGTTTGAAGACCTCAATCCAATATCTCAAAGTGAACTCTTGAGGCAGAGGACTCGGCCAGTACCAAACTCTTGCAAAACTCCATATGACTATCCCAACGAGTGGACCTATCATTACCAAGAGCATAAAAATGATGAAAACGACCTTGAGAGTCATCCTAAGGATAGAGAATTTCATCCTTTTATGCCCCCTCGTTCCGTAGCCATGAACCTTAGATAATATACGGCAAGTACGACAACAATCAAATACGAGACAACACCTAAGGCATTTGCAACTCCCCAATCATTAAAGAAGTTGATCCTGAACATCATGTCAACGGTTATCATATTGGGGGTATTTGGGCCAATCATGACAGGGATAGTTAGACTGCTTATCGTTCTTACAAAGGTCAGTATTGCTGCAACCATTATTGAGGGTTTACACATAGGCATGATAACAGTGAAGACAACCTTTGCTTTTGATGCACCAAGATTTCTGGCAGCTTCGATATAGGAACTGTCAAGAGCTCTAAAAGCTCCAAGAACTATCAGAGCCGCATAAGGTGTCATTACCCACACAAAGGTCCATAGAAGTCCTATCCAGCTTCTTGAGAAGCCAGGAAGTTCTTCTACTCTAAGAATTCTTGTCAATAGATTGTTCAACGTGCCATGTGGCGCAAGAAAGATTCTCATGGCATGACCAACTATTAAGAAAGGTATGAACAATGGTAGACGATACATTAAATCCAAAAATCTCCATTCCTTGAACCTCAAATAACTTGCTAATAGAATGCTCAAGACCAATACGACCAAAACCACACCGGTTGTCATAACGACAGAATAAAGAACATCACGAGAATATATCTCAAAAACCTTACCATAGTTTGCCCAAGTCAAATGATTGTCTTTGAGAAAACTTGTCCAGATGGCACGTATCAGAGGATAGACATACAGAAATATGAGGACCAAGAATGCAGGTAAAACCAACAAAAAACCAATGAATCTTTCTTTAGTTTGAAGTCTCATACCTTCTCACCCGTGAAAGGCAGAGCCTGTTGGCTCTGCCTGTTATTTTTCAACCCATTTTTCATAGGCTTCCTGCATGTCTTGCTTGTACGGGAGTAGGGGCATGGGTTTTCCATATTTGAGTAGTTCTGCTTGTTTAACATCTTTGTAGATTCTGTCAAGAACTTCCTTTGTCAAATAAGGTGCTACAAAATCATCACCAATTGCTGGATACCAATTGAATCTTTCCACTATGTACTTTGCCTGGATTTTAGGTGATGAAACAAATTCGATGAGTTTCAATGCATAATCGGCGTTTGCTGCCTTTGTTGGTATCGCAAAATGCATTGGTTGACCTGGCATACCAGGATCTAGAAGAATGATTCTGATATTGGGGTCCATTCTTCCTTCACGCATCCATGTGTAGAACATATCAACCCATACAGGACCCATCCAGATTTCCCCTCGGTTCAGTGCATCCAATGTGCCTGCATTACCAGCGGTCATCGTTACATATTTGTTGAACTCCTTGAGCTCAGCAAATATCTGTGGCCAGTCTTCTTCGTATTTCTTATCGTACGGACCATTGATGAGGATATCGGTGTTCTTCGATTTCCAGTAAACCCAGCCAAAGACGAATGCGACACCAGACATACCACCTTTGATGCCGTTGTATCCGAACTTACGGGGATTTTTCTTTACCCATTCAACAAGTTCGGCATAGGACTTTGGTGGATCCTTGACAAACCTTGGGTTGTAGGCAAGAGCGGTTTGACTGTGAAACATTGGCATGACATAACCATCGACATTCACTCCAAGAGCCATTTCGTCGGTATTTCTTATGGCAAGTCTTTTTGCCGTCAAAAAATCTGTGTACTGCCTGATCAAGCCTCTTTCGATCGCCCAGACGGCACCTGTTTCATGAATCACAACAACATCTATCGCCCATTTTTCTTTCCCAGAATCCTTCTCGAGCTGTAGTTGCTGAATAATCTGCTGAGATCCGGCATCACCAGGTCCTGTACCAACGACCTTGATCTTCACGTTGGGATAGAGTTTTTCAAACTCCGGTGCAATTTCATACTGGAAGAAATCAACCATGTTTTGATCTCCTGCGACCATCATCGTCAGAGTAACTTTGACGGGAATGTCTGACTGAGCAAATACAAAAATCGATGCCATAACAACTACCAAAATCAAAAGAAACTTTTTCATAAAACCACCTCCTCCAGGGATCGATAGCAAGTGAATATCAATCCCTCTCAAAGATCTGTAAAAAACTTTTCACAGTTGTATAGGCAATCTTTGCTGCCTCCTGGGGTCCATTTGGCATAGGTAAACATTCTACGGAAATATAACCTTCATAGCCTATCTTGTGCAAAGCCTCAAAAGTTGATTCAAAATCGTAGTGTCCTGTTCCAGGAGCCCATCTGTTGCTGTCTGCTACATGAAAGTGAAACAACTTACTTGCCACGAAACGAAGACTTTCTTCGATTCTTGCTTCTTCTATATTCATGTGAAAGGTGTCTGCCAGTATACCAACATTTGTTCTATCTATCATTTGAACAACCTCAAAAGTTTGACCCAGCGTGTTGAGAAAATCTATTTCATACCTATTCAAAGGCTCTATCACCAACGTTACCTTCCTTGGAAGTGCATAATCAGCGAGACACCTCATGTGCTCGACAAATAAGTTGCTTACTTCTTGGACAGATCTGTGTTTTCTATTTCCCCTTATAAAACCTATGATCACTTTAGAGGAAAAATGTGAAGCAAAATCTATGTGGTCCTTCAGCCTTTCTATTGTGCGCTTTTGAATATTTTCATCTGGATCGATCAAGTTTAAACCTTCTGCCAAAAAGGCTTGACCAGTTCCAACTGCTGCGACATCCATTTGAAGATCTTTGGCTATAAGTTCTATTTCATCTACATCAACTTTCTTAGGATCCCTAACCGCAATTTCAACTGCGTCATAACCGATCCTCTTCGCCATCTGTAGTCCTTTTACAAGATCTCCCTTAAAAGCCAAGGAATCAAAAGCAGCGTCGGAAGTACTTATGACAAGAGCTATCTTCAAACAGCTCACCCCCGCCTCAATAACTCATAGACTTTTTCTAAAGCCTCTTTTCCTGTCTTATCAATGTACAGTTTTGCGTTTTTCTTGAGTTCGTCCTTTGCTTTACCAACTGCTATACCAATACCTGCCATCTTGATCATCTTTAGATCATTCATACTGTCTCCCATGGCAATCACTTCACTTGCTGATATTTTCATTAACTTGCAAAGTTCTTTCAGTGCAGAGCCTTTGTTGACAGATTTAGGTAGTATCTCGAGTAAATCATCCTCTGACCTGACGACATCGGCTTCTAGTCCAAAAACTTGTGGCAATTCTATTTCGAGTCTGCTCAAATTGAATGGATAACTCGCAAAAACGATCTTTGTGATCTTTTCTTTCTTTATTGACTCAACATCATCGATGGATTTATACACCAGGGCGTCTCTTATAACATAAGTAGCGGCATTCAATCCAACATTATAAGCGTAAACTTCTTCCTTCACAAAAAAGGCAGCGGTGAGATCCCTGTGCATGATGACTACTTCTGTTGCCAATTCAACTGCTCTTTGTGACAAAGAGTGTTCCACTAAATATCTTCTTTCAACTGGATCGTAAAGCCTTGCACCATTGAACAATATTACAGGGACAGTTATCTTCAACTGTTGAATATAAGTACTTGCCGCCGACAGAGCACGTCCTGTGGCGATAGAGAATTGAATACCCAGTCCCTTGATCTTTTCTACCAATTTCAAAGTTCCTTCTGAAACAGAATGGTCAGTTTCCAAAAGAGTTCCATCAAGATCTGAAATGAGAAGCTTCATTCATACTTCACCACCGACAAAGTGGCTGTGTCATAAACTAGTCCAACAGTTTCACCATACTCTGGGAGATCCATATGTGTGGGATTTTGAATCTCAACAGACAAGATACCGTAATCTGTTTTAACCTCAAAAAATGCGTTCGCTCCGGTGTAGATCCTGGTTATAACCATTCCATTGACGATACCTTGATTAGGCTTTACAAATCTAGCTGCTTCTGGTCTCAAAACAAGGTATACCTTTTCTTGTATTGTGAACCTTGTACCTTCACGTATCCCAACCACCATATCTGCTCCACTGATCAGTTTGAGTTTGCACCTGTTTTGTTCGATACCAACAACGCTGGCTTCAAGAAAATTAGCCTTTCCTATGAACCCCGCAACGAATTTATTTGCTGGGTATCTGTAGACCATTTCAGGTGAATCTTGTTGCATCACAACGCCATCCTTCATCACTATGATCACATCAGACAGTGTCATTGCCTCGAGCTGGTCGTGGGTGACATAAATACTTGTTATACCAAGGTTGGATTGAATCTTTTTCAATTCAATCCTCATCTGTTCTCTAAGCTTTGCATCCAGATTAGATAACGGTTCATCCAAGAGCAAAACCTTTGGTTGAACTACAAGTGCACGCGCCAGTGCAACACGTTGCTGCTGACCACCAGAAAGTTGGCTGGGATATCTTTTCTCAAGTCCGCTCAAGCCAACTATAGAAAGCATTTCTGAGACTCGTTTCTTGATTTCTTGAGTACTCAGCTTCCTATTCTTTAAACCATAAGCGACGTTTTCATAGACGTTCATGTGTGGAAACAATGCATAACTTTGAAAAACCATTGCTGTGGGTCTTTTATTTGGAGGTTGATCGTTCACAACGGTACCATCTATCAAAACATCTCCGCTCGTTGCAATCTCGAATCCACCTATCAATCTTAAAGTAGTTGTCTTTCCACATCCTGATGGTCCCAGAAGTGTCATAAGTTGACCCTTTTTGACACCAAAACTTACATTGTTCACTGCTCTTATGAAGGATCCAGAACTCGAGTCCTTAAAGTCTTTGACAAGATTTCTCACTTCAACATAGTACTCTGTCATGACATTGCCCTCCTGATCTTTGTCTGATAGGAAAAGTTTATTGTTACGAACCTGAGAAAGAACATCGCCAGTAAAACGATTCCTATAAGCACGTAGCTCAAAGCCGCAGCTTGTGAAAGATCACTGTTTCCAACTGCTCCAAGTATTCTCACTGTTATGAGATTCCACCTACCAGAAACTACGAATATGACAGCACTTATCGCTGTCATACTCCTGACAAAAGCCGTGAACAAGGCATTGAAAAAGGCAGGCATCAAGAGTGGTAGCGTGATCTTCCAAAAAGTTTTGTTACTGCTACTTCCAAGATCTAAGGAGGCTTCCTCTATGGAACGGTCAATTTGGTACAAAGCCGCAACACCATTTTGAACACCAACTGGAAGTTCCCTGAAAACGAATACCAAGATGATGATCAGAGCAGTCCCAGTCAGCAAAAGTGGTTTTTGATTAAATGCCAGTAGATAACCTATGCCAACGACAGTACCTGGCACAGCAAAGGTGAGTAGGGAAAAAGCTTCCATCAATCGCCTCGCTGGAAATTGTTTCCTTCCAACAAGATAAGCAATCATGATACCGAGAATACCACACAGGGGTGTTGCTATAGAAGCTAACAACAAAGTGTCTTTGATGTACTTCCAGTTATATGTGAAGGCAAACTTATAATTTTCCAACGTGAGTTTGTGATTGACACCCCAAAGTTTTGTAAATGAACCAAACAATACCGTCCCGTAAAACAGAAAAACCGCAAAAACTAAAGTTGCACAGATTGCTGTGAACATCACTTTCACGTACACATTTGGTTCAAGTACTTTGATCACCGATGGTTTACCCGTGACTGTAACGTAAGACTTTCTGGAGAGCCAGTACCTTTGTACAAAAAAAGCAATCAATGTTGGTATCAACAACAAGATCGCTAGTCCAGACCCGTATGAAATCCTGTAAGAGCCTGTTATCTCAAGGTATGCTGAAACGCTCAGCACATGGTATCTACCACCGAGAATCAAAGGGGTTCCAAAATCTGCCATCGATTGAGAAAAGACCAAAAGCCATGCAGACAGAATTCCTGGCATTGACAGAGGAAAGGTTACACGCCAGAAGGTTCGCCATTTGCTTGAACCAAGACTCAAAGACGCCTCTTCAAGATCTGAACTTATGGAGATCAATATAGCTTCCAGAGTCATAAAAGCGGTGGGAAAGTAAGCAAGTGTTTCTACAATCACAAGGCCCAAGAAACCATATATTTCAAAAGGTGGTACACCTCCAAAGAAGTTCCTTGTAACGATTCCATTCCTTCCAAACAAGAGTATCGCCGCAAGTGCAATTACAAAAGGTGGCGATATTATTGGGAAAGTAGCCACAGTTCTGAAAAATGTCTTGAATGGTACGTTCACCTTTGCGATGGAGTAAGCAAAGATATAACCTATCAGAACACTTATCGAAGCGACAACGATCCCAAGTTTGAGGGTATTAATTATTGGAGTTATAAAGTATTTCTTGCTAAAGAGGGCTCTGTAGACATCGAAACTGTACACGCCGGTTTTTGGCTCGAAACTCTTTATTCCGACCATCAATATTGGGTATACGATAAAAACTATCAAGAGTGCCCATACAAAGACAATCATTGCCAATAAGAGAGGTTCATTTATCAGTCTCCTTGTTTGCTTGAGCCAATTCATTCAATCCCTCCAAAAGGGCGTGGTGTTAGGCCACGCCCAATAGTTACATTCCGTACTCAATTTCTTCTTTCCATCTTTCAATGAGTCTGTCTTTGTGTTCACCGAAGTATTCAAAGTCCATCGGTATAACATTTACATCTTGCATTCTGACAGCCCCAGGTGCAACTGTTGCATCTGGGTTTATTGGTATTCTGTTCCACTTCACCATCAAATTCTGAGCTTCAACTGAGAGCATCCAGTCTATGAATTTTGCTGCAAGGTCTCGTTCGGGTGCACCTTTGATCATCGACATAGCACCAATTTCATAACCTGTAGGTTCCTTGGGGAAGGTTAGAACTACGGGATAACCTTTTGCTATGCCCTTGGTAATTATGTCGTGTGCAAAGGCTATTCCGACAGTAATTTCACCAAGTCCAGCTTGGGTCACGCATGCAGATCCAGAAGTATTGTAATGGTGAATTTGTTTGTGAAGTTGTTTCCAATAATCAAAGGCTTTATCTTCACCCATTATTGCAACCAACGCTGCGAGCACGGTGTATGCTGTTCCAGATGTGTATGGATAAGCAAGAGAGACCCTTCCTTTGAACTGTGGTTTCAGAAGATCATACCAAGAGGTCGGCGCTTCAACTCCGAGTTGCTTGAGTTGTTGTGTATTGCTTACAAAACCTATCGCTCCGAAATAGATTCCTACCCAGTAACCTTCTGGATCCTTGAAGGCCGCCGGTACTTTTTCTACTGCTTGTGATTTGTACGGTACCAAAAGCCCTTTCTTCTTTGCAGCAATTTGGTCCAGCGCCGGACCACCGAACCAAACACTGGCCTGAGGATTCTTTGATTCAGCTTCTACTCTTGCAAGTAATTCACCTGAAGACATTCTTACAACTTGTACCTTGATTCCAGTTGCCTTTTCGAAAGCATTTACGTAGATTGGCCATTCGTTTTCATCGAGAGCCGTATAAATGTGCAGAACCTGTTCCTTAGCGAAAAAGACTGTGAAGAGAGAAAGTGCAAGTATCAATACAAGAACTTTCCTCATTCCAAACACCTCCTTCAATCAGCCCCTATAAGGGCCAGGATATTGCATTTTCTTTGATGTCACCTCCGAAGCAAGTTTGACAGCCATTTTTAGGTCATACAGAGCAGTAACAAAGACGGCCAAGCAAGTGTCACCTCTACCAGTTCTGCCCTCAAGCTTGTAAGGCAAGAACTGTGCTTCATAAAACTGTTTGCCATCGAAGGCGCAGACTCCTTCTTTGTGAGTTGCGACAATTATTTTGACACCTAACTTATGTATCTTTTCACAGGCTTTCTTGAGTTCCTTTTCGCCTGTGAGCACGAAAGCCTCGTTGCTATCTATCTTGAACACATCGAAAAACTTGAGATATTTTGTTTTCTCGTGCCAATCTTGGTATCTCAACTGTCCATCTTCGACCACATTTCTGAGAAAACCTTGGGCATCCCCTATCAGTATCTTTGCCTTTTCTCTGAGATCAACTATCATTTCTTCAGCAAACTCTCCATGCCACAAAGCACTTAGAACAATCATTTCACACGATAGATCTTCGATATCCTTTTTTTGAAAACTACTCGCTAAAGAAAGAACTCGACTAATCCTGTCGTCTGGATTCTCTGTAGGATAAAAATTTTCAATGGTCGTTGTTGTTTCGCTTTCAAAGAATGAAACTTGAACACCTGATTTCAACATTTCTTCGTACAAAAATTGATCTTGAGCTGCGCACTTTGTTATTACTCTGCACCTTGCACCAACTTTTTGCGCGGCAATACTCCCATAGAAGACCCCTCCACCTGGAACGATCACCGTCTTTTGCAACGTTTTGTTGATATCCTTTGCCACATGACCAATGAATAAAATTTCCATTCTCATCACCTTTCTATCTGACACCTGCTGCTGCAGCTATGGTATCCATTATGTACTGTGGTGTCACATCTTTCTTTAGATAATCTCCAACCTTTTCACCACGTTCCAAAAGGACCAGCCTGTCTGCCACTTCGTACACATGATAGATGTTGTGAGTTATAAAGATTACGGATATGCCACGCTTTTTTGCTTCCTCAATGTGTTGAAGTACCTTTTTAGTCTCGCCTACTGACAAGGCCGCTGTTGGTTCATCCAGTATCAAAAGTTTTGCACCAAAGTATATGGCCCGCGCAATGGCAACTGCTTGCCTTTCGCCTCCAGACATGAAAGCAACTGTCTCATCTGGGTTTCTTACAGATATGCCCACATCATTCATTGCATCTATGACAATCCTTTTCATCTTTCTTCGTTCAATCCATGAGAAAGGTCCAATCTTCCTAATTATTTCTCTACCCAAAAAGAAATTTCTCCACAACGGCATAAGATTGACAAGTGCGAGATCTTGATAGACTGTCTCTATACCAAGTTGCCTGGACTGCCATGGTGATTTGAAATTAACCTTCCTACCCTCGAAGTAAACTTCTCCATCGTCAGGTTGGTAGTAACCAACGAGTATTTTTATAAGAGTAGACTTACCGGCACCATTGTCACCAAGAAGGCCTACTATTTCGTTCCTTGAAACATGAAAATCAACTCCTCTGAGGGCTTGCACTTTTCCGAAGGATTTCTTGATGTTCTTCATCTCTATGATAAAATCCTTCATCCTGCCACCTTCTTTCGAATCCTTGCATTTATCACTGCTGCAACTATCAGTATGATTCCTATGAAAGCTCTGTACCAATAGGCAGGAGCTCCAGCAAGTACCAGTCCATTTCTAACCATACTTATCATTGCTGCCCCTATGAGTGCTCCCACAACACTCCCATAGCCCCCTGTCAAAAGAGTACCCCCCATGACAGCCGAAGCTATCGCTTCCAGTTCCAGTTCTTGACCCAGTGTTGGATCGACTATCTTAAAGCGTGCAAAGGTGGTAAGTCCTGCAAAGCCAGCCAAAGTACTGCATATCATGAAATTGATTATTTTCACCCGTTCTGATGGTATTCCGAGAGCTTTTGCGGCTCCAAGGTTCCCTCCCGTTGCAAAGGTCCAGTTACCATATCGAGTCCTTTCCAAAACAATCCAGAAAAGGAGAGTAATAATGATAAACCAGATTGCAGAATACCTTAAACCACCAGTTACACGACCACCAAAGTAGTCGAGCATCCTCATCCTCCTGGAAAGAATTATGGGAAAACCTCCTGTCACAGCCAGCAAGATACCTCGCCAGAACATCATCATGCCGAGGGTTGTTATGAAAGAAGGTATGCCGGTCTTGAGAGTAACTACACCGTTAATCAAACCAATTGCAGCAGCCAGTATCAAGCAAACCAACAGCGCAAGATACTCACTGATTTTGTGATTTACCATTATAGCAAAAACCATGGGAGCCACAGCGAATACAGCTCCAACAGAAAGATCAAATTCCCCACTGATCATGAGCATGCACACGCCTATGGCGATAATCCCTAGCTCTGCTGCCATAGTGAGTGTATTCATAAGGTTGTCAACGGTTGCAAATCTGTTCGAAAGAAAAGAAAAGGTTACAAAGAAAACAGCCATTCCAACAAGGGCTCCAAACTCTTTTATTCTTAGAAAAAACAAAAAATCCTTCCTTTGTGTCAGAAAGATCACCCCTCTTTTTGAATAAATAAGAGGGGTGGCAAACCACCCCCTGTTTGTTCATCAACGGTAACCCAGCTGTACAGTTTTTTCAACGATTTCCACGTTGCTCTTATCAACAATTGAAGGCCCTGTCAAAATGTCTTCGTGAGGGATCAAACCAAATTCCTTGTAAAGGTACAAAAACACGATTGGTAGATAACCTTGCAAATACTGCTGTTGGTCGATTGTGAAAACAACCACACCCCTCTTGATCGCATCGGTTATCTTTGTTGTTAAGTCGATGGCACCTACTTTTACCTTGCCAACAAGTTTCTCTTCTTCAACGAGTTGTATCGCTGGATGTGCACCCAGAGGACCAAGGGTGAAGATGGCATTGGTGTCGGGATACCTTGTTAAATAGCTCTTGAGTAAGGTCAAAGCCTTTGTTGGATCAGTAGTAATATCGAGTTTTTCCACAGGAATCTTCTTTTCAGCCAAGACATCTGCAATACCTTTTGCCCTTGCTTCAAGTCCCACGTGGCCTGGTTCGTGAATCGCCACAACGGCCCTCTTTGGTGTGAATTCTTGTAGCATTCTTCTTGCTGCATAAACACCTGCGAGATATTCATTCATGCCCACATAGCATAGATATGGTATCTTTTCATCGGTCGATCTGTCATCGGGTACGTTGATTGCGACAACAGGAATGCCCATTTGAATTGCCCTTCTGAGTGGTTCGTCCAACGCAACGGGATTTGTGATAGTGACGACAAGACCATCTGGTTTCTTGACGATTGCTGAATTAACAAGGTCGATGAACTCTTTGAGAGAAAACTTTTCTGGACCAAGATAGACTGCGTTGACCCCGAATTTGGTTGCCGCATCTTTGACACCTTTCATAACTACTCCCCAGAACGGGTCAGCCGGCCCACCATGAGATACGACATAGAATGTGTAGCCAAATACTCCGACAAATACCATGGCAACCAGTAGTAACGTTACCAACCTTTTCACACAGATCCCCCCTATTATGAAGGCGCTCAAGGCGCCTTCAACTCACCACATGTTTCCCAAACTGTATATACTTCTCCAACCAGGTTCGAATGGCTTTTTCAATACGGCATCTAACTCTTCTTTTGGTCTTTGAGATAGTTCATTAGCTGGTGGTAGCTTGCCTGCTGGGAACGCCTTCATGATGTCGTTGACAAGTTTTTCAAGATAATCGAGTAATGCTTCTACTCCTTCCTTCGCCTTATCTACACTGGCTTTACTTGCCTTTCCAACGACACCTTCTGGATATGCTGCAACTTCGATCGGGCCACCACCTACATGTCCGTACCAAGCAATAGCTCTATGCAACAAATTACCAGCTTTGTCTATATGACCTTCTGGCATGTAACCACGCGGTGTTGTGTCAACGGCCCATTCCTGATGACAGAACTCGGGGAACAAGGCAAGACTCCAAGAGGTTTCTACTTCATCGGCATGGATGAAATTGGTTTCGTAAGGACCACCTTCCTGCTTGGTTTTGAATTTGTCTTGTATCGCATGATACCAGTTCACATTGAAGATCATCGCAGGCACTTGGAAAATTTTCGCAAATTTGTGTATGGCGACGGGTATAACAAACTCCTGTCCATGACCGTTCAGCAAGATTTGTTTCTTAAACCCTGCGTTCCAAAAACCAGCGATGACACTAACTAAAAGATCAATGAATGCTTCGTCTTTCACTGGTACCGTCCCAGGCATACCAATATGATGGTACGGATGAAAACCGTACCAGATCGGTTCGGCCACAGTGCAACCTGTTTTCAAAGCAACCTGTTCCGCCATCCTTGTGACCAGAAAAGTATCTTCACCAGTTGGCGCATTTGGACCATGGTTTTCCGTGCTCCCAACAGGGATAATTATTAAATCACACTTTTTCACTCTTTCTTCTATTTCCTTCATAGTCATAGTTTGATAGTAAATACCTGATGGTTTTTCCATATGACCTTCCTTTGGTGGTATCTGCCACTTTGACATGATCAACCCTCCAATCTTACGTGGGCATCACCACTTTCAACGGCCCTGTAACAAGCATCAATGATTCTTATGACTTTAACACCATCGCTCACAGTGACAGGTGGAGTTTTGTGTTCTTTGAGACAGTCGATGAATAATCTGTTTTCAATTATGTATCCCCACTTTTCTTTGAAATCTACCTTTGTGAAATCATGGCTTTCAACTTCTTTTCCAAGACCTTTGCAGAAATGGACTCTTTCCATCTCTTCGTTTGCCATCATCACATGCTCGCCGTATACTTCGACTCTCTCAAAAGGTATCATCCAGCTTGCATGAGCACAGGATGTAAAAGTACCTATGATTCCATTTTTCATCTTCATCGCGATCGACCAATCATCAATGTCTGGATAGACACTCCTTTTTCCTAAAACATACATCTCTTCAATGTCCCCAAAGAGCCATCTTGCCATATCGAAGAGGTGTAAGGTACTTTCAAAAAGAAACCCTCCGGTGTAAGATCTGTCTGAGGTCCAAGGTGGGTTGAGTAGTTCTCCTCTGTTCATCTTTATCTGGAACGAATAGGGTTTCACCGTTCCATTCTCTATTCTTTCTTTCATGAAAGTATATACGTGTGCAAATCTTCTATTATGGCCTACTTGAAAGATTGCACCCTTTTCCTTAACTTTTGACTCCAGAGCTAAAGCATCGTTCAAAGAAATCGTCATTGGTTTTTCACAAAAGACATTCAGCCCATTTTCAAGTGCATTCATTGCGTACTCAAAGTGCGTTTTGTTTGGTGAAGTAATATAAACGGCATTGAGACCTTCATCCTTCATTTGCTTCAAATTATCAAAAACCTTCGCTTTAAACCTTTCTGCAACTGATTTCGCTCTATTCTTGTCAACATCCATCACACCAACTATCTCAACGTCATCAAAGGTTGAAAGAATTTCCAGATGTACTTGACCTATGAAACCACTTCCAACTACTCCAATTTTCACCTTTTCCATGAGAATCACCTCAGGGGTTTAGCATCGTTACTTTGATGAGTTCTTTGTCGGTTTGCAATCTCTTTATGTATTCAGGTATTTCTTCGAGTTTCACAGTCTTTGAAATCATTTTAGTCATATCCATTCCTGTTGACATAAGACTTATGACCCTTGGGAAATTACCATGCCCTGAGTGACCTTGTGAGCCTACTATTTGAGCACGTCTCACTTGAAACACTTCACCGGTAACGGGTATTTTTGCATCTGCCCTTGCGACAATGACAACGGTTGCATTCACGCCTCTAGCTCTCCAAATAGTTTCCTCAATGTCTTTCCAAACTATCTGAGGCAGCCCTGTCGCTTCAAGATAGATCTTCGCACCCATACCATTTGTACTGTCCAGAACCGCATCAACAAAGTTCTCTTTGGTTGGATCAATTACCACATCTGCACCCAATTCTTTCGCAAGCTTTCTTCTTGTTTCTGATGGTTCTGAAAGTATTACTTTAGCTCCACCAGCTCTCTTTAGCACAGCAACAGCTGCAAGACCAATAGGTCCTCCGCCAAGGATAACCACATTGTCTCCAGGTCTTATTCCACCACCTCTTTCTATAACAGCGTTGTAAGCAACAGAGGTTGGTTCAACAAGGCTACCGGCCAAGAACAAACTATCCCCTTGATAGTTTTTCTCAAGTTCCCTTAAACTCCATAGGTACTTTGCATCGGATATCACGTATTTTGCAAAAGCGCCATCGATATCAAAGCCAATTTCATGAAGATTTTCACAATGGTTTGGGTATCCATCTGCACAAGGTCTGCAATGTCCACACCAAAACATCTCTTCAGAAGTCACTGGTTCACCCGGTTCGAACCTTTTGTTTGTTCTTCTGTTTATCGCCTCAGGTCCGGCATCAACAACAATTCCAGAAAATTCATGCCCAAGCGTTACTGGAAATCCCGTCAAACCCGGATAGAGCATATAACCATCTTGATCTGCTTGCGCCATGTGAACATCGCTGCCGCAGATTCCGCAAGCTTTTACTTGAATCAATACTTCCGTTGGCTTTTTAATTTTAGGTTCTAAAACTTCTTCAACAACGACCTGTGGATAGCGCCATACCTTGCTACCAAGCCAACAAACTTTTCCTTCAATGTCCTTAGGACCAAGCTTGAAGCCTTGTCTTGGTTCCCATTTCGCATGTAATCTTACGGCCTTCATCTTCATCCCTCCTGTACATTCTCTACCATAATAAGTCTACCTATGGTTAACAAGATAGACAAATTTGAAAATTGTCATTCAAAAGAGTTTATGTGCATTTATCATTTTCTTGCTCATTCTTTTTTCACTTTTCTCATTCTTTCACGTACTTTTGTATGGTTTCGAATTTGACTTTCGCAACTCAAACTGATAGTATTCAGACGGAGGGGAAAATTTTGTTTACAGAAGAGAGAAGAAATGTTATTCTTGATCTTTTACGAAAGAAAGGAAAAATTACTGTCAACGAACTCACACGACAGTTGAAGGTAAGTAGTGTGACAATAAGAAAAGACCTAGATTTCTTGGAGGCAAATGGTTCAATAGTCAGAACTCATGGCGGGGCAATCTTGCCTGATCATTCCCGTTCCGAATGGAATTTCTTGAAAAAAATACACCAACGGGAAAATGAAAAGAAGAGAATTGCCAAGAAAATAGTTTCTTTGATTGAAGATGGAGATACAGTTATACTTGACAGTAGCAGTACTAATTATTATGCAACCTTCGAATTGAGAAAATCAGAACTGTCAATGATAACTGTTGTGACAAACAACGTTTTTATAGCAGGAAAACTCATAGAACTTGGTATCGAAGTACTTGTGCTCGGCGGTGTTGTCAGGGAAAACAGTCTATCATTAGTTGGACCCTGGGCTCTCAGATTCTTAGAAGAAATCAATGTTGACAAAGCATTCTTAGGTACAACGGGCTTTTCAGTGGAAAAAGGATTCATGACACCGAGCGTCGTTGAAGCAGACGTCAAAAAAGCAATGATAAGAAGTGCTTCGAAGGTATACATTGTCACAGATTCAACAAAATTCAGTCGCAGTGCCTTTGCTTCATTTGCTCTACCTGAGGATATAGATGGTGTCATAACAGATGAGAATATTCCGAAAGAATTCGAAATCTTCTTACTGGAGAAAGGCGTTCAAGTGTACAAAGCATGACGGGAGGAGGATTATCTTTGAAAAAGCAAACTGAAGATATCGTTAGAGAATTTGAGAAAATGACAAACAAAAGATATCAAGTCTATAGTCGTTCAATGCATCACATGGATGGTTCAACCCTCTTTATGTGCAAAAATCAACAAGAGAAGTACCTTATTGTAATTGGGAGAAAGGGAATATGTGAGAAATTCGAAGGCGAGAAAATCGGCAGTGTTGAAAACTTGGATGTAATACTCGGCCAGCTTTCACACAAAAACTGTGATGCCATAAGAGAACTCTTTGACCTTAAGCCAAAGACATGTACCAAGAAAACCTCCTTCGGTTTTGGTGATAGACTTGGAATTGCTACAGCTGCACACGCTCAAGTAGCGAAAAATTACGATCTATTCCCGATCTTCGCTCAACAATCTGTTAGAGAACTTTCAAGAACACAGAGAACTTTCAAAGATGCTCTCGAAAGCGCTGTTTGGGGCGTCTTTGAAAGCGGTTATGATGGAACATTTGGAGCCGATGCAGATCACGTAAAACAGATCGAAGACCTATTGAAGGCTGCTCACGAAGGATACAGTATGTACACCGTAGATCCATCGGAATATGTGAGAAACATGGATAAGATGAGTCAAAAAGAGATCGCAGATTTCTATCAGTCTCACCCAAGAAGGAGAGAATTAGAGACGAAATATGTTGGGAAAACCTTCACACTTTTAGAAAAGAAGCTTGTCATGGATGAAGAGAACTTCGTCAAAATCTTTGTTACGTACATCGATGTGTTAGAACATGTTGTCAAGTGCTACGATGCACTCAAGGGTGTGAAAAAAGACTTTGATCTTGAGATCTCTATAGATGAAACTTCAACACCGACAACACCTTTAGCCCATATATTCATCGTACAAGAACTTAGAAGGAGGGGTGTTGATTTCCAAACCCTTGCACCAAGATTTGTTGGTCAGTGGCAAAAGGGGATCGACTACATAGGGGATCTTTCCCTGCTTGAGAAAGAGATAGCAATTCACAGTGAAATTGCTAAAACACTGTCGGGATATAGACTATCTTTGCACTCAGGGAGCGATAAATTCAGCATATATCCGATCTTTGCAAGGTATACTGAAGGTAACCTACACATCAAAACTGCGGGGACTAGTTATCTGGAAGCAATTAAAGTAATTGCTGTGAAAGACGTTTCACTTTACAGGCAAATACATAAATACGCATTAACGCGTTTTGAAACGGACAGAGCGTCATATCATGTAACTACCGATCTTACAAGGATACCCGATGTTGACCAATTACCCGACTCAGATCTTGTAAAGCTTTTTGAAATGCCCGATGCCCGCCAATTGATTCACATAACCTATGGTTCAATACTAACAGCCATGGAATCAGGACGTTATCTTTTCAAGGATCGCATTTTGAAGACTCTCTTTGAACACGAGAGTGAGCACTACGAACTCTTGAAAAACCATATGCAAAAACATCTAAATTTACTCAAAGTTTGAAAGGAGTGTTGACGATGAAAGAAGCCTACAAGTTGTTTAGTTTGGATGGCAAAGTTGTAGTCATAACAGGAGGTGCAGGGATACTTGGATCAGCCATAGGAAAAGGTTTAGCAAAGTTTGGTGCAAAGATCGCCGTCTGTGACATAAAAAATTTTGATGTTGTGGCTGGCGAGATGCAAAAGGCCGGTTTTGAAGCAAAGGGATACTACATGGATGTCTTGAGTGTCGATGAAATTAAGAAAACGTACGAAGAAATTTTGAGAGATTTTGGCAAAGTAGATGTCTTACTCAATGCGGCTGGTGGAAACATACCACAGGCAACAACATCTGCAGAATTAAGTTTTTTTGATATGCCCCTCGATGCACTTCAAAAAGTGATTTCACTGAACCTTTTTGGTGGTGCAATATTGCCATCACAGATCTTTGGCAAATTCATGGTAAATAGAGAGGAAGGTGGATCGATCATAAACATTTCCTCAATGGCAGCCTTCAGACCATTGACACGCGTCATTGGTTACGCTGCAGCAAAAGCAGCTGTGAGCAATTTCACTCAGTGGCTTGCTGTTCACCTTGCTATGGAATACAACAAAAACCTTAGAGTCAATGCCATTGCGCCAGGATTTTTCTTGACACAGCAAAACAGATATTTGTTACTTGACGAACAGGGCAACCTCACAGCTAGGGGTAAAGCAATAATTGATCATACACCCATGGGTAGATTCGGAGATCCAGAGGATTTGATAGGTGTTTGTGTATGGCTTTCTTCAGATGCATCAAAGTTCGTAACGGGTGCTGTTATTCCAATAGACGGCGGATTCAATGCCTACTCCGGTGTTTGAAGAAGGTGCAATTATGAACTATTTACAGAACCTTTCTGATGAGCTCAAGACAGAAGATATATCATATTTGATTGAACAGATTTTACCGGACAAGAGACTGCAGAAGGTTCTTTTGATACACCCAGATTATACACGCCAAGATTTTTCGGACAGGTTGGTACCCCTAATCTTTAAACACCTTGAAAAAAGAGGGTTAAAGACTCTTCATACCTTGAATGCAAGTGGCACACATCGCGCGATGACTGAAAGAGAAATTCGAAAAAAACTGGGACTTCAGGAGGAAAGATTTGTATTCTTCAACCACGAATACGCAAACCCTGATGCACTGGTAACTGTTGGAATCTTGAGCAAAGAATTTGTCAGTGAAAAAACCATGGGAGATCTTGAACAACCGCTGCCGGTAACGTTGAACAAATTGTTTTTTGAAAAATATGATTTGATCATAGTTTTGAGTGGCACTTCTCCACACGAATCTACAGGTTTTTCGGGTGGTCTGAAATCCATAGTACCAGGCATAGCCGGACCGGATGTTGTAGGCTTGTTCCACTGGGCTGCTGTGCTCATAGGCATTCCAAGGATCATCGGATCGGAAGAAAACTCTGCAAGAGAGGTGATTAACCAAGCTTGCAAGATCGCCTTTGAAAAGGTCAATTCACCAGTTCTATTCTTGAACATGGTTTATGAAGAAACAGATCGTGGAATAGTCGCAAAAGGTCTGTACACAGGTTATGACTTTGAAGGAGCTCTGCAAGCTTACAGAGAAGCTGTTAAAGCAAGCAAAAGGATTCACATAATTTATTTAAATAAGCCTGTGAGGATGGCAGTGCAGGTGATAGGAGAAAGTTATGACGAAATCTGGACGGCAGGAAAAGGTTCATACAAACTTCAAAGACCAGGGGTTCTCGCACCCAATGGAGAAATCATAATCTATGCACCTCATATCAAAATATTTCATTCGAATGCACAGATGGATAGATCGATACGTGAAATTGGATACCACTGCAAAGATTATGTCAAAGATTTCTTGAAGAAACGTCCAAACTTTGACCTGAACGTAGCCGCTCACGTAATAAATGTAAGGGGTGATGGCACGTATGATCCAGCTACAAAGAAAGAAGAATTTGCGTTCACTGTCACACTTGCCACCTCTATACCTAAAAAGGATTGTGAAGCCGTTGGGTTAGCCTATCGCGATCCAAGAGCAATTAAGAAAGAAGATTTCCTATCAGATGACTGTCTCTGGATCGAACATGGTGGAAAATTTTTGTATGATGTCAAAAGGGAGGTATAGAGATGAAAAATGTTGTGATTGCACAATCGGGAGGTCCAACATCGGTTATCAACAACAGTTTGCGCGGCGCAATTGAGACCTTCATGAATAGTGGTAAAGTTGGAAAAATCTATGGTGCAAGGATGGGTATTTTAGGTGTTTTGAACGAAGAACTCATAGACATAACAGCACAGGATCCAAAACAGATTCAGTTGCTTGAAAGAACTCCATCGGCTGGTGTCATAGGCAGCTGCAGATACAAAATCAAGTCCCAGGAAGATTTAGAAAGAATTGTTGAGGTCTTTAAAGCACACAATGTTGGATATTTCCTCTATTGCGGTGGAGAAGATTCGATGGACACAGCCAACAAAGTAAGTTTACTTGCTCATGAAAAGGGACTTGACGTGATCTGCGTGGGTATCCCAAAGACGATAGACAACGACTTAGGTGGAAAACTCCAAGATGACGGTACCTTTGCCATATGTGATCACGATCCAGGTTATGGAAGTGTGGCAAGAAATACGGCGATAAACATTCTTGAAGCCAACGAAGAAAACAAGGCAAGTTACACTTCTGATCCAGTCCTTGTCATAGGTGTCATGGGCAGAAAAATGGGATTCATAACGGCCTCTGCAAGGCTTGCCGATCCAAAAAGAGAAATGCCTCTGTTAATAATACTTCCCGAAGCGTTATCACAGGAAGATTATAAGTCGAACCTTGAATATATCACTGAAAAAGTGAATGAAACATTGAAAATCCACAAAAGGTGCATCGTAGTGATCGGTGAAGGTGTGAATGTGGGAGACCTGGGAATACTCAAAGACAGCTTCGGTCATGCCCAGTTCAGTGCAGCCGAAAAAAGTGCAGAACAAGTTCTTGCAAATTATCTGAACGGTCTTGACAGAAAAGATGAAAAGGGAAGGGCAAAGAGTAGATTGGTTGTTCCAGGTATTGCAAGATATGAAAAACCAGGAACAAGGCAAAGGAGAGAGATGGCGTACGTTTCAAAAGTAGATCTCAAAGAAGCATACCAAGTTGGTGCCTTTGCAGCAAACCTAGCTTTGAATGGTGAGACAGGATACATGGCAACGATCGTAAGAGTTCCCTCAGAAAAATACAAAGTCAAGTATTCACAAGTGCCATTGAATATCGTTGCAAACTCTGCAAGAGAGTTCCCAAGGAAATGGATCAGCGAAAACAAAGTCGATGTGACAGACGATTTCGTAAAGTGGGCAATGCCGTTGATAGGCGGCCCATTACCAGAGTTTGCTAACTTCAAAGAAATAATGGCGCCAAAACTTTGTCCAAATTACATTCCTACAGGTTTTAGGCAACAGGGAGTGTGAAAAATGACGTACGTTAGACTATCACATAAAGATCTTAAGGAGAAACCAAGAGAACAATTGCTTAACTTTAAAAGAACCAAGAAATTTCTAGTTGCAATAGACACAGATGGATGTGTTACAGACAACATGAATGGAAAACAGATCTTGATCTTTCATCCACATTTTATGGAATTCTACAATCTATGGGAGATTGAATCTTACTACAGAGAAATAGCAGAATACTACAACCTCTTCTCAGAGCACAGAGGATGCAACAGGTTCATTGCTATTCAGCTGATCCTACACGCTCTCTACGAAAGAACTGATGTACAAAATATAGTAAAGCAAAGAAATATTATACTACCAGACCTAAAGATCCTTGAAGACTTCATAGATTACGCAAAAAAGAACAACCTAGGTCTGGGAAATCAATCTCTAGAAAAATACATAAATGAAGAAAGACCAAAGACTTTTGGCCTTTATAAGTTGCTTGGTTGGAGTGAAGCTGTAAACAGAACCTTCCCACACATTTCAGCTGAAATACCACCATTTGATGGTGTGAGAGAGGCTGTACAGTTGATGGCACAACATGCTGATATTATAGTAGTCTCACAAACACCATACGATGACCTTGCAGATTATTGGGAAAAGTACGACCTTGCTCAATATATATCTCTCATTGCTGGGCAAGAGATGGGAACAAAGTCACAACACATAGAACTTGCAAAGAAATCTGGCGGCTACAAAGATGATGAGGTTTTGATGATAGGCGATGCCATAGGCGATCTAAAGGCCGTCAAGTCGAATAACGGTTTGTTCTACCCTGTTGTTCCTGGGGAAGAAGAAAGATCGTGGCACCAATTCTCAGAGGCTTTCGAAAGATTCGTGCAAGGAAGTTACTCGGGAGAATTTGAAGGAAAACTCTTAGAAGGTTTCAACCAAGTGCTTTCTCAAAAAGAGCCATGGAATCAACCAAACTACGACCATATAGAGAATTATAAAAAGTATCAGAATCTGAGAGTACAGTTGTACAGAAAATTCAATCCTACTGGGAAATTGCTTGTAATATGAGCCCCCAAATCTTGGGGGCTTTTCATTAGCCTCAGCGCTCCTCAAGTTTTCCAGGTACTCTAAAGCTATTTTCTTTGTAAAAGTCATTCTTCAGTAGAATTATCAACTAATCTTTGATTCTAATTTTTTTTTAATAGCAGCTTCAATATAATCTTTGTAAACTAACCATCTGTAAGGATGGTTAAACCAAGGGGGGATTGGCAATGGTCAAGAAGGCATTTTTCGTGTTGTTAGTAGCAACTCTGTTGTTCCTATCAACAGGCGCAACCTTTAAGAACAAGAGTTGGAATGGACAAGACTTCCCGTACATCGGTGCCCTGTTTTGTCATGATGGAGATTACGTGAAATTCTGGTGCAACGATCAGATGCACACCTTTTATTTCATGACCTACAAAGATGCCCCTGCTTACATCGAGTTCTACATAGACGGTAAAGGTCTTGGAACTGTTAATGTCATTAAGAACAAATGGAACGGAAAACATTTCGGTAGTGATAAAGTGAACTGGCAAAAATTCGACCTCGCACAATCTTTTTGGAATCACTATGTAGAGATTCATCTTGTCGAGAATCGAACAGTTAACGGACAATATTGCAGTGAAAACGACATCATGATAAAACTTCAAGATAACAGTTACGCTGTCCTGTGGAAAAATGTTGATTCTATGAGCTTCTGTGATCTGGATCTGTACGCAAAATAAAATTACACAAAAAGGGCTATCCCCATGGTGGGATAGCCCTTTTCACTGCTGTGGATTGACTACTCGACTTGTGCTGGTGACCAGGAAGGTCGTCGCCTTTATAAACTTTTTACTGCTGTGGATTGACTACTCGACCCATGAACAAGATCAGTTCATGCACATTATCATAAATCAAGAAGAGAAAAGGCCTATCTACTCTGAAAACGATTGGCTTGGATGGAGCAGCTTTGATGCCCATAATAACCGCCGTTGCTGCTGTTGCTTCTGTTCCTTCTTCATTGACCTCAACGAAGGACTGATGAATGACATCCTTCATCTGTAGCATCTTTGTCCCATCCATCCTTGAAAAATCTGCCGCCGCTGTAAATGCATCTTTCATGCCCATACTTATGAGTATTCCTTTCAAAGTGAATCGGCATTCCACTTTGAATCTAGGCAAATAGAGATCGACTTGTGTTTGCCTTAGATCACTTAGCCACTTTGTCAAAAGTTCAAGTGAAAGTTCCGACTCTACCTGTTGTAAATTTTTTTCTTGTTTGGGAAGTACAACTATCATTGAGATTTCCTTGCCAGCATAAGGCAATTCAAGGACTTGAACAGAAAGAGTCTCTGTGTATCCTGTAACTATGTTTTGATGCATCATATCTACTTCCTTTTTCTCGCTTTTGGTGACATAAAATGGCTCTCTCTTTGTCGAAGACGGATCGAACGGACTTTCCCACTTGCCTTTAAAATATATGGCATTTGTTAGGATAAGCCTCGTCAGTTCGTCTATGTCGTCTGGCTTGATGATGTCTTTTATCTTTTCGTTTGTCCTCTCTTCGACCCATCTGTTGATCTTTTTTCTTGCTTCTTCTCTCTTGGCTGTATCTACAAAATCAACATAATTCAAACCCGACTCGTAATATTTCTGAACTTTACTGATGAACTCTTCCAAAAATGGATATCCATCTTGTGCCCACATGGAATTTGCAATAGACAATTGGTATTTTTCGTTCGGTTGATTCAATGATTTGATCAACTTTGAAAAATTGTTGTGAAGCACTTCATCTTCAACATCAAACTGCAGAACATCTCTCATCTGTTTTGCCGTATCACCGGCTGCACCGATATAAGTCATTGCAAGGGCTGAACCGATACTGAAAGGTGATAAGAATATATTTCCAGGCTTTTTAGACAGTACTTTGTACAGATCTATACCAAAAAGATTGCTCGGCTTTTCAGCGGCGCTAAATACCATGGCCATAATAAAAACAAATGACAAAGCAATCAAAACAACTTTTTTCATTCCTATCCCTCCCTCAAACCTGCCACATCTTTATGACTCAGTTTTCTCAAAAGAGTTGTCTGAAAAAAACAAAAACTTTACAAACAGTATCAATCTTCAACCCAAGGGGCGGGCCCACACTAATTAAGAAAAACAATGCGAGGGGAGCCGCCAGAAAAGCTTGTACAACATGAGTTTGCAAAAAATATAATGTTCAATTTACTTTCACAATGTTTTTGGGACATGGATTTGGTTTGTTTTTGCCAAGGCGACACTCTTCTCATAAAGCTTTTAGAATTTACATGCGACTCACAGTTATGTCTTTCTCATTTGCCTACTGGTACAAAAACTGTCTTTGCTTGCCACCGTTCAATAAAATTGTAAGGCGAAAATCTATCAACATCTAATCCAGCCCATATTTGAACCTTTATCTCAACCTGGGTTATTGGTATATTGGCAACGGCACTTTGGGTTATTGCTATACTCTCTGGCAAGGTATAACTTATAGAACCTGGTCGATCAAGAACAAGCGTTCGAATATCCTTTGATTTTGGGTTTGATGTGATTATGATCGCGCTGTTGGGATTGAAGTTTCCATAAGAATGTGGTATTGTTCTGGTTTGACCATTACTGTACGTCACAGTGATCCAATAAACCATGTAATAATCCCATGGACTTGAAGCAGGTTCTGAATTAACAACGACAGTAACTTTCAGTGGTTGTCCCAATTCAAATGGCTCAGGTTCCACGACGATGTCTGTTATATCCTTTGGTTGGTAATACTGCGCGCTTGGTTGCTGAGGCTGCGTTTGACCAGTTTTCTCAGTAAACTGGCATCTGCCAAAAGGTGATGTGACAGGCTTTGTACAGGTCCAAAACTTTTTTTCACCGATGTGATAACCAGCCAGCGGTTGACCATAGACAGGGTCTACATCAAGATCTGCTACAATGTAAAAATCTCTACACGCCAGCGGCAAAAGATTTGTCCAGCCCCAGATTTCTTTATAGCCTGCGTCTAAATCTGCCTTGGTTACATAGAATCCAACGATTTGAAAACTTCCATACTCGTAATTGCTTGGAAAGGCAGAGGTAGGACCGCTATAGGCCAAAAAGTTTGTTTCTGTTTCGCTCAGCTTCAGTCCAATCAACCTGAGACTCATGAGTTTGATTTCTCCCTCTTTCAGATCAAAGGAATAAACATTCGAACCAGCTACAGCCCTCATGAAGTTGATCTTGACACCTACGCCGATCTTATCATTTTCGTAAAAAGTTTTAGGATTGGTTAATATCTCAATCGAGTGAATAGTGAAACCAGATGGTACTACGTGGGTAAGAGGCAACTTAATCTGCGCAAAACACAATGCCACTACAAAAATGATACTCAAAATTGTCAGAATTCTTTTCATACCAGGCACCCCCTTCGGTTTTAAAAATTATATATGAATATACATTAAAAAAAGATTAAACTATCTTACCCTATACTCCTTCCATCTTCCCCTTGAAAAAACAACAAGGGCATAAAGTAATTCAGCAATCTCAGCAACGATGAAAGAAAACCATACATAGGTAGTTGGTAATCTCAAAAAGACCACCACAATTATCACGTAAGGTAGTTGAGCAGCCCATCTTCCTATGATGCTGGAAATCATTGCTGGCAAAGTATATCCAGCGCCAAAAAAGCTGCTCATCAAGGAAATTGAAAATGCCGCTATCAACATCGTCCACGATCCAATCCTTACAGCAGAAACTCCTTCACGAATCACGTCTTTTTCGTGTACAAAAAGATTCATGATGGTTTCAGGATAAAAATTGGCAACCAGTACGAAAACGAGAACAAATAAAGAACCATACAAAGCCGCAAGAAAAACGGTTTTTTCAGCTCTCTGCACCTTATTTGCTCCAAGATTTTGCCCAACTATCGCACTTGCACCCATTGAAAATCCCATCAAAGGCACAAAGGCAAGTCCCATCAACCTGCTAACAACACCTATAACTGCCAAAGTTGAAGAACCATACAAACTGAGCATTTTCGTCAGAACAGCACTTGAAAGGCTTCTCATGAGCATTTCTATACCGCTTGGTAAACCTATCGTCAAGAGTTTCAAATCAATTTCCCTATCGAGTCTAAATAAACCGGATAATCTTATCTTGATCACACCTCTGCCTTTCATAAGCGAAACAAAACCCCATGAAAAAGCGACAACAGTTGATATAACCGTGGCAACAGCAGCACCGCTCACACCCATGTTGAAGCCCCTTAAGTTCAAACCAGGTACTCTATCAAACATGAAAATTGGATCAAGAATGACATTCAAGATCGCGCTCGTCCCCATGATCATCATGGGAAGCCTTGATTCACCTGTCATTCTCTGGGCTGTGTAGGTGGAATATGTAGCAAAGAAAACTGGCATGAAAAAAGTTCGCCAATAACCGTAATCGAGCCCAGCCTTTATAACTTCTTCATCCTTACTGAAAAAACTCATCAAAGGTTTGAGAAAAACAGCCATTATCGCCGAGGCAATGATAGCAACAAAAATTTTGAAAACTATCGTTTGTTCGATGATCCTATTTGTGCGCTCGTAATCCTTTGCACCATAGTTTTGAGAGATCAATGAAGTAGAACTCATACCGATTATTTCATTGAGGACTTCAACCAACCAAAAGACGGTAGAAAAAACTGTAACACCAGCGATGGCCTTAGAGGATATCCGTCCTATCCAAAACATGTCCGCGATGTCATAAAGGGTTTGTAAAGCAAAACCGCCCATTGTGGGCAGCGCCATATAAAAAAGATTTTTAGTTAGACTTCCTTGCGTAAGATCTTTACTCATAATGGATCACCTTGTTGCTTAAATAACAATTTCGCGCATAAAATTATATCATAGAACACTTCATCATTAAAAATACTGTTTGGTAATCCTTTGATAAAACCAAGAATTGAAAACAATATGGTTCGAGAAAAAGAAAGAACTGTCCACACTATTTTTACCATTGTGACAGAAAGGTATATGATATCTAAGCCATTTCTTTCGCCTGGGACCTCACCACATTTTCAAAACCTTTCTTGCTAATCATTAACAAACAAAGATGTGTGAGTACCCTTTGGTGAAGAAATCCTGAGGCTTGCCTTTCGCAAAGGATAAAAAATACAACCCCTTTTCTTGCAAAGGCTGCCATTCATTTTTTTGTAACAGATTAGACATTTGGAAGGATTCTGTGAGAAAGAAAGAGCATGAACAGAAAAAAAGATCAAAATAGGTTAGTAAAGAACTTTCACCCATGTATATTGTAAATAATGAGCAAATTTGGTGATCGTTGTAGTTTGACAAAAACTAAAAACGCACTTATCGTAAGAGTGTAATTTTCTCGGTAACGTTACCGGGAATCACAAGGGGAGGTGTGCTCATGAGGAAGTTTCTACTGATTTGCTTTGTCGTCTTGATAGCATTAACCACTTTGGCAAAAGAAAAGATCATCGTAAACAGTTACATGTCAGATCCAGCACCAAGAAAGGCATTTGCAGAACTGGTAAAAATCTTTGAACAGAAGTATCCAGACTACGAAGTGGTTATAAACACCTTTGCGCACGAAGATTTCAAAACACTTTTAAGAACTTGGCTTGCCGCACCAAAGGGAACAGCAGATGTAGTCACATGGTTTGCCGGTGAAAGAATGAGGTATTTTGCAGAGATGGGTTTAATCACACCGTTAGAAGAAATCTTTCAGACGACAAAATGGGAAGATTATTTTCCTGCATCTTTCAAAAGTACCTGTTCTTACAACGACAAAATCTACTTTATCCCTCAAAGTTGGTACTGGTGGGGGGTATATTACAGGAAATCGGTCTTCGACAAGTTTGGTATAAGGGAGCCAAGAACGTGGGATGAATTTTTGAATGTTTGTGAAACATTGAAAAGGAATGGCGTTGTTCCCATAGCGATCGGTACAAAATTCCCATGGACCGCTGCGGGGTGGTTTGACATTCTCAACTTGAGAATTAATGGGTTAGAATATCACATCAATTTGACTGCTGGGAAGGTACCTTACAACGATCCAAAGCTTTTGAAGGTGTTCGAGTACTGGAGGCAGCTGATAGACAAAGGTTATCTCTTACCCAACCATGCCGCCTATGAATGGCAGGAAGGTGCAACTTTCTTATTCCGTGGTCAAGCTGGAATGTACTACATGGGCCAATTCATAAAGGATGTAGCTCCTAGCGAAGTAAAGGACGATCTTGACTTCTTCAGATTTCCAATAATCGATCCTTCTGTTCCACTCTATGAAGAAACACCCATCGATGGATTCATGATACCAGCCAACGCACCAAACAAGAAGGGAGCAATCGTCTTTCTCAAATTCATAGCATCGAAAGAAGCTCAAGAAAAGTTCGCTAAAGACTTGGGTAGACTCGCTGCAAATGTCGAAGTTACCCCACCAGATGACCATGCAAAGAAAGGTCTTGAGATGATAGTTGCTTCTTCTGGTGTCGCTCAATTCTACGATAGAGACACCAATCCAGAAATGGCAGAGGTTGGTATGAATGCCTTCATAGAGTTCATGCAGAATCCTGGAAAGGTCAGTTCGATTCTTGATAGACTGGAACAAGAGAGAAAGAGAATTTATTCGAAATGATCTTTCTCCTGCGGGCGATTTGCCCGCAGGGTTCAATCTTTGGAGGAAAAAAGTCATGAAAAGAAATAAACTGACACCTTATCTTTTCCTTGCGGCTCCACTTTGTATGTATTCAATCTGGGTTATCTATCCTATTTTCCAAACTTTCATTGTAAGCTTCACCAAGTGGGATGGAATGACGAAGATGAAATTTGTGGGTTTAGAGAATTTTCAAAGACTCATCACAGACAACTATTTTGGCCTCTCTTTACTGAACAACATCAAGTGGATGGTCGGTTTTGTGCTTCTTTCCATCCCCTTAGGTTTGATCTTTGCCATGTTGATGGATCAGAAGTTTCCTGGTCACAAGATCTTTAAGTCTCTGGTTTATCTACCAATGGCACTTTCCTTTGTAGTCATTGGTCAGATTTGGTCATGGGTTCTTGAACCAACAGGTGGCATTGTCAATACATTTTTCAGATCGATTGGTTTGGAACAACTTGCAAAACCTTGGCTGAGCGATCCAAAGATCGTGACTTATTCGCTTATAGCAGCAGCCCTGTGGAGGCAGATACCCTATGTTATGATCCTTTTTCTTGCTGGGCTCAAAAATGTTTCGAGAGAATTGGTTGAAGCTGCTATAGTCGATGGTGCAAAGGCTACGCAAAGATTTTGGTATGTCATTTTGCCAGCACTCAGGCCCGCGATGGTAATTGCCATCACTGTGAACATCATTGACTCGTTGAGAGCCTTCGATATAGTTTTTGTCATGACCCGCGGCGGACCCTTCTACTCTTCAAGTGTCATGGCAAATTACATGTATGTTCAAGCTTTCCACAACTACAGAATGGGTTATGGAGCATCGATTGCAGTAGTGCAATTTGGTATTACCCTTGGATTCATAATAATGTACCTACTCAATGTTCTGAAAAAGGAGGAAAGAGAGTGAAAAAAATTTCAAGAGCGATCTTATTCTATACGCTATCTACACTTATAGTTGTCATATGGTTAATTCCATTGATGGTAGCATTTTTCACAGCCTTCAAAACCATGGACGAAATATTCATGCTCAGAAACTTTTGGTCTGTTCCAAAGACTTGGACGACCGATAATTTCAAAACAGCTTGGGTTGAAGGAAAGATGCAAAGATATTTCTTGAACACGTTCTTGGTAACTTGTATCTCAGTAGCAGTTACCCTTTTTCTGTCAAGTCTTGGAGCCTTCGCGCTGGCTTGGTATAAATTCAAATTGCGAACGACAATTTTGATCATCTTTGTCGCTGGCATGCTCATCCCTTTTCAAATGCTGTTGATACCTGTCTATAGATTTTCCGTTGTGACAGGTTTATATGACTCACTCTTTGGTGTAATACTCTTTCACATCGCTTTTCAAATAGGCTTTTGTACCTTTTTCATGCGCAACTTCATGGTAACTATACCAACGAGTCTTTTTGAAGCAGCAAAGATAGATGGAGCAAAGGCGTTCACTATTTACTCAAAAATAATAATGCCGCTCTTGAAGCCTGCTGTGGCTGCTTTGTCAATCTTGGAGTTCACTTGGATATGGAATGACTATCTGTGGTCTTTGATATTGCTTCAAAGCGACGCTAAGAAGACCGTTACGATAGGTCTGACAGCCCTTCAAGGACAATGGATCTCGAGCTGGAATGTTATAGCCGCCGGTGCGCTTTTGGCTGCTATTGTACCGGTTACAGTCTTTCTGATCTTTCAAAAATATTTCATTGAGGGTTTGACCTTAGGTAGTGTGAAGGGATAAAATATCTTTCAAAGGTTTGTGCGGGCATTGCCAAAAAGGAGGTCTAAACTTTGAAAAAGTTCGTCACAATAAAAGACATCGCAATCAGAGCTGGTGTTTCCATAAATACGGTATCGAGGGCCTTGAATAACAAGCCAGATATAAACCCTCAAACAAAACAGAAGGTTTTACAAGCAGCAAAGGAACTTGGATATATAAGAGATCTAAACGCACTCTCTCTCAAGAATGGGATTACAAAAACCATAGGTGTTGTTTTTGAAGACAGCTCGAATCCTTTCTATGCAGAGGTCTTCAAAGGTATAGAATACTGCGCAAGAAAGTATGGATATCAAATAATTCTGATGAACACAGAGAGAGATTATATAAACGAAATAAAGGCCATCAAAACACTCATTGAGAAAAGAGTCGATGGCATTATCATTTCCCCCACACAGTTTGACAGTGACGATATCAGTTATCTAGTAAGTATGAACTATCCTTTTGTAATATTGGGCGTTCATTTTGAAAACTCGCAACTGGATGAAGTCTATTCAGATGATTTCAAGGGTGGTTATCTTGCAACGAAACATCTTTTGGACAAAGGCAGGAAAAAGATTTTGATGATCAATGGCTACATGTATAAGTCGGTGGCCAAGATGAGGTATCAGGGTTATGTAAAGGCGATGAAAGAATACGGTCTAAAACCATACCACATGGTTGAAATCGAAGAAGGCTACGAATCTTGCTTCAACAAGATCAGTGAATTGAAAGATCTTGACTATGATGCCATCTTTTGCTTCAACGATGTCTTTGCCATAGCGGCATTGAAAGCCCTGAGAACATTTGGTAAGACCGTTCCAGAAGATGTATCAATCGTTGGTTATGACGATATATCCTATGCATCCTTTGTGCACCCAACCATCACAACTGTGAAGATCGATAAATTTCAAGAAGGTATGATAGCCTTTGAGATTTTACAGGAGAGGCTTTCGGAAAAACGCGATAAACCCAAACAAATCGTATTGGACGTGGAACTTATTGTGAGAGAAAGCGCTTAGTTTTTCAGATAATAACTTTTCATTTCTATGTTGAATGGCCGTCCTTGATGCTTTTAGCACTCCTTCAACTCGGTTGAAGGATTTGGTTCTTTTATCTTCCAGAAGGATTTCTTCCAAGACAATTGAATTTCCCCTTTTGAGCACTTCGGGAGTCCACTTCATCTTTAGAATTCTTGACACCAAACAGATCTCATTAAAGATACATCAGCTGTTGCTGAATGACAATTTGACACTTTCCTTATCTCAAAACCTCGACAACTGTCATCTAAGAGTTTTGACTTTCGTTATGATACTATGGTATGATCATAATACCAATACTTGGGGGTGAGAAAACGAGGCGGTTGTTCTATGTAATTTTGGTGGTCTTTTTTGTTGCGACAACCTTTGGAGCAATCACTCTTACAATGGTTGAAACGATTACAAGTCCTGCCCGTACAGAACTCTTGAGGCAACTTCTTGACGAATTTGAAGCAAAACACCCTGGCGTTAAAGTTGAACTTATCTCTCCACCCTATGAAAGCTCTGATCAGAAACTCATTATGATGCTCAATACCAAACAGAAGGTTGATGTCTTTGAAGTGCGCGACAATTTCCTTGCGATTCATGTAAACAACAAGAACTTACTCGATCTTACCGAATATGTTAAAAAGTGGGACGGTTGGAACGATCTTCTTGATCTCACAAAAACCGCCGCAACGAAGATTCAAGGAAAGACTTTCTACATACCATATGGTTTCTTTATCAAAGCTTTATTCTACAGAAAGGACATTCTCGAAAAGAACAACATACCAGTTCCCAGAACAATGCAAGAACTGTATGAATATGCCAAGAAGCTAACCGTTCCAGCCCAAGGAAAGTATGGTTTTGCCTTCAGAGGAGGGCCAAGTGAACATTCTTTCTCAGAGATAGTGATAATGTCCTATGTACCTAATATCGATCCAAGACCTGACAGGGGTTATTTGACAACGGATGGTGTACCGTACCACGACACACCCGGTGCAATAGAAGGTCTAAAGATGTGGATAAAGCTCTACAACGATTGTTCTCCCAAAGATTCCTTGAACTGGGGTTGGGCAGAACAAGTGAACGGATTTGTCTCTGGAATGACCCCATTTTTGATTCAAGACCCCGATACAGTTCCGATAGTCGAACGAAGGCTCGGTGATCCCAACCTGTATGGTGTTGCACCTATGCCGGTTGGTCCTCACGGAAAGGTCTATCTGGATTATGGCAATGCAGGTTGGGGTATAGCATCATATTCAAAATACAAAGACGAAGCTTGGGAACTTGTGAAATTCTTATCTTCACCTGAGGTGAATGCAAGATTCTCTCAACTCAACGGCACTATTCCAAATTGCAAATCTGCTTTTGCAGATCCATATTATTCAACTGGACCATATCTTGCATGGTATGAAGAGCTCACAAATGCTGATAAGTACGTCTTCTACGAAAGGCCAGTGCACATGGCAGGGTTCCCGGCTTATGCAGAAAAACACAAAAATGATATTCAAAATATCATTCTAGGAAAGAAGGATTTGAATCAGGCAGTAAAAGAATGGGCGGAGTTTTGGAAAAAGGAGTATGGTATAAAGTAATCCAAGTGGGGGCAAATAGCCCCCACATTTGGGGAGAGAACGATCTCATGGTTAAGGATAGAAAATTCATTCTTTTCATGATCTTGCCAACTTTTCTTTTTATAAGCGTCGTCACCTTTGTACCAGCTATTAGATCGATCTTCATGGCTTTTCAAGACTATAACATGTACTATCTGACAAAAAAATTCATTGGTTTTAAGAATTTCGCAGATGCTTTTTGCGATCCAATCTTTGTTCAAGCTCTTAAGAACACTGCAAAATGGGTCTTAGTTTCTTTGTCCTTGCAGTTTGTACTTGGTTTCTCCTTGGCTTTACTGCTTAGAAAACCCTTCAAGGGTAGAGGTATTTATACGGCACTCGTCTTCTACCCATGGGCTGTTTCAGGTTTCGTGATAGGTCTTCAATGGCGTTGGATGTTTCACGGTTCCGCAGGTGTTATAAACGATTTGCTTTTGAAAATTGGTATTATAAAAGAAAAAATAGCCTTCCTTTCAGATCCCCATTATGCATTGTATTCAGCGATAGTTGCAAATATATGGTATGGCATACCTTTCTTTGCCATCATGCTCCTTGCTGCTCTTCAGTCTGTGCCACAAGAACTGTATGAAGCAGCAAGAATAGATGGAGCCAATGCATTCAAGCAATTTGTAAGAATAACCATTCCCTATGTAAAACCTGTAATAATAAACACAACACTTATAAGATTCATCTGGATTGTAAATTTTCCAGATATTATTTTCTCCATGACCAACGGTGGTCCTGCTGGAAGTTCACATATACTTTCCACACTGCTAATAAGCAAAGTATATAACGAGTACAACTATGGAGTGGCTTCTGCGATCGGTGTTGTTATTATGCTAATCCTTGTAACTTACGCCTATTTCTATCTGAGATTCAGCAAAACCGAGGGTGGTTTTTGATGAAAAGACTCTTACTCATTATTAGAGTCCTGGCTTTAGGTGCATTTCTGATGTGTGCACTTTTTCCACTTTACTGGACCTTAGTTACATCGCTAAAAGGACAAACAGAGATGTATACCTATCCAATTACTTATTGGCCAAAAGAGATAACCTTTGAAAACTATAGGTATCTTTTAAGATCTTTGAACTTCACAAGGTACACATCGAACAGCATATTTGTTTCGTTATTTTCTTCCTTGGCTGCCTTGATCGTTGCATCCTTCAGTGGATACGTACTAGCAAGAAAACAATTCTCGGCGAACAAGGTTTTGTTCTTCCTCCTTTTTATGACTCAGATAATCCCTGGTTTTATCTTGATGTCATCCATATATGTCATGTTTGCCCCAGTAGGTTTCACAGACAGTCTGTTTGTTCTTATCTTTCTTTACACAGGCATAATGGTACCTTTTTCTTCGATCATGATGAAAGGATTTTTCGAAAGGATACCTGAGAGTATCGAGGAAGCCGCTTTGATAGATGGTTGCAAAAAGCTACAGATGCTCTTCAAGGTAGTCTTTCCAGTGACTGCGCCAGGTCTCGCAGCAACCTTTTGTTTTGCCTTTGTAAACTGCTGGAATGAACTGTTTCTTGCTATCATGCTCCTGAACAGCGAGTCTAAGAAGACAATCCCAGTCGGGCTGAACTCGTTCGTGGGTAAGGCTGATATAGACTGGGGTGCGATGGCAGCAGGTGTGATGATAGCTCTTCTACCGGCTATGCTGATTTTTGCATTCGCTCAAAAGTATATCGTTCAAGGGCTAACGCAAGGTGCCGTGAAAGAGTGAGGGGAGGAAAGTACCATGGATATCACCGAGATTCTTCACAATTATGCAGAAAAAGGTTTTTCTTATGATCCTGTGAGTGTTCCTATATACGAAACCTCCATATTTTCCTTCAAGAATTTTGAGGAATTCCAAAATTCACTACTGAATGAATTTGAGGCACATTTGTACAGTAGAGGTAAGAACCCGACGGCAGAAGTGGTAGAGAAAAAGATCGCGGCGTTAGAAAAGGCAGAAGATGCAAAACTCTTTGCTTCTGGAATAGCAGCCGTTAGTGCGGCAACAATGGCATTTTTGAAAAGTGGGGATCATGTGGTCTGTGTCAAAGACGCCTATGGGTGGACAAGCAAACTCTTTTCCCAATATCTCAAGAGATTTGGTATCGAAGTGACATTTGTAGAGGGTACTGATCCAAAAGACTTCATTGAAAACACAAGGACCAATACAAAACTATTCTTTCTCGAAAGCCCTACTACGTTCACATTTGCTCTGCAAGAGCTTTCACCCATTGCAAGATTTGCAAGAGAAAACAATATAAAAACAATAATAGACAATACCTGGGCGACCCCATTGTTTCAAAACCCCATTGATTTAGGGATAGACCTGGTTGTTCATTCTGCCAGCAAATACATTGGAGGTCACAGCGATGTAGTGGCTGGTGTAGTAGTTGGTAAAAGAGAAGACATAAGACATATATTCAATACAGAATTTATGAACATTGGTGCAACTATTGGACCATTTGAGTCTTGGTTACTCTTGCGCGGTCTTAGAACGATCCACATCAGAATGCCCAAGCACATGGAAAATACTTTGAAAATAATAGAATATCTGAAAACAGTTCCCGAAATCGAAGAGATATTCTACCCATTTTATCCCAAACATCCACAATATGAGCTTGCTAAGAAACAAATGAGAGGTGGTAGCGGCCTGTTCAGTGTGAAACTGAAAGTGAAAAATTTGGATCAAATCATCACTTTCACAAACACACTTAGAATATTCAGAAGAGCGGTTAGTTGGGGAGGATACGAGAGCCTCATTATACCTTATGCAGTTACAAACAGAGATGGCTTAACCGAAAAGAACAAGATAGTACGACTTCATATTGGTTTGGAAGATCCTGATCTGTTGATCGATGACCTACAAAAAGCCTTCGAAGCTATGAGGAAAGTAAAACTTTGATATCTGTTTCGATAATCGTGCGGACCATCAACTTTGCCTTTGATATATCCTTTTGTGCAATAGCATCCAGCAACTCCGTATGGTAGGGCAAACTTGCCCTACCAAAGGTTCTTTCAAAAAAGGGTGGGTGCCAGATCGCACTTAAAAGATCGTGAAAAGCTTCAAAAAAACTAATCAACATAGTATTACCAGACATTTCAAAGAATCTTTTGTGAAACTCCATGTCTTGATCAGGATCAACAAGGTCGAGAACCTTCAGCTCACCGATCGCTTTGAGAAGATCATCTTCTGACGAATTCTGAACAGTCAATTCAACAGCAAGTTCTTCCATCGCTCCCCTGACTTTGAGCAAATCTATTATGAACTCTCTTGTTGGACAAAATCTAACCGAGAATGTGGCCTCAAAGGAAAGTTCGTCTAGGTCACTTGCCACAAAAATTCCTTTAGGTGCCTCCACTTTTACTACACCTTTTTCCTCAAGCCTCTTGATTGCCTCGCGAACGGTGGTCCTACTCACTTGAAAAGTCTGTGCAAGTTCGCGTTCTGAAGGGAGTTTTTCCGATGGTCTCATTCCCATTCTAACTATGTATCTTATTATCTCGTTCTTTAGCCATTCAGAAGACGTCCTTTTCATTCCATCACCATGTTCGCTCCATCACTGCTTTTTATTTTGATCAATGATGGCTTCTTACCAAACATCTTGAAGTAGCTCTTTTCCAATTCCATAAAGACTTTATCGATATGACCTGCTCTGGCCAGTACAAGGACACTGCCACCAAAACCGCCTCCAACCATCCTGGCTCCAAGTATTCCAATCTCTCCCTTGACATAACCAACTATGAAGTCTGTCTCATCACAGGAAACTTCGTAAAGATCTCTCAGGCTCACATGCGATTCGTATAAGATATTTCCAAGCAAGAAACTCTCTGAGTTTTTCAGAGCCCTCACCGCGAGCAAAACACGTTTATTTTCATCGAGGACGTGCCGTGCCCTTTTTCTCAACAGCGGATCAAGTATTGAAAGATCATCGTAATTTATTTCTCGAAAAGATTTCTTGTTCAGCATCTTCAAAACTTTCTCACACTCTTCTCGTCTTTTGTTGTATTCAGATGAAGACAATTCATGTTTTGTATTTGAATCTATCAAAGCAAACTCAAGATCAGCCAAATTCAATGGCACATACTCATATTTTAGATTTGAAGTATCAAGAAAGATCGCGTAATCCTTCTTTGCAAAAACTGCCGTGAACTGATCCATCACTCCACACCTAACACCAACAAACTCTCTTTCTGCCTTCACTCCTACCTCAACAAGTTGCATCTCATCCATCTTCAGATTGAAGATCTCATTAATACCATAAGCCGTTGCTATTTCTAAGGCAGCAGAACTTGAAAGACCAGCTCCGATAGGAAGGTTTGAAGAGACGATAACTTCAACTGGCTCTGTCTTGTATCCTCGTTGTTCAATAACCCAGATCACTCCCATGATATAATCTGTCCATTTACCAAGTTTTTGAAACTTTTTAACTGAAACTGTCTCATTCATCACTTGTGACGTGAATACATATCTATTGCTCGGCTTGATATCGACTTCAACATATCTGTCAATTGCAAAAGGTAGAACAAAACCATCGTTGTAATCTGTGTGCTCTCCAATGATGTTCACCCTACCGGGAGCTTTGAACTTTGGCATTAGATCCCCTCCACTTTCGTATTTCTTAACATCTCCGCAGCTTGCTCAGGCACCACTGGATTTATAAAAGCCCATGTGCCGGTTTCGACACTTGCCATCCACTTGATCTTGTCCTTATCTCTTTTTGGTGGATTAAATTCAACATGGAAATGGAACAAATCGCTCTCTTCTGGACAATTGAAAGGCTTTTGGAAAAACATCATCATATATGGAAACTCTTGATCAAAGAGTTTATCATACTTTAAGGTAACAACTTTTATTATCCTTGCAAAATCTTTCCGTTCTTGGTGAGAAAATTCATAAACTGTACTGATATGGCGTTTAGGATAGATATGGATTTCGAAGGGAAATCTCGCATAAAAAGGTACCAGCGCCACAAAAGAATCCGTCTCATGAACGATTCTTTGTCTTTTCTCAAGTTCATTATCGACAATTTGGCATATGGCACAGTTTTTCCTCTCTTTGTACCATTTCTTCATTGCCTCTAGTTTGACTTGAATTCTTTTTGGTAAAAAGGGAAAGGCATAGATTTGTCCGTGAGGATGTGGAAGGCTTGCACCGACCTCTTTACCCCTGTTTTCAAAGATGAAGACGTATTTAACAAAATCATGTTTCGAAAGTTCAATGGTTCTATCTATCCACATCTCTACTAGTTTTTCGATCTGCCTCAAGGGCATTCCTGGTAAGGCTGTGTTGTGATCCTTTGTGTAAACTACCACCTCGCAAACACCAAAGGATCTATCCTTCTTATAAAAATCATCTTGAGTGATCTGTGGCGGATCCTTTTTCAGCGCAGGGAACCTGTTTTCGAAGGTTACAAGATCGTAATCTTCAGGAAGTTCAAGACCGCCAACACAAATCGGACAACTCTGTTGAGCTGGTTGTACAGGCCTTTTTTGTGTCTCTGCAGAGACTATGATCCACTCATCGGTCAAGGGATTATACCTGAGCTCAAGCAAATTCCTCACCCTTCACTGTAAAAATAAAAGGACCTTCCGTCTGCACGAATTTTTATCTCTTTTTTCAAATAAGGAATTGATCTATTTTCTGTTTGGAATACTTGGGCTGTAAAAAACAGTTCTCTTAAAATATTGTTCTCATGGAGATAAGAAATTATACACTCTTGATCAGAGATTTTTTCTACTTTGTAAGATTTCGCATACTCTATTTTCCCAAAAGATCGATCACAGATGATACCAAAATTGAGAATATTGCACAAACCTAGCATTTTTTCATCGACCTGGTTCAAATCAATATAGAGCCGAACAAATTTTTGCAAAACAGCTAACCTCATTAGTTCTGTCATTTTGTAAGGTTTTTCTAAAATCAAACCATCAACCAGGCCTACGCCTGTCAACGGAGAAATACCTTTGGCGATAAGAGTTGAACCTTCCAAGATATTTCTTGCTAAAAATACATCTTCTCTCTTGTCATGCGTGAAAGTAATCTGAAAGAATTCGAACCCTTTCTTCTGGAGTTCTCTGAGTTCCCTTTCATCGAACTTTGTGGTAATCCCAGGTATGAACTGATTGGTCTTGGATATCTTCACAAACTCATTTAAGTTCTCTCGATGAGTGAGAAGTAGCACTTCAAAATTTGACTCTTTTGCCTTTCTTATGGATTCTTCTACCTTGCCATGATTAATCATAAAAACAGAATAGGGTTTGGGAACAGAAATCACATTATTTTGATGAGCCACAAGTTTGGCATATTCTTCTAGAAGAAATCTCTTGTCATAACCTTGTAAAATTACAAGAGGATCAATATCTTTAAAGTCGTCATAATTTTTCGAAAGATCGATCAATCCTGTGTACGAATCCTTCTGTTTGTGTATAGTTATTTTTCCGTTCCTATGACTCAGAAAACCTATTAATAAACCCTCTTTCACTACACATGAGTCTGCGAAGATCTCAGCATTACACAGTTCTGCATTGAAAATCTCTATGGTACCAGAGCCACGAATCTTTGCTTGAACAAGTTTACCAAATTCTAAGTCAGAGATAGACAAAAAAAGTTCATAAGAATCTCTCTTTTGAAAGATCGCACCATTTTGAAAGTTCATACCATAAATTAGCACAAAGTATCGCCTCTTCAATTAGAAGATACTCTTTGAAGTTATCGAAAATCTTTACTTCATGTTTCAATCAAAACTCAGAAAACTTCAAATTCTGCTGATAAACTGATTTCTCCACGATCAGAAAGCGTGCAGATCACATTGTAAATGCCAGGTTCAAGAGGTTCACAGATCTCAACTATTACTGCGGGATAGGTTATGACCTGTATGACGGGTGTTGAAGCTGAAGGAGATTCAACATGAGCCTTTATCTCAATAGTTTTATTGACTATGTTGACAGAATCTACAACTAATTCATATCCGCCTGTGTTCCTTCTGCCGGCAGAAATCATGATGAGAATCTTTTCGCCAATCTTGAAACTGTTGGCCGTGACTCTCTGGCTGTTCATAGTGCACAGAGAAACTGTATCTTCTCCATGCGCCGTTCTGATTTTGTAAGATAAGCCCGAAAGTTTTATTTCATACCCCTGCACTGTGATCTTTAAAACATCCTTTGGCAGGATGAAAAGATGCTGAACCATATATGTATATATTCCACTTTGCTTCGCTGGCAGATCTATTTGTGTCTCAAAACTTTCTGCAACAATACCAACCCTGAAAGATCTTTCTTCACTGATCTGTACTGGCGTGAACAACCAACCCTTGAGGATCAAAATGATTTGATCTGATTTCGACAGAATGAGATATTGGAAGTTGGCAGACTTAGAACCAATTGATTGATAAAGTTCCCCCGGAAAGGCAAACTCTACTGGTGTATAATATATCATTCCCGCCATACAGACTGCCCCAAAAAAAAGAAATGCAAAAATAAGAATTCGCATCTTTTCCGCCTCACAGTTCGATCGTTTCACCGGGGTTCATAACGTGACACTGCATTTGCAATTTCTCAACTTCTTGTTTGAACTTCTCTGGATTTGCCTTTATTATCTCCCAAGTATTGAAGTGTATGGGCACAACAACCTTTGGTTGAATCATTTTGACTGCTTCGACAGCGTCCCAAAGATCCATCACGAAATTACCGCCTATTGGTAGAAAGGCAATGTCTATCTTTTCCTTTTGAAGCAATTCCATATCCTTTGTCAAACCTGTGTCGCCCGCATGGTAGATCTTCTTACCTTCTGCTTCGATCAAAAACCCACAGGGGTTTCCTGCATATACAGGTAGTTCCTTTTCGATCAAGCTAGAACCATGTAACGCAGGAGTCAATTTGACGCTTCCAAATTCAAAAACATACTTTCCGCCTATATGCATCGGGTGAGTGGCAATACCATGCCTTGCCACATAACTGCATAATTCAAAATTGGCTATCACTGTGGCTCCGTCAGCCTTCGCTATCTTCACCGTATCACCAAGATGATCAGAATGACCATGTGTAACCAGTATGTAGTGAATCCTTGGTAGGTCCTGCAACTTCACGGGACAACAGGGATTATCGGTTATGAAGGGATCGATTATCAAGTTCTTATCTTTGAGTTGAATCAATACCGCTGCATGACCAAGATAACGAATTTTCATCTTAATACACCTCCACATGATTATTCTAACTCACAATCCATTTCTGTATACAAACCATCATTTTTCAACTTCCTACCACCAACGTTGTAAGAATTCTAATCAAATCTTTGTTACCTTGGCTATAGTATCTTTTGAGTAATCTAGAATGTAATTTTGTTTATCGTCATCATTTTTTCGGTGATACTACATTCATCTAGAAACCTTCTAACTCAATCTGTGTCATTATTGTGTAAACCAAATCCTTGCCACAGAAAGGCGGTAAAGATGACAAAAAGAATGATAGAGCTAATACAGACAATTTTTAAAAGATCTCAAATAATTCGTTGACAGAACCTTTTAGGGGATGTATACTAAAATATGTAAAGGTCAGAGAGATATTCGTGGTTAGAATTGATATGGTTGGAGAATAGGAGAAAGCCATATCTCAAAATGGGATATGGCTTTTTTATTTTAAAAATGTCGAGGGAGGTGTATTTATGCGCAAGGCTGTAGCTTGGGTTGTGTTGTCTCTGGTGGTTGTCTTTGTTGGTGCACTGATCGCATTTATCGTTCAAACAGATTTCGGAAGAGTCCAGGTTAAGGAGCTTAGATTCATGAGTGCAGATGGAAAGACACTCAGCGCTCTACTTTTCATACCAAAGGGCGTTTCGGCGCAAAGACCAGCACCAGCCGTTTTGACCATGCACGGGTACATTAATTCGAGAGAGACTCAGAGCGGTTTTAACATCGAATTTGCGAGGCGTGGTTACGTCGTGATGGCAATGGATATGGCTGGTCACGGCTATTCTGAACAAATAAGGGGCGGCCTTGCAAATCCTGCACGTGGTGCAGATAGTGGTTTGTTGTACCTTGCAAGTCTTCCATTCGTTGACAAGAATAACATCGCTGTTGAGGGACATTCAATGGGCGGCTGGTCTGTTCTGAGCGCCGCTGGTAAATACCCTGATCTTGTGAAAACGGTGATATTGGAAGGTTCATCGTCTGAAACTTATGGTTCCCCAAAGGTGACTGCCGAGACTCCTTTCAATTTCGCCGTTGTATTCAGCAAATACGATGAATTCAGCAGGCTCATGTGGGGTGTAGAAATCCCTTCAGACATCGTCAAAACACAAAAACTGAAAACAGCCTTTGGTACCACAGAGGACGTTGTACCCAAAAAACTCTACGGCTCCTTTGAAAATGAAAGCGCAAGAAAACTTTATATCCCAAACTGTACTCACCCTGGAGATCATTTGTCCAAAGAAGCGATAGGATACGCAGTAGAATTTTTGCAAGATTCAATAACTCCACCAAAATTCATCGATCCCAAAGATCAAATATGGCCCTGGAAAGAATTCGGAACTCTCCTGGCACTGATAGGTGGGATCATGTTCGTACTCAGCTATGGTTACTGTTTGCTCCAAAGCAGCTATTTTTCATCTTTGAAAGGCAAGCCCATTGGTTTCAAGGAAGTTAAGAAGCCGGTGAGCATTATCATCTGGCTCATTGGTTTTGCACTCATAACAGCTATACCAGCCTTCACTTTCTTCAAATTCCAACAACCGGGAGGAAAAACACCTACACCAAATGCATTTTGGCCACAGAGTTTGACAATAGGTTTTGCAAGATGGGCGACCTTCAATGCACTCATAGGGGTAGGTCTGTTCATTCTTTGGCACTTTGTTTATCATCGCAGAATTGGCGCAAATCTTATGACTTATGGTTTAGCAATAGGTTCTGAAAAACCAAAGTTTTCTCTTAAACAACTTTGGAAGGCTTTTGCTCTTGCTGTTTGCGTAATTTTTGCGACTCACATAGTTCTGTCGATCGTTCAGTGGGCATTCAAGGTAGATTTCAGGTGGTGGGTCTTAGCGTTGAAACCTATGGATGTAGCAAGATTTTGGATATTCATAAAATTCTTACCACCCTTTGCTTTGTTTGCATTCGTGAACTCACTCGTTTTGAATGGCCAGCTCAAAGCAGGAGAATTTAAGAGTGAAACTACAACAACTGCTGTTTGGATGGTTTCTTCAGCCCTTGCAAACTGTCTTGGTATTTCAATATTGGTGGCTCTCCAAGTTGGAAAATTACTTGCTACTCAGACACTTTTCTTCCCAACTCAACCACTGTTAGGAATCGTTGCATATCAGTTTGTATTTCTAACAGCTGTTTGCGGTGTTATTTCGTCTTTCTTTTACAGAAGAACTGGTAGCATATATGTTGGGGCTTTTGTAAACAGCTTGTTTGTAACTTGGTATATCGTCGCAGGACAAGCAATACAATTTGTTGCATAGGGAGGTATAGAAGATGGCTGAGAAGTACGTTCTTGCACTAGATCAAGGAACAACCAGTTCGAGAGCTATAATCTTTGACAAAAACGGCAAAGCTGTGTGCATGGTGAATCAAGAGTTCGCACAGATCTACCCAAAACCAGGTTGGGTTGAACATGACCCCATGGATATTTTAGAATCACAGATAAGCGTTGCAAAAAAGGCTTTGAGGACCTCTTCAATAGAACCAGAACAGATAGCAGCAATTGGTGTAACCAACCAGAGGGAAACCACGCTAGTCTGGGAGAGAAAAACAGGTAGACCTATTTACAACGCCATAGTCTGGCAGTGCAGAAGAACTGCCGATATCTGTGACGAACTCAAGAACAAAGGTTACGTTCAGATGATAAGGGAGAAAACTGGTTTAGTCATAGATGCCTACTTCTCAGCCACTAAGTTAAAGTGGATCTTAGACAATGTGGAAGGTGCGAGACAAAAGGCAGAAAGAGGTGAACTGCTTTTTGGCACAGTTGATACGTGGCTCATCTGGAACTTGACGGGTGGAAAAGTTCATGTGACAGACTATTCAAACGCTTCAAGAACAATGCTTTTCAACATAAATACATTGAGCTGGGACGAAGAATTGCTAGAGATATTCAACATACCGAAATCAATCCTGCCGGAAGTGAAACCATCAAGTTTCATCTATGGGCGTACTCAAAAAGATATCTTTGGCAAGGAGATCCCCATTTCTGGAGATGCTGGAGATCAACAAGCGGCACTCTTTGGACAGATCTGTTGTGAGCCAGGTATGGTGAAAAATACTTATGGTACAGGATGTTTCATACTCATGAACACGGGTGAAAAGATTGTTCATTCTCACTCAGGGCTTTTGACGACCATCGCGTGGGGTCTAAAGGAGAACGAAGTCTGTTACGCCCTGGAAGGTAGTGTTTTTGTCGCGGGGGCAGCAATTCAATGGCTCAGGGATGGAATCAAGTTAATCGAAAAGGCTTCAGATACAGAATATTTGGCATCAACTGTTTCAGATTCTGCTGGCGTCTATTTTGTCCCCGCTTTTGTTGGCCTTGGTGCACCTTACTGGGATATGTATGCACGCGGTACCATCGTTGGCATAACAAGAGGTACGACAAAGGAGCACATCGTTCGTGCCACTCTCGAATCGATAGCCTATCAGACAAAAGATGTTGTTGATGTGATGTCCAGTGAATCAAAGATTGAACTCAAATCCCTCAGAGTCGATGGGGGAGCTTCGGTAAATAACTTCTTGATGCAATTTCAATCAGATATACTCGGTGTACCTGTTGAAAGACCAAAGGTGAGTGAAACTACTGCCCTTGGTGCTGCATACCTTGCAGGATTGGCAACAGGTTACTGGCACAACCACCACGAAATCAAGAAGCAGTGGCAGCTCGATAGAAAGTTTGAACCTAAGATGGATAAAGATGAGAGAGAAAAATTATACTCTGGCTGGAAGAAGGCCGTTCAAAGGGCGACTAAGTGGGTGGAAAAATGACCAACTATTTTGCCTTTCCGGTGGTTCCTGCTGTGAGAGAAGATACCTCAATAGAAAAAGTGCTTTCGAGCAAAGCAACTTCTGTCTTTTTGTTGACGGGAGATATCATGGAACTTGGCCAGGTGATACAGCTCTTCCACAACATCGGCAAATTCGTTTTTGTACACATTGATCTTGTAAAAGGCTTGGGAAAAGATGAGGCAGCTTTGAAATTTCTCAAACTTCAGCTTAAAGCAGATGGGGTGATAACCACTAAGGGAAATCTGGTGAGCTTTGCAAAGAAGATCGACCTTGTCCCTATTCAAAGGATCTTTCTTCTTGATTCTCAGTCGCTTGCAACTGGAATTCAGCAGGTAAAATCACATCTGCCAGAGTACATAGAGGTGTTACCGGGGTTGTTACCCGATCTCATAAAGCAAATAAGGGATGAAACAAAGATACCAATTATAACTGGTGGACTCATAAAGACAATGAATCAGGTCAAAGAAGCTCTGATCAAAGGCGCAACGGCCGTTTCAACGAGTGAAGAATCTTTATGGAATATCTCACTGTGAATTCTTTGATACGGTCCTTGTCGCTATGATATCAACACCAGTATCAAAGATATTCTTAACGATAATATCTCCGGCCTTTACAGGCGCGTTAATTTCAATTTGTCTGAGTTTTTTCATCAACTCTGGAATGTACTTTTTTGGTATTGGTGCCGAAGTTTTAACAGATACGAGTGGATAATTGCCACCGATGATCTTCACACTCGTTGGAACAATCCTCTTAGGTTCCCTTAGTTCATCTTCAAGATAGGCAAGACCTCTTGGACATTTATTCCCTTCTACTTTCGCGATCTTACCATCTACGATTTCAAATTTTATCTTACATCCAACAGGGCATTGCACACAGACGATTCGGTCCATCTTCATTCCTCCTTCAATGAAACAACGATTCTTTCAAAACCCATTATCTTTTGAGAAGGAATCTTGATTCTGATCATCTCACTGGGCATTACGTCTTCGAATCTCCGTTCAAAATTACCGACAACCAGAGTTGCTCCCTCGATAGGTTTCTTACTTCTTATGTAGAGTACCAGATCTTCACCACTCACGTACCTTCTTGGAAAGATCACACCAACATTCTCACCTATTTCAATGGGCACACCAGTTTCAAATCTTTCACCTTTTGCATAATGCGCAGCATACTTTCCTGCCTTCTCACCTTCCATAGTCACATAGTCTACAAGGTCATAAACCACTGTACAGTTACCTGCAGAAAAGATCCATTCACTTGAACTCTGACCTATGTTGGAACAAGAAACACCCTTTGAAATGGGATCTAATTGTACAAGGCCCCAGAGCAATTCCACTTGAGGTATGAGACCAACAGAAAGAACGAGTGTATCAACTTTGAAAATCCGTTCTGTTCCAGGTATGGGTCTGTAATTATTATCAACTTGTGCAACAACTACTTCTTCCAACCTCTCTTTTCCCCTCACCTCAACAACGGTACTTGAAAGATATAACGGTATATTGTAGTCTTCAAGACACTGTATCACATTCCTCAAAAGTCCGCCTGAATAAGGTAATCTCTCTATCACCGCAACCACTTCAACGCCCTCGAGTGTCAACCTTCGTGCCATGATCATACCTATATCTCCTGAACCTAATATCAAAGCTCTTTTCCCTATAATCCTGTTTTCAATGTTCATGTACTTCTGAGCAACACCGGCTGTAAAGATACCAGACGGCCTATCACCTGGAATCATCAGTGTACCAAAAGGTCTTTCTCTCGCCCCAGCTGTGTAAACAATTGATTTTGTTTCAACCTCAAAAACACCTTTTGGAGAAACCAAAACAGCTTTGCGATCGGGCTTTACATTGTGGACGTGACAGTCTGTCAAGAGAGTTATCTGATAATTTTCGAGCAATGTGGAAAATCTCTCTGCATATTCAGGCCCTGTGAGTTCTTCTTTGAAGTAATGAAGTCCGAAACCATTGTGTATGCATTGGTTGAGAATCCCACCAGCCCTTTCATCTCTGTCGGTAAGAATCACCCTTGCTCCGTTTTTTGCAGCACTCAGTGCCGCTGCCATTCCCGCAGCACCTGCACCGATCACAAGAACGTCTGTCTTCATTCTCTCACCTTCCCATCGACAATCCAACTTTGAGGTGACTTTAGAACTATTTCGGACATATCTTTTCCCAGTTCTCTCTCAAGGATCTTCATGATCTTTATCGAACAAAAGCCACCTTGACATCTTCCAAACATCGCCCTTGTTCTGAACTTTACACCGTCAAGCGTTCTTGCACCTCTCTTTATCGCCTCCACTATCTCGGCTTCTGTGACTTCGTTGCAATAACAAATCAATCTGCCAGCCTTTGGATCCCCTTTCACTAATTCTTGCCATTCTTGTAGTGGTAATTCAACGATCTTCTTTATACCCCTTCTAATGGGATTGAAATCTTTCCTTTTAGATAACTTGAAACCCATGGCTTGTTGAATGACCTCTTGTGTTACATACTCTGCAATCGCTGGAGCAGCCGTTAAACCTGGTGATCTCATTGCCATTAGGTTCACAAAATTCTTTACAACCTTGCTTGCTTGGACAAAGAAATCCTTTTGAGGACTTTCGGGTCTAAGGCCGCAGAAGGTTTTGACGGTTTGAGAAAAATCCAACGATGGGACAAGAGTTCTTGTGAAATTTCTTATTTGTTCCAGCCCTTGGGCTGTAGTTTCAAGATGATCTTTCATATCATCTTGCAAGTCCACGGCGGTAGGACCAAGCAACAATCCACCATCTATTGTAGGTAGAACTAATATTCCTTTTGATGTCTTGGTGGGTGTTGGGAAGATAACAGATTTGATTATAGACCCCATCTTTTTGTCCAAAAGAATGTATTCGCCACGGCGTGGATGTAGCGGCACATACTCTGCACCAGCTAAAAGAGCTACTTGATCCGCATAGAGTCCTGCTGCATTTACTACAAGATCAGTTTCGTAAGAATTTTTGTCGGTTATAACTTTTTTTATCTGATCACCCTTTTTCTCAAAACCAACCACCTTTTCATTTAAGACAAGCTTTACACCATTTGCCACAGCGTTTTCAACAGCCGCAATAGCGACCATCCATGGTTCTGTGATACCCGCAGTTGGTGCCCAAAGCCCACATTTGACGTCTTTATTCAGATTCGGTTCTTTTTCAAGTAATGTATTTCTATCATGAATCTCAAGACCAGGTACTCCATTAATCCTCCCTTGTTCGTATAACTCTTCGATTGTCTTCACTTCTTGGTCACTGAATGCGACAACATATGAACCTGTTCTCCTTATCTCGAAATCCAGCTCTTGTGAAAGTTGAGTGTACATAGCGTTTCCTTTAGCACAGAACTTTGCTCGATTAGAGTCTACAGGATCGTCATAACCAGCATGGAGTATCGCCGAGTTAGCTTTCGTAACTCCCCAACCAATATCGAGATTCTTTTCAATTATGGTAATGTCAAGATCGTACTTTGAAAGTTCCCTTGCTGCAAGGCTTCCCACAACACCTGCACCAACGACGATAACCTTCATGAAAACACCTCCAAAGAAAAAAGCCACACCCCTTATGGGGTGTGGCTCTCTCCAGGGCTCATACCACACCATTTTTATTTTATCACATTCTCTGAGATTTTCAAGACAAGTGAAACAGAGAAAATCTTAGTGAATCTCTTGAGCAAAGATTAAATCTTAATGTCTACATTTGAAAAACCTTCGTTCTATCATAAAACCATTGATATAATCATCTTGGAGGGATTAGGATGATGAGATTTATGCTCAAATCAAAGCTTCATATGGCTACTGTGACAGATAAAAACATGGCCTACGAAGGAAGTATCGAGATAGATGAGGAACTTATGAAAGCCGTTGATTTGAAAGAAAATGAGAAGGTCCTCGTGGCTGACGTGAACAACGGTGAAAGATTTGAGACCTATGTGATAAAAGGAAAACCAAAGAGTGGAATCGTAGCACTGAACGGCGCCGCAGCGCGATTGGTAGAAAAAGGAGATAAAGTCATAATAATGAGTTTTGCTTTGTTTGATGATAAAGAATACAGAGGGCCAAGGGTGGCAATACTGAACGATGAAAATCAAATTGTTCAGATAAAAAGTGAGTCTGCCTGTTGTTAAAGATCTTTTTTTTAGAGAAAACTTTTTCTGATTTTTAGCTGACGGTTGATTTTTCTTTTCTATTGCAAAAGCTCCTCGCTGGAATCAATTGTGGTCATACCAGATCTCTCTATCTTGGTGATATCAATACAGTTTTTGACCAATCTTGAATATTTTACTCATTTACGTCAAAACCTTGTCACTCAAGCCAACCATCGATTAACTTCCCTAAGGTCTTTCATATCCGATGCTACATAAGACAAAGATCACACTAATTTCTAACGGGAGTAACCTGTGAACTATTTAAGAGCTCTTGATGTCATCTTTTCGTAACAAAAATGGTCTAAACAGTTAAAACAAAGAGAAAAACTTAGAGAGAAAGAGTACAAAGGAGAAAAACATGATACGCCGGGACAAGTGGAAAAGGTTTGTGAGAATCTGGATTTGTTCCTAAATAATTATGCATATCTGAATTTGACAAGAAATGTAAAAAAGGATAACTTACTATTAGTAAGGTTTATTAACTAACTAACCTGCATTTCGTACCATCGGGCGTGAAAACACTCAGAAAGGGGGAGGTCGTATGAAGAAGGTTTTTTTGGTGGCTCTTATTGTATTCATGGCAACATTTCTGATCGCTGAAGTGAAGGAACTCAACACAATCTTTGGCCCAGAAGATCTGAACTACTACATCGAACGGAACCAGAAATTTTACGACGAAACAGGTGTTCGAGTAAATATCACTGTCGTTCCATACGGAAGAGATCAAAACATTAAACTGATTGCCTCTATGCTCGCAGGTGGTTCTCAGTACGACATATTCATCATTGACTGTGTGGAAGTCCCAATGTACGTTGAATCAGGTTGGGTGCTCCCAATCGATGAATGGTTAACTGAAGATCTGAAAAAAGATGCAGTACCTTTTGCGTTGAGTGGCATGGCATACGAGGGACACTGGTATGGCTTACCATGGGTCTCAGAGTGGAAGTCTTTTGTCTATAACCGTGAGATGATTAAGAAAGTGGGCTACAGTGAATTTCCAAAAACCTGGGATGAAGTCGTCGAACTTTCCAAGAAGCTCCAGCAAGCTGGTGTTGTCAAATACGCAACTGCTTGGTCTTGGGCACAGAAAGAGTCGTTGATTTGTGATTTTGTGGCTATACTCTCCAGTTTTGGTGGCAAGTTTTTTGACGAGGAACTTAAGCCAGTTTTCAACAATGAGAAAGGTGTGCAAGCAGTACAGTTCATGATCGACATGATCTATAAACACCAAATTGTAAATCCTGCCTCATTGGGCTGGACTGAAACAGAGGTCTACAAAGCCATATACAATAAGGATATCGCCTTCGGAATGATGTGGGGATTACCACTCATAGATTTGGACAACCCAGAGATTTCTAAAGGGCCTGGTGAGTGGGAAATTGGTTTGATGCCTTCCGTTGATGGTAAACATCCATACAGTGTTTCGGGACCTATGGGCTGGGCAATCTCTTATGGTACAAAGAATCCCAAAGAAGCCTTTGAATACATAAAATTCTTGGCGGGTCCTGAAGGTTCATTGGATGCAGCACTTAAAGCTGGGATCGTACCAGGTTGGAAGTCTGTGTGGGAAAATCCCCAGTTCAACAAGACGGTGAGAGGCTTGGACAAGATGTACGAACAAGCCATGTATATAGTGCACCGTCCGCAAGTACCGTGGTATCTAGAATTTTCCTCGGTACTTCAGGAAGAACTTCACAAAGCTTTGACAAGGCAAAAGACACCTAAGGCAGCCCTTGATGCAGCAGCGCAAGCTGCAATAAAGATACGCGATGGATTCGTAAAGTCTAAGAAATGAATTTGGGGCGGTCTCCCCGCCCTTTAAATCATCTAAAGGGGTTGAACATAATTGGAGAGGGCAAAAAGACGTCTTGGTTATTTGATCATCTTACCTTCTATTCTGATTCTTGTTGTAATACTTGCACTTCCTCTATCTTATGCATTTTACCTGAGTTTTTTCAACGTCAGGTTTGTGCGGGGGAAGTTGAGTCTATCTTTCGCCGGACTCGGAAACTATTTGGATATTTTATTGGATAGAAGTTGGTGGAGATCTTTTTTGAATACGAGCTACTTTGTGATAGTCGATATAACCTTTGGAATTGCCTTTGGTTTTTTCAGCGCGCTGGCATTGAATAGAAGGCTGAGAATAAAACCAGTTTTAATATCAATCGTCTTACTCCCATATGTATTACCACCTATCGTCCATGCTTTGATATGGAAATGGTCTTACAATGCTGATTATGGTTTCATAAATCAAACTTTGATTAATTTAGGTATAATCAGTAAGAACATCTACTGGCTCACAGATCCAAAATGGGTTCTACCGGCACTACTTGTGGCGAACCTTTGGCAAGGAACTGCTTTCGCCACGATCATATATCTTGGTGGTATGAAATCAATCCCCGATGAAATCTACGAAGCGGCAAAAATAGATGGTGCTTCAAGGTTCAAATCAATCTTGTACATAACTATCCCTTTGCTCAAACCATTCACGCAACTGTTGCTTGTCATGAAGACCATCCTAACCTTTAAACTCTTTGAACTGGTTTATGCCGTGACGGGTGGTGGGCCTGCCGGAATGACCAGAGTGGTATCATATGAGATTTACAGAAATGCCTTCGAAGCCTACAAATTTGGTCGTGCTTCAGCCATGTCATACATATTGCTTGGCATAGTCTCTGCTATCGTCATAGTCTATAGGAAGATACTATTCACTTCTTACGGAGAGGAATGAATATGAACTTTGCGCATAAGATTTTGCTAATTTTGGTCATTGTGATGATAGTTTTCTTATCGATAACGCCCATATACTGGACTTTCGTAACCAGTATTTCTTCAGACAAAGACTTGATCAAGACCTCGAAAAGCTGGTTCCCACCGCAGCCAACATTTCGAAATTATCAGGAAGTCTTCGGTTTGAGTAAAGATGTGTACAGTGTGGGAAACCAAATAAAAAGAACGATAACCAACAGTTTGACAATATCCTTCGCAGTGACTTTCTTAACCTTGGTTTTCGCCATTTTGGCTGCCTATGCGATCGAACGACTTCGGGTACCACTGCGAAACTACATAAGCTTCTTTGTCATCTTGACACAGATGTTACCGCCAGTCATTTTGGTCATTCCAATATATTTAATCCTTTCAAAAATAGGTCTATTAGACAGCAAATTTTCTCTTTCCTTGATCTATATAGCTTTGAATCTACCATTTGCAATATGGATACTGAGCTCATACTTTCAGAGGCTGCCTGTATCAGTCGAAGAAGCAGCAATAATAGATGGTTGCGGTTATCTTGGAGCTCTGTGGAGAGTATTGATACCCATGTCAAAACCAGCGCTCTTTACATCTGGAATCTTTGTCTTTCTTTCATCTTGGAATGAATTCATAATAGCACTTGTGCTCACCACAAGCTTGAAATCAAAAACTCTTCCCATAAGCATATCTGAGTTCATGGGACGTTTCTATACAAATTATCCTCTGATGACTGCAGCAGGAATAGTTTCAATGATACCTCCCATAATATTCGCCAGTATATTCCAAAGATTTTTGGTAGAAGGTTTGGCAAAAGGTGCAGTTAAAGAATGAAGAAGGGAGAGAGAAAATTGTACCACTTCAAGAGTTCCGAAGCTCGTGTTTTGGAGTTCATTCGAAATCATTCGCTCGTTTCAAGATCACAGATTGCTTCAAAGATTCAGCTGAGTAAACCCATGGTTTCTGAGGCAGTGCACAGACTTGTAAAGCTCGGTGTAGTGAAAGAGACAAAGAAAGGTAAGAGCTCGTCAAGGGGTGGTAAGAAACCAATTTTGCTATCTTTTAATCCGAAGTATCGCCATGTTATGGGAATAGACATCGGTGGTACGAAGGTCAAAGCGATCGTCACAGATTTAAATGGTGAACTTTTGATTGCAAGGAATTTTTCCTCAAAAAATATCAAATCGAAAGACGATTTCTATAATCTAATAAAGAATGTCATTGAATCATTCAATTTTCAGCAAGATGAGCTCTTGGGAATTGGCATTGGCGTTCCAGGAACCGTCGATTCGCTAAGGGGATCTATAAGCTATATGCCAGCCTTTGACCTAAAGGATATACCATTGAAAAAAGATCTCGAAGAGATGACAAAGTTACCGATCTTTGTTGGGAATGATGTGAATTTGAACACCTTGGGTGAAATGTGGAAGGGTGCAGCAAGGGGGTACAAGAATGTTTTGATGATCTCACTCGGTACTGGAACTGGTTCTGGAATAATAATCAACGGCTGTCTCTACGAAGGAAGTAAGGGAATGGCCGGCGAGATTGGTTACAGTATAACTGACTGGTCTAAGGAGAAGGTTCATGATCTACCCTTTGGAAGGTTGGAAAGATGGTTTTCGGGTTATTTTTTTGAAAAGGTGCTTCAAAAGCTGTCTCCTGGAACAACGGTGAAGGAGTTTTTTGAGCTGAGTGACTCTGATCCCAACTTGGGCAGAATTCTCGATGAAGCCTGTGAACATCTTGCCCTTGCTATATCAAACTCACTGTGTCTTCTCAACCCAGAAGTCGTAGTGATAGGAGGTGGGATAGGATACAATCAGTACGAAAGAATCATCAAAAAAATTCTTCCAGTGATTGAAGATGTAACGCCAAAAGAAATTCTTGAAGGTCTCTCCTTTACGAAAGCTTCTCTTTCAGATTTGGGAGTCTGTTTGGGTGCCATATATATGGTTCAGAAAAATACTTTTATCATATGAGGAGGTGTTACCGTGAAAAGGTTTTTGCTGGTTGGCTTGGCAGTTTTACTGGTTCTCTCTGTTTCTGTTTTTGCAAAGGTTAAAATCGTTTACTGGCAGTATTATTTTGAAACCAAAGTGATAACAGTCGATGAACTGATCAAGGAATTTCAAAAACTCTATCCAGATATCGAGGTTGAACATGTGACTTTTCCCTATGAAACCTTCAATGAAAAGGTTGCTGCTTCAGTTCCCGCCGGGACAGGTCCAGATGTGGTCAATCTTTACTATGGTTGGATACCAAAATATGTGACCTCTGGTTATTTGCAGCCACTACCTGAAAATGAGTTCTCAGATGAGTATTTTGCAAAGAACTTCTTCTCCTTCGTGCCTAAGGGTGTCGAATTCATGGGTAAACGCTACGCCCTACCGACAGCCGTGAGGAGCCTAGCTCTGTTTTGGAACAAGGATCTATTCAAAGAAGCTCGCTTGGATCCTGAAAGACCTCCAAGAACGCTCCAAGAGTTGGTCGAGATGGCAAAGAGGCTTACAAAATATGACAAGCAAGGTAACATAGTTCAAGCAGGTTTGGCAACTCAACCATCTGGACAGGGCCATCACTGGATTAGAGAGGTCCTAACCAGACAGTTTGGTGGCGTACCATACAACGTTGATTACACCAAGGTTACTTACCAAAATGTTCCAGCAGCTTTGAAGTTTTACACAGACCTCATAACCGTTCACAAGGTCGGTTATCCTGGTTTCATGAACAATGACATCACGGCTTTCACATCCCAGTCTGCTGCAATGAATATCGATGGATCCTTCAGAATTGCTGCTTTGAAAAAAGCTGGCATCAACTTTGGTGTCGCAGAATTGCCTGAGCACAACGGTATTAAATCCAACTTTGCTTCCTTCTGGGCAAACGGTATTACCAAGAACGCAACAGGTGAAAAACTTGATGCAGCGATCAAGTTCATAAAGTTTCTCTCGAGCGACAGAGTCATGGAAATATGGCTTGAGAAAGTTGGAGAGCTCCCAGCAAATCCATCGGTTGCCCAAAAGTACTATAATGATCCCGTTTATGGACCATTCTTGAAAGGCCTTGAATATGCACATGCAACTATGTTTGTAGATGAAATAGCACAAAGGCAAGTCATCATGGACGCCGTGGACAAAGTCTGGCTCAAGGGTATTTCACCCGAACAAGCTTTCAAAGAATCTGCTGAGGTTGAACAAAGGGTTCTTGATAACTTCTGGAAATCTGTAGGCAAATGAATCCTGGGCGCGATGATGTCGCGCCCTTTTGAGGTGAAAATATGAAGCTCAGGCACAAAAAAATCCTGACTGCATACCTATTTCTTCTGGTACCTCTCACCTTTTTTGCCTTTATACGTTTCTACCCCATGATATCGGCTTTTTACATCAGCTTCACTGACTGGAATATAATATCGCCTGTAAAGAATTTTGTCGGGTTAGCAAATTATGTAAAGATATTTAACGATTCCGTCTTTAGAATCTCTTTGCTCAATACTTTGAAATATGTGGCATATGGTGTACCAAGTGTTATAGTTCTCTCATTAATTCTGGCACTACTACTCAACAACATTACAAAACTTCAAGGATTTTATAGATTGATCTATGTAATGCCATATATAACACCACTTGTTGCGACAAGCTGGGTTTGGCGCTGGATGTATCAAAAGCCACCAACTGGTATCATCAACAACTTTTTGAACATGCTGGGTTTGCCAACCAGAAGTTTTTTGATGAGTACGACGGAAGCCTTGCCCTCCATAGTTGTGACTACAGTTTGGATCGAGGTTGGTTACTGCATAATCATCTTTCTGGCAGGTCTTCAGAGTATACCAAAAGAGTACCTTGAAGCTGCAAGAGTGGATGGCGCAAACCGAAGACAGTTGTTGTTCAAAATAACCATTCCTCTGCTCAATCCCGTAATTGTTTTCTTATCGGTGATGCAGACAATAATATTTCTCAGAATCTTCACCCAAGTGTATAACATGTCTGACCAAGGTTCAGGAGGACCACTGAATTCAACTAAACCTTTGGTTCTTTACATATATCAAAAGGCATTTAAATCATTTGATATGGGAACGGCGACGGCCGCAACTGTGATTCTGTTCCTCATAATACTTGGGATAACCGTAGTCCAACTCAAAGTTTTGAACAAGAAAGTTGAATACTGAGGTGATAAGATGACCAGATCAGAGAAAATCATCAAAATTTTCAGCTACCTTATTCTGACAACATTAATAATTGTCATGACCTTTCCTTTCATTTGGATGGTCCTCTCGTCCTTGAAGCCCTTCAGAGAGATATACAGGCCCTATTTGTTTCCAAAGAACCCTACCTTGGACAATTACAAACAAATTCTCAGTTCTTCACTCTTTCCTAATTGGTTTCTTAACAGCCTGTTCGTAGCACTCTCCACTACTTTTTCAGTTTTATTCTTTGATTCACTAGTCGGCTATACAATAGCCAAGTACCGCTTCCCAGGAAGGAACATCATATTCATTTTCATTCTCAGCACCCTAATGATCCCAACAGAAATGCTCATAATACCTTGGTACATAATGTCTTCAAGGCTCGGATGGATTGATACATATTGGGGCATCATGTTTCCCGGTATGATAACGGCTTTTGGAATCTTCCTAATGAGACAGTTCATGGAGACAATACCAAATGATCTTTTAGACGCTGCAAGAATCGATGGTATATCTGAGTTTGGTATCTTTTTGAAAATTGCATTACCACTTGTTAAACCAGCTTTGGCCTCTCTGGCGATCTTGAACTTCATCGGTAACTGGAATGCCTTCTTGTGGCCCTTGATAGTTTCTTCAAAACCAAAAATGTACACACTACCAGTAGGATTGGCATACTTTTCCAGCGAGAATTTGATGCACTGGGAACTCATTATGACTGGAGCCACTATCTCGACGGTACCTTTGATAATGGTCTTTTTGATATTCCAGAAACAAATAATCAGAGGAATAATGCTATCTGGATTGAAAGGGTGATCTCTGTGAAATTGATAGACTCACATGTTCACTTTCACATTGGTTTTTCAATAAAAGAAATCGATGACCCATGGTTGAAAAAAGAAAAGGAAAAATGGCTCAGGGCTTGGAACTTCCCAGAACCAGTTCAAATAAATGATTTTGACAAACTCTCTGAATTATGGTACCAAGAGGCCGTCAGACATTCCATCGAAAGAATAGTGTTTGTAACTTCCAATGGTAACGAGAATATGTTGAAAGTTGTTCTCAAACATCCAGACAGATTCATTGGGTATGCCCATCACGACCCTTCCAAAAAAGATGCGGCACAGGAGCTTGAAAAATATCTCAAGAAGGGTTTAAAGGGATACAAAATCTTGGGACCAGCAGTGAATACGCCTTTGAACGATAGATCACTCTATCCAGTTTGGGAAGTTGCAAATACCTATGAAATACCCGTGTTGATTCACTTTGGCATCATGGGTGCTGCCGGTGGAACAGCCTACCATGTGAACATAAACCCATTGATCATCCACGATGTAGCTAAAGAGTTCAAAAAAATAAAGTTCATTGTACCACATTTTGGTTGTGGTTATGTCTTTGAAACTTTGAACCTGTGCTGGGCATGTCCCAATGTCTATGTTGATACCAGCGGATCCAACCAGTGGATGAGATGGATGCCCTATGAACTGAATCTTGAAATGCTCTTCAGAAAGTACAGAGAAACAATCGGGCCAGAGAGAATAATCTTTGGTACAGATTCCAGCTGGTTTCCACGAGGATTTTCTAAACCATATCTGGATGAACAAATAAGGTCCATGGTTAATGTGGGATACAAAGATGATGAGATCGATCGTGTACTATACAAAAACATCGTTGAAATTTTGGGGATGAATAGATGAGATTCTCAACAGTTTACAAAGAAATCGTCTTGGATACCTCTTTTGAAAACTGGAAGAAACTCTTAAACTATTACATGCAGTTGAACAAGGCTCATCTGTTGATGCTTAAGAGATGCAAAATATTACCCGAAGATATCTGTATTGAGATAGCAAATGGTTTAAGAAAAATACAAAGTGATAGTATCGAAGAAAAGCTCCCAGAAGGGTTTGAGGATCTAGTTTTCTTGATGGAGAAAAAACTTTCAGAACTATTGACAGCTGAAAAGGCAGGTTTTCTTCACACGGCAAGGAGCAGAAACGACATAGACGCCACGGTCTTTAGAATGTGCGTTCGTGATGAATTGATAGACTTTGCCTATCAATCGATTGAGTTGATCAGCACGGCTGTCCAGAGGTCGAAAGACAATCCTGAAACTCTCTTACTACTCTATACGCACGGTCAGCCTGCTCAAGTGTCAACTTTCGCCCATTATTTACTTTCTTTCGCCTTTGATATAGTGGAAGTGTTGCAAGAGATCATTAATGCTTTAGGAGCTGTCAACATTTGTCCCATGGGTTCAGGCGCCATAACGACGACGGGTTTCCCTATAGATAGAAGGATGGTCAGTGAATACCTCGGTTTTTTAGAGCCCGTGGAAAACTCTTACAGAGCCATCGTAACCTCACACTGGATCATTTTCCCTTCAAGTCTTTTGAGGATCTTAATGAGTGATCTAACGCGATTTGTCCAAGAACTCATTCAAAAATCTTCCTGTGAAGTTGGAATCTTTCACTTCCCAGATGACCTTGTCCAAATAAGCAGTATGATGCCACAAAAAAGGAACCCCGTGATACTTGAACATCTCAGGATAAGAGCAAACGTTGCCTACGGAATCTTCGATGCTGTTGAAAAAGTTTTTGTGAACACGCCATATCAGGACATCAATGAAAATGGCGATTTTGTACTGTTCAAGTTCATAGAAGGATTAAGTATAGCAAAACAAGCTATGATCTTGACCAAAGAGATTTTGCAAAAGGTTGACGTCGATCAAAAAAGAGTGAAAGAACTTGCCCTAAAGACAGGTGCTACAGCAACAGAGCTTGCCGATGAACTGGTGAGAACCTTTAAGATAAGTTTTCGCCAAGCACATTCTATTGTTTCTCTGTATGTTAAATCTGACATGAACTACGAAATCTTAGCTGAAGCATTTGAAAAAGCTTCTGGTAAGAGGTTCACGTTGAGCCAAAAACAGATTGAAAGTATACTTTCGCCAGAGCATTTTATAAAGGTAAGAAAGATAACTGGTGGACCCCAGGAAAAACCTGTACGTGAGATGATCAGAAGGATTGAAAGGGTTATCACAGTACTCAGAAGGAAAACAGAAACACTGAAACAGAGGGTTGAAAACTCTTCGCGCAGGCTTGAAGATGATTTTAGCGAGCTTGGCGTAAAAGCACGGTCTTAAAGATTTTTTCAGTCACAAAGACTTTAAAGAAAACAAATTAATACAAAACCCAGCAGGTAGTCCCTGCTGGGTTTTATTACACTCAGAGAGTTAACTTACCACCAGCGTCTTAGTCTAACTATGAGTTGCTTGTTAGTATTGATTTCATCGTAAACGCTCCTGAGCTTATTCACATCAACTGTGCCGTTATAAGTTATTGTCACCGTAGCTGCGCCAGTGGTATCCCAAGTATCGACAGTGAAGTTAAAATCTGCAGGTATAGAGCTTAGATATCCCGAAAGACTAGTCCACGTAGATGGTAGAGTTCTTTCGATGTTCACATAGCTTTCAACGGCACTTTTGATGTTCCTGAAGTTGGCTGCCACCTGCGTTGCCTTTGCTTGTGAGACGGCATTCAATGCGATAGGCGTCACAATAGCCATCAAAGCTGCTATTACTGCCAGAACTATTAACAGTTCGATCAAGGTAAAACCTTTCCTCATAATATTCCCTCCTTCTATTGATATTATACCACTTTTTAAAAAAATCAACATTTTATCTTAGTTTAATCAGATTATTTTACCAAATTCATTCCTGATATCAAAGCAACTTGAATTGGGCAGGCTTTGTGTTCTCTAAATTCTACAAATTTATTATTGATCATAATAATTTTGATTTCTTGAATATACTTTTCACGTCTTTGTGAGTAATATAATAGACCATCCTCGATGGGTTTTCTGATCTTGCCAGCCCTTATAGCCCTGAACTCTCTGTAAAAGGGCGACACATTCAGGTTATAAGCATAACTTCTCACGGAACTAATTAGGTCTCGGAACTTTCTCACTTCATATATTTCGTTATCGGGACGCTCTCTTGGGACAATTCCATTTCCGGGGCTGAAGGTCCATTCTCCAAAAATATTGTTGGCTTCAAGTGCAAACCTTGAAGTCCCCCAAGCCGATTCGATTGCTGCTTGAGCCAAAGCAATTTCAACAGGTATCACATCAACCTTTTCCAAAAGTTCTTGCTTAGTCTTTGCTTTGTATTTTGTAAGATAATGCCTGAGTTCGCAACTATCATCTGACAGTTTGATGATTTCTTCCCTCTCTTGCTCGATCTCTTCGTTTACCTTTAATATTATCGGCAACATTATTCGAATGAACAGGTCTTTTTTGAGCTGAACATCTTCTATCCGATCCATATCCCTTGGCAAGTTTTTCAAGATAACTACTGGGACTTGTTTTTTGCTCAAATCGTATTCTATCTTTTCAAAGAACGTCAAAAGGTCTTTGTAACTATCAAAGCTGAGTTCAACAATTTCTTCTTGGCTTTCAAGGTTTTCAAAATAACTAACAAACTCAAAAGTGAACTTTGAAACGGTAACGGAAAGAGCAGTGAGCGTTAAAATCATTATGATTTTTTTCAATCTCATCACCCCTGTTTACGGATTCACTCACCCTGTGCGTTAAAGATTAGATAGTATCTCAAGTACTCCTTTCTACCATCGTTTGCACTTATCATGAGTCTGTTATACATCTTTGTCAGCTTGGTTTCACCAAAGATCTCGTTATCTTTGAGATGACTTTTAATAATGCCTTTCTCGGACACGTACAGGGTCGCGTACCTCACCTCCTTGGGAATCAATATTTTAGTTTTTATTGTCATTATACCATTCTGTAATACAAATGGCGAATTTTCCGTGACAAGCGGTTCTCTGTTCAAAACATATCTAAGATGTTTTTCCGTTGCCCAATCTTCGAGCAATGGTTCTCTTGGTATTTCAAAGGCACCATAACTCAGATCGTAAGGTCCTGGATTCTGAGTGAATGCGAGCTTAAAACCTTCTTCTTTTAAGATATCAATCATCTGTGGAATATAATGCCCGTATGGATAGGCGTAATAGTTCAGAGTCCTTCCTGTTTTTTCCTTGAACACTTGCTGGGCTCTCTGAAGGTCTGATTTGAAGTACTCAAGCATCTGTTCTTCACCCATCTTAGAAATGAAAGAAGGAAAATCTGGATGGCTAAAAGAATGATTTCCAAATTCTACTCCATTCTTGAGCATTTCATAGATCATTTCCCATGTAAGGTAATCTGGATATCCCACAGCACCAACCTGAAGAAAGATACAGAAAGGAACATTGTACTTTTTGAAGATTTTGTAAGCCTTATCGTAAATAGAACGGTATCCATCGTCTATTGTGAAAACAACCGCATCTTTATTCATCTTTTTCCTTCCGTAGACATATTCTTCAAGGTCCCTTATTGTCCAAATCTCAAAGCCGAGCTCTTTTACAAGTCGAATATGATTTTCAAGCTCAGTCGTCCACGTATTTGTTGATGGATACCTGGCATCGTCAAAACGGTGATATAAAAAGACTATCACCTTCGCCTGGACAATGACAGATATAATTGTCACGCAAATTAACACAATAATCTTCATAGAGATCTTCACACTAATTATTATACACGATCGAATTTATGTGTATAATGATTGAGGACGGTGATTGGATGAGGTTCTTAGTTGTCTTGGTGATTATTTTCTCTCTTTCTTTGTTTGCACAAACACTTTATTTTTCACCTAATGGTGATCTTGCCTTAACTGTCTACGATCCATTTATAACGGTCAAACCGACAAATCCAAATGAAATAGGAGCCTTCAAAGTCCTAACAAGTAATTCTATATTGCAGATATTGTCTGTCAGTCTTCCTCAGTCAACAGATCTGATAACCTTTTCAAAGTTGATAGGAATGCAACTTGTGGCGGCAGAAGAAACAGCTAACGGATTGTTGAAAATAGATGAGCTACAAGTTTTCTACAGAAAGTTTTCACTCAGTACTTCCAACGTGAAATCTGAAGCCTTTCAGATTGTCTTCGTCAAATTCCAAAAAGGTTTTGTCATAACCTACTATTCAACGCATGAAGATTTTCACAAGTATCTTGTTCCTGCATTACTGTCTATGAGTAGTATAAAGATAGCTTCTATCAAACAAGAATACTTGAATGAAAAATTTCGATACTCCGTGAATCTAATTGAGCCATTTGAAGCCATAGAACCTGTTCAAGACGAGATAGGTTCCTTCATAGCTATCGAAGGTAACAAGGTGGGATATATTCAGATAGTTTCTGAGGAACTGCCAAAGAAACTAAATATTGAAGAATATGCCAAGTCAGTTGAGAAAAACTCACTTGCCAACCTTTCAGATTATAGAGAACTTTCAAAGGGCAAAAATCTGGTTCAAGGAGAGGAATTCTACTGGAGAATCTTTCAATTCTCGTCGAACAAAGTACCCTACAAATGTTTGCAGGCGCACATCCTTCTAAGTAACAGCGCTTTCACCTTAACGTACATGGCAAAAGTTGAGGATTTTGATCAATTCATATTTCCTGCTGTCTACACTATCTTCTCTTTCAGGCAAAGGTGAGCCTATCTTTTTGTATAATAAATTATAAAGGAGGGATGGTATGAAAAAAACTTTCGTGTTTTTTCTAATAGCAGTTGCAGTTATTTCCCTTTCAGATGAATTAACAGATTATGTAATCAGTAACAAAAATGTTAATTACAAAATTATCTCTGAAAAAACAACAGACACAGGAATAAAGATGGTCCATGTACTATTGGAAAGCCAAAAGTGGCAAAATATCAGGTGGTTTCATGATCTTCTGATAGTTAGACCAAAGGATGTACTCTTCGACAACGTGGCTGTTTTGTTCATCACCGGAGATTTTGACCCCACTAGATCAAAAGAGGTCCAGGACTATCTTTGGATCGCGGAAAAATTCTCTTCGGTTTTTGTAGTACTTGGTGATGTACCAAATCAACCCATATTTGGTTTAAAAGAAGATGATTTGATAGCCCACACATTTTTGGAGTATACGAAAACAAAAGACGCCACCTTGCCACTACTGTTTCCAATGACCACAGCCGCCGTAGCAACGATGGATCTAGTTGAACAGTTATTTAGTATAAATAGATTTTTCGTAACCGGTCCTTCGAAAAGGGGCTGGACCACATGGCTTACCGCCGTGGTCGATGATCGTGTCTTTGCCATAGCACCCATTGTCTTTGACAATTTGAACTTTTCAAAACAACTTGAGCAACAAATGAAGATGTATGGAAAATATAGTGAAAGCATAGCACCCTATGTGAGGCGAGGACTTCCAGAGATGGTCCACACGGAAGAAGGTCAAAAACTTCTAAAGATGGTGGATCCATACACATACAGAGACAGACTAACCATGCCTAAATACATAATAAATGCCACAAACGATGAGTATTGGACTATATACTCAGCGAACCTTTACTTTTACGATCTAGCGGGGAAAAATTATATACTGTACGTTCCAAACAACAAACACGGCATCACCAACATCCCATATGTAGTTGAAAATTCATCAACCTTCCTCAAACTTGCTTTGACAGACAGGCTGCCTGACTTTGAATTTTCTATAGAGAATGACAAGATAACCGTGAAAGATAGTGCTCAAATTAAAGAAGTTTATGTGAACAGAGCTGTTTCAGATACAACCGATTTTAGAGGCTCACTTTGGATAAAGTTACCAGTTCTGAAAAACGAAGGCTTGTACTCAGTCCAGATCGATCCCCCAGAATCAAGACACATTGCTTATTACTTAGAAGCGATTTTTGAGTTTGAAGGATATAAAATCAGTCTTTGCACACCGGCAGTCTATAAATAGAGTGGGGTGAAAAGATGAAAATAGCTGGCATCGTGGGTGGAATGGGTTCACTTTCAACGGTAGATTTTCTCCAAAAGGTTGTTGAGCATACAAAAGCAGAAAGGGATCAAGATCATATAAGAATGATAGTTGATTTCAACACGGCCGTACCAGACAGAACAACAGCACTCTTGTACGGTGGCGAAGATCCAACGCCATATCTTGTTGAATCCGTCAAAAGACTTGAATTGGCTGGTGCAGATTTTGCTGTTTTCATATGTAACACGGCACATGCATTTCTCCAAAAGGTACAAGAACAAAGCAATATACCTGTGCTCAGCCTACCAGAACTTGCTATAGAGAAACTTAAAAAAGGCGGCATCAACGAAGCCTGGCTTACAGGAACAAAGGGACTGATTAAAAGCGGTGTTTATCAAAAAGCTGCGCAAAGAGTTGGAATGATCTTACATATTCCAAACCCCCAATTGCAGGACTATCTGATGCAGATAATCTATTCTGTGAAAGCTGGGGAGATTTCAAAAGCTCAGAGAATTTGGTATGAAGACGTCGAACCTGCTCTTGGTGGGAATGTACTGCTTGCCTGTACAGAGCTTCCAGTGATTTCAAAAAGTCAAAGGCTTAATCTGATCGACTTGAATACTGTTTGGGCAGAAATAGTGATAGAACTCTGCGGTGGGACAGTGAAATAGTTGTAGCATGGGGGTGGGAAATTGAATATCCCAAAAAGATCTGCACAAAGACCAATTGCTGTATTCATGCTTCTTTTTGCTATTCTGGTGATCGGAGTTGTTGCATTAAGAAAGTTACATATAGAGCTTTTACCTCAACTTGAATATCCATACGCAGCAATTTTTGCAACATGCATGGGTATGGGCCCTCAAGAGATAGAACAACTTGTGACAGAACCAATTGAAAAAGTCATAGCAACCGTACCTGGTGTGAAGAACTTCACCTCTGTTTCTCAACCTGGCCTCTGTTTGATCCTTGTAGAATACGAATGGGGCGTAGATGTTCTAAGCGCCTCCTCAAGGCTTGAAAGATACCTCAACATAGCGCAAGCAAATTTGCCTGAACAGGTCAAGCCAAGGGTTGTTGAATTCGATCCGTCGATCGTTCCAGTTTTCGTCTTTACCACAACTCAAGACCCCGACTCCTTCATTGACAGAATAAAGCGTTTGCCAGATGTGTCGGCAGTGGAAATCTTGGGAAAGCCAGGGAAGGTTGTAATGGTGAACATAGACCAAGAAAAGGCAAGAAATCTTGGGTTGGATCTGAACTTGTTGGATACTTTCTTGGCCGGAAATGTTGTATATCCAATGGGACAGCTTAAGGATGAAAAGGGAAGTGTCTATGCGATTACTGTAGATGGAAGGTTCAAAGATGTTGATGATCTAAAAAATACAATAGTCGGTTTCCGCGGTCTTTCTTATCAAATGGCTATGAGTGGGCAGATGCCAAAGATTCTTGTCCCAGTGAGACTCTGGCAAATTGCAGATGTACAAATCGTCGATGAACAAGTTAAAGGATTGGTGAGAGTTAATGGAGAGCAGTCGAACGTAATTTCCGTTAGAAAAAGGGCTGGCGCAAATACTGTGAACACCGTCAAAGAGGTGAAAGCAATCCTCAATCATTTAAAAGTACCATATTCTACATTGATAGATCAATCCCTGTACACTGAAAGAGCCATCAATAACCTGTTGAAAAATCTCATACTCGGGCTGATCGGAGCTGCAATAGTTGTAATGATATTTGTATTAGACATAAAGGGTATGATCATTGTCTCATTGAGTATACCTATTTCGCTCATATTTGCCATCGTCTTGATGTATTTATTCAAAATAAATATCGATCTTTTAACCCTCGGCGGATTGACAATGGCCGTAGGAATGTTGGTAGATAATGCAATCGTTGTTTTTGAAAATATATACAGGTATAAATCAGATGGTCTGGTATACGATGAAGCGGCAGCAAATGGTACCAAGGAAGTCTTTGGAGCCATCTTCGCTTCCACAGCAACAACGATTATAGTCTTTGTTCCATTGCTCTTTACCGAAAGCTTTGCCGCAACCATGTTTAAATACTTTGCGGCGACACTCTCACTATCTCTCGGGGCTTCTCTCATTGTCGCAGGCATACTCGTTCCTGCAGGTTCAAGATGGATAGAGAGTAGGAAAATACAAAGCTTTGAGAGATTAAAGGAGCACTATAAAATAACTTTGAACAAAGCCTTGGAGAAGAAATGGGTGCTTTTCGCACTAACAGCACTTGCTGTAGTTTTTTCCATCTATTATGTATTGACCAGGCCAAGGAGTTTCATTCCAAATTTCGCATCCAACACATTGACGATAAATCTGAAGGCCGAGAATCAAGCAGGATATGAGAAGACATCACAGATTGCAAAACAAATTGAAGATTTCATTCTAAGCAAAAAGAGTGAATACAAGATACAGACTGTGTACTCTGATGTGGGTATCACCAGTGAGCTTTCGCAAATAATAGGTGGTGCTCGGGAAGATAAAGCTACGATTGAGATTTGGTTCATGGGCAAGCGAAGAGAATATGTAAAAAACAAGGAAAAATTGTTGAAAGAAATCTCTTCTTTGAAAATAGAAGGAGCGGAGATTCAAATAGGTCAGGCTGATTTTCTTTCAGAGGTCTTTGGATACCCCTTGACGGTTGAACTGACTGGTAAAGACATAGATAAACTGATGAATGCAGCATTAGATTTGAGAGAAAAACTCAGAGGGGAGAAGGTCGGTGAGGTTTCTATCAGAGGCGAGGCAACCGTTGAAACATTTTTTGTCCATATAGATAGATCCAAAACGATCTTTTCTGGCTTGATACCTGCGCAGTTATTTATGGATCTTCAGTACTACACGATTGGAAAACAATTTGGCACTTTGAGTACAAATTATGGTATATTGCCCGTCTATATTAAAACTGGCAAAATCCAGCAAGTGGATGATATTCAACAGATCCTTTTCAAGAATGTGAGAGGGCAGGAACTACCATTGGATGTATTGAGTCATATCGGAAAGAAAACCACTCTCGGATCGATTGCACACAAAAACGGCCAGAGAGTTGTTTATGTAGACATTGTGAAGTCGCCATACACAGTTTCACAACTGACAAACCTTGTACAGAAAGCGATTAATGAATCAAAGATAGATGGCGTGAACTATTCTCTTAGCGGGCAGAAGACATCGCTGGATCTCTTACTAAAAGAATTCAAGACAATTATAATTGTAGCTGCATTACTTGTTTACATGCTTTTGAGTGCCCAATTTGAATCATTCACAACACCGTTCATAATCTTTACAACCGTTCCTGTAGCTGTAGTGGCACTGGCTTTGGTCATGATGATCTTTGGGTACGTTTTGAATCTACCTGTTTTGGTCGGTATGTTGACACTCGTGGGGGTTGTTGTGAACAACGCTATAGTCATGATAACTTTCATTCAACAAAGATTGGGCAAAGAAGAAACTCTTCGCCGGGTGGTGATCGAATCCGCCTCACTCAGATTGAGACCCATACTCATGACAACCCTAACAACAGTAATCGCTTTGTTGCCGGTTGCCTTAAGCAAAAATGAAGGCTCAGAACTTGAATCACCAATAGCTTGGGTCATTACCTTTGGTTTGACTATAACCACATTGTTCACGCTCTTTGTTGTACCTGCACTTGCAGAAATCTTTACAAGAGGTCATGTAAGAAAAGACGAAAATCTAGGTAAGATTTAGCAAGATCGAAAAAATACCACTTGTGGTTCTTGGTGGTCTGATCAGAGATGTTGTGAAGGGGGCAGTGTAAATGAAAATAATCAATCTTTTACTCTTGCTGATACCTGCTGTGTACTTAGGAATCATAAAGCCCGCCGAAGATTTCATAATTGGTGTAGACCTTTCAACGCTTTATGAGATTGAAAAAATGGGTGGTACATTTTATGAAAATGGAGTTGAAAGAGGCTGTCTTGAAATTTTGAAAGATAACAAAGTCAATTGGATAAGGCTCAGAGTCTGGAATGATCCGACAGACGAGAGTGGAAAACCATTGGGTGGGGGAAATTGCAATTATTTGAACATGACAGAAATAGCTCAAAGGGCTAAGAGATTAGGTATGAAAGTACTCATAGATTTTCATTACAGTGATTGGTGGGCTGATCCTGGAAAACAAAGTAAACCAAAGGCCTGGAAGAATTTGCACGGCCAAGATTTGGTAAGGGCTGTATATCAACACACAAAAGATGTTTTGATGTATATGAAGGATCATCAGGCATTACCCGATATGGTACAGATTGGAAATGAATTAAACAATGGATTTCTTTGGCCTGATGGTCAAATTTTTGGCCAAGGATCTGGAGGTTTTGATGGACTTACAGCCTTGTTAAAGGAGGCTATAAAGGCAGTGAAAGAGGTTGATCCTCAAATAAAAGTGATGATTCATCTTGCAGAGGGTGGGAACAATTCTTTATTTAGATGGTTTTTCGATGAAATTATCCAACGTGGTGTAGAGTTTCATGTCATAGGTGTATCTTATTACCCATATTGGCATGGAACATTACAAGATCTGTCATCAAACCTGAATGATATTTCGCTGAGATATGGTAAAGATGTACTTATAGCTGAAACAGGCTATGCTTGGACTCTGAATGACGCCGATGGTCACCCGAATATATTTGGTGAAGCACAAGTTTCATGGTACAAACCAACGGTGAAGGGACAGACTGCTTTTTTGAAAGATTTGATAGAAGTGCTGAAGTCTGTTCCTCAAGGTAAAGGAATCGGCTTTTTCTACTGGGAAGGAGCATGGATACCTGTAAGAGGAGTAGGATGGAAAAACGATGAAGGTAATCCCTGGGAAAACCAAGCACTATTCGATTTTGATGGTAATGCACTCAGTTCAATGAAGATTTTCAATCAAGTTCATGAAAAAGTCGTCGAAAGGGTAGAAATTGAAGCAATTTCTGATGTGAAAGTAGAAATTTTCTTGGGTGAAGAGCCTGAATTGCCTCAATTTGTCAAAGTATTCTTCAGTGATGACACTATCCGATCTCTGGAAGTGGAATGGGAGAAAGTGAATCTTAAAGTAGGTGAAAATGTTGTGAAAGGGAGAATACTACAAATAGAAAGAGAAATCGATGCGAAAGTGATTGTGAAAGATAGAGAAAATTATATACTCAACCCAAGTTTTGAAACGGGTGTCTTCGACCCATGGATAATTGAAGGCGATCAAAAAGCTGTGAAGATTGCATTGGCAAACCCTGTACAAAATGCGCACCATGGGAAATATGCCGTCAATTACTGGTTAGATAGGGATTTTGAGTTTGAAATGTACCAGGTTGTAGAGAACATAACAAAAGGCATTTACACTTTGAGTATGTGGATCCAGGGTGGCGGAGGAGATCACGTTCAGTTAATAGTGAGTAATTATGGTGGGCCAGATCGAGTTTTACCCATTGTAAACACCGGATGGTTGAAGTGGAATAATCCCGTAATAAAGGAAATAGAGGTCCTTTCTAGTAAAATTAGAATAAGTGTTGTTGTCAAGGGAAAGTCTGGAAACTGGGGATGGTTAGATCAATTTGAATTGTTAAAAGTAAAGTAGACCCACGGGAGGAGAGAAGATGCTCGAATGGGAAAATCCGGAACTCCTGAGTGAGGGAACAGAAAGAGCTCATAGTGCTTTCATACCTTATTTTGACCCCTTCGAAAATGAATGGATGTATCCAAAAGATCTTATATTCTTGAATGGTAAATGGAAGTTTTTCCTTTCCCAATCACCTTTTCTCTTACCGGAAGGTTTTTCTTCTGAAGAGTTCGATGATTCTCCGTGGGATGACATAGAAATCCCCAGTAATTGGGAATTTTTTGGGTACGATAAACCAATATATACGAACACAATCTATCCCTTTGAATGTGAACCACCTAAACCACCAAAAGATTACAATCCAACGGGTATTTACAGAAAAAAAGTGAACATACCCACCTCTTGGCTTGAGAGAGAGATCTTTCTTCACTTTGAAGGTGTTCGTTCCTTTTTCTATCTGTGGATCAATGGTAAGAGAGTAGGGTTCAGCAAGGACAGTTGTACTCCCGCAGAGTTTAGGGTAACAGAACATCTCAAGCCCGGCGAGAACACCATTGTTGTTGAGGTTTTAAAGTGGTGTGATGCCAGTTATTTAGAAGACCAAGACATGTGGTGGTTTGCTGGTATATACCGTGATGTCTATATCTATGCCTCACCGAAATTATATATAAGAGATGTATTTGTGAGGACTGAACTGGACCAAAATTACAGAGATGCGAAATTGTTCGTTGATGTAAGCCTGATGAATCTGTACGGTGAAAAAGTCGAAGATCTTTTGACTTTGTCCATGGTAGATCCAGATGGAGAGAAACATGTTCTACACAGAACAAAGGTCGAGATAGATAGAGAAAAAGAGGTTTCTTTCTGCTTTGATATGAAAGATCCACTGAAATGGTCTTGGGAGACACCTTGGCTATATGTACTGTGTGTAGAATTGAAAGAGGACAAAAAGAAGGTCAATTTCGGATTTAGAAAGATCGAAGTGAAAGATGGTAGATTGTTGCTCAATGGAAAATTACTCTACATAAAAGGCGTCAACAGGCACGAATTCGACCCCAAAAGAGGTCATGCTGTGACTGCTGAAACAATGATCCAAGACATAGAGCTCATGAAACAAAATAACATAAATACTGTTAGAACTTCACATTATCCAAACCAGACAAAGTGGTATGATCTTTGTGATTATTATGGTCTTCTGGTCATAGACGAAGCAAATATAGAATCACACGGTGTTGGTTGGGATGAAAAGATCACCTTGGCAAACAAACCAGAATGGGAAAAAGCGCATACCGATAGAGTTCAACGCATGGTAGAGAGGGATAAAAATCACCCCAGCATCATTTTCTGGTCACTAGGTAATGAAGCTGGAGATGGCAAGAACTTCCAAAAAGCTGCGATGTGGATCAAATCAAGAGACAATTCTAGGTTGGTCCACTATGCACCACTCGGTGCAGATAAGCCCGGTGACGGTTTCTACCTTGATATCGTTTCTGTCATGTATCCCTCCCTTGACAAACTTCTAGAATATTCATCGAGAAAACAAAATAGGCCACTCATAATGTGTGAATATGCACACGCCATGGGAAACAGTGTGGGAAATCTGAAAGATTACTGGGATATAATCAAAAACAACCCATATCTTCACGGTGGATGTATCTGGGATTGGGTAGACCAAGGCATTGAAAAGATAGATAAAAACAGCAAGAAATTCTGGGCGTACGGTGGAGATTTCGCAGATGAACCAAACGACGGCAACTTTTGTTGTAATGGAGTAGTTCTTCCAGATAGAACTCCTGAACCAGAACTCATGGAAGTCAAAAAGATTTACCAGTACATTGAGATAAAAATGCTCAAAAACGGTCTATTTCACATCAAGAACGATTACATCTTTACAAATCTTGAGAAATTTAGAGGGATGTGGGTTCTAAAAAGAAACGGTTTTGAGATTGTAAAAGGTGAATTCAAGATATCCTTACCAGCAGGAGATAGTACGTTACTTCGATTGGAGTTGCCAAGGTTAGAAGATGATTATGAATACTTCCTTGAGATCAAATTTGCCACAGAAAAAGAAGAGCCATGGGCGCCAGTGGGCCATGTCGTTGCGTGGCAAGAGTTTCAACTGAAGAAACCGGCTCTTGAAAGAATCTCTGTAAAGGAAAAGGTGAGCCTTGATGAAACAAAAGAGCATTACTGTGTAAAAACAAAGGATATGAGCTTAAGTTTTTCAAAATTCACAGGTCTTTTAGAGCAGATAACTTTTAAGGAGTATGAACTACTCTATGAACCTGTAGTACCGAATTTCTGGAGAGCCCCTACAGATAACGATATTGGCAACAGAATGCATGAGAGATTGGCTATCTGGAAGTATGCAAGCCATCTTAGGAGACTGCATAAGATGTTTTGTAACAAAGGCGAAAATAGGGTTGTTATCTCAACGATCTACCATTTGCCAAAAGATAGTTGGTTGTATTTGACCTATACGATCTTTGGAAATAACGATATTTTGGTAGATTACACACTATATCCAAATCACGAACTGCCTGAAATTCCAAGAATAGGCATTCAATTCAAGGTGCTTAAAAACTTCCGAACGGTGAAATGGTACGGAAGAGGACCCGATGAGACATATCAAGATAGAAAAGAAAGTGGTGTTTTCGGTGTATATACTAAAACAGTGGAACAGATGTTTCACCCGTATGTCAGACCACAGGAAACGGGAAATAGAAGTGATGTGAGATGGTTCTTCATTACAGATTCAAAAGTATCTCTATTTGTCTCCGGCTTGCCCACAATAGATTTCAGTGTATGGCCGTTCTCGATAGAAGACCTAGAGGGCGCAAAGCATGTGGACGAATTGCCTCAGAGGGATTTTATAACTGTCAACGTTGATTACAAACAAATGGGACTGGGCGGTGACAACAGTTGGGGAGCACTGCCACACAAAGAATACATTTTACCAGCACAACCCTATCACTATGCTTTTAGAATGAGACCAGTAGATTTCATAGACGAAAATATGTGGAAGATCATTCCAGCCTTCGAACATGAAACAGAGTCGACGATGGTTTTATCGAAACAACTGTTGGAAGTTGGAGAAAAATTAATCGTTTCAGTCATTACGAAAAACCACGGTGTACTGACATATGAAGATGATGTTGTTTTATATCTCAACGAAGAACCCATCCAGACAAAACGACTTTTGGTACCACCTTTGGAAGAAGAAACCCTGCAATTCATTGTTTTTCCAACACAGTTAGGCGAACATTTGATCTCTACCAATCTTGGAACAAAGAAAACTATATACATAAAGAAATTTTCACAATGAAGTTTCAAAGATTCTCCACAATGATATTTTAAATTTGCACACACAATCGCAGGTTTCAATTTCCGTCTACTCTTACCATTCAGTAGTTTTATAGCATGAAACAACCTTATCAACAAGCCATAGTCCACCTTTTTCATAATATTCAACAGCAACTACTATAGGTAGATCGGTCTGGATGTCGACAAAACCTACGTCATTTCTGATGAACTCTGCCAATTTAAAGAATACAGCCGAGTAAGGTTTTATCGTACCCGAAAGGTTTTTAACGGTCCGACCCTTTGAGTCACATATCCAGAAAGGACCATTCATTTCTTTGTTGTTAGGATTTATCAATACGAGTCCTGTTTCGGAGTTTCCTTTGTTGACATAACCTGCCGCGTACCAGTAATATTTGGTGTCTTCAAAAAACCAAACTGGTTCGAAAATGTGGTCTTTACATAGTAGTCCATATTCCACATCTTCATATAAAACTGTGAGGTGTAATAATGAATTTGAATCAATCAAAAGGAGACCCCAGTTATCATCGTGAACTTTGATGAACTTACTAAGATCGATAGTTAAAGTTGAATATTACTCGCTATCGTAGGCATTTTGCCAAAGCTTTTTTCCATTACAATCAAAGGCATATACTGTAAAATGAGCCCATTCCTCACCCATAATGGAGATCAATACTCTAGTTTTATTAAGTGGTGTTGAGAACGGTCCCCCCTCAGAATTAGTCGGTGAAGATAACTTACTTCAGCACACTTTTATCAAAATTTCATGATCGTACACAGTCTTTCAACATTTTGAACAAACAGAGTAAAATCATAAATGTGATAAAGATCGTAGATTAATACGGGGTGATCAAAGATGGAGGATCTGGTTCTCTCAATCGACTGTGGCACACAAAGTTTGAGAGCACTTCTTTTTGACCCATTAGGTAGATTGATCGATTTACACAAGGAAGAATACCCACAAGCCTATCTTTCACCAAAACCTGGATGGGCGGAACAAGATCTATCTGTATACGAACAAGCCTTGGCAAAGTCTTGTTCCATTTTAAGACAGAGAAATTCTGAGAAATGGCAAATGGTTAAAGCAATCATTGTAACAACTCAGAGAGATACGTGTGTGATTCTCGATCAGAATGGTAAACCACTAAAACCAGCAATACTATGGCTTGATCAGAGGATGGCTGAATACGATTGTCATTTACCATTGCACTATAGGATAGGTTTCAAGATCATCGGAATGGATAAAGCTGCCTTTATTTCAGCGAAAAAATGTAAAGCAAACTGGATAAGACAGAACGAACCACAACTGTGGAAAAAGACTCACAAGTTCCTTTTACTCTCTGGATGGTTCAACTATTTGTTAACTGGACGATTCGTAGATTCTATCGCAAACCAGATAGGGCACATACCCTTCAATTACAAAAAACAAAATTGGGCAGATCCTAAAGTAGATTATCAACCATACCTATTTCAAGTGGAGAAAGAAAAACTTCCTCAACTTGTCAGTTCTGCAACAGTGATAGGTGAACTCACCAAATATGCCCAGCAATTGACAGGCTTATCATCAAGAGTCCTTGTGATTGCCGCTGGCTCAGACAAGGGTTGTGAAACTCTTGCGACAGGGTGTTTGACAGAATCTTCAGCTTGCGCAAGCCTTGGCACAACAACTACTTTGCAGATAACTTCACAGAGGTATCTTGAACCGATCAAATTCATGCCGTCATACCCTGCCGTAATACCAGGATATTTCAATCCAGAGGTTGAAATCTTTAGGGGTTTTTGGATGGTCAACTGGTTTAAGAAGGAATTTGGCAATTACGAAGCTCAGCTCGCTGAACAAAAGGGTGTTCCCACGGAAGTAATCTTTGATGAACTGCTCAAAAATACCAATCCTGGCTCTATGGGTTTAATACTTCAGCCTTATTGGGGAGCAGCATTGAAAATGCCAGAGGCGAGGGGTGCAATTATAGGTTTTGGTGATGTTCACAGTAGGGCTTATTTGTACAGAGCGATAATAGAAGGGCTATCATATGCGTTACGCGATGCCGCTGAAAAAATAGAGAAAGTTTCGAGAGTACCCATCGAAAGAATAATGGTAGCAGGTGGCGGTTCAAGATCTGACTTTGTCTGTCAAATACTTTCAAATGTACTTAACCGGGAAGTCTTCAGAGGAGAGATTTATGAAGCTTCGGGACTAGGTGCTGCGATAGTTGGCTTCGTGGGACTGAAATATTATAAAACTTTTGATGAGGCCGTGAAAAACATGGTTAGATACTCCAAGAAATTCGAACCACAAAAAGAATATGAAGATCTCTATTTACAACTTTATGAAAAAGTCTACAAGAAAATTTATGTAAACCTTAAACCTCTATATAAACAGATGCAAGAAATAACTGGTTACCCGGAGTTTTGAAAGGTGAAAGAGCCAGGCCCTAAGCCCAGCTTCGAGTGTATGACAAAGCCTTTTCAATTCGCAAAATCACACGCTGTTTACCCAATACCCACAGAGTTTCGAAAAGCCCGGGAGTGACTAATTTACCTGTCACTGTACCTCTGAGCAACTGAAAAACCTTATTTTTTGATGCGATTTCAAGCTGCGCCAATGATCTACAAACTCTCTCTGTACTTTCAACAGACCAATCTTGTAGCCGAGTAAAGTAATCTAGAGCCCTTTCCAAGACATCTTTCGCATAGGAAGCTTTGAGATATTCATCGATGAATTTTTGCTCATACACATAATCATCAAAGAAAAAGGGATAAGAAAGATCATAGAGCGCAGATAGAGTGTTGACCTTCTCTCTGCATATAGATATCACCCTCAGAGCATATTCTTTACTGCACTCTGGTGTTTTTCTACCAGTGAAGCGACTCCAATCTACGAACTCGCCAAATAATTTTTCAGGATCAATGGCTCTCATATGTTTACCATTCACCCACTCAAGTTTCTCAGGATCGAAAACCACACCTTTGTTAGATATACTCGATGGATCAAAGTTTTTGATCCTTTCTTTTATGTCGAAAATCTCTTCCTCACCAACACTCCAGCCAAGCAATGCAAGATAGTTCATCAATCCCTTGTTGAGTATCCCAACACTTCTGAAATATTCGACAGAAGTTGCGCCATGTCTTTTACTCAACGGTGTTCTATCAAAACCGAGTATCAAAGGTATGTGCATGAACTCTGGTACTTCCCACCCCAAGGCATTATAGATCATTATCTGCTTTGGGGTGTTGGAAAGATGATCTTCTCCTCTGAAAACATGAGTGATCTTCATTAGATGGTCATCTATCACAACGGCGTAGTTGTAAGTGGGAAAACCATCAGATTTTATGATTACAAAGTCCTCTATTGTGGAATTTTGGAACTCCATATCTCCCTTTAAAAGATCGTAGAATTTGGTCGTTCCCTTTGGTACTTTGAAAGAAATGGTGATTTGGTGACCTTGCTGTATGTACTCTTTCGGATATTCGTAGGTATTCAAAACAGGCTTCTTTATATCTGTTTTGTCATAGATTGTGTAATAAGCCATTTGCCTTTCAATCAATGCACGAGCGTAATGATCATATATTCCTTTAAGAACACGTTCACTCTGCCGGTATGGGCCAAAATCTCCTCCAACATCTGGACCTTCATCCCAATCAATACCACACCACTTTAAAGAGTCGATAATTGCCTTTTCAGATTCCTTTGTCGATCTTTGAAGATCCGTGTCTTCTATTCTTAAAATGAATTTCCCATTCATCTTTCTGGCATATAACCAGTTGAAAAGAGCCGTCCGAGCACCTCCCACATGAAGATGGCCCGTTGGGCTTGGTGCGAATCTGAGTCTCACTTCACCCATTTTCTCTGCCTCCCAATTTCTTCAATCATTTTGATAACTTCTTCAACAGTATCTGCTTTCATCACGATGGTATTTTTTCTTGAGTCCAAGTACTTGTCCTCTATGAGAATCCCTGAAAATCTATCCGTCCAGCCACCTGTACCGGTCAAGAGTATCACCGGTTTAGACCTTGCGTAAGCCATCAATACTTCTATGGCAGTTCCAACCTCCCCGCCAACCGAGACCACGACATCACAATTTTCGATGAGTACTAAAGAGCGAGTTATGTTATCGAAAGGTGTTCCAATTCTCAAAGATAGATATTTGTTTCCCGTCTCACCATGAGGAAGTACTCCAACAACCGTTCCGTTTGCCCTTTTGACACCCTCTGAGACAAGCTCCATCACACCATCTCTGCCACCACAAAAAACGATGTGATTATTCTTAGCCAGTGCCTCTCCCAGCTGAAGACAAATTTGATAGATCCTCTTCATAAAGGGTGAATCAACAGGTCCAGAATATCCTATAACACCGACATTCATGTGCCTAAGTAAACCTCCTTGACCGTTGTGTTTTCCAGAACCTCGCGAGGCTCTCCCTGGGCTATTATTTTTCCCTTATGAATGATATAGAGGCGATCGACAACCTCTGCTAAAGCGTCAACGGTATGATCGGTCACTATTATTCCTATATTTCTCTCTTTGAGAGAACGAATCATCTGTTGTATATCTTTGACCGTCTTGGGATCTATACCAACAAAGGGTTCATCAAGCAACAAAAAAGATGGGTTTAGAGCCATCATCCTCGCCAGTTCTAATCTTCTTTTTTCTCCTCCTGACAGATCATTCGCGTATTGATTTCTCAATTCCCATATACCAAATTCCTTCAGCAGCTCTTCTACTCTCTGTTTTCTTTTTTCCTTATCACTTTCGTAAAATCTAAGAACCAGTTCTATATTCTCGAAAACCTTTACACCACCAAAGACCGATGTCTCTTGCTGGAGATACGTTATACCAAACCTCGCTCTGTGGCTGATCGGAATCCTTGTAATGTCTGTCCCAGAAAACACTATCTTACCACTGGTAGGGACAACAACCCCCAATACCATGTTGAAGATAGTCGTTTTACCAGCGCCGTTTGGTCCTAAAAGACCCACAACTTCCCCTTGTTCAACAAAGAGATCCACGTGGTCAACGACGATCTTTCTTCCGAATTTTTTCACTAATCCATGGCATTCAATTTTATTCATTGTGCCTTTAAGTACTTTATCAACTGATCGGTAATATCGTAGGCATCGTCACCATAGACGATCGATTGTTTGCTCAGTATATAATCATAGCCCATCATCTTTGCGAAGGTATCTATCTTCTTTTCAATCTCAGCGAGTACTTGTTGCATCCTTGACTGATATTCATTTTGTAACAACTGTTCATATTGCTGTTTTCTAGCAAGAATCTCTGATTGCTTCTTCTCTAGTTCTGCCTGACTTGCTCCTGATTTTTGTAAAGTTTCATACTCTTTCATCAGTTCGTTCAACTTGCCTTGATAATACTGGAAATCTGCTTTGTAACGCTCGTTGAGTTCAACCATCTTGGGATATTCCTGGGAAACTCTGTTTACATCGATGAAAACTATCTTTGAGTTTTGTTGCGTGGCGCCGTACAGCAAAAACAACATCATCACAAGGACCAAAATTGCCAAAAGCACAGTTGTGTTTTTCACACAAGCACCTCCTCAAAATACAATCATATCTTTTATTTTCTCTAATGTCTTAGGACCAATCCCAGGTACTTGGAGAAGATCTTCGGGTTTTCTAAAAGGTCCCTTCTGTTCTCTGAACTTTATTATCTCAGTAGCTTTGACTTCTCCTATACCAGGAAGTTCTAAAAGTTCCTCTAAACCAGAACTGTTGATGTTTATTTTTTTAACACCAACCACTTGAGGAAAACCTTCGAGTTTCACAAAACTCGATATCCTCTGAGCAGTTACCTTACCAATTCCAGAGACCTTCACCAAATCATCAATCGTTCTAAAAGGACCGTTTTGCTCCCTGAACTGGATTATAGCCTTTGCCTTTGCAGGACCAATTCCAGGTATTTGTAGCAAGTCTTCATAGGAAGCCGAGTTAATGTCAATTGGAAACTCAATTATCTTTCTTTGATCTACTCGATCGACGATTGCACTTTGCTTATCGTAACCCTTTTCAAGTGCAAAGCCTAAAAGAATTATTAAACCTACAAAGGTAATAAAAATCAACCTTTTCTCGCTCACAGTAAATCTCAAGGCGTTATTCTCCCCACATACCCTGGACGCTGAGTGCCAGCTATTTTCATCACCTCCGTCCAGTTCAATTTCTTGTTGAATTCTTCTGCGCTATTTACATCACTGAAAGCTCCGATTACGAGAGAGTACCAATCGCGTCCATCGCGTATGAAATGCATCAAATAAGATGGATAGCCAGCGCTTCTGAAAGCTAATACTCGCTCCATAGCAGTTTCTTTGTTTACAACCGATAGTACAAGCACTCCGTACAGAGTACGCACGGGCGTCAAATTCTGAAAAATATAATCACCAACGATCCCAACTGTATAAGTGTCCTTCGAATGTTGACAAATCAAGAAAGGTAGATTAGAACCTCTGATAGCTTTGAGGGCATCTTCTGCCTGCAGAATATAAACCGATAGTTTTACGCCTTTCTCAACCACTTCGATGGCTTGTGCGATAAGCTTTTTGTAATCGAAGTCCTCGATTCTGTAAAAGGGGGGACTCACGTACTCTGTGATAGATTGAGATGGTGTACTCTCCTTAGTTGGAACTTCGATTCTTGGTGGGGGCAGTTCCACTATCTCTACCTTGACATTTGAGCGACTCTTCAGGATTAAAAATGTGGCAAGTGTGAAGCTCACAAAACCAATACTCAAGACAATGATCAATATTGCAAGCACCCGAGCCTGAATTTCGGTCAACTTAATTTGACCTTTCGGCACTTTTACACTCCCTTCCCCGCATAGTTTATGAGTAACTCCACGGTGTTCTCGACGTCGTTCAAGGAGACCGTTTCGCTTGGAGAGTGTACATATCTTGTAGCGATCGATACCGTTGCAGAAGGTATGCCAGATCTTGTTTTCTGAAGTACTGCGGCATTTGTACCACCGAATGTTAGAACTTCCATTTGATATGGGATCTTCTGTTGTTCAGCAGTTTCAACTAGTTTTTCAACGATATTCCTGTTACTGATCGAAGCTCTATCTTTGATTTTGATAGCCGGACCCTTTCCAAGCATCATCGAGTGTCTCTTGAAAGACTTTGGATAATCCGATGAATCGGTGACATCAACGGCAATACATACATCGGGAACCAACGTATAGGCAGCAACCGATGCACCGACAAGTCCCACTTCCTCCTGTACGGTAAATGTTCCTATGATTGTATTGTGAGGCTTTCCAATTCTTTTGAAAATTTCAACTATGATGGCACAACCTATTCGATCATCCATGGATTTACTGATTAAAAGATCACCGTTCCTATAAAAATACGAATCATAAACACCAAAAGAACCTATCGGGGTAAGTTTCATTGCTTCTTCACGACTCTTTGCACCAATGTCAACAAACATGTTATCCAAATTCAGATTTGTGAAGTTCTTCTTTCTTTCTTCTTCCGTCTCTCCTTCTACATAAATAACACCTACAACATTTGAAAATCTAACCCTATGACCAACATAAGAATGGGGTGGGACCCCTCCCACACTTTCAACTCTCAGAAAGCCTTTTTCATCAATGTTTGTCACAACGAGTCCTATTTCATCGGCATGTGCATCGAAAAGTACCTTCTTACCACTCGATCCTGTTTTCCATACCAGAAGATTTCCAACATTATCAAATTTATAACCATCTATATGGTCTTCCAATTCCTGTAGTATTAAATTGTGCACTTCTTCCTCCCTGCCACTCGGTCCATATGCCTCTGTCAACTTCTTTATGAGATCTATCATCTTGCAAATGCCTCCCCTTCTTCAAGAATTTTCTGTAAAAGAAGAACTGCGTTGTTGTAATCGTTCAGATCAATCATGGAAACCGGGCTGTGAATATATCTTGAAGGTACAGAAACAACACCAGCAGCGGTACCAGCACCTGTTCTTGCAAATCTTGCTGCATCAGTGCCCCCTGCCGTTCTTCTTTTAGCTTGATGCGGGATTGAATATTTCACTGCGACATTCAATATTGCTTCATAAATTTTTTTGTTCACAACATACCCTCTGTGCATGAAGGTTACCGCTGGGCCATCGCCTAGGTGAGTTGCCCACTGGTATTCTGGTAACTCTGGATCGTCACCGGCTGTGGTCCCTTCTATAACTATTACTATATCTGGATGGATCTGCTCTACCACAACGGCGCTCCCTCTGAGTCCAACCTCTTCTTGTACGACGAAGGCAAAGTACAAATCGTCCTCGTACCGATCATTCTTCTCAATGAGATCCATCAAGACCGAACACCCGGCACGATCATCAAAGGCTTTTCCAGTAACCCTACCATTTTCCTGGTCAAAAGCCGTTGTAAAGGCAACATAATCACCTATTTTGACCTGTTTGGACGCTTCTTCTTTAGACTTTGCACCTATGTAGATGCGCAACTGTTCGACCGACAAGGGCTTGAGTAAACTCTCCTTATCTTGTATGTGAATAGCTTTGTATCCAATTACACCTATGGTTTTACCGTTTATACGGACAACCTTGCCAGGCATGACCTGTGTTTCAACTCCACCGACAGGCGAGAAAGCCAGAGTTCCATCCTCTTCGATGTTTGTCACCATAAAACCAACTTCGTCCATGTGTGCCGCTAAAACGATCTTTCTTCTGCCTTTTGTTCCTTTTTTATAGGCTATCAGATTGCCAAGTACATCTACCCTTAGATCATCAACCTTATCCTTTATTCTCTGATTTATGAAATCCCTCACTTGTTGCTCGTTACCGGAAACTCCATCGAGTTCAGTCAATTCTTTCAGGTACAAAATTACACCTCCTTCACTCAACTGTTGTAGCTAAGGCTAACAACCTGGCAGTTTCCTCCACGTCTTTTGGATCTACCACCTCGACAGGTGTGTGCATGTACATGAGAGGAATAGAAACCAAGGCAGTACGTATACCGCTTCCTGTAAGCTGTATCTCATCTGTATCGGTCCCAGATCTACCGGGAGCAGGCTCGATTTGTGTTTTGACATTATGCTTTTGTGCAATTTCAGAGAGTTTTGATTGAAATTCTCTATCAATCGATGGTCCAACACAAATGGCAGGTCCTTCACCAACCTTGATCTGCACAAATTGTGGAACCTTCACGTCGCCATGGGTTACGTCCACAACAATTGCTCTATCAAGCTTGAGCTCATAAGCAATCGATACAGCTCCAGGACCTGCAACTTCTTCTTGACCGGAAAACACAAAGTACACATCTTGATAATTCCTTAGAGTCTGCAACAACTGGGCTGCCAAAATCAAAGAAGCACATCCCGCCCTATCATCCATTGCTTTACCACACAGTTTGCCATTCAGTTCCACTGGTTTCATATCCACAACACAGATATCTCCAACTGACACGTACTTACCAAGTTCACTACAAGATAGATCTACGAAAATCTTGTCAAAGTTTGGTACTTTATTCCTGTGTTCCTCTTTTTGAAGATGAGGAGGAAGAACACCAACAACGCCTTTTGCTACACCATTTTTCGTATGAATTCTAACTCTTTGTGCAAACATGATCTTTGGATCTACTCCACCAATCATCTCTAACCTCGCAAAAAGTCCTTCTTCTATCTTAGTTATAACGTGTCCAACCTCATCGGCATGGGCAAAAATACCAAGCTTCCCCTTTCCAAATCCCTTTTTCTCTGCCACAAGGGTACCAACTTTGTTGTACCAAACTTTGTCAACAAAAGGTTCAATCTTTTTTTCTATGACCTTCAAGACCTCTGCTTCATACCCTGAAGGACCATCCAAAAGGGAAAGTTCTTTTATCAGCTCTTTTACATCCAATTTCATCACTCCTCTATTGAAATTTTACATCCTTTGCCTTTTGAACAACGATCTTGTTATCTTTCACATGTATTACAACAGGTTCATCGGATGGTTCTATTTCTCTGAGTATATAACCAGAGATCTGGATCAAGGTTGGGTGTATAGACAAAGCCGCTATCACTGCTTGGTCACCTTCATTCAAACCTGCTCTCAAAACACCTTTGACGTCACCAAAAACAGCTATTGAACCACCAGCCATAATCTCTGCACCAGAATGCACATTTCCTATCACAATCACATCTCCAGAATGAACTAACGCTTGGCCAGATCTAAGGTTCTTTTTGACCACCTTTGTGCCAGACTTTGTTTCTCCCTCTTCAACCATTTTCATTCTTCCACGGACATTTATGTTTTCACCTGAAGCAACACCCATTAGTATCTGAGAAACCTCTAAACCCATATTCTTCAAGACGGAAACAATTTTTGGCATATCTTGAGAATGTTTCTCATTGTTCTCAATCATTAACATGATTCTGTCTCCCGTTGCAAAAAAACCACTCATTTGGGATATGCGCGATCCAAGTTGGTGGATAACTGTTTCTAAATCATCATAATCTTTTATGACTAAAACAAGACCTTCCTTCGTCATCTTAAAATCCACAAAATCGAAGGACAAGGCAAATCACCCCCAAAGTATCAATAAAATTCTATCACGCTATAATATCAATATGAAATAAAATTCTATGGAGGAGAATCTCGTTGTTCAAATTCAGATTAGAAAGGTTACTACAACTTAAAATTTCACAGGAAAATCAAGTAAAATTGGAACTTGCAGCCACTAGAATGAAAATCAATACTTTGCAGGAAGAAATTAAATTTGCCGAAGGTTCTCTGAGTGATCTTTACAAGACAATGCTCCAAAGTTCCTCGAGGGGTATAACAGGCGTACAAATCAATCAGTGGTTTGTATACATAGATCTTCAGAAAACATATCTAAAGGAACTGTATAGACAACTCGATCAGCTCAAGAAGAATGAAGAAGATCTTAAAGAGCAGTATCTTGCAGCAAGAAGAGATAGAAAAGTCTTACAGAATTTGAGAACAAGGCGGTTTAAAAGATACATTTTTGAACAAGACAGGATCAACAGACTGTATCTTGACGAAGTTGCCTTGAGAAAGGTGGTCAGAGGTGAAGGATAGTACAGTTTTGCAACTACCTGTTTCAACGATCGCTTATATTGGGGATGCTGTGTATTCTCTATATTGTAGAATCAAGTATCTTGATCTGCTAAAGGTTGACAAAATTCACAGAAAAGTGAATGAAGTAGTTTCAAGAGATGGTCAAGCAAGAAACTTGGATAGATTGATGAGTTTACTCAACGAAACGGAGTTGTCTTTGGTAAGACGGGCGATGAATAGCAAGGGTGCAAAAAAATATGGAAATGATCCTCTCTACCGAAGGAGCACAGCCTTTGAAGCGCTCATGGGATTTCTTTATCTATCACAAGATTACGACAGACTGATGAAACTGATTGAAATTACCTTGGAGAATGACGAAGATGATTGTCTACGGTAAGAGCGTTTTAGACGAGATAATAAGAACCCGATATCCTGTTAGAAAGATCTATCTTAAAGAAAGTGACGATGACAAGTTCAAGGGGATCGAACAACTTCTGAGAAACTACAATTATCCCTACACCTATGCAACTCCAAAGCACTTAGAAAAACTCTGTGGTGAGGAGAAAAATCAAGGTATAGTGATAGACTTGGATTTTCATTACAGTGACGAGAGCTCTCTTGAAGGTAATTTGATCGTTTTACTCGATCATGTCGTCGATCCACACAACCTTGGTGCCATAATCAGGACATCGGTTGGTGCCGGTGCAAGTGCTGTCGTAATCACCAAAGACCGGTCTGCCAAAGTGACGGCAGCAGTTGTAAAGGTCTCTGCTGGTACGGTCTTTAGGATACCAGTCGTCGTTGTAACAAACCTCGCAAATACGATTGAAAGATTACAAAAGCGCGGTTATTGGGTCTATGGAGCCGATATGCAAGGCAAAAACCTTTTCGAGGAAAGATTCATCCCGCCAGTCGCTGTTGTCTTTGGAAACGAAGGAGAGGGCTTGAGCAGACTTGTTAGAGAAAGATGTGATCAATTGATCAGCATACCCATGTTTTCATCCATAGATTCATTGAATGTATCGGTGAGTGCCGGGATAGTTTTGTTTGAAATTGCAAGAAAATTTTTCATTCAAAAACTAGAAAGGACATAGTGAATGGTGAATTTGAGTTTCGAATATAAATCACCGGAACTTTCAAGTGGGTACATATTGAAGGGGAAAAACTTCAGAGTTTCCTTGATCAAATACCAGACGCTCTATGAGCACCCTTTACCTGGTACAGAATTAGTCGAGGTCTATCATATTGAACCCAAAGAAAAACCTGTGGGTTCTCTGATGCTCTTACACGGTCTTGGGACGATCAATATCCCATTCTTGCTATGGATGGGTATACACATAGCAAATGCTGGTGTGAGAACCTTTCTTCCTATCCTTCCTGGTAATCTCACCCGAACTGCTGACGGATCGATGAGTGGAAGAGAATACTTCTCGGCTGATGTCAAAAAAATGGTTCTCTTTTGGGAACATGCAGTTGTCGATGTACTGACCACATTACAAATTACAAAAGAGAAGGGATGGTGGCATGAAAACAATTGCCTTGTTGGTTACTGTCTTGGTGGAATGATCTCTGTGATTCTAAGTGCCCTAAGTCAAGAATTTCGAAAAACAATAATTATAACTTCGGGTGGAGATATAGCCACTTTGATGTGGTATTCACCTACTCTTGCTTATTTTCGAAGAGATGTTAAAAAAGGGCTTGGCAAAGAATACAAGATGGACGACAAAGATTGGTTCTTGGAGACTTTCGAAAAAGATATCAGGAAACTTGATTCATTTAAGAGCATAGACCAGATGATAAATTCACAGATTCATCCAATACTCAAGATCGATCCTATCGCATATGCAAGGTACACACAAAAGGACAGAATAACTTTCATAGAAGCACTTTTCGATAGGGCTTTACCGTTAAGAACAAGAAAAATCTTGTGGAATGCACTTGGAAAACCAAAAAGATACATCATTCCTACGGGACATGTTACTTGGTTGCCCTTTCAATACTTCCTTGGAAGTCTCATTTTGAAAGAAATGAATATAAAAGAATTCAAGAGAAAGGTGAAACTGCTCGAAAAACCTAAGTTGGAGGAGAAATAGTTCATCTGTTCTTTACTTCTATCAACCTTGGAAGGAGAAAATCTGGTGTTCTTACTTTACCACCGTAGAGTCTAGCCCTGAGTTCTGTTGGCGTTGCGTTGATCATTTCAAACTGAAAACCTTCAATCTGTATTGCCCATATGCCTTGGTGGGGCTCAGAAAAAGATATGGGAGCAGCGGATTTATAAACGACGTTAACTCCATCATTTGCAATCCTCTTCAGTTGATAGGTGTCATCAACCTTTTCCACAAGATAGCTCACCGTTTTCTCATATCGATCGATCTTCTCTTTGAAGGTGAATCTAATTCCATCTTTAGAAACACTGCCGATCGAAATTGAGCGGAACCAAAAATCCATTCTCAGAAAATCGACAGCCATGAAAAAATCGGTCTCTTTATCTACTCTATCGACAGTGGTCCTCGCGTGTGTTATCACAGTATTCAAAATAACAACTGCTATGGCGATGAAGATTAAAGAGACGATCAGATAGATCAAAATTTGAAGACTTATAGATATCACTCCGACATTCTTATCTTTCCATCAATGACTCATAAACTTCACCATTCAAAATTGCACATCCAGCCGCACCTCTTATTGTATTATGAACGAGTGCCACGAATCGAAATCTCTTCTGGGAGATCTGTACGAGCCTGCCAACACTGACTGACATACCATTAGCCAAATTTCTGTGCAACTTTGGTTGAGGTGATCTTTGCTCAGATAAGTAGATTAAGGGCCTGTCTGGAGCCGTTGGAAGATTCATACCCTTTAGGGGGCAGAACCGTTCAAGACTCTCGATAATCTCTTCAACGCAAGTTTTTTGAATTGTTTCTACGAAGACCGAAAGCATATGACCATCTTGAACAGGAACTCTGTTACATTGAGCTTGTATATCAAAGTCAGCAAAATCGATATGATCAGCTTTGAATTTGCCTAAAATCTTCTTTGATTCCGTCATTATTTTCTCTTCTTCATTTTTTATGTAGGGTATAACATTGTCAAGGATATCCAAAGATGCTACACCAGGATATCCCGCACCTGAGATGGCTTGCATTGTTACAACATGTACTTGCTCTACGCCAAAGCGATCCATTATGGGCTTGAGTGCCATAACAAGACCTATCGTGGAACAGTTGGGATTTGTAATTATTTTGCCCGATGTCTTCTGATGGTCAATCAAATTCAAATGATCAAGATTCACTTCTGCGATCATTAGAGGAACATCTTCGTCCATTCTGTGACTTGCCGCATTTGAAAACACAGTATAACCAGATTTGACAAATTCATCCTCTATTGGTCCTGCTATATCTGAAGGGAGTGCTGAAAAGACATAATCACAATCAAAGTTCGGTTCACATCTTTGTACTTCCATTTGACCCACCTTATCGGGCATTGGAGTGTCTAAATGCCATTGTACAATCTGGGAATATCGTTTACCAGCCGAATTATCCGAAGCTGCAAGAACGGATATCTCAAAAAATGGATGATTCGAAAGTAGCTGAATAAACCTCTGCCCAACTAACCCTGTTGCTCCAAGAATAGCAACCTTTTTCATGAGATCACCCTCCCTTACCATAGATTGCCTCCATAAGGGCTCTTGCTGATTGACCCTTACCCATTGTGAAGATATGTATTCCAGGGGCACCGAAGGAAAGCAACTTTTCTGCAAGTTTTGCGATGTATCTGGTTCCAATTTCAAATTCCTCTTTTGGCGTTCGAGCTTCTTGCATCTGTACCAAAAACGACTGAGGAATGTTGACAAAAAACTTCTTTGGAATACTGTAAATCGATCTCAAATTCACGATAGGCTTTATTCCGGGTATGATTGGAACGTGTATACCCCATTGGCGAGCCAGCTCCAAAAAATTCTTGTATACCTCGAAATCAAAAACCATCTGCGTGATAATATAATCCGCACCTGAATCTATCTTTTCTTTCAAATGTCTCAAATCTTCTTGCATATTGGGGGCTTCGAAGTGTTTCTCCGGATACCCAGCGACACCTATGCAAAAATTCGTGGGCTGGGCGTTTTCGCAAGGATAGAGATATTCTCCGTGATTCATCCTTGAGATCTGCTTTACCAGTTCTGAAGCATGTTTGTAAGTGTCCTTTTCGTCAAAACCTGATTCGTTCTCATATTCGCCCCGAACGACAAACACATTTTCAACGCCTATAAGGTGAAGATCTATCAGCATATCCTCTATCTCATATTTGTTCATCCCAAAACAGAGTACATGTGGCACAACATTTATTCTGTATCTATTCATTAGAACTGCCGTTAGTCCAACAGTTCCAGGTCTTTTGACCTTGGGAACTTTGATTATTCTGTCCGGTAACTCAATGTAAGTCATCTCTGGTGCATGTCTTGTGATGTTCACAAAATCTATTGAAAAGGTCATCAGACTATCTAAGACACGGTATATTTCATCGATACTCTGCCCTCTGTTGGGAGGCAGAATCTCTATCGAAAGGATCTGTGAATCTTTTATTTTATCAGTTACCCTCATTACCATCACCCATCTTTTACTTGATGAACACCAACTGGTGCTCACCCACTATACCAAGTTTATCTCGATAAATGGCTAAAACTGTCCTGACATGTTTGTTCAAAGCAGTTTCAAGCAAATTTTCTATATCTTCTTCGGTCTTTACCATATTGCAGTAAGCAGTTGCAAAGGCATCGGCAACGGTGGCATTCTCACAGACAACAGTCACTGCATCAGCTCTTCCAAAGCTGATCGAGTGTCCAACGGTACCTGAAGAGGTACAAACTCCCCAAGTACCTGCCGGTAACCTAAGACCAACTTTTTGTGACAGTGAAGAATTTCCCGCGTAAACACAGACGATCACAGGTTCCTTGTTCTTTATGAATATATCTCCACCGTTTTCCACAAGTACTTCAGAACAGCCGAAATTTTCAATCAAGAGTCTTCCCACTTCATCTGCAAAGGCTCCAGCCACCGCCGCCATGGGACCAACATGGGCATATTCTGCAGCCTGTGCCATCTTTATTACGGTCTTCGGGCTTTGCGAAGAGACCCTCACGGGTTGGAAAGACAAGAGAAAATCTTTGTTTCTAACCACATAATCATGCAATTGTTCATGTAGCTGAACAATAAGTTTGTATGTTGCATCCACCATTTGTTCTTCAAATCTATCCACACCGATCCAAAGATCTGTCTCCAAATAGGAGATGTTAAAACCCTTGAATCGCCCTTTATGCAAATTTCTATAAAATCTATCCATTCGGTGGTAATTTCACCCCCACTGGGCACGCATCAGCACATGCTCCGCACATCACACATTTTTCTGCATTGAAAAGAAATTTGCCATCGGCTAGCATCAAGGCATCAAAGGAACAAAGGCTCACACACAAACCACAATCGACACAGGTTGGTTCTTTGGTTTTGAATGCTTCCCCTTCGGTCTTTTCAACGAGTCCTTTAACAGTATATTCCTCATGGAACAATTTCACAGGTTGAGTGAGTAAGAATTTTCCTTCACTTATCCATTCTTTCAAAACCCAAGCTATTTCTCGAGCCATTGGAAGACTGGATATGGAGGAAGTCTTGACCTTCCTTCCGTTTATGTCAATCCACCCAGATCTTAATTGTGAATAATTGACCCAGCCGATGATAGGTCTCCCTGGTTTACCATAATCTCTCAATTCTGTCTCAATCTCTTGGTTTGATCTAGATACATGGTAAGCGATTTCTTCATTTAGAACAGGTATAGGGACTCCTATACCTACAAATAGTGTCACACCATAGTTTTTGAAGTATGCTGCTCTCAAGTATCTTGGATTCATCTTTTTAGCGTCGCCGATTACTGCAAGAGTCCTTGCTGCACCGATAGGAATTTCATGTTCGTTCACCTTGACATTGTTTCTAAACTGAGTTCCAGTCCAGACTACATAGCCCTCGGCACCACACAAGAATATCCTTGTTCCAAGGCCTATGGTGAGCATCTTAGGATCTTTCAAAAGTGGACTCAGCTCACCAGAAGTTGAATAGGTCACATTACCATAATTTGGGAGCAACTTTCCCATGTAGGTATAGACGGTCTTGTCGGAACTGTTTGTGGCAGCTGCATAGTTCTGATAGGCATTTCTGGGATTGAAAAGGAAGAAGTCATTTATCATATCTTTGTTTACGTACCCTTCGAAGTACTTTCGTGGGTAACAGTCGGTACCTTTACCAGATGCTCTCAAGTACAAATCTTTTCCACTGATCAAAGCTTCAATTATGTGTGCTCCACCAAAACTTTTGTCATCCTTAGATTCCTGCGTTGCACCTATATACCCATCAACTGCAGCAAGACCTCCATAGACCTCAACTCCCGTCAAATCAATAGATTCCATTCTCATGGGTGGAGTTGTGTGACCAAAGTTTATGAATGCACCACTTGAACACATGGGGGCAAAAGTTGCGGTAGTCACAACATCCACCGTTTGAGCAATCTGCTCAGGACTAGACTCTTTTGCCAGTTTTACTACTTCCTCCGCAGTCAAGATCACTGCTTTTTTGTTCTTAATCTTTTCATTGATCTGTTCAATTGTTTTCATCATTCTCGACCCCCTTAAAAAATTCTTCATGAATGGCACGCAGCGCTTTGTCTCTATCAGTCAACTTTACTATGAAATAGATAGTTACTTCAGAAGCACCTGCCGAAATCATTTCAACGTTTATATTCTTTTTCGAAACAGCCGTGAAAATTCTGGCAGCGATGCCGTGTTTTCTTAAAAGTCCATCTCCAACAGCAGCTATGAGCGATATCTCCGTTTTGTACTGAATGTCTTCTACCTCGGCAATCTTCATCTTTTTGGTTATTTTCTGGCATTTGTCCAGATCTTGTCTTGAAATGAGAACGTTTATACTGGTCTGAGAGGTGACAACAGATTTAATGTTCACGCCTTCATTACCCAGAGCGGATGCTATCTGACCAAGCAACCCCGGAACACGTCCCACGTTTGTACCTTTGAACTGTATTACGGCAATGTCGTCGGTGAAGGATATACTCTTTATTATAGTTTTTGCAACAGAATCGTTGAAACAAATGACTGTGTCTGGCTTATCGATCGACTCAAAGTGGTTTATATTGAATATGTACAAGGGAATATTCTTCTTGCGTGCAGGATCGACCGACGCGTGATGCAGAATTTTGGCACCAAAGTAAGAGAGCTCGGCAGCCTCATCATAGTTCAGTCTTCTAACTGGTTTGACCCCATCGACATATTTTGGATCACAAGTCATGAAACCCGACACATCTTTGTACAGATCGACCCTTTTTGCATCCACACAGTATGCAATCGATGTAGCAGAATAATCACTCCCACCACGTCCAAGGATGGTTACCTGACCCTCGTGAATACCATAGAATCCCGGCACCACATAGTTCTTATTTTGATCGAAGAATCTCTTGAGATTGCCTTCTGAGTTGATCAAGTCTACAGAAGCGTTCTTGAACTTACCATCTGTCACCATGCCAAATTGCTCGGGAAGTGCTTCTATGCAAGGAATATTATTCTTGTTCAAATAATAAGTCAATAGGAGTGAGGAACACCTTTCTCCATGACTCACAATTTGATCGGATACAAAATCAGGGACTTTACCTATCAACTTTGTACCCAACAGAAGGTCTCTTATTACGTAGACTCTTTCCTTGAGCTCGAGATTTTCTTCATTTAGAAAACTTTGGTATGTCCAATAAAGCTCCTCAAGAAAGTCGTCTACGTCGAGATCATTTATATTGTTTAAGGCATTTATAAGTTTGTTCGTAACACCATTGACTGCGGAAACAACTACAATGAAAGGCTCCTTATACATGCTGATAACTTTTAATATTTTTTCAAGATCTGTCTTGTTTCTCAGATTGGATCCACCGAATTTGAGAACAATCATTCATCCGACACCTCCTTTCACAAATCTCTTGCATAACTCCAGTGCTTGCACTGCATCCTTTGCATAGGTGACACCAAACCTTTCAGCCAATTGCTGATTCATTGAAGCACCGCCAGCAATTAGAAAGACATTAATTCCTTCTGACTTCAACAAATCGGCGACCTCTTTCACTTGACCAACTGTTGTAGTCATCATGGCAGAAAGGCCAACTATATCAGGTTTATACGCCATGCATTCCTGCAAGATCTTCTGAGCTGGTACGTCCTTCCCCAGATCGTAGACTTCAAAACCCCCACTCCTCAAGACCGTTGCAACTATCTTTTTACCAATGTCATGTATATCTCCCTGTACCGTTGCAAGGAGTACTTTTCCAAGTCTTATCCTCGATTCACCCAGCAAATTGTTCAAATAATCGAAAGCAGGTTGGACCGTCTCGGCCGCTAAGATTAAATGTGGTAAGTAAACAGTCCCATTCGCATAAAGCATACCGATTTTTTTCATAGCCTCCGCGAGAACTTGCTGGCTGATGTATAAAGGATCATGTTGCTTTAGAAGCTCTTGAACTGTGTTCATCAGCTGCTCCTTCTGCCCCTTGATTATCTGATCAACTAAAAGATCGTGTGAGAGATTTTCCACCCTCACAAGCTCTTTTCCTTGAAGGGAAAGAGTACCTCGCAGAACACCCATTGTGAGTGCTTCTTTGCTGTTGAGTATGGCGGCATTCAAACCATTCTCGACGCACAGGGCTAAAAAGGCGGCGTTTATATTTTCTCTGTTGGGCATGCCAAAACTCAGATTTGATAGACCGATTGAAGTTTTTAATCCGGCTTTACTGATGAGGTGTATCGTTTGCAGGGTCACATGATAATCATTCTTTGCCCCTACCGGTAGAACGAGTGGATCAAAGTAAATTCTATCAACCTCAACGTTGTGCTCTTCAACAATCTTCAAGGCCTTTAATACTGACTGAAACCTTTCTTCTGCAGTTTTGGGAATATCCTTTTCCATAGCAAGTACTATCAACAGCCCACCATATCGTTTTAAAAGCTTTATCCTTTCCACTAAATGATCTTCTCTTGCAAAAGCAGAGTTAATTAGGCCCCTTCCAACGTACTCTTTCATCGCAACATTCAGAAAACTGAGGTTTTGTACATCGAATGAAACTGGCAGGCACGAGTATTTATCAAGTTGTATGATTGCTTGCTGAAAATGCTCTTCACTCAAGAGCTTCTCTATGCCAAAATTAACGTCTATTGCCATGCAACCTTCCTGTTCTTGCTCGTAGGCGAGGGTCAAGAGACCGGAAAAATCTTTCTGCTGAATCTGATTTTGGAGTTTCTTCCTTCCACTTGCATTTATTCTTTCTCCTATGATTAGAAAAGTATCTATAGGTTTTAAAATGGTCCTCGAAGAAAGACATTGCGTACTGATTGTTTCTCTTTTTCTTGGTTTCTGTGTTCCCAGATACTTGGTCATGAACTTTATGTGCTCTGGCCCTGTACCACAGCATCCCCCAACAACATTGGCACCGAGTTCTACAAAGTCTGCCATGTAAATTGCGAATTCCTCAGGCGTTGTTCTGTAAAAGAGTCTCCCATTTTCCAAAAAAGGTTTACCCGCATTTGGCTCAACGCTGAGTGGTTTTTTACAATACTTGGCTAACCTTGCGAAAACCGAGAGCATCTGTTTTGGCTCAAGGGAACAGTTAATACCCACTACATCTACATCAAGGTCGTTCATGAGCGTGGCAAAGATCTCTACAGAAGTACCTGTCACTGATTTGCCGTCTTCTTCAAAGGTCATGTGCGCAATAAGGGGAATATCATCTGACAAATCTCTCACTGCAAGAACGGCGGCTTTGAGCTCCTTCAGATCGGACATTGTTTCTATGATGATTCCATCTACTCCTGCGCTCATCAAGATTGCAATTTGTTCTTTAAAGATTTCGTAAGCTTCATCAAAGCTGATTTCACCAAGAGGTTGAACGAAGCTACCAGTTGAAGATACGTCACCAAAGACAAGTTTCCCTTGAGATACAGATCTTGCAATTTGGACAGCTCTGATGTTTATTCTTTGTAACTCTGATTCAAAGCCATGAGCTTTCAACTTCATTCTATTGGCGCTGAAAGTATTTGTAAGTAAAATGTCTGCACCGGCTAGAATGTAATCTTTCTGAAGTTCTTCAACAACCTTGGGCTCATTCATATTGAGTAATTCTATCAATCCCCTGTGGCCTCTTTTGAAAAATTCAGTGCCATAAGCGCCATCGAGGAACAAAATCTTTTCTTTCAGCATCTGCAAAAATTCATTTCTGGTCATCAAACCACCCCACCATGCAAGTTGTGGTTTTTCTTGGAATCATGACACCGCTTTCCAACACAGTTACTTGATCAACTTTTAAAAATTCTTTCACTATGTACCTATTAACCCTTAGATCAACACTTCCATATCCTGGGGAAAAGCGCATCGTTCCCTCGCCAAATCTTTCTCTGAGCATGAGATGGAATCTTTCATTGAGAGTTTCAAGTGCTTCAGATGCCCATGAGTCAACTATGAAACCATCAAAGGTGCTACCCCTCTCGATTAATTGTGATATCAATTCATCCATCGTCGAGCCAAGTGTGGAAAGAAATATCGTCATTTTCCTGATAGAGCCAAAAGTTGTAGGTATGACCTCTTTAGGCAACGCAGAAGCATCACAAGTTCTGTAATACACGATGGGCTTTATTTTTTCAAGTGCCATCAAAAACAGTTCATTCACACGATGTATGAAATCTTCGTCAATTTTACCGTATCTTGCTCCCGCTCTTGCTAAGAAAATCCTCTTGTCTGGCAGGCAATCGACTTTGTCTGGATGAAAAATCTCGATCACTCATCTCCCTCCATGGACAACTTTTCTCAAAAAAAGGGCGTTTCCATTTTGGAAACGCCCCTGATAATTCTCCAAGCAAGATTAAAAGCCTGGAGAACCTCCAGGGGCATAGATGCACATTATCATAGCCATCACGTTTTTTTCAAAATGATATGTACCAAAATTTCCCACCAAGGAACCTCCTATTTTGTTTTTTCTTATTATATCTATCGAAAAATTACACTTTTATTTTTGGAAAGTAAAAAGTGATGTGTCACAGATGTTAATTATAGAGCGTCATTCTCTGGACTCTGCAGAAGATTTTTTCTTTCCCTTAGTAGTTTTGAAAAGGCCTTAATGTAATAATCATCGAAGAGGTGATCTGGATTGAATAATTTTCTCTTTTTAGGACTGGAATACATCGCTTCATGTTCGATAGTGTTATTTTCAATACGATTTTTGAAAAAAGAGGGGCTGTACGTAGCACTTGCAACGTTGATAATCGCATCTAATCTGGGGGTAGCAAAACTTTTTGATCTTCTAAATTTTGAAGTGACAGCAGCAAATATGAGCATGGGAATAGCTTTTGCTGTTTATTCGATCATCACAGAAATCTATGGACAAAAGGAAGGACGAAAGGCCGTCTGGATAGGTTTTTTTGCCCAGTTTTCCTTTGTGTTGCTTGGGCTTGTCTATGTAGGTTATAATCCTTCTACAAATGATGTGGCACAGAACTATCTGTCTAATGCTTTTGCCTTTACCCCAAGAATAGCTCTCGCCAGTTGGGCTGCTTATATTCTTTCAGGGTATTTCGCCGTTTGGATACATGAGAAATTAAAACTTAGGACAAAACTGTGGATGAGAAACAACATTGCAACGAAATTGGGGCAAATTCTGGATAATACCATTTTTGTAACTGTGGCATTCACGGGGATATATGATCTAAGGACGCTAATGAACATATACCTTACGACCACAATCATTGAATTTGCACTTGATTATGTTGATACATGGGTTGTTTATGTTGGGGTCAGAATGCTGAAAAAAGAAACAATCTTGGACAAAAACTGAGTATCCTATCTTGGAGGTGATACAGTGAGAGAAGAAACACTTTCAAAGGAAAGTCTCTGGTACAGAGTTTTGGGAACAGTTATCTTCACAGTCTTAACTGGCATCGCAGCCCAGATAAGAATTCCACTCCCTTTCAGCCCAGTTCCCGTGACTGGACAGACCTTCGTAGTCCTATTAGCGCCATTGCTGATCGGCAGGTTGGCTGTGCTCAGCCAGATACTCTATGTGCTGTTGGGTGTATTTGGTGTTCCTTGGTTTTCAGGAAATAATTCCGGCTTTCATGCGTTGGTTGGTCCAACGGGTGGTTATCTCATAGGTTTCATCTTTGCATCATTCTTTTTGAGCCGAATTTTCAAGTCGGCTGAAGGCAAAATGTTAAAAGTTATGATGATACTCTGCATTGCCAACTTTGGGATCATATACAGCTTTGGTTTATTGCAGCTCTACCTGTGGTTTTTAATCAAGGACGTTCAGTTGAGCTTTCCAAAGTTGCTCTCTATGGGTTTTCTACCATTCATTCCAGGGGATTTAGTGAAAATTTTCTTAGTCGGCGGGGCTTATTCTGTCCTCAAGAAATTTGTGAGGTGAACCCCACAAAGGGGTTCACTCTTCTACCGGCTCGAAATCCTCCTTAGAAGCACCGCAGACCGGGCAGACCCAATCATCTGGAAGATCTTCAAAGGATGTTCCTGCTGGAATGTCGTTGTCAGGATCTCCTTCGGCTGGATCATAAACATACCCACAAATTATGCACCTGTACTTTTGCATCTTCATTCCTCCTCCAAAGGTGAACTGAACGAATAATTGAAAAACTCTGCTACCCTTGCTCCAACAAGGTACTTTCACTCTACAAGAAGCACTCCGTATCTCCAACCAAAGATGTGTCTGAGAACGGATTTCCTACCGAAATTGTACCACATTCAAAGTTTAATTGTAGCCACATATAAGCAGAAATTTTGAAAAGAACTTTCAAATTACATTAATTACTCCGTGTATGACCAATTTTTTAAATAATTTTGGTACAACAATTTTATCATCTTTCTCACATCTCACAACCTTCATCTTTTCAAAATCAATCTTTGGCTTTATACTCTAATTGGTGATGAAAATGCAAATAGACAAAATAACCGAAGATGTCTTCAAACCCGACTATGAGAAGCTGTCCCTTGTGAATGTATCAAATTCAATCTTGGCTCACTTCGGTTGCCGGACTCTTCACCCTGTTTATCCGTTTGAAAAATGGATACCAGGTTTGTTCGACAACATAAACAAGGTCATCATCTTTCTCATAGATGCACTTGGTCTACATAGTTTGCAGAGAGTTCTTCGCAAAGAGGATTTTTTTGATCAAAAGAATATTTTGTACGCAACCTCTGTTTTTCCAACGACAACGAGTGCTTCTATTTCCTCTTTACTAACTGCAACTACCCCGATCGAACATGGTATCTTAGGTTATATTTTGTATCTAAAGGAAGTTGGTGCCCTGGTCAACATGATAGAACTGTCCTCACCAACATTAGGAAAAGTCTCAACAAATTTTGCATCGAAAGAGATTCTCTTGAGTGAAACCATTTTTGAAAAGATCCTCACTGCTGGCGTTAAAGGATGCGTACTAACCTCGAAGAATATACGTAGCTCAGGTTTTTCAAATTTAATCCATACAGGTGCTTCGATCAAAAGTTATCAAAGCTTTGGAGATTTGTTCTTCAAACTCAAAGAAATTCTTCAAGAAGATGGCAAAGTCTTTGGATTTGTTTACTGGGGATTGCTTGACTCAATTGGGCATAAAATGGGTGTAGATTCAGAAGCCTTTGAGAACGAACTCTACTGGCTTTTGAAAATGATTCAAAAACAGGTTATTCCATTCATAGAAAATGATACTTTATTAATGATTATGGGGGATCATGGGCAAATCGCAACACCATGGGAGAATGAGATTTGGTGGTCCTGGAAGGATGAAATCTCAACTTTTTTCACCCTTCCACCTGGTGGTGAGATGCGAATGATGCATATATACACACGCCAACCAAGAGAAGTGATAGAATATATACGAGAGATATATTCGGACAAGGCGATGGTTCTTACCAGAGACGAGGCTATACAGATGAGACTGTTCGGTGATACTCACTGTAAAAAGGAGAGTCTTGAAAGAATCGGTGATATCATTTTAATAGCGAGATGGAACTATTCTTTTTACTTTAAGTTCACAGGTAGGGAAGAGAGTTTGAAGTCAAAACATGGTGGACTGAGCCTTGATGAGTTAATCGTTCCTCTGATCCTCTTTAGGAGGTGATTAATTCTTATTGAGGAGTCCGACCTACGGCAGTATAGACGTTGAAACAGCTAAGAGGATCATTTTCAATTTCAAAGACCACAGTCCATTCAAGATATACATAGGGACTGATAGTGATGCCCGAGATGGCGTAGTTACTTTTGCGACAGTCTTGATAGTCTACAAAGTCGGTGTTGGTGCAACCTATCTGTATACCCTCAAACGAGAGTACAAGCATTACGATATGTTCACTCGCCTATTTCAAGAAACTCATATGAGCTTGGAAATGGCTAATTTTGCAAAACAGATGCTCAATCTGACAAGTCCAGAGATACATCTAGATGTTGGTTACGATGGTGCAAGTAGGGAGGTCCTTTCAGCGGTCGTAGGATACGTCAAAGGAATGGGATATTCCTACAAACTAAAACCCTGGGCTTTTGCTGCAACAAAGATAGCACACCGTCACACAAAATGATCATCTGGTGTAAAATACCAAGGGGGAATATAATATGGGTAAAGTTTTGTATCTACTTGTAATCATTGTTGTTCTTGCATTAGGTGGCTGTCTATCACTTTTTGAGCCAAATGTAGGAAAATTCTCTGAAGAGATCGTCAAAGATATCAATGATTATCTCCAAGGCAAGGTTGGTATGCAATATTTTGTATCACACTATGTTCACATTCATGAATCTGCAACGACCACCGATGCTTCTTCTTACACCACTGATTTGCTTGAACTTTTTAGTAAAAATGCAAGTGAGGTCAGCCTTGTTTCCTATGGCGACACTGGGTTGAAGTTCTTCAGTTTAGAAAGGCCTCCAAGCTGGGTTGACAAGGTATACACCATGAATTTGCTCATGAAAAGTGCTCAACAGGTACAACCAGGCTCATGTCCAATGCTTTTGATTGAAGGAAAGCCTTATCTTCTAACGGTTTATGCTTCAGGTACAACGATCGTCTCTTATCCTATGTTAAGGGAGTGAGATGGATGGAGAAAATTTTGTTGATTTTCACAATGTTCCTTTCGGTAATTGTCTTTTCTGCCAACTACGGTCTCTATCATGATTCGACACCAGGGAAGAACACTGCACTGCTCGTCTCAAATCTGAGCGACGAAAATGCGTACTTTAGAGTAGTAGTTTACAACTGTGATGGTAAAGAGATCTGGAAAGATACCTTCAGATCAAAACCCTACGAGACGGTTCACATAGATCTTGTACAGAAGGTACCTCAAAGTGATAAAAACTGGGGATTAGTGTTACTCCAAAGTGACCAACTTTTATACATCTCTGTTCTCTACAAGGACAGTGAAATGCTCTTTTGCCGAAACCACGTGATAGAACCAGTACAAACTTCTCCCGATGCAAAGTATTACTGGTATGGTATCAGCTATACAAATTTCGGTAGTGCCGAGACTGCTTTTTCTTTGATAAACATTTCCAATAAAGAAACGGAAGTTTACGTCTGGGTATATGACTACACAGGGAGTGTCGTAAAAGAGTTGTCAGGAAATATCTCACCCAAGGCTTCCGCTTATGTTGATCTGACAAAAGAGTTGAACTCTCAAACTTCTGGAGTGGTCGATATTAGATCAACTGAACCTATTGTGATCGGTGTAGAATATTACCAGAGTGGTGAAATCTGGATTATAGAGAATATCGTCGATTTTTACACAACAACAGATTGGTGAAATGAGGAGGTTTAGCATGAAGAAATTGATCGTTTTGATCTTTCTGTTCCTTGTTGTGCTAGTTAGCGCAAGTTATGTTGTCATTATTAGAACAGAACCTTTTGCTAATGTATATGTGAACGGGATATTCGCGGGCATCTCTGATATAAACGGTGTTTTGCAAATAACCTTGGCTTCATCAGGTGAACACAGGATAACTGTGAGCAAAAATTGGTATCTTGTCTTTGATAGTGTCGTTTACCTATCGCAACCAGGTCAAGTGATCTTTTATGCTCCTCTCACTAGGGCTGGTAATTTAAGGGTATATTCCAATGTCTATCCGGTTGAAGTATATTCTGAAAACAGATTCCTTGGAAAGTTAAACAGTGTAAAAGACACTGTATATGTACCCGAAGGCAGTGTGTACATCACCTTTAAAGCAAGCGGGTACATACCAGAAACTCGGCTTTTGAATATCTCATACTTGAAGGAAACAAGTGTCAATATAAATCTAATAGAGGAAGTCCTGTCCATAAATTTGAAGGTAGAACCAAAGGAATTTTCTCCTAATGGTGACTGGTACAATGATTACACGACCTTCTATGTATACCTTTCAAAGGCTGCACAGTTGACGATCAGCGTTGTAGATAATAATCAAAACGTCCTTTGGCAGTGGACGGGAAAAGCCAAAGCCGGTTCAAATCAGATTTCCTGGGACGGAAAAGGTGTAGCAGATGGTGAGTACACAGTCAAAGCCGTTGCCCAGACAGAGAAAGAAACCTTCGTGGCGACCGAATCTGTGAAGATAGATAGATCTCACTATACTAACACGAAAGAAATAATACTGACAACGACCTTCATAGCACTTGGGGCTTTGTTATTCATGTTCTTGATTTCATCAGGCTTATGATTTTATAAGTTGATTTGACTGGTTTTGCCGTTACTCTCTTTTTTTCATCGGTCTGGATCCAACCAAACATATTCAATTCAACGGCCCTTTCTATTGCCTTTTCATATTCTTCCTTGGTGATCTTTCTTGCAATCAACGGATCGGTTCTGGCTCCAAACAATGGATTATACTGAGACATCAATGAAATCGGTACCAATGGCGATAGAGAGTAAAAAACAAAGTCCATTACCCTCTGGGTACCTCCTACATCATTGGGAAGTACAAGATGTCTAACTATGAGACCTTTTTTACCTCCTTCTTTGAATGCCCCGACCTGTCTATGCATCTCAATGAGAGCTTGAGTAGCAACCGTGTAGTAATCTCTCACACCGGAGTAAATATAACCCGACTGGTCATCACCATATTTCAAATCCGCCAAGTAGATATCAACGATTCCTTCAAGCAGTTTAAGAGTTTCAACAGATTCATAACTGCTCGTATTGAAAACAACAGGCAAGTTCAAACCTTTCTGTCTGGCAATTTCAAGGGCTTGAACTATTGAAGGAAGATGTGGTGTGGGCGTAACAAGATTCAGCGTCTCAGCACCGTGATATTGTAAATCCAGAAAGATTTCGGCAAGCTCTCCAGAGGTTATCTCGACACCCCTCGCTAACTGACTGAAATTCATGTTCTGACAATAGACACAACGAAGGTTACAGCCACTGAAAAAGATCGTACCCGCACCATTTTCACCACTGATTGGAGGTTCCTCGCCAAAATGCAGAACGACATTCATTACTTTGGCCAGAGCACCAACCTTACATTTACCAGTCTTGTGGTATCTATTCACCCCACATTGAACAGGGCACAGATCACAGTGTGTAAGTTTTTCTTTGAGCTTTGAAGTGATCTCTGAAAATCTACTCTCGATATTGAATCACCGCCGAAAGACTTGAAAGCTTTTCAACAACCTTTTCATAACCTCTGAATATTTGGTCCACTTCGCTGATCAAAGTCGTACCATTTGCCATCAAGCCAGCGATCACAAGTGCTGCGGCAGCTCTCAAATCAGTGGCACTCACTTGCGTCCCACTGAGTTTTTCAACCCCATGAACGATGGCGGTTCCATCGCTGACCTCTATCCTTGCTCCAAAACGCCTGAGTTCATCAACATGCTGAAACCGTGATTTGAAAACAGTTTCTGTAACAGTCGATGTGCCTTGTGCTCTCGAAAGAAAGGCTATGATCTGAGGTTGCAAATCCGTTGGAAAACCTGGGTACGGGGTCACCTGAATTTTCACAGGGTCTGGTCTTTGGTTCATGGAAACCCTTACCTTGTCTTCACATATTTGTGATAGATTCACTTTAGAACTTCTCAGTACATCGAACAACGATATTAGATGTGATACATTCAAGTTTTCCACCAAAGCATCTCCCATGGTAGCTGCGATCGCAATTATATAAGTCCCTGCTTCGATTCGATCCGGTATGATCCTATGGACACAGCCATATACTTTTTTAACACCAAAGACCTCTATGCGTCTTGTACCGGCACCCAAAATCTTACAACCTGCTTGGTTCAGAAAGATGGCTAGGTCTTCTATCTCTGGTTCCATCGCGGCATTTTCTATGATTGTGTGAGTCCCATCGAGAATGGCTGCCGTTGTCATTATATGTTCTGTGGCTCCAACACTTGGAAATGGTAGGGATATAATGACCTCATCTACCTTTTTTTCCAACTTGGCGGTTACGATACCATGCTCTATATTCGTTGAAAAGCCAAGCTTTTGCAAACCTTCGAGATGATAATCTACCGGCCTGACGCCTATGGAACAACCACCAGGTAGTGAAACGGAAGCCTTTTGAAATTTCGCAGCTAACGGACCCAGTACGTTGAAAGAAGCCCTCATCTTTCTGACAAGTTCATATGGTATGTCAGTATTAGGATTGGTTGGGGGATCAATCGTAGCAACACCGTTGCTGAAGATAACCTTACACCTGGCTGCACTTAGTATCTCAATCATCGTGTGAATATCCATCAAGTCTGGTATATTTTCCAAGATAACTCTTTCATCAAACAAGAGAGTAGCTGCAAGAATAGGTAAAGCAGAGTTCTTGGAACCAGAGATTTTGACCGCCCCACTTAGCTTGGCGGGCCCTTCAATGATCAAACTACCCACCTACGATACCTCCGATTGAAGCTGATGAATAATCTTTTCCAAGTCTTCTCCATCGCTTGGATAGACTTTAAAAGACACCTTTGTGTCGACTTCTAAGCTCCTTTTGAGTGAGTCCCTAACTCTTTCTACAACTTTTTGTGCGTTTTCCCTGTTCACGTCCGTCAGGAGAATAACAAAGGTATCGTCAGAAATCTTTCCCACACTGTCCATTGGAACACGCACTGCATTTTTTAGAATTTTTCCAACCAACACAAGATGTTTCTCAAATTCCTCATTTTGCTTACACACTCTAACCATCACGATCGCGTAACCTCTGTTTTCTTCAAAGGCTTTTTGATGGTAATAAGCTATCAAACGATTCATGTGTTCCGAAGAATAAACTCGCGTAATTGGATCTACAATTCTGCTGGTGCCTATGTCTTTGACAAAATCATCATACAGTTCAAACTGTCTTTTTATAAACTGGTTGTATTCTTGAAGCATCTGTTCCATTTGTGCGTCACGCATGCGATAGTAGTCAAGTTGATCCTCAAGAATCTTGATCTTTTTCAACAATTCCTCTCTTTCATCCATCCAAACTCCTCCCATGGCTTGAGAGTTCTCATGGTATATAATAGCATCAAAAGGGTCAAAGTTAATGACTATTTAACTATCAACAAGGAGGGGTCATTAATGAAATACCCCAGCATGTTAACAATTACATTTCTTACTTTCATATTATTCTTGACAGCCTGTAGTGGGCCTTCTGTGGCCACCAACAACCGTCCACAATTTGTTTCATCAACTCCAGAGAACGGCGCCACCGACGTTGGCACTAACACAACTCTCAGATGGACTTTTACCGATCCTGAGAATGATGCCCTAACATATGAAGTATTCTTTGGAGAAAGCAAGATGAACACCAAATTAGTCTATAAAGGCCTCAACAATTTTCACAGAGAAGAACTTGAACCGAGTAAAACCTATTACTGGAAGGTGATTGCAAACGATGGAAATAATAAAACAGATTCAGATTGGTTGAGCTTTTCTACCAAAAAGATCAACAGAGCTCCAAAAAAGCCAGAACTTTTGTCGCCTGCTCCATCTTCAGGGAACGTTGATTATAAACAGGTTGTCTTTCAATGGAGGTGCACCGATCCGGATCAAGATCCTCTGAAGTTCGAGCTGTATCTGGATGGCTCCTTTTTAGCGACAACCACAAACTACCAGTACACAAAGTACAACCTTCAACCATCAAAGACATACACATGGTTTGTGAAGGCCTTTGACGGTGAATATACTATTCAAAGTGACCCAGCAACTTTCACAACTGCTCAAGTTGGGCAAAACAGCGCACCATATGTTCCAAAGGTCATTTCGCCCCCAGATGGTGCTCAATCTGTGAACATACCGGTTACATTGGAATGGGAATGTTCCGACCCCGATGGAGATTCACTGAATTTTGAAGTTTATCTGAATGAAGTGAAAAAAACAGATACCAATCAATCTAGATTTGTACTGAGTGATCTTTCACCAAACAAAACCTACAGTTGGTATATAAAAGCATCTGATGGAACCAACCTGACCGTTGGACCCAAATGGACCTTCACCACAAAGGGTTTAGCCAACAGTGCCCCATCGATGCCTACAAATCCTTCGCCTGAGAACAATGCATCGGTTTTCGAAACAGATGTTCTTTTGAGCTGGGTGTCATCAGATCCAGATGAAGATCTACTCTTTTATGATCTGTATTTTGGGGAAGGTTCAAATCCACCCCTGATAAGACAAAATCTGTCCAGTTCAAATATGTTGATACAAAACCTTGAGAAAAACAAGAAATATTACTGGAAAGTTGTAGCAAAAGATGGAAATACCTCAACCGAAGGGCCTGTTTGGAACTTTTACACAGGCGTTCAAACAACTTATAGTAAACTACTGGCACTGTGTGAAGACGGCATCTACCAGATCGATTTCACTCAAGAACCTGCATCAGATACAAAGATCTCTACCATAACAGGTAATGACTTTTTCTACTATGAAGAAAATATCTTTGTCATTGGAAATGAATTTTCTATCATAAGTGAGAGTGGCGTGGCAACAGCATCCTTTGCCGGCAACAGCATCTGGGTAGATGCTTTGGTGCCTATTCAAAAAATCGTAGCAGGAGAAGTCTTTGCGTGTATAACAAACGATGCAACTTTACTCATTTTAGGAATATCAGATCAGAGCGTTGATCAAAGATCGTCGATCCCACTGAATGAACCTTCTTCACTTTTTATTCTCGGCCAATACATCTATGTTTGTGACAACGATGGCCTGAAAAAGTACGATGCATTGGACCCATCTAATCCTGTTCTGAAAAACAGCTTCAGCTGTAGGGCAAAAGATGTGTATGTAGTGGATAACATGGTCTATCTGTTGAGTGATTCAAAGGTTTACAGACTCGGCTCTAATGATCTGTCAGAGATTAAGTCAACCAGTTTGATCAATGGAAAGAGGATCTATTTTGATTCTGGTTTTGTCTATGTATTGAGTGATCAGAAACTCGTAAAATACGATGAAGAGCTTTCAAAGTTGAAAGAAATTGACCTGAATGCACATTCTATCGTTGTCAGTGGAAGTTATATTTATGTGGCAACGCAACAAGGCATCCAAGTTTTTGATATAAATCTGGAACAGAGTAAGTCTTTAGATTTAATGGGTATAAGAGAGATTCTTTTACTAAGATGACTTTGGAACAAGTCTTTCTAATAGGATTTTAATAGGCGTGCCAGACAATCCTTATAGATCTGATCCATCTAAGGGGGATTGAAGATGATCAAAAGGATTGTCTTGGTTTTGCTTTTAGTATTGACTATTGCAATCTTTGGGACACAATTCAAAAGGAATATTCAAGAGCGTATCGAAGTAATGCAGGATGGTTCAGCAATCATAACAAGAAAGGAGTTCTTACCAGAGTCAGAGTTGGCGAAAATGTATATAAGCCATTATGAAGAGATACAAAAAGACAACAAAGTTTCAAGAATTACTTGATTGAACTAACTAAACATTACTATCTACTCTATGGTACAACACCCTCATTCACTGCCAAGGATGTAGAGATGACAAAGGATTCAGGAGGTTACACCTTCATCACAACGATGAAAGTACCTGGTTTTGTGAGACTGCAAGATGATCTATTTTTGATAGCCCGGAAAGGTTTTGAGAACGAGAAAATGGCAGAAAAACTTATGCCAAAGTACTTCGAGAATGAGATCGACGGGAAACTCTTTGAATCAGCTTTCTTACAGTCAGAAAAAAACTCACTTTTGACAGAAAGACAGGTTGAAATTGTACTACCAGAGGGATCCAATTTGGAAGGCATAAAACCGACCTTCTTTTCAAAGATCGAACCAAGCAGGTGGTTTGTAGACGTGGGCGGTGGTACAACCTATGAAGCCAAGCTTGAAAAAACCAAAAAGGGTGTCTTGATAAATGAAAAAATCATAACAAACGGTGGCACACCGAAATATCTCTTAGACCAAAAGAAGAGTACAGAAGTTTTGCAAAACCTGAGAGACTATACTTCATTCAACTTGTTCTTCTCTAACAAAGAGATGATGAACCAAAAGAATTTAGACCATTTAACCAAACCTGTTGCACACGATATAGCAAGTGATTTTTCTGGTTCATGGAATTTTAGTGTTTCTTCTGGTGAATCGTTGTCTTACACATTTACTTATCAAACACTTTCTGTGACACCAATGATTACCGTCACGCTCACCTTTACAACATCGCTTTTGTGGGAACATGAGTGGGTGAAAACGGGCTTGTTCAGCTGGAGTTACAAGTTCAAAAAATTTGAGAGTGTTGTTTCATTGACGCCTTCTCTTACCCCTTCTTTAGAAGTATCATCAGGAGGAACTATCGAAAAAAACTGGTCCAGGAACCTTTTTACAAGGTCAAAAACTGTGAGTTTCTGGGTAGGTTGTGTGCCTGTTGTTCTGAACTTAGAGGCAAAGCTCGATGCCCAAGCCATAGCTAAGATCTATGGTTCCATCGGTTTCAAAACTTGGGCTACACTCAGTGTGACAACATCGCTGAAGGTAACCTATCAAAATGGCTCTTGGAACAAAACACCAAGTTATTCAACTAGCTATTCTGGTGTGAATTTCCAAGCCAATGCAAAAATTGGTGCTGAGGCTCAAGGAAGTTTGCCTTTCACACTCTGTGCATACGTCTACTATGTTGCAGGACCCTTTGTGAAATTAACTCCATGGATAAAGGGAACAACTTCGACATCTGTTGGAAGTTCAAATCAGGTGGGTTACACAATAACAGGAGGTTTGACAGCCTCCGGTGGTGTTCAGATGGCTGGATGGCTGAAGGATCTGTGTGGGGGCATACCATCTGTGAGCTATGACTTTTGGGAATGGAGCAGAACACTTGCGAGTGGTACATATACGTTCTAGGTAGAAACATTTTATGAATAGACGAACCATTCTGAAACTGGGTGGGAATGCCCCACCCTTATTTTGTTGATCTTTAAAAATCCGTACCAGGATATTTAACACATTTGGTGTATAAAAGTTAGTATGACGAAATATTCAAACCCTTTCAGAGCACTAAGAAACAGAAGTTACCTTATGTTCTGGATACCCCAGAGTATATCGTTGATCGGGACATGGATCGACACAACTTTGCGTGGTTGGGTTGGTGTGAATATCCTGCCCGAGAACAAGGCGGCGGGTTTTATTGGTTTGATCGCTTTCTTGAAGGGATTTCCCACTGTGGTACTCTCTCCCGTCGGCGGTGTTTTCATCGACTGGTTCGGACCTAAGGAGGTACTCTTCTTCACTCAGCTGGCCGACACGATAAACGCCTGTTTTATGGCTTATCTTGTCTACAAAAACATCTTAACACCCATTCAACTACTCGTACTAAGTACCTTGATGGGTATTTCAGCTTCCTTCTATCTTCCTTCAAGAAATACCTTTATAGGCAATATCGTTCCGAAAAATCATCTTCCAAATGCCCTTGCTCTTCATTCCATGATATTCAATATGGCAAGAATGATAGGACCGTCGATAGCGGGTTTTGTTGTGAAATACTACGGTCTAAGCTTTGGATTTTTGGTCAACGCAATCTCATTTGTACCGCTTTTGATAGTCTTACCAATGATACCTTTGAAAGATCAAGTAAAAAATGGAAAAAGTAGATCCTTTTTTGGAGATCTTGTGGAAGGCGTACGTTTTGTCTCAAAGAGCAGAACAATGACTTTGACCTTCTATTCACTGATTGTCTATGCATTCTTTGGTATGCCTTACAGCATGTTGATGCAGGCCTTTGCAAGGAGCGCAGTGAAAACAGGACTGGTAGGTTATGGTTTGACGATGGGCTCTATGGGTCTGGGGGCACTCATAGGAGCTCTGTTTGCGGGTGGGATGGAACCAGAACATGTTACATCCATCAAAGAAGAGTATCTTATATTAGCCATTGGTATGAGTACCCTGATCACTTCCATATACCCTCAGGCTGCCTATGTAATGTCTTTTGTGAACGGTGCGTGCCAGACAATGTTTTTCAACATCACCAACAGCAGAACTCAATTTTTATCACCACAGAATATGCGAGGTAGAACCATGTCTTTGTATGCACTCATAAACAACGGTGTATCTCCAACAGGTGCATTTGTTTTCGGCTTAGTTGGTAGTGCTATAGGAATCAAAAGTTCTTATACTATACTAGGTGTAGCCATGATACTTTACTTTGTACTGAGAAGATACTTAAACAATCAACCCCAGAGACTCAAATCAAATAACTGATACCACTCACGAGAATAGTAGCAAAAATGATATACCTCAACCAATTGACGCCCTTTTTCAAGGCGAATTTCACACCCAAGTATGCTCCTATCATACTACCTAAGCCAAGAACCAGACCAGCCAAGAATATAACCTTTCCATTTAAAAGAAAGATGATCAACGATATAGGCGTGTACAAGAGTACAATGAAAACTTTCAATGCATTGTTTCTAACAAGATCTAATCCCAACAGTGTCGCGGTGAAGAATATGAAAAAGAAACCAACACCAGCTTGTATGAAACCACCATAGAAACCTATACCAAAGAAGCTAACAGCCACCAAAGGAACACTGATCTTTTTACCGGGTTCTCCGACCCACATTTTTGGTTTCATGAAAAGAAAAAGTCCCATGATCAAAAGTAAGACGCCAACTATCTTTTTCAACAGATTTTGATCTAAATCTACCACAACCAGCGTGCCTACGATGGAACCTATGGCTGCCGGTATGCCGCATAAAAGTGAGAGCTTCAAGGGCAGTACTTTCCCTTTTTGAAAATTCCTCACTGCCACTATATTTTGGAGCAAAATTGCTATTCTGTTAGTACCATTCGCAACATCTATGCCCATTCCCAGAAGAGAAAGAAGTGGAAGAGTTAAAAGACTCCCGCCACCGGCAACAACATTCAAAAATCCAGAAGCAACACCCGACAAGAAAACAAGAAAGTACAACACAATATCACCTACTGTTCCACAAGCATTGTGAGAAGCTTTACAAGGTTTTCAAAATCTTCCAAAGATATGTATTCTGCTTGAGAGTGTAGATACCTTACTGCCAAAGTTATAGGCACCATCTTAGCACCGCCTTCCATCGCCACAGATCCATCTGTGCCACCGCCCGTGATACCTACCTGGATAGGTATGTTATGTTCTCGGGCTGTGTCAAGAACTTTCTTCATTATGTCATAGCTTGCTATCGCACTGTTATCGACCATCCTTAGGACAGGTCCCTTCCCACAGGCAACATCACCCGTTAGAGAAGAACAGCAAGCGAAAGAATCTATTGCGTAACAAAGGTCTATGGTATTTTTAGAGACAAAGGCTTTTGCACCTTTTAGGCCTATTTCTTCTTGCACTGTCCAGACGAAAAAGATCGTTCTCTTGAGATCTCTCCTTTTCACATTCTTGAGGACATGCAACAAAGCAAGGCAACCAAATCTATCATCGAGAGACCTTACAGACAAATATCTATTGTTCAAAAGGCTTACATGTTTTTTGAAGACGGCAAAGTCCATCACCTTCACACCAAGACTTTCTGCCTCCTGCTTGCTATGAGCACCAATGTCTATTTTTAGATTTTCTGTAGGCTGATTCGCACCAAGGTGCGGTGGGGTAGTTCCAATCACTCCATCGATAATATCTCTTTCTGTAACAACATCAAGGTGTGCACCCAAAAGTAACCTGTCATCGAATCCCCCAATCTTTTTGAACATGATTGAACCATCGGGTGTAATACCTGTAACCATCAAGCCAATTTCATCCATGTGAGCCATGAGAGCAACCGTTTCTTTACCGCTACCCATCCGAACAATCAGGTTCCCTATGTTGTCGATTACGTAGTTAACATCCTTGGGAAGACGTGAGATTATGAGTTCTCTCACCCTCTCTTCCCTGCCAGAAATACCTCTTGCCAAACAAAGTTCTATCAGTTCTTTCACAAGAGTATTTTCTTGCACTAAGATCACCCCAGAAGTATTATACCAATTTGTTCGTAGAGTGAACATTCATTCAATTTCATCAATAACCGAGAACAACTGTTTGAAATATTTTCTGATGAGGAAAATTAAAATGAAGGTCAATGATATTGGCAAACCAATACCTATTAGATCAACGAATATCTCTTTTTTGAAGATCACAAAGAGTAACTGTCTACTGTACATATACATGATCAAGGGCAAGACAGATCCAAAGGTTGTTGCAAGGACTATACCTTCAACGGCAAAAACATGCGGTGTATTCAATACTCTGGATGGATTACTGATCATGCCTTTTTGTTTTTCCTTCATGAAGAAATGTATACCCAAAATCGATGCAAATACGTACATCACAAAGACAATGGGGACAACTGAGTAAAATGTCCATGAAAGGGCAAAGTATACTTTCAAAAACAATACAAGAATGGTCAATATCAACGAATAAAGACTTGCAGGGATAATCATCTTTGGCATCAAAATTTGTGAACTAGTTAGAGGCATGATCTTCGCCAAAGGCCAAGCCATGAATTCCTGTTTTATAAGCATTGCGGAACTCATAGAGACATACATGGTACTTATGATTATTGACACAAAAAGAGGGCTTACAAAAGACTTAGTTGTGAACGCAAAAATCAAGCTGACAGCTATTGGGTAGATCAACATGAATATACCTTGTTCATATCTAAAGAGGATCCTAAGATCCTTTGAAAAAACTCCAGATCGGGCAACGGTCTTTTCACGTTTCATGACACGGGTTTTCTCTCTATTCTCGAAGGCGATCTTTTCTGATATCTTCAGTGAAATGAACCAAAGTACGAGCCCTGTGGCAAAAAGCGGTATCACATAGAAAAAATTATCAAGGGCAAGTACTGGCCAGATCAAGGGATTGAATTTAGAGAACACTTTCATACCTGTCTGAGTCAAGATAGACTGAACAGCTGTACTTGTGTTTCCCATATTAGGTAAAGACTGAGTTATGATAAGAAACAAAATCACTGTAAGAAGAAGTGATAGAATATTCATCCTCCGTGCCGTTGATCTCTCCATCCAAATGCCCAAAAGAGCTGCAAGACAAAGGGAAACCAAAAAGAGCACAAAGCACATCAAAAAGGAAGTAAGTACAGACATAAACAGATTTTTCTCCGTTGCTACTGCATAGGCAGGCACAATAAAAAGATACATAACCACCGCAAAAGACTGCAAAATCAATGTGAGAACTGCTTGATACAACATTATCGTCGATCGTCTTACGGGCATTGTCAGAAGAAGTTGTATCTCTTCGTTCTTCACAAAAGAACTTACCAAGCTCGGTACAAAGGAGAGAATGAACATACCAGCCATTAAAACAGACCAACCTGCGACGAAAAGGGCAGCAAGATTAGTCTCACCTACAGCAATGTCTTTCACTGCTTTGAAAAAACCAGTGAAAAGAAATCCAAGCGGTAAGCCGTATACACTCACGGCTATGATGGGGAAAAACAAAGTTGATATGGATCTTTTCTTTTCGCCACGGCTCTTACGTAAAAAGCTTGTAGAACCTGCTAAACCGTATTTTAAAAGCACTATTAGCTCTCTCATTTTTCAAAGCTCCTTTATAACGGCTTCGATATCTTCACCGTCGGCAGTCAGCTGGAGAAAGATGTCTTCAAGACTTGCTTGAGTTTTGTTTGCGGCATTTTTAAGTTCCAAAAGGGTGCCTTCTGCAATGAGTCTACCTTTGTTGATTATTCCTATCCTAGTACACATCTTTTCAGCAATCTCAAGGACATGGGTGGTCATGAAGACCGTACTGCCCTCAGAAGAATACTTTTGCAAAAGCATTTTCAGAATCTTTGCCGATTTCGCGTCTAATCCTACCGTTGGTTCATCAAGAAAGAGAATCTCTGGTTTCCTCATCAAAACACTCACAAGATAGAGTTTCTGCTTCATTCCGTGAGACATGTCAGAAATTGTCTTTTCAAGATAGTTCACTCCAAAGACATCACAGAGTTCATCGATTCGTTCTTTGGTTTTTTTTCTGTCAACCCTGTAAATTTCGATTACAAAATCCAAGAATTCAAATCCTTTCAAATTGGAATAAATTCTTGGTTCGTCCGGGACAACTCCGATCCGCCTTTTTATCTCCAGTTCATGCTTTTTCAGATCAAGGCCGAGTACTTTGATTTCCCCGCCAGTTGGCTTCAATGTCCCTGTAAGCATCCTTATGGTTGTTGTCTTTCCAGCACCGTTGGGACCCAAAAACCCATATACCTCTCCTTGGTTTACTGATAAATTTACACCATCGACGGCTTTAAAACCGCCAAACTCTTTGATTAGATTCTTTGCTTCAATAGTAACGCTCATTTTGTGGCCTCCTATCTTCAATGATTCATGTATAGTTCACAGCTTTTCTGCTGCCAAAGTCGCCAGTTTTGACCTTTCTCCTTTGGTTAGTGTAATATGTGCGACCAGCGGGTCGCCAATCATTTTTGAGGCTGCGTAAACAAGACCGTTGCTGTCTTTGTCCAAATATGGTGTATCAATCTGATAGGGATCGCCAAGAAGTACAACCTTTGTATTTCTCCCAGCTCTTGTGAGAATTGTTTTAACCTCATGAGGTGTCAAATTCTGTGCTTCATCAACGATGATATATTGATTAGGTATGCTGCGCCCTCTTATGAAACTCAGTGCACCTAATTCCATCAACTCTCTTTTTAGAAACTCTTTGAGACTCATTTGGACACAATCGAAAAGGAATTCAAGGTTGTCCATGATTGGTTGCATCCACGGTTCGAGCTTCTCTTCCAATGAACCGGGTAGATACCCGACATCTTTACCCATTGGAATCAGTGCACGTGTAACTATAATTCTTTTGTATTTTTTCTCTTTCACAGTTTTTTCAAGGGCACATGCAAGTGCTATCAATGTCTTACCGGTCCCTGCTATTCCAACGAGCGTTACCAAATTCACAGTATCATCGAGCAGGGCATCCATTGCAAAGAGCTGTTGTTCATTCAAAGGGCTTATTCCCCAAACGATTGTAGACTGATCCATCAAAAGTCCTACTGCGGACTTGTTCTTTACTTTGAAATACCCATTTATCGCTTTTATGTACTCATTTTCTCTGGTATCGACCCTTTGACCTTCTTCAATCTGTTGATTCAATTCAGTGTATCCTGTAGGTAAAGATGCAAGGTCTGATCTGTCTGTTAAGTAATCTTGGGCCAAGATACCCAGTGCCGATGCCTTTACTCTAAGGCTTATGTCTTTACTAACAAGAATCGTTGGTATCGACGAAGTTCGCCCCAGCCTCAAGACATAGGCTAAGATCCAGTTATCGATATATTTCTCAAAGAGAAATTCTGGTGCTTCTCTACGACCATCTGTTATGGTCATCACGCTTATGGATCCTCCATTTGGCAATTTTATGCCCTTTGAAAGATCGCCGATACCCCTGAGCTTGTCTAATTCTCTTATGACCTCTCTTGCCGACCTACCAACAGAATCAGATCTTCTTTTTAGTTTGTCCAACTCTTCCAACACTGGCAGAGGTAATACAATATTGTTGTCCTGGAAAGAATAAATAGCTTGAGGATCGTGTACCAAAACGTTGGTATCAAGAACGAAATTTTTTACCATTCCTGCCCCCTCCAAACATGAAGAAGCTCTAAAATTTGAGGTTCAGTAAGCTGATGTAACATCTTTATAAATATCCTAGCAGTAACAAGCGCATCATCTAAAGCCCTGTGAGTTGGTTTTTCATATCCAAACCTTTGCGCGAGCCAATTGAGAGTTTTTTCCTCTCCAAACAAAACCTTTGACATTTCACGTGTATCTATGTAATTAATCATGGGAGGAAAAACCCCTATTTCCTTGGCTGAGATATCTACAAAGGTCAAGTCGAACTCAGCTTTGTGAAAGACCATTATGGACTTTCTCATGAAGGTTCTCATCTTCTCAAACACTTCATCAATAGTAGGTGCATTCTCTATATCTTGATTTGTTATTTTATGGACCTTTTCGATGACGGCTGGTATTCTTATCCTCGGGTTGACAAGTGAACTATATATGGATCTGTACAAAATCTTTTGTTTGTACACTGGCACTATGGCAATTTCAATGATTCTGTCTCCGCCTAAAGGGTCGGTACCAGTTGTCTCTGTATCCATCACACAAAAGAGGCTATCATGCAAAGCCAATTTTATCTTCCTTTCAAATGTACATCAATCTGTGGAAATGGAATGGTGATTCCCTGTGTCTCGAATTCCTTTTTGATCCTTTCTGCGAGTGCGTTTATGGCGTCAAAATAGTTCTCTCTTTTGACCCAAAAAAGCACATCAAAATCAATTGAAGAATTGCTAAAACCACTGAAAGCTACGAAATTGCTGACACCTTGTTTTTCAACCAATGGTTCATCGTCGATGCATTTTCTAATTACTCCGAGGACCTTTGATAGATCTGAACTGTATGAAACTGAAACCTTCATTGAAACCCTTCTGACAGGTCCTGGCCAATAATTTGTTACCTTTTGACTCCAAACTTGCCTGTTGGGAATGATGACACTCTTTCCATCGAAAGTTTTCAAAACGGTATGATTGTAGTTAACAACTTCCACTATACCAGTTGTACCATCTATTTCTATGACATCTCCTTCTTTCAACTTCCGTGTGAGAAGCACCAAGATTCCAGACATCAAGTTCGACAAAGGCTCCTGAAAGGCTAAACCAACTATGAAGCCTGTTACACCGAAAGCCGTTAGATACGGTAGCAAACTTATACGCCAAATATTCAACAACACCATCAAGGCTATCAATGATACTATTGTGCCAAGAATGAGCCTGACGGTGTTCTTCATCTTGAATTCTTTACCAAGCTTTTCAATACTCTTGATTATGATCCCATACAAAACACGATAAACAACATAACTAACCACAATCAGCACCGCAGACTGAATAATTTGTATGATGAGCAACTTAGACAACTTTAATCCTCCTCACCTGTTCAAATCATAGATCTTTTAGGAAATTCAAAAGCCTTTAAATCGAGCAGTTCCGATTCGATTTATCATTTAAGATCGTTTTCTTAAGTTCAAGGTATTTCTTCCAGATCTGAAAGCCCAACTTTCCGTAGAAATCTACAAGATTTGTCCAGTCAATCACTATATTTCTTACTCCCCTCCGATTCAGAAAATACATGCCTGCCTGGACAATGGCTAAACCGTATCCCTTTCCTCTTTCATGTGGATCTATGCCTAATGGCCCTATTCCTCCAAGTTCCTCTTCAAACAATGGAGCCCAGTAAACATTTTGAGCAATAAAAGGAGATTTGCTGTCGTTTATCCTGCAAAATCCAATCATTTTTCCTTTCTTCTCTGCTACTACGAACTCTCTCCCTGTTCCTCCTTTTTCAAAATACTTCAACGCCTCATACTCCCACCTGCCAGGAAAGCATTTGCTTAAGAATTCAACAAAACTATCTTTTTGCACATCACTCAAGATTTTAAACTCTACTTCGGGTAGGGCAGGTAAGGTAATTTTGTCCTCACCATTTATTCGGCAATATAGGTCGTACTGTTCTCCAAATTCTACGTAACCTTTTTTCTTAAACCACTCTACCGTGTCTATGTATTCAGAAGGAACACCAGGAAAGTAATGCCAAGGATCCTGCCCTAAAACCACTGTTTTTGCTCCTTTTGTCCTCAAAGATTGTTCGGCTCTTATCAATAATTCACTCCCTATGCCTTTATTTCTATATTCTGAATCCACCAGGATCACTTGTATGTATCCTATGTCTTTTCTATTTCTTACACATTCCAAATCCTCTTTCCACATCTTTGAAATTACAAATCCTACCAATCTATCCTTTTCTAGGGCTATCCATGAACCTTCTATGAGTACATTCTCATCCTCAAGACTATTTTGACGAAACAGCTCCTTCCTGAGCGGGAATTCTCTACCCAGTTCTTTGTTCCATAGCCTTGTAATTTCTCCTTCCATATCCTTGGATAATAATAGATAACTTATGCCCACGTCACACCTCCTCTCGAAGGAACACATCGCCAATTCAAATTTTACTACAGCATATCACGAATCACATTCAGTCTTGATTCTGCGTTATAATAAATACCGAAGATCGCTGACCGTTTTCTCATACAAGGAGGAGGAGCAATCCACAATGGCGCTTCAAATGTCCTCAAATAGGATTCACATGTTCATCTCAAGTTTTATAAGAGAATCAAGTAATGTAAAAGACCCAGATTCGCTCCTTCTTTCTCTCATAAAGATAGTTCAAAAATTCATCAACTGCGAGTGGATTGCCATATTAGACAAAGATCTTAACGTAAGAAAGTCCGATTTGAATGACATAAAGATTGAACAAGATTTACTTGAGATGATCAAATGGTCCATGGAAAAGATGTCACCAACTTCCTTGGTGAAGGACCAATCGACAACTTTGGTCTTTCCACTGATGAAAACTAACAAGGTCTTAGGTGTCTTGCTTGCAAAAACAGAGGAAGAACCAGTCTTTGAAGTATTCGAGCTTATCAGTACTCTTGCTTTCCTTTCGGCGGTCGTACTGGAAAACCTTGACCTTTATAGGTCACTTGAGAAACAACATGCCATAGTTGAAGAAACGATGAATTATATGCGACAGATATTCAATTCCTTCCCACAGATTGTGGTCGTTTTGAACTCTCAATTGAATCCTGTTTTTTCTAACCTTCAATACTTGGAGCGCGAAAAAGAACCGAAGTTGGTTGAAGCAATAGAAAAGGTTGCAAGGAACGTCTTAACAACCGGTTCTCGACAGGTGAAGGAAGTCGAGTCGGAAGGTACCTTTTATTCATTGATTGCAGAAAAGATCGAATACGAAGGTGAAACGCAGGTCTTGTTGTCTATCACAGACGTGACGAACACCAAGGAATTAGAACGACTCAAAGAAATTGACAAGCTCAAAACAGACTTTGTTGCAAGTATCTCTCATGAACTCAGAACACCACTTGCAGCCATCAAGGCTTATTCAGAAACTATGCTCTCAAGTCTCAACGATCTTGATAAGGATACGCTCAGTGACTTTCTTCAGACTGTATACAAGGAAAGCTTGCACTTGGAAAGTTTACTGGATGAATTACTCGATTTTGCAAAGATCGAACAAAAAGCTATGGTTCTCGATAAAGTGAGATTCGATCTAACAGAACTCATCAAAGAGGTTACACAGTCGATGTCAGAATTGGCAAAGAGTAAGAATGTAAGGCTCGAACAAGACACAAATGGTCCAATTTTCATCTTTGCTGACAAAAAGAGAATCAGGCAGGTATTGATAAATCTCATAAGTAACGGCGTGAAGTATTCTAAAGAAAATCATGAAGATAAGTTCGTAAAAGTATCGACAAAGCTCAATGGCACATCTGTTGTAGTTTCAGTCTCTGATAACGGAATAGGGATACCCCAAGAATATCAACAGAAGGTCTTTGAGAAATTCTTCAGAGTAGGCTCGGCACTCGATTATAGAACAGAAGGTGCCGGAATAGGCTTGACAATAACAAAAGAGATCATCGAGTTGCACGGTGGAAAGATCTGGTTAGAAAGTAGGGTAGATGAAGGAAGTGTATTCTATGTGCAGTTGCCTTTGGGAGAATAGAAGATGGAATTGCAAGAAATCCTATTAAAGATAGATGAACTTCCAACGCCTGATCCAATAGTTCAAAGGATTGTATCGGTCGCATCGGACCCCAATGCCTCTGCAAAAGACTTGGCACAGGTGATTAAGTTGGATGCGAGTCTAACGGCGCGCATACTCAGACTGGTGAACTCGGCTTACTATGGTCTTCCACGCAAGATAGTGGCACTGAACGAAGCCATAATGATACTTGGTTTCAAAACGGTGAGAAACATAGCCTTGAGTATCTTCACATACAGTTCTGTTGTGAAAAACAAGAAATCTACCGTTGACCATTATCAGTTGTGGAAACACTTTATAGGTACTGCTGTTGGTTGTGAACTACTGGCACAGATGGTGGGATACCCAAACAAAGAAGAGCTCTTTATATCTGGATTACTCCATGATATAGGAAAAGTAGCACTCGACTACATATTCCCTGAGGCCTTTGCGGCTGTTACAAAACTCACTAAGAACTTGCAAATTTCTTTCATGCAAGCTGAAGAAAAACTGAATCTACCGAATCATCCCATTATAAGTGGGAAGATGATAGAAAAGTGGAATCTTCCAGAAATTGTGGTTTATTCAGCGAGCGGACACCATGCACCAAACAATTTTTCGGAATCTGTTTATTCAGATGTAGTAGCTATAGTTCACATAGTCGATTTCCTCATAAATCTGATGAGATACGGTGACTCTTATACATACGGTGGCTTGACATTGTCGTCCTTTGCTCTGAATGTACTGGGAATAAAACCAAGTTTTCTAACAAATTTGACAGAAAAACTGAGACTTCGCTTGATAGAAGCTGAAGATTTTCTAAAAATAGAACAGGAGGTATCTTAAATGAGACCTGATTACAGAAAGGCTATGCTGGAGTCCCAAATTACAAAACTAATCACCGAGGCATTGCGTGAAGCTAAAGATCCCAAGCTGAAAGATTTGTTGATAACCATCTCTCGCTCGGAGCTCTCCAACGACAAAAGATTCGCTGATGTTTACGTGAGTGTCATGGGAGACAAAGAAGAACGAGTCAAAATTGTCGAGTATTTGAATAAAATTAAAGGATATTTCAGAACCTATCTAGCTAACAATTTGGATCTGTACACGGTTCCGCAGGTGAGATTCAAAGAAGATCCAGGTATAGAAGCGAGTGTAAAAATACAACAGATCCTGGATAAGATCAAGGAGGAAAAGACTGAGTGAATATATCTGGTGTTCTGCTAATAGATAAACCCGAAGGACCAACTTCACACGATATCGTCGGTGAAGTTAGAAGAAAATTGGGACTTAAGAAAGTTGGGCATGCAGGAACACTCGACCCGTTCGCCAGCGGGTTACTGTTGGTTGGAGTAGGTAGCGGAACCAGAGTTCTTGAGTACTTGATGAACCATAGCAAAGTCTACCATGTGAAAATGCGTCTCGGTATCATCACCGATACTTTTGATATCACAGGGCAGGTCATGGAAGAGAGACCTGTCGACTGTTCAATAGACCAGATACTGGGTGTAATCAAGTCTTTTATTGGAAGATACACACAGATTCCTCCCGCTTACTGTGCCAGAAAATACAAAGGAGAGAGACTTTACGAACTTGCGAGAAAAGGCAGAATAATCAGGTTGCCCCCAAGAGAAGTGACAATATACAAAATACAAGACATTACAATCGATGGGAACGATGTTTCTTTCAGGACAGAAGTCTCACCCGGTACGTACATACGCTCGCTCTGTATGGATATCGGCTATGCACTGGGCTGTGGTGCAACAACCTTAAAGCTTAGAAGAGTTTCCATAGGACCATTCAAAGTTGATGACGCAATCGATATCTTCAAGGTTAGCCACCATGAAATACTTAACCATTTGCTGGATCTGTCAAGAGTGTTGAACATGCCAAGGATTTATGTGAAAACCTCTGGCTTTGGGAAAATAATGGATGGTGCCACACTTAGAGTTCAAGATGTAGAGAATTTTGAAGATTTTTCTAAAAATTCTTTGGTGCAAGTGATCTACCAAGATCAACTCATTGCCATAGCAAGGACTCAACGCAGTTCTACGTTCACAAGAACGTTGATCAGGCAAAACCGGAACGAACCGCTGTTCAAACCTGTCAAAGTCTTGAAGGGGAACCAAGAATGAACAGGTACGTGATTACTGTGGGTGTTTTCGACGGCGTCCATATAGGGCACCAGCAACTGCTCAATCGGGTGAAAGAAAGTTCGCACAAGCTCAGTTGTAAAAGCAAGGCATACGTTATCTCTTATCCTTTTGAATATTTCTTGAACGAATTCGATGGTCTAATAATACCATTGACCGACAGAATTCTGCAGGTGTCAAAATTTGTTGATGAAGTTGAAGTTCTTGATCTTCTTCAAATCAAGGATATACCAGCAGAGGATTTCTTCGATAGATATTTATTGAAAAACTGCTCTTCCCTAATAGTTGGAAGGGATTTCAGATTTGGCAAGGACGCGTCAGCTGATGTAACAAGGCTGAAAAAAATGTGCGACGAGAATGGGATTGAGCTTGAAATCTTTCCAGAGGTCTTGGATTCTCAAAATAGGCGAGTGAGTAGCTCCCTGATAAGGAAACTCATACTGAATGGCCATATCGATGAGGCTTCAAAACTACTTGGCAGAGAGTTTTGCATTTGTGGATCTGTGGAAAAAATAATCGAAGGATCAGAAAAGGGTTTTGTCATCCATATCAATGACAAGATCGTAAGGCCAAAGGACGGTATTTTCGAATCATTTGAAAGAAACTTCAGAGTGAATGGTTTGATAAAATTTGATGACAAAGTGATCTTCATCTCAAAAGATCTTCAAGCGCCCCCTTGTAGTATTTTAAAGATAGTCTTGTCTGATCATCAGAAGGAGGCCAAGATATGACGATCGGGGTTGTAACAGGCACAAACAGCTCAAGTCCATATAACTTCTCCGTTAGACTTCATCAAGAGAATAATCGACCTTTGCACATGGTACAGATAGATGACGTGGTCAAAGTTGTCTTTTCCTACAGACCTTATGGCAAAATCGTCTACTACGGCATAGTGACAGATGTAAATGCTCAATGGGATTTTGGTCTCACTTCAGGCTATGAAGAGGAAATAGCACTAAAAGGATTACTCCCAGCTTATCCTGTGTACATTGCCACGGTGACAACGACACGTATGCTCAAGATTGAAGAGAATAAATTGTTGCCAGAGGCTCCACAGGTACCCCCGCCACCAGGCACAGAAGTTATGCTAGCTGAAGGGGAAGAAATAGATATCGCCCTTGGGTTTGATGATCTAATCAAACAAAAGGTTGCCGTGCCAATTGGTACTTTCAAGAACGGAAGGCCAGCTTACGCAGACGTCAGGTACATCCTCGGAGAGAATGGTGCACACATAAATATCTCAGGACAGTCCGGTGTAGCATCAAAGACTTCTTACGCGACTTTCTTGATCAAATCATTCCTTGATACAGGTAGAAAATTAAAGGAACACAGTGAACTCATGGGGTATCTTTCACGCTCAAGATTCATTATATTCAACGTTAAAGGAGAAGGGTTGCTCTTCTTAGACAAGTGGTCCAAAGACTGGAAGAACCTTGAAAAGGAAGAACAAGGAAAACACTGGAAGAAGATGTACGAATCGATGGGTATAGAGCCAAAACCATTTGAAAAGGTGGTATTTTATGCACCAAGAAGATCCAAGGAAAACATGAAACCATGGTCAAATAAGAGATACGATAATATCTTTTCATATGGTTGGGATTGCATAGATATCTTCAAGATGGGTTTATTTGAGCTCATGTTTGACCCAGAAGAACTTGAGCTTAATCAAAACCTCCAATTGGCAGTGACTACCGTACAGGAATTTTTCTATGAAAGGCTTGAAAGAGCTATTGAAATAGCTAACGAGTTCTGTCGTAAGAACTCTTGCCTCCCTTCAACGACAGATGAAGAGATAATTCTTAGAACTGCCATTGCAAATGGATTTGACGTTGTGGCACAAGCTCAACTTCCCGAAGGGATTGATGATCTAATAAAAAGAATGTTTTCAAAGGAGTCAGACAAAGAATTTTCAGACAAAATAGAACAAGAACTGAGAGGAAAGTCGACGGTCATGGCAATGGTAAGAAGGCTCAAGTCCATCAAAAATATCGGCATGGATCTAGTTTGGATTCCAACAAGTTTCCTTTCGGCAAAAACCGGAGTAAATCAAGATCACAGGATAAACTGGGATCATCCTGGTCAGATCACCGTAGTTGACATTTCAAAACTCAGACCGAGAATTCAGTCATTCGTCGTTGGCGCCGTGCTCATTGAAGTGATGCGTTCTCGTGAAGAAAAGACCGACCAAGATCCCGTCTTCATATTTCTCGATGAACTGAACAAATACGCCCCCAGACACGGCGGGGGACCGCTTGGAAACCTATTCAGGGATATAGCCGAACGTGGTCGCTCTTTCAGAGTGATAATGATTGGCGCAGAACAAACGGCTTCCGAGGTCGATTACAGAATAGTAACCCAGTCATCGACAACTGTTGTTGGAAGACAGAAAGGTGCAGAGTTAGAAAAACCCGAGTATGCCCATCTGACCATCGAGCAAAAAGAACGCGCAGCGCTACTGCAACAGGGAGAAGTGATCGTTGACCAACCGTTCATGAGAATACCAATAACCGTCAACTTTCCGCTACCTGCATGGTGTACAAGAGAAGACGGATATTACACACTCAACGAAGACAAAATCAGACAAATAGAGGACAAGCTTTATGGGCGGTGAAAAAATGGTCATAAAGAATGCACTCATTTATCAAAATGGTGAGTTCATCAAGAAAGATTTGTATATCCAGGAGAAGTTCTTTGCTCTCAACTCTTCGGGACCTTTTCTCCATCTGAGTGGTATGTATCTGATGCCTGGCTTTGTTGATTCTCATGCTCACGTACTGGGCGTCGGTCACAAGTATGGCTATTTAAATCTGGAACATATAGATTCACAAGAAAAACTCTTCGATGTAATAAAAAATTGTAATGACACAATTATCAAGGGTAGAGGATGGAGTGAACAAGTCCTTGGAGGATATCCAGATTGGAAGTTGATCAATCAAATAAATAAGCCCATCGTACTAAAAAGAAGATGTGGTCATGTAGCAGTGCTCAACAAAGCTGCGATGGACATTGTCGGAATATACAAACCAGACGGTGTCTTCAAAGAAAAGGAACTGGACATGGTAGAGGATAAATTAAAAGATGAAAATCCAGAAAAGTTTTTCGCCATGGGTGAAGATCAGTTCCTGAAACATGGCGTCACCTTTGTCCATTCCGATGACCTTCATGGGGTCAGTTGGGAACAATTGAAGAAAATACTCATGAAGGCAAGGATCAGAATATTTGAGAAACTTTATTTTGCCAATGTAGAGGATTTGGTTGAATTTGATGAATTCGGCGATCTCACAGAGAAAGTTCATGTGAAGGGTGTGAAGATCTTCGCAGACGGCTCGCTAGGTGGTAAGACGGCCTATTTGAGTGTGCCATATCCTGGCGAAGAGCAATACAGGGGTATTAGAGTTCTTGAAACTGATAAAATAGAAGATTTTGCAAGAATATGCGGTGAAAAAAAGGTTCAACTTTCAGTTCATGCAATTGGAGATGCCGCTGTTCACCAAGTGGCAACCGTATATCAGAGATATCCGGGTAACAGAATTATTCATGCACAGCTTGTGAACAGAGATGACCTACCTTTACTGAAAGAAAGCTATTTCAGCATTCAACCTCATTTTGCTTTCGAGGATCAGGAGCTGATTGTGAAAAGAATACCAAAAGACCTTGACGTTCTCAAATACGATTTTCTCAATCTTTTCAAACAAGGTTTCAAAATCAGTTTTTCCACCGATGCACCTGTTTCACCAGAAGATCCAAAGTATGTGATCGAAAAAGCCTTAAGAATGGGATTTAGCCTGAAAGAAGCTATCGAGCTTTACACAGTGTCTGGAGCAAGGATCGCAGGTTTTGATATCATTGGTGAAATCAAAGAAGGATACTTGGCTGATTTTGCAATCTATGAAAGAAATCCATTGAAACTTGAAGATGATCCCGTCGCTGTTTATGTTTCGGGCGAGCTTGTATGGGAAAGATGATGGAGCAGGCGGTGGGACTCGAACCCACACCCTCCGCCTTACCAAGGCGGCGCTCCACCTCTTGAAGCTACGCCTGCTTACAGTGTCAGTATATCAGAAATAGGCCTTCATTTCAAGAGCCCTATGAAAGTATTTCTTGACCCAAAAGGAGTCCAAAAGTTTATAATCATTCTAGCGGGTGAGAGTTGTGAATATCCTTCTTGCTGCTGCGACGAGTGTGGCACTTGTTCTTTCAGGCGGGGGAGGAAGAGGAGCTTATCAAATAGGTGTTTGGAAAGCTCTAAATGAGCTTGGAATCGAAATTAGTGGCGTTTACGGCACATCTGTAGGGGCTATCAATGGTGCCCTGATAGCCCTTGGTGATTTTGAATTTGCTGAAAGAAGTTGGCTTGATGTTACCTTCGAAGACGTGATGGACATACCTGAGAGTGTGAAAAAGGTGATAACTGGTAGATTCACAGATCTGAGCATCCCTGAAGCGATAGATGCCGCAAAACAGTTGATAAGTGAAGGAGGAATAGACATAACACCTTTGAGAGAGAAGGTGAAAAGCTTGCTTCCAGAGGAAAAAATCCGTACTTCGAAGGTTCACTATGGTCTTGTTGCATATTCCCTTTCTGAATTGAAACCATACATGCTTTACATAGAAGAAATCCCAAAGGGAATGTTGGCTGATTATATTCTCTCGAGCGCTAACTTTCCCCTTTTCAAGAGAGAAGAGATCAAAGGCAGACTCTTTGTTGATGGTGGAGTATACAGTAACATACCGGTCAAGATGGCCATAGAAAAGGGTTACGAAAATATTATAGTGGTGGATATAGGTACGATTGGCATAGCTGATATACTTGAATACATAAGAATATTCAGCAACCAGGGCAGAATACTCTACTTAAGACCGAGAGAACACTTTGGAACAGTACTGACCTTTGACCAAGAAGTTTCGAGGAAGTACTTAACAGAAGGTTATTTAGATACTCTTTCTCACTTTGGGAAGCTTTTTGGTGAGAGTTACTATATCAGTGATAGGAAAGATTTGATAAAAGAATTGTTCACGCAGATGGGACAAATGGAAAGAGACATAGCGGGTTCACTGCTTGGAGTTCAGTTGCCACTCAATTTATCAGCACAGACGCAATATGAGCAATATATCTTACCCAGATTGAGATTGGAAACACTCTCACCTTTTGCTGAGCCAGAAGTAGTCTGTAGAAAGTTGCTCGAAGATCTGGCAAAGTTTCTGAAAGTTGAAAGGCTAAAGATCTACACATCCTATGATCTGTTGGAAGCTATAGTACACGCTTCAACTCCTTCAGGTTTTCTGGATACTATCATCTACAAAACCAGATACAGAAGAGTGCTTGATTTTCTAATTTTTCTGTACAAGAATAGCAGGGTACATCATTCAGAGAGAATAATCCAGTGAACTTCTCATCAGATTGTTGTTCATCGACAAGTCCTCGAGCCTCTGAATCAATTCACAAGAATTATATTCATCGGCACTGTTTATTCGATACTGCAAATAAGATGCTGTTAGGTTTTCAAAAAGAACCTTAGCATTCCGGCTTAAAAGTCTTTTTATCACCTTCATTTTATCCTTGAGAATCTTGAGATCTTGCATCTTACGTACTTCCATTTTCGTACCACGTTTTGGAACCAGGGGATTGAAAGAGAGTTTAATCTGCTTGTAGCCCATCCTTCTCACTTCATTAACAAAATCTGCAATCTGATTTAGATCTTGATCATTTTCTTCGTCTAATCCATAGATCATGTACATTTTGACTTCGTCAAAACCTATCCTTCTTGCTCGCAATAGAACATCTAATATTTGTTCATCGGTAAAGTTCTTGCCCAGTATCTTTCGAATTCTACTGCTCAGCGATTCTGGGGCTATGGTGAAGCTTTGTTGATTCTTTTTCAAGAATCTTAGGAAATTTTCATTCAATTTGTCTAATCTCAATGAAGAAAAGGAAAGCTGTATTTTTTGCTTTTCAAACCAAGGAATTATTTCATCCAACCATGGATAATCTGTGACGTTGGAAGCAATCAATCCAACGAATCTGTGATCTTTTAATATTTCCTTGAGGATCTGAGGATCAAGAAACCTCACCGGTTTTTTCAATGCGCCCATCATACAGAAATTGCAATTCCAAGGGCATCCACGTTCTATCTCTACCAATAAGCGGTTGGCAAACTCTCCTTTTGTACAGATCAAAGGGCTCGAAGGTACCAAGAAATTTATGTTATCAGATAAAGCTACTGTTCTTGGATCCTTTCTGAGTACTGGCACACTAGCAAAATCAAGCCGTGAGATTTTCTCAACAAGTCTTTCACGACTTTCGTAAGCAAGAACTTCTTGTAAGTCCTTCATCATAGCTTCGAAATCACCATGCAAGATGACATCTGCTATTGCATTGAAAATGGGAAGATCGGTGTACGTCAAGGCTCCCCCAAAGATGATGAGTGGGTCAAAGTTTCTCCTCTCTGTGTTGAAAACAGGTACTGCCTTTTTCTTTAACAGCCAAAGGACGTTGAGAAGGTCGTTTTCAAAATGCATGATAAATGCCCATACAGGAAACTCATCGAGTGGCGTTTGTGTATCCAGTGAATAGAACTTGTCGAAAGTCTTGTCAAAGAAAAATCTTTCACATCGTACTTGTGAGATTTTGTTGAACCATTTCCACACCAGATTGAAACCAAGACTCGAGGCTGCCACTTCATAAGTATTTGGAAAAATAAGGGCAACCCTCAGGTCGCCCTCAAGATTTATGTCTTCAACGGTTCTTTCAGTAGACTTAAATTCTTTAACGATGTAGAACTCACCATAGGATTTTCTGTCACGGGGTCTTCTCAATAGGGATCCTCCTGAGGTAGTTCTTGGAAATCACCGCTCTGACAAACTCAACTTCCAGTACCTTTGTCTCTCCCTTCATGATAACTCCACGCAGCTTAATTTTGTTGTTCACAACATCGATCACTTTAACACCAACCGCCAATCTCTGTGCAATGTGTACTGGTGTGATGTGACGGATATTTGCTTCCACTAGCACCGAAATCTCTTCTTTCCCCAAGAACGGCTGTATCAATTCGTACGCAGTGTGAAAAACCAATGCACTCAGACCAGACGTACTGGCAAGAGAAAGCAAGCTCATTTCATGATCTTCATCCCAGCGGCATGATTCATCGATTACAACATCAACTGTTTTGCTCTTTCCGCGTAGTTGCTCCAAGTTCGTCATGATTCACCATTTCCTCCCCAAGTTCGGTTTTCAAAATTCTTCGCAGTTCTTCACCCTCAAGAACCTCACGCTCAAGAAGGAGCTCAACCAATTTGTCAAGTTGTTTACGGTACTTAGTCAGCATCTCTTTTGCCTTGTCGTAACATTCACTGACCATTTTTCTCACTTCTTCATCGATCTCACTTGCAACCTCTTCGCTGTAATTTCTCATCCTTGTAAGCTCTTTACCTAGAAATATCTCTTGCTCTGATTTACCCCAAGCCAGAGGTCCTAGCCTGTCGCTCATACCGAATTGACAGACCATTCTTCTCGCAAGCTCTGTTGCTCTTTCAATGTCTGAAGCCGCACCGGTTGTAACCTCCTGAAAAATGAGTTCTTCAGCGGCTCTTCCACCAAGAAGACTTGTTATCTGATCCAGAAGTTCTTGTTTTGTCACAAGGTAGCGATCTTCTGCAGGCAGCTGAAGCGTGTAACCAAGAGCTCGGTAGCCCCTTGGAATGATAGATATTCTGTGCACAGGATCCGCATTTGGCAAAAGACTCGATACAATAGCGTGTCCCACTTCGTGATATGCTACTATTCTTTTTTCTCTTTGGCTTATCACGCGAGATTTTCTTGCCGGTCCAGCAATGACTCGATCTATGGCTTCTTCAAAATCTGCCATAACTATCTTCTCTCTGCCATCCCTTGCTGCCAGTAACGCCGCTTCATTCACAAGGTTCTCAAGATCTGCACCGACAAATCCCGTTGTTCTCTGAGCCAAAACCTTCACATCTACATCGTCCGCCAAAGGTTTGTTCCTTATGTGAATTTTCAATATAGCTTCTCTTCCCTTCACATCCGGTGTGTCTAAGACTACCTTTTTATCAAATCTCCCAGGTCTTAACAAGGCCGGATCCAGAATGTCAGGCCTGTTTGTAGCAGCCATTACAACGATTCCTTGTCTTATATCAAAACCATCCATTTCTACTAATAGCTGGTTTAGAGTCTGTTCACGTTCATCATGGCCTCCACCAAGACCTGCTCCTCTGTGCCTTCCAACAGCATCTATTTCGTCTATGAACACTATGCATGGTGCACTTGCCTTAGCTTGGTTGAACAAATCGCGAACGCGAGCGGCACCCACTCCGACAAAGAGCTCAACAAAATCTGAACCACTGATGTGAAAAAATGGTACATTTGCTTCTCCTGCAACAGCTCTAGCAAGCAAGGTCTTACCCGTACCGGGTGGTCCAACAAGCAGAATACCTTTTGGCATCCTCGCACCTATTTTTGCAAATCGGTTCGGGTCTTTTAGAAAGAGGACCGTTTCCCTAAGCTCTTCTATTGCCTCATCCACGCCAGCGACATCGTTAAAACTAACACGGCCCTGTCCTGGTCTAGTCATCTGTGCTCTACTCTTAGTAAAAGTGAAGGCTTGGTTATTTCTGCCAGAGACCGTTCGCATCATGAAAAAAAACATGAAAAGCAAAAAACCAATGAAGATCACATTACCAACTACATTGATCCAAAAGGAACTGCTTACACCCTTTTCGCCAGTTACTCGAACACCTTTCTGACTGAGAATTTTTATAGTTTGTGAATCTTGATTGAACCAAGGAGCGTATATTTCATAATACTCACCACGTTTGGTTGTAACCCTGAGCATACCGTCGTCTCTTATGATCACTTCTGCGATTTTTGTTGGTTCTTCATAAGCCATTTGTATGAAATCACTAAAGCTCATCTTTGATGGTGCTGAGCTTTCAAAATAAAAAGATCTCACAAGCCAAAACAGCGAGAGTATTACTAAAGCTGCAAAGATCAAAGATATATAATTTGGACGATTTCCATTCAAACTTTTTTCCTCCTTTCACTTCTCTCTTTAAGTATACAACTGTATGGATCATTCAGCAAATTCAAAACAAGAAGATTATTTTTCTTTTCTTTGAAACTATTGTTTAGATAGATATCAGGAATCCAGGCTATCCGATCTTGTACACAAACAATAGGTATCTCATCCCTCAAGAACTGTGGTATTCCACAATCTATGAAAATGTCTTTCAACTTTCTGCCTAATATCCTATCAGTTTTATGGCGAATTCTTATCGTCGTAGAGAGTGGATCAACGAAAATATATTTATTTGATAAGACCTTCCTTGCCAGTTCAAAGAGCCATCCATTGAAACTGTATGTACCTTCTTGTGCAACTTCCAGACTCTGAACAACAGAATGTGCCGTCTCAATACTTATGAACTCAAAGCCCTTTCTGACCATGACTCCCTTCCCAACATGAATAGTCCATGAACTCTTGTGCAAACTCGATACTATTTGTTCTATTTGCCTGTAGTTGACCTGCACATGAAATCTTTCAAGACAAGATTTGATAATTTCCACTATTTCGAATTCGTCCATCCTACTTGAGTCAAAAACAATTCTGTTTTCGAAAGTGTACACTCTATCTTTGTATTTTTCTATGATGTTGGAAACGTGCTTTTTGAGCAGCATGGCCGAAAAATGCACCTGCTTGAGTGTGTTTTCCATATCGTTGTTCAGATCTTTGAGCATAGGTAATATCTTGTGACGTATATAGTTTCTCGTGTAAATCAAGTCAAGATTAGTCTCATCTTCAACATGGGGAACGGAGTTTCTCTTTGCATAAGACTCTATTTCCTGTCTTTTAAAGTACAAAAAGGGTCTAATCTTGTATCCATCCTTTGGGTACATGCACACAAGACCTGTTAAACCCGTTCCTCTTATCAATCTATACAGAATAGTCTCGGCAAGATCATTCAAATTGTGCCCAAGGGCCAGAAAATCAGAGCCAGAGTCTCGTAAAACCTTTTCCAAAAACTCATAACGTAAAATGCGAGCTCCCTCTTCTATACTGGTCTTTTCCTTTGCACAAAAGGCTGGTACGTCTATTCTACTTGTATAGAGCTTTATACCCATTCTATTGCACAGGTCCTTCACAAATTCTTCATCTCTCGTGGCGTTTGCACGAATCATATGATTCAGATGAGCTGCATACACTTCGATATTAAGAAATCTGCGGAGTCTCACCATCACATATAGAAGACTCACAGAATCTAGACCACCAGAGATGGCTACTAATACCTTTGAATTGGGAGTGATCAGCTGGTGGCGTTCAATAAATTTGAGAACTTCAAGTTCAAATTGGTCAAGGGGCACAACAACACCTTCTAATAAAAATATGGAGCCAGCGAAGGGACTCGAACCCCCAACCTACGCATTACGAATGCGCCGCTCTGCCGGTTGAGCTACGCTGGCTCACTTGACTGTATTTTGCAATAAGATTATACAAACAGTGCGATGAAAAATCAAGATCAATGGAAAAGGTCAGTGACTTCGTACCAAATCAATCCAAAATATTCGTGAATACTTGAAAGGTTTGCATTCAAAGCCTCTCTGTTGGGCAAAAGATCAATCCACTTGATCTTTGAATGATCATACAAAAAAGCCGTTGGGCATGGTACCACCAATATTCCTGCCTTTTCAAAAGAATAAACAGCGCGCACCATGTGAACAGCCGAGGTTACAAGGAAAACCTTCTTTAATTCCATTTTTTTGAGGAGTGCGCTGGTATAAAAGGCATTTTCCTTGGTTGTTCTCGCCGATGGTTCAACAAAGATTCTATCAATATCAAAACCGAGAGAAACTGCTTCTTGTTTCATAACCTCGGCTTCGGGTAAGTGGTCAACCCCAGGAAGTCTGCCACCGGTTATAATCAAAGGCAAATTCAGCTTTTTAGCGAGCTCCAGGCTTTTCAACAAACGAGCCATACTGTAAATCGACAACTGATAGCCATCAGGGGTTTTCACAATTCCTCCACCCAACACAACAACCGCTTCGACATCTTGAGAATCAATGCAACTGTAAGCTCTTTCAAGTGGATACAAAAGCAAATAGACTCCAATAAAACTACTCAAAAAGTAAAATACAGCAGCTAAAAGAAACATTAATAAAGCTTTTCCTTTGGCCTTCTTGTACCAAAGGATACCCAAAAGGACGAATAATGTTACGAAGAACCCAGGTGGCAACAAAAAGGATTCAGCTATTTTTTGAAAAACTATCATCTTGCTTCCTCAAGAATCTGAGAACCAGTTCGACATGCATCTGTACGCCTACCAGAAGGGATTGCTCATCTATATCAAAATAAGGTGAATGATGGGGTTTGTTTATTGCTCTTTCTGTGTTAGCAGACCCTACCAAGTAAAAGACACCAGGCACCTTTTGCAAAAAGAACGACATATCTTCACCGCCCATAGTTGGGGGTACAAGGATTACATTTCCTTCTCCCACTACCTCTTTAGCCACTTCGATAACAATCTCACTCAAACTCTCATCGTTTTGAAGAACAGCCGTACCTTGCTTATGCTCGATTTCAAAATCAAGATCGTTTGCAATGGCTACTCCATGGGTGATACGCTGTATCTCCTGCTTGATAGTCTGTCTCACCGTTTCGTCGAGTGATCTGGTAGTGCCTTCTATGGTAGCGTATTCGGGTATGATATTGAAAGCGCTACCTGATTGAACTTTTCCAATACTTAGTACAGCATTTTGCAATGGATCTATCTTGCGGCTCACAACTGTCTGCAGAGCCAAGATCAGTTGAGCCGCTCCAACTATTGGATCTTTACATTGGTGAGGTAAGGCACCATGCCCACCTTTACCCTTCAGAGTTATTCTAAACTCATCGGCTGCAGCCATCATGGCCCCTGGTCTCAAACCTATCTGCCCACATTCAAGAGAGTTCCACAGGTGAATTCCAAAAGCATAATCAACGTGGGGATCTTCTAAAACTCCCTCTTGAATCATTGGTATAGCTCCACCTGGAGGAAACTTTTCTTCCGAAGGTTGAAAAACAAACTTTACGTTACCACACAACTTATCCTGATGACTTTTCAAAATTTTGGCAGCAACCAAAAGCATGGCTGTGTGGCCATCATGCCCACATCCATGCATGAATCCATCAACCCTCGATCTGTAAGGTACATCGTTCAATTCCTGTAAATTCAAAGCATCCATGTCGGCACGAAGCATTATAGTCTTTCCGGGCCTTGAACCTTTCAAAAGCCCTACAACACCTGTCTTTGCTATTCGTTTGATTTCCAGTCCAAGATCTTCGAGATACTCTTGTACTTTCTGTGAGGTCCTATAAAGCTCAAATCCAACCTCTGGATACATATGAAATTCCCTTCTCAAATCTATTAGTTCCTTTTTGTACGCCAGTACCTCGGGACTTATCACCATATCACCCACTATCCAGCAGAAGTAACTTTATGTATGACAACCTCTGAACCTTTTTTGATCACCCTGTCCTCTGTATAAACCTGTCCATCGACAACAACTACGTGTTCCTCTGGATTTAGATTCAGTTTTTTCAAAAGCTCTCTCACTGTCAAAGATTTTTCAAAATGATACCCCTTTCCTTGATAAATCACTTTCACAAGACTATCCACACAAGATCACCGTTGTTCAACAAAGAGGCATTCGCCTCATCTGTATCGACATGGAACTCCAGTGCAAATTTCTCACTGACTCTAATGAGAACATCATCAAAGATAAGTCTTCGCCCATTCTTTTCACAAATAACTTTCACGATATCCTTGTCTTTAACTCCATAGTGCTCTGCATCCTTCGTATGCATGTGAATATGCCTCTTTGCGAGAATGACTCCTTTGTTTTTTACAACCGTACCTTTTGGTCCTACTATGACTATACCTGGCGTACCCTCTATATCACCAGAATCCCTTACAGGTGGATTTAAACCAAGTTTGAAGGCATCGGTTCTGGAAACTTCAATCTGTGTCTGATTTCTCACCGGTCCAAGAACCCTTACTTGTTCGATGGCCCCTTTTGGACCTACTATAATCACTTTCTCGTCAGCGGCGTATTGACCAGGTTGTCCAAGATCTTTAATTGGTTTTAGTTCGTAGTCTCTACCAAACAAAATATCCAGATCCTCTCTAGAGAGGTGTACATGTCTGTTACTCACACCGACAACGATGCCTGGTTCCTTTCTATTCATCTTGCATACCTCCTCTATAGGGGTTGACAAGGGCTATCCTCTTTTTCACCATAATCTGTTTTGGTAAACTCACCTTTAACTTGAATGGACCTCTCCTAACACTGATCCATCCAAGTCCTGCGATAGCAAGCTCTTCACCTACATCAAGATCAAACTCTCGCTCGTGCCACTTAAAAGATTCAAAAGACGGCTCCTTTGGTCGACAGGGGGGGACTAAGAGTTTGCCATAATGCCTCTTCCACAGTTCATCTGCCTTCTTATGATCAGTTAAATGAAATCTCACACCTTGACTTGCAAATATCTGAAAGATCGGTAAAAGTTCTGTGTCAAAATCAAATTCAAGACGACACATTCCACCGATGAAAAGTACCTTGTCTTTCTCGGGTTTAAAGGTCTTTCTGCTCAAGTGTTTCTGGACGGTGATCTTTTTTTGACAATCGGGCGGTAGGAAATCTATAATTCTATGTTCAGTCACTATTCCTGGTGTATCATATATAAAAGTTCTGTCCATTTTTGTCTTTATCAAGCTAATTGTGGTACCAGGAAAGGGAGTGATGCTCAAATCAGCCCCAGTTAAGGCATGAACAAGAGAGGACTTACCGACATTTGTTGCGCCAACAAAGAGAACCTTGTGAAAATTACTCAAATGGATCGCTAATTTTCTTAAACCATAGATTCTAATCGTGCTTGTAAGATAAATCCCTTCGATCTTTTCATTTTCGAATCTCTTACGAACCCAATCTTTTATCTCTTGAACCGACACTGCCCTTGGAAGCAGATCTATCTTGTTCACTACAATTATTTTTTTGCTATTTTTCAAAGTTTCGGCCAAAAATGGATCATAGCTTCCATCAAAGTCTGTGATATCAAAGACCCAGACTACTCTCTCGAAATCCTCAACAATCCTTAACACTTCCTGCGCAAAATCTTTAGAAACCTTAATGGGTTCTAATTTACCATAATGTCTTGCTCTGAAACATCTCTGACAGAGTATCTGTTTTCCCTCTGCTTTCCTTTTTGTATAGACCTCTAAGGGGATATAACCAGGTTTCCTTTCGTCCTCATGTTGAATTTGGGCACCACAACCTTCACATTTCACAACTATCACCTAGCGATTTTTAGGACGATTTTCTCAAGGAATCTCAAGACCTTCGTTCCAAGGAATTCTTCTTTACTCAATGGTTTCACCTTGATAGTATATACCCCAAGCAAATTTCCAGCAAGAACATCTGTAAAGATCTGGTCGCCTATCATCACAACTCTTTTGATATCAACACCCTCTGAGATGAGTATCTTTTTTATTTTGTAAGTTAATGGTTTCCTTGCACGCCACATTATTTTCACACCATGGATTGAAATCTGCCTTGGTCTGCCATTAGAAGCTATGAGGATTTTTCCATTAGCATCTAATATTTTTTTCAAGACAGATTCGAACCTTTTCTCGACAAGGGAAGTTCTCCACAGACCAAGCGTGTTATCAAAATCAAAGATGAAATAATCTCTGCCATCCTTGAGAAACCTTTCAACATCAATATTGGTTAAATCTTCGACAAACTCCCTTGGTAAGATCATGCTAAATATGCCCATCGTTTTCTCTCAATTCCACTATTTCAAAGTTGATATGCTCTTTGACTGAACCAAGAAAATCTAGAAGTTCTTGCAACAAATCTGCAGGGACCAATATTCTCAACAGACCATCTTCGTACTTTCTCATGTTCACCAGATTGTCCTCTACTTCGAGAATATAACCAAGTTTGTGAACATCTTCCCTTTTGATTCTCAAATACACATCGTATTCCATTTGATTCCTCCTTGTGTCAAGTATATCTAAGAAGCTTTACATTTTGTCATATTTCTTTGAAAAACCTTTGTACTGTCCCCAGCGTTTATAACCTATGATATCAAGATTTCGAGGATAAGAAAATACAAATCTTATCTTGTCAAAAAAAATTCTCACATAATACTTGGCAACAGGAAAAGATCGCCTGCTCTGTCTTCTGAATTACCATCAAGGTTAATCCCTACATTCCTCACTAGTATAATCACACAGACTGATTACGACGTTGAAAAGTCCTGGTGCCATACAAACTTCATTTTTCCAAAGATCAAAGAATCAATGACATAATCGGTAACGACCATTCAAAAAACAGGAAAACATAAAAATAGTGTTTCCAAAGATTTAGATCTTGTGCAACACGATTTTGACATAAAATCTTATAACTTCCTGTCAAATCAATTTTCGACACAATGTTAGAATATAATGAAAATGAGAGGAGGAGCGTAGAATGAAAGTCGTTTTGCTCAAAGATATACCTGGTATGGGCAAGAGTGGCGAATTCAAAGAGGTCAAAGATGGGTACGCAAGAAACTACCTTATACCAAGAGGACTTGCGAAACCAGCAACGGAGGGCGAGGTAAAAAGAATCGAAAACGAGAAAATTATGAAAAGCCACAAAGAAGATCTCACCAGAAAAAAGAGTGAGCAAATACTCAAAACCCTGCAACGCCAGGTTCATAAAGTGTACGTCAAGGTCGGAGGTGGCGGCAAGCTCTTTGGAGCTTTGACACCACTGAATTTGGCAGAGATCCTTTCGAAGAATGCAAACATGGAAATAGACAAAAAATGGATCCATCTTGAGAAACCTTTGAAAGAGATTGGAATGTATGACATTGAAATGCATCTGCCTGGAGGTGTCAAAGGCATTGTAAAACTTGAAATATTGGGCGAAGAGAAAGGGTGAGTAGGCTGATACTTCAGATATACTCTAAGGCTTTGTATTCAACATGGATCTATTACGCACCAGAAAGGATTCTCTTTGATGCTGGTGAAGGCGTTTCCTTAACGATGTCAAACAAAATTTACGCCATCAAGTATATCTTTCTGACACACGGTCATATCGATCATATCTCAGGACTTTGGACCATAGTGAATACAAGGAACAATTCCATGGGTGATAGAGAAAAACCGTTGATAGTTTATTATCCAAGAGGAAACACAGCAGTTGAAGAATGGTTGGATTTCATAAAGAAGGCGAACGACGATCTGAGATTTGATTTAATTGCTCAGCCCATCTCAACCCAAGAAAAGATCTTTCTAAGACAGGCAGGTGGATTTTCAAGATATATAGTGCCCTTCAAGGTGAAACACACAGTTCAAGATTTCAGTCTCGGGTATAATGTAATTGAAACACGGCGAAGGCTCAAACAAGAGTACAAAGATTTTTCACAGGAAGAAATAAGTAGATTATCTAAGAAATTGGGCTCAGACCAAATAACAGAAGTTTATGAAAAGAAGATTTTAACTGTTTCAGGTGATACTTTTGGTATCGATCCAAATGATGCAAAAGACAGTGAGATTCTCTTACATGAATGCACATTTCTTAAAACCAGTGATAGAAAGATGAATGCACATGCTTCACTCGAAGAAGTCATCGAGATAGCATCTCAGGCTAACGTTCAAAAATTGATTCTCTATCACATTTCATCTAGATACAGTGGTAAGATTGACAGATATCTGCGAAACATAAAAGAAACTATCAGCTTTCAGATCAACTATGTGGACCCAGAAGTTGTATTCACGCTCTGAAAGGGGTGATACGAGTGGAACCCTTTGTGGTATGGTTGATTTTGGGTGTGATCTTTATAATAGGAGAAATACTCACTCCAACATTTTTCTTATTCTGGTTTGGAATAGGTGCATTTGTAGCATCTGCGATTAGTATTGCCTTTGGCACACTGGTTCAAGTTGCTAGTTTTATTATAGTCTCCGGTCTTCTTGTTATTCTAACCCGACCACTGACTAAGAAATTAACTAAAGAGCAACCACGTAAGATACATATTGATGAAATAATAGGGAAGATCGGTTCGGTTATTGAAACTATCAACAACGAACAAGGTAAGGGTCTAGTCAAGATCAATGGTGATATGTGGCGAGCCTATTCCAACGATGATTCAATCATTCAAGAAGGAGAGAAGGTCAAGATCTTGAAAGTAGAAGGTGCACATGTTATCGTGGAGAAATTAAAAGGAGGTGAACAATGATGACGATTGCCCTTTACGTAGTTGCTGTCTTGATATTGATAATAGCTGCAACCGGTATCAAGGTTGTGAGACCTTATCAAAGAGGATTGATCGAAAGGCTTGGTAAATTCCACAAAGAAGCCGGACCAGGTTTGCACTTTATCATCCCATTTTTTGACAGGATGACAAGAGTTGATCTCAGAGAAATGGTGATAGATGTGCCACCACAGGAGGTTATAACCAAAGATAACGTCGTAGTCACGGTAGATGCCGTGATATATTATGAAGTTACCGATGCATACAAGGTAGTGTACAACGTCAACAACTTTCAGTTTGCAACTCTCAAACTTGCACAGACAAATTTGAGAAACGTCATAGGAGAACTTGAGCTGGATCAGACGCTCACTTCAAGAGAGAAGATAAACACAAGATTGAGAACTGTTTTGGACGATGCCACAGACAAATGGGGTGTGAGAATTACAAGGGTTGAGATCAAGAAAATAGACCCACCTAAGGATATAACTGATGCAATGAGCAAACAAATGAAGGCAGAGAGAACCAAAAGGGCGGCGATTCTTGAAGCAGAAGGTATAAAACAGGCAGAAATACTCAAGGCAGAAGGTGAGAGAAACGCAGCTATCTTAAAAGCAGAAGGTGAAGCAGAAGCAATCAAGAAAGTTGCAGAAGCCAACAGATTTAAACTCATAGCAGAAGCCCAAGGTCAAGCCGACGCAATCTTGAGTGTTTTCAAAGCCATACATGAGGGTGCACCCACGAGTGACTTGATAGCAATCAGATACCTTGATGCACTCAAGGAAATTGCCAATGGTAAAGCAACAAAAATATTCTTACCTATGGAAGCCTCTGCTATTCTTTCAAGCTTAGCGGGTATAGCAGAAGTTTTGAAGAAGGAACCACAAGGAGAGGGGCAAACATAGACGTGAGTGATTTTCTCAAAGATTTCATACTTGGTCTTACTTACTCGGCGATTGGTATATCTTCCGCTCTACCGGTGGTCTGGGCTAATTTTTCTGGAACGGCCAACATGACCCTTGCACCATTGTCCGCTATAAATATAGTTGCTACATTAGGTGTTTTGGTCACTTACACATCAACTTTTGGACAATACGGTGTCAGGGATTTCTTCATATGCTCGCTGATCGCTTTCTTTTTTCACATAGGCCGGTTATCTGTTTATCTTGAAAAGGAAGATAAGAGATTCCGTGTACTCTTCCTTTCCATGGGTTTTACCAAAAGAGAATACGTAACCACTTACCTTTTGAGAAGGTCTACAAAGCGAAATATAGCATCTATTTTGATCTGTTGGGGCATATTCACTATGGTCTTTGTTTTTAACAGAATCTCAGCTGGCTATGAACTGAGTAAACTCTCCTTGGGAATACTGCTTATCTTGCTAGGTTTTACATCGTCTTTACTGGATAGAAATGACTAAATGTAGACTAATTTAGTAAAATATAAATGGAAAGAGCTGAGGAGGTATGAAAATGGCATTGATAAGTGAAAAAGACGCAAGATATCTTCAAAAAATCTTCGCAGAACAACTCAAAGATCCCGTGAAAGTCTTGATCTTTGTTGATGACAAGAGTGAATGTGAATATTGTGATCTCACACAGCAAGTTCTTGAAGAACTTTCTTCGATCGACAGTAAGATTGAAATGTATGCTTATCACGTGAAAAAGGAAAAACAACTGGCAGAACAGCACAAAATAACTATGACACCTGCAATAATACTTCTTGACAAAGACGGCAAAGATACAGGGGTAAGATTCTATGGGATACCGTCCGGTCATGAGTTCTCAACCTTGATACAGGATGTGATAGCAGTCTCAACAGGTAAACCGCCATTCTTCAACACAGAACAAATCGAGAAGATCCGTTCTATAAAAGTTCCTGTTCAAATAAAAGTTTTTGTGACACCAACCTGTCCTTATTGTCCCAAGGCCGTCTTGATGGCTCACAGTGCCGCAATGGTAAACCCAAATATTACTGCAGAGATGATAGAGGCAAATGAGTTCCCAGAACTGAGCATGAACTATGGTGTTTCCTCGGTACCTCACACTTTCATAAATGACAGACACGATTTTGTTGGTGCATACCCAGAGAATGCATTCATACAAGAATTGTTCAAAGCTGTTGGTGATAAATAAATATGCTCTTTGACTTAGGTTTGAAAAATGAGTTTAGAGATTACTATGATGTCGTTACGATCGGTGGTGGACCAGCTGCGCTTGGTGCAGCTGTCTATGCAACTCGTGCCGGCTTAAGTGTACTGGTGGTGGAGAAGGTTCTAGAAGGTGGTCAACTGAATTTGACCACTCACATAGATAACTATCTTGGTTTCCCCACCATAGAGGGACAAGAACTTGCTAAAAGAATGAAAGAGCATGCCCATTCGCTTGGAACAAAGTTCCTAAATGCACAGGTAATGAGACTACTCATCGAAGGCAAAGAAAGAAAGATCGAAATAGATGATGGAACGATCATAAGAGCCGGCGTTGTTATGATAGCAACAGGAGCAGATCCAAAGAAACTGGGTGTACCTGGCGAAAGAGAACTAACAGCAAAAGGCATTTCTTACTGTGCAACCTGTGATGGATATTTTTTCAAAGATAAAGACGTTGCAGTAGTTGGCGGTGGAGATACGGCTATAAACGACGCTATTTACCTTTCCAAGATAGCAAAATCAGTAACTGTAATACACAGACGCGAAAAACTGAGAGCCGTTAAGATCCTTCAGGATAAAGCCTTCTCTAACCAAAAGATCAAATTTCAGTTCAACAAAGTTGTGGAACGCTTCTTAGGAACAAAAAAATTAGAGGAGGTCATTCTAAAAGACACAATAACAGGTGAATTGAGTAACATGAAGGTGGAAGGTGTTTTTATAGCCATTGGCCTCACACCGAACTCTGACTTTGTAAAAGATATAGTCAAGACCGATGAATTTGGATACATCATCACCGATGAATTTATGCAGACGAACATTCCAAGGGTATACGCCATCGGAGATGTGAGAAAAAAGAATATAAGACAGATAATAACAGCAGTTTCAGACGGAGCAATAGCAGCTATGCACGCAGCAGAGAATTATTTTGTATAAAAGGGGAAAAAGCCCCTTTTAGAGAAATAGGGGAGTGGGCGGGGCAGTAATCCTCCTCAATCCATTGAGGGGACGACGTCACATTTTCAATGTTTTCTCTATCTTTGCCTTTTTTACAACAAAGATCGTTCTGTTGTCCATGGGTTTAAAACTTTCGTTCATGGGCTCTGAACTGACTACAAAACCATCTTTGTCATTGTACCAGAGAGTATAATAATCTTTGTTATCACTGTAGCCACAGTAGACAATCAGTTCATCGTCGTTGATCATCAGAAAGTTCATTCCTGTATGTCTATATTCCTCAGCCACTTTTGCAACCTTAAGGGCGAGATCTTCGTAAGTTGAAAAATCTTTGACCTTCACAAAATAAGAGTAGGTATCGCTATCTATCGAGGAATAGTTGATATCATATATAGTTCCATTGTGACAAAATGCCTTTCCCCTGTTGTCTATGAATGGATGAAGTTGTAAAAAGGTTATGGGCAGGTGCTCTGAAGCCTTTCTTGCGTGAAAAATGCCAACTTTTGCAGAAAATGTTACTATCTGTTCCTCATATACAGGTTTTGGCGAACGATAGTAAACCACTGCACTGTCTTTAAGAGCATAAACCCCCCACCCATGATTGTGGGGGGCACCTTTACCACTCTGAGCCATCAATTGCAAATGTTCAAAAAACACATCGACGCTTCGTTCTTTTTCAAAAGAAAAACCGATCATTCTACACATACTTCATCACCAAAATTAGAGGAAAAAATTCAACTATTTTTGATCAAGGTTTTAATAGCTTCAACTGCTTGTTCTGTAGTCATGTTTCTTATGTCTACGCCAAGATGTTTTGACCTGTCAAAACCACTCGCTTCAAAGGCATCGCGAAACATCTTCTTTTGCATAGCTGGATCACAACCTGCCACGTACAGTTTTTCTATCTGATCATCATTAGTCAAAGTTTGCAAATATTTGTCTCCGTCATCTGCACACAGCTGTGGATGGAGTGCGACGAAGTCTACCAGACCTTCTCTCCTTATGGCATTGAGCACCTCAAAAACGTTCATTTGATGAAAAGACGGACATGAACCTTGACAGACACACAGTAACAATCCCTTCTTACCCATGGACCTTCACCTCCGCGGCATAATTTATTGCAGCATAATCGCATAGTTTTTGACATCCTCTGCAAAACTCTACACATTCCATAGGATTGCTAACTTTTGGTTTACCATCATCGATTGTGTAGACTCCATGGGGGCAAAAATTAGCACAAGATAGACAACCAACACACTTAGTGTAGTCAATGACTGGATACCAGTTCCTTGCCATTCTAACTCCTCCTTTTGGTTATTCACGATTTTTGGCAATCTGTTGCGCTAGATCTATGAGTTCAAGAACTCTGAAATCTTTGAGTACAATCCTCTTCTTTTGACCTTCTCTTTGTAAGTCAACGATGCCTGCATTTTGCAAGATAGACATATGTCTTGAAAGCGTGGTTTTATCAATATGATTGGAAACTTCAAGATCACACATACACTGACTTTGCTTTGCTATTTGCTTTATGATTTCTATTCTCCACTTACACCCCAAAGCTTTAAAAATTCTCTCTACATCCATGAAAGCCATCCTTTCATTCATGTACAATTATACAACTCTTTCTGTGAAATTACGGCAACAACTTCTAAAAGAATTCCGAAACCTTCTGTGGACTTTCTCTTAAGATGTTGGAATACCAGAGAAAATAAAAAATGGTCGGGGCGACTGGACTTGAACCAGCGACCTCCTGCTCCCAAGGCAGGCGCGCTAAGCCGTCTGCGCTACGCCCCGACACAACTAATTAATATATTACCACAACGAAATCGGTTATCAAGGTACTGAATGTTCAAAAAAATTGAAAATTGCTTGACAAAACTTGACTATGGTTTGCCAACCAAAATCCCAAAGATTTCCGGACCAGCATGAACAGCCACTGCTGGGCCAACGCGAGCCAAACCATCGCATTTACCTAAAATGGAGATTATCTCATCAAGGTACCTCTTCATGTTTTCTTGACCGTATCCTGCATAAAGAACATAATCCTGCATCGTAGCTGTGAATTTTTTCGCTAATGAAACCATACTTTGGACTAAATCTTTATCGTTTCTCACAATTTTTGCTTTGTAAAGCTCACCATCTTTATTCAACGAAATGATTGGTTTCATATTAAAGACTTTACCAATAAAGGCACTGAGTTTACCTATTCTACCACCTTTCTTGAGGTATTCTAAGTTGTTCAAAAACATAAAGATCTTCGCATCCTTGTTGTATTCATCAATATTTTTCTGAGAGATACTCCTACCGTTGACCAAGTCTTTGGTGAGTCTAGTTAGAACATAGAAAAATTTTCCGCTCACACTTCTTGAATCGTAAAGATCTACCTTGTCCTTAAGATCAAAGTTTTCAACTACACTTTTAACCATGTTGAAAGTTCCACTGAGCTTTTGAGAAAGCGTAAGCACGATGACCTTGCTGTATTTCTTACTAAGATCCAAAAGAAGTTCAGCCGTTTCTTTCATGTTCGGTAAAGATGTCACGATCTTCTTCCCTTCAAGAATATATTGATATACCTGTTCTTCATTTATGTCGTATTTGTCCCTGTATTCTTGCCCATCTATGTACAATCTCAAAGGAAGTATGTGAACCGGTACTTGCCACTTGTAATCTTTCGGGGGATCCATACTGCTGTCAACAACTATCGATAGATCCATCGCGATCATCCTCCAAATTGCTCAATGGAAAATCACCTTTGGTATGAAGGCCCTCACCGTCTTATTGGGATCGACAAGTTGACTCACCTGAATATCTACCACAAGACTGGATAACATATAAGCTTCAGCAAATGAAATCTTTAGTCGATCGGACAGAAACCTGACCGCTTGAGCCGTCACTTCCCTGAATGCTTCATTTATATCTGGCAAGGAAACCAGTATGAAATAACCTTCCTTTGTTTCAACAACAGGCCATTCAAGCTCCATGTCAACAACCTTTACTCTCACTGTCACCTTTGAACCAACTTCACAGGCAGAAACGCAAACCTCACCATCTGCCATCAGTGCGTGCACATCGCCCAAGGCCAAGAGGGCACCTTCTTGGAAAATCGGTAGATAGAGAATATTTCCTGGCTTAATATGCTTAGTATCCATATTTCCACCATGCTTATGAGCTGTACCAGTCGGAAACTCACCATCTTGTGGTGCTACACCAATGACACCGATCATTGGATCTACAGGAAGTCTAAAATTATTAAAATGAATAAAATTATTCTTGATTTGGAGAATCTTTGCCTCAAACCCCCTGGCAACATCGGGCAATACTCCAAAACCTTCCTCGGCAACTATGATACCTCTGTCAAGAATTTCTATGTCCAAGATCTTAACTTCAAGCGTCTTCCCAGTCTGTGCCTTCTTAACGAATATAGGACCTGTCGCAGGATTAACTTTAGAAAAATCAAGATTTGCTGTGTCCTCTTCGCTTTTGACTTGCCCTCCAAGTGCATCGATAGTTTCAAAGATAACTGTATCTCCTGGTTCGATCATTTCCACAGGCTGCATTGAAGGTGAAAATGCATAGATACAATTCGATGATTTGACCACTTTCATTTTCTTTCCTCCTGTGAATATTTTTCTTTACCCCAAAGTTCTTCAAGCCTTTTTTTGATATTTACTTCTTTCCCAATTTCCTTGGGTACGTAGATTTTGATCTTTCTCAGTTCATCGGGCATATAACTTCTTTTCACAAAACCTCCGACTTCATGAGGATAGATATACCCGTCACCATAACCAACATTTTTCATCATCTTGGTAACTGGGTTCCTTAGAAAAAGTGGAACTTGAAGATTTGCCCATCGCTTCGCAATCTCTTTAGCCGCTTGGGCTGCCAAGTAGACTGAATTACTTTTCGGTGCCGCAGCAAGATAAATTGCGGCTTGAGCAAGATTTAAGATGCACTCAGGTAGGCCTACATACTCAACAGCTTGAGCTGCAGCTACCGCAACAAGTAAAGCCATAGGTTCAGCCAGACCGATGTCCTCGCTTGCTAAAATTACCATTCTCCTTGCTATGAACCTTGGGTCCTCTCCTGCTTCGACCATTCTCATCATATAATACAAAGCAGCATCAGGATCGCTACCTCTCAAACTTTTTATAAAGGCAGAAGCGAAATCGTAGTGTTCCTCACTTCTGTATCCCTGTGGTTTATAGCTTGTGCTGGCTTGTAAAACCTTCGAATCAAGGACTTTTTCATTCATGTTCTTAGCGGTTTCGATGGCCATTTCAAGCGCATTCAATGCAAAGCGTGCATCACCTTGAGAAAGTTGAGCTATCGATTCAAAGACTTCTTCTTTCACTGATATTCCATAGTTTGCAATCTTTTGGTCTACTATCAAAGCTTTCTTCATGATCCTCACTAAATCTTCGTTGGAAAGAGGCTTAAGAAAAATCACCCTACACCTTGATAACAAAGGGGGAATAATTTCAAAAGAAGGGTTCTCTGTCGTCGCGCCTACCAGTGTTATTGTTCCATCCTCTACTCTGGAAAGTAACAAATCTTGTTGAGCTTTGTTAAGACGGTGAATTTCATCTATAAAAACTACCGTCTGTTTTCCGTATCGCCTCATTTCTTGAGCACGATTCATCGCTTGTTTGATCTCGGCGGCACCATGAAGAGCTCCGCTGAAAGAGTAGAATTCAGCATTGACGTATTTTCTTATAAGCTCTGCAATCGAACTTTTTCCACAACCAGGTGGGCCATATAGAATACAGGAAAATATGGTCCCTTTTTCGAGGGCTTTACGCAATATTCCATCTTTTCCCATCACATGATTTTGACCAACCAAATCTTCGATGTTCTTCGGTCTGACCCTTTCTGCAAGAGGTTTGTTTTCATCCATCTGCGGGTCAAAGACCATTTTAGGACCCCCAAGATGGGCAGGCTACTAACCCACCCATCAGACTTTAAAGAATTCAACGGTTGCCGCCAATCCTTCCATAAGTGTCGTCGTTGGAGACCAATCCAATTCAGAGTTCGCCCTTGATGAGTCAAGAATACTCCTGCGTATATCTCCCTTTCGATGAGGAGCATAGGTCGGTTGCCTCTTGTATCCTGTTATCTGAGCGAGAATTTTAAAGAGTTCGTTAACGGTGGTACCAATACCTGTCCCTATGTTGTATATTCCACTAGCATTTTCTTTCATGGCAAGTAAGTTGGCACGAACAACATCTTTTACGTACACATAGTCCCTCACATATTCACCATCTCCAAAAATGAAGACTTCCTCATTCTTGATCATCCTCGAAGAAAATATTGCAACGACGCCTGCTTCACCATTTGGGTCTTGTCTGGGACCGTAAACATTTCCGTATCTGAGGGACACATAATTCAAATTTTTCTCCTTTTTATAGAAATCAAGATACATCTCTACAGATCTTTTAGCTATCCCATAGGGAGATATTGGACAGGGCACCGTAGTTTCATTGGTTGGTACTGGTGCGTTCTCTCCATAGATTGCTCCGCCCGTCGAAGAAAAGATGAATTTCTTAACACCGTATTTCACACTCTTTTCTAAAAGAACAAGACTTCCCAAGATATTCACTTTGGCATCTTTTACTGGGTCTTTCACAGAAATACTGACACTCGCTTGAGCGGCAAGATGGAACACAAAATCAAATTTATGCAGCATGAAAATTCGTTCCATCATCTCGTCATCCTCGATACTTTGTTGATAAAATAAAACATTTCGGTTCAGATTTTCTACCCTTCCAGTAGAAAGATTATCCACCACAACAACTTTGTAACCTTCTTGGGTCAATCCATCCACCAAATGCGATCCTATGAATCCAGCTCCACCAGTGACGAGAATATTGGGCACTATCAGTCACCCTCTTCTTCCTCAGCCTCGGCTGCTTTTATATCTTCAAGTACTTCTTGTGGAAGTTGTTGCACATTAATCAGCTTTCTACTCTGCTCAATGAATCCTCTAAGATCTTTTGCTTTTGACTCATCAAAATCGAGGATCAATCTGTAGAATTCTTTTACCCTTTCCCGTGCTCGAGCTGTGAGATAGTGTGACAAGTGCTTAGAAATTTTGTCAGAGACGTCCATGGGCACTCCCAAGACATAATAGAAGAAATTACAGATCCTTTGCTGTAGAACACGCATGATTTGTGCCTTTCTTTTTCCTTTGTTCGTCAAGACTATGAGTCCATATTTTTCATACTCCACATAACCAAGGTCTGCCAAACGTCTAACAGCGTTCGTAACACTGGGAAGACTTACTCCCACCTTACGAGCAATGGTGCTGATTCTTGCGGCTGGTTGCTTTTGCTGAATTTCGTAAATGATAGTCAAATAATCCTCAAGTGCGGGTGTTAAAATCTTCTTTCTGCCCCTTGCCATAATCTTACCTCCTTTTGTACTGATCGAAGAACGCTCTTACCTTCTTTATATCCTGCCAGGTAAGATCCTTGGGCGATCCCTTTTCCTTTGAAGGATTCCTCAGCAGGAAACTTGGATGAAACATTGGAAAGAGCTTTATGCCACCTTTCCAATCTATTTCTTTGCCCCTATACTCTGATATTGAAAAATTTTGATTGAGAAAGAAAGATAAAGCAGTGCTACCAAGCGGAATTATGATCTTTGGATCTACGATCATTATCTGTGCAAGGAGAAAATGACCACAAGTTTTTTGCTCATCAGGCTTGGGAGTCCTGTTGTTTGGTGGTCTACATTTCACAACGTTGCATATGTAAACATCTTCACGATTAATATTAACCGACTCAAGGATTTTTGTCAGAAGTTGCCCTGCTTTTCCAACAAAGGGTCTTCCTGTTTTATCTTCTTCTTCACCGGGTCCTTCCCCAACAAACATTATTGGTGTATTCAAACTACCTTCACCAACAACTACATTGGTCCGACTTGTATGAAGTGCGCACGCGGTACATCTAGCTGCTCGTTCAGCAACAACTTCCATAAGTTGTTCCCGAGTCATTTCGTATTCCCCCTGAAAATCAATGTAAAACACTGTTTTATCTGAATAGATTTTTTCTATTTTTATTTTATCACAAGTACTACATTTTAGTCTTTCCAATCATGATTAAAGTTCAACTAATATAACCAGTACAAAAAACGTGAATCATTATACTTGAACAGACTCTTACACAGTATTACAATCTTTATAAGAATCAACAATCTTTATGAGAATCTGCAATCTCTGAAACAGTGACCCTCCATTTCTTATTGACTTGGATGAGAGTTTTTTATAATAGGGTACATTCTCATAGGCGTGTAGCAACAATCTTCTCAATCTCTCAAACTGAAGTGACAAGAGACTTTGTTCATCAAGCCATTGTGTCCTTAATAGTTCCCTATATATATTCGCATAACATATGCCTCTGTTGTAGGGAAAAGGTATTGAATAATAAAAAACATGAGCGAGAGGCTTTTTCACAAAACCAGGTAAGTGGTCATAAATGTATCTGATCACGACTGTCCCCCCTTTTTCCATTTACAATTACCCAATCACTCTTGTGCACAAAATGAGTCAAAAGCGCACTGATAACTACGCTTCCATGTGTTCATTAAACAGTATTTTATCATTTGACATTGTTTCCAAGATTTTCTTTTGGACAGGTGAAGACTACAATTTTCCCAACAGATCTATGAGTAAGTCAAAATTGTAGAAACCGAGCAGTTTACCGGCTTCACGGTTTGGAAAGTTTTTCAATACATGTTGATAGACCTTCTGAACAAGATTCTTCTTACAATAAATCCAGATCCCCCACGGGAGTCTTCCGATTATTATTGAAAAACCCAATGGGAACATGAGTAGATCAACAACACAAAGAAATTCATCATCATTTTCACATTCCACCAAACCTATCTTGAATTTTCGATCAATGACTCGCATCTTTGAAATCATATCGAGGAGTCTTTCACTATTCTTAACTCTGCCAAAAAGTATGACATCAAAGACCTCTTCCAGAGTATGGTCATTCAAAAATTTTGCCAGATATTCTGCTTCTTCAGCTTTGGCTGTCTTTAGAAAGGCCGTGTCGGTGACAAGTGCAACAGCGAAAGCAAAGAGAACCTTCTCATCCAGCTGAGTCTCTCCACTCAAGTCATAGAGGTTCATCACATTTGCCGTTCTGGGTCGCACGTACGCAAAATCTGCTTCGCTCAGAAAATCTAAGGAACAGTTGTTGTGGTGATCGAAAATTCTGTAGTTATAAATACTGAAGGGTACCTTTTGAGGCTCACATGTATCATACACGTAAAAACAGTGAATTTGCTCTGGAAATAGATTCTTGACATTCAATCTTTTCATCAAATTCAAGACAGTCAGATCCGGATTGTCAACGTAGATTCCCCCACCTATTGTTCGATATCCCCAATAGGCACTTGCGAAACTATCAGCGTCTGCATTCACATGCGTCAAATGCAATATTGGTAACTCACCACAATGCCGACTGATCTGGGTGTACCTTCTTTCTTCTCAACTTCCTGAGTTTTTCTAAGCTAACGACTCTCAACTTGTCTTCAAGTTCACTCTTGGCAGCAATAACATCAAGTACTTCTTTTGCCCTTTGAACAACCTCTTTGGGAAGTCCTGCTATCTCAGCAACCTCAATGCCATAACTCTTGTCTGCTATTCCATCGATCACCTTGTGCAAGAAAACTACACCAGTTTTTTCTTCAATCACTTGTATCGTTTTGTTTTCTATACCCTCATAAAATTTAGCCAGTTCTGTTAACTCAGTAAAATGTGTGGCAAAAATACATTTGCATCCAATCTGGTTGTGTATGTACTCAGAGACAGCCCAGGCTATACTTATACCATCGAATGTACTTGTGCCTCTGCCTACTTCATCCAAGACAACTAAACTGTCCTTTGTCGCCTGGTGAATTATCTTTGCCACCTCATTCATTTCGACCAAAAAGGTGCTCTTACCAGATCCTATATCGTCACGCACGCCCATCTTTACGAAAATTCTGTCAAAGACTGGCAAAACAGCCTCATCGGCTGGGACAAAACTGCCAATCTGTGCCATCAAAGCAATCAAAGCCACCTGGCGTATGAAAGTTGATTTACCACTCATGTTTGGACCGGTTAATATCACAAAACTCTTTGACTGGTCCATGACCAAATCATTAGGAACAAAGTCGTCGATGAGTTTTTCTACCACAGGATGCCTCGAGTTTTTCAAATACAAAGTCCCATCAGATTGAAAGTTCGGTTTGGTATATCCGTAACGTCTGGCTGCATAAGCTAACGATGAAAGAGCATCAACAGAAGCAAGAAAATCAGCCAATTTCATGATTGGTTCTATCTTTTGAATTATTTGGGAACACAACTTCTCATAAAGTTCTTTCTCTCGCCTTTCCAGTTTCTCTTTGGCTGTCAGTATCTTTTCCTCGAATCTTTTCAAATCTTCTGTGATGAACCTTTCTGCATTCACAAGGGTCTGCTTTCTAACATAATCTTTTGGGATCTTTGAGAGGTGTGATTTAGTTACTTCGATGTAGTAACCAAAGACCGTGTTGTAACCAACTTTCAAATTTGGTATATTGGTTCTCAACCTCTCTCGTCCTTCGAAGTCTTTCAAAAACTCTTCTGAATGATAAACAAGTTCTCTAAGATCATCGAGCTCTTTATCATAGCCAACCTTTATTACTCTACCTTCTCCTAAAACCATAGATGGTTCTTCTTCAATAGCTCCTTCGAGTTTCTCATATAGATCTTCAAGACAATCTATTTGAGCCATTTGTGTAAAACGCTCATTGCTTAATAAGACTTCCCTTATATACGGACAAATTGATAAAGTACTGCGCAAAGCAACAAGATCCTTTGGTGAAGCTTTGTTATAACGAATTCTACCTGCAACTCGTTGAAGGTCTTTGACTGCACTGAGATACTCTCTGATTTCATTTAATAAGAGTTGATCATTGACAAAAGCTTCGACTTTATCCAATCTTTCTGTGATTCTGTTCATATCTCTCAGTGGTTGTAGGATCCAATTTTTCAAAAGCCTTGCACCCATAGGACTTTTCGTAAAATTGAGCGTATCAAAGAGACTTCTGCCCTTTTCCTGCGGTAACAAGCCAAGGTGTTCTATAGTTGAAGGATCGAGAAAGACATAAGATTGATCTCTGAAAATCTTTGGTGGTTTGAGAAATACATTATCAACCATGAGAGTGAAACGAAGATACCTCACCAAAGCACCAAAGGCTTTGACAGCTTCTTTAAGTTCAAAATGATCTATAGTGGAAATTCCAAAAGCTTGGGCAATATCTCTTTCCATGTTGGTATCACTCAGATGCCAATCTAAGAGAGGCTCTATCATAACGTTCTTAAATCTTTGTTCCAGTTCATTTCGCATCGACGATTCACAGATTATCTGAGAAATCTTTATTGATTCAAGAAAGTCCAACGCTGCATGAAGATCATTGAAGGACACCGCAAAACTCTCACCTGTTGAAACATCTACACCTGCAATTGCATACTGAGAAGTTTTGCAAAGGGAAACAAGATAATTGTTAGATTCTTGTTCAAGCAATTCATCTTCAAGAATTGTGCCAGGTGTGACGATTCTGGTGACTTCTCTCTTGACAAGTCCCTTTGCAACGGCCGGATCTTCAAGCTGATCACATATCGCAACCTTGTACCCAGCTTGGACCAATTTCTTTAGATAAACATTCAAAGCGTGATATGGTACACCAGCCATTGGTGCACCTTGCCTATGTGTCAGTACCAGATCTAGAACTCTGGATACGAGTTGGGCATCTTCAAAAAACGCCTCGTAGAAATCACCGAGGCGAAAAAGTAGTATTGCGTCTTTGTGTCGTGACTTTATTTGCATGTACTGTTGCATCATTGGTGTGAGTTTCAAATGATCTCACCTTCTCTTTGGCTCGATCACCCTATCTATCAGCCCGTACTTTAAAGCTTCATAGGCGTCCATGAAAAAGTCTCTGTCTGTATCTTTTTCTATTTGTTCGAATGGCTGACCTGTTTTCTCACTCAGGATGGTATTTATCAAATTCTTTATTCGCAGAAGTTCCTTGGTGATTATCTCCACATCTTTGACAGGTCCTTCGGCACCGCCAAGTGGTTGGTGCAGCATTATCCTGGCATTAGGCAATGCGAATCGTTTTCCCTTAGTGCCACTTGTGAGCAATACTGCAGCCATGGAAGCGGCTTGACCTACACAGATTGTGGTTACATCACATTTCACATACTGCATAGTGTCGTATATTGCAAGGCCAGCGGTCACAGACCCACCTGGGCTGTTTATATAAAGCTGTATATCCTTGTCTGGATCCTCGGCTTCGAGAAACAAGAGCTGTGCCACCACAAGATTTGCCGTATGGTCATCTATGGGATAACCAAGAAAGACAATTCGATCTTTCAAGAGCCTTGAATAGATATCATAGGCTCTCTCATACCTACCAGTGGTTTCTATCACAGTTGGGATCAATTGATCATTTATCTTCATCTTTCTCTCCCCCCTTATTCAGTTCGTCTGGTGTGACATCGACTATCTTTGCCTTTTGGAGAACTAAATCCGCCACCTTTCTCTTCAAAAGCTCCCAACGAACATCGTTGGAAATATCTTGGCGTGACTTCAAGATCGACTTAGCCCTATCAACTGAAATCCCCCATGCAACTGCCAAATCTTGCGATTGTGCTTCTACTTCCTCATCGGTCACCACCAAGCTGTTTTCCTTTGCAACTTTTTCTATAGAAAGATTCCTCTTGAAGTCTGTTACATAATAGTTTCTGAGAGCCTCTCTGAGTTTCTCAGGATCGTTTTCATGATCTTTGAGCAACTTTTCATACTCCTGACTGTCTTGTTTGATCTTCTCAAAGGCTCTTTCTACAAGTTCAGTCACCGTGCGTTCTGATATCAGTAGCTGCGACTCGTTTGCTAAAATGTCGATCACTTGATTTCTCAGAAATTCCTTCATATCCCTTTCATAGAGCTCGGAACCTTCTTTTTCGAGTGCATCTTTCAGTTGTTGGAGTGTTTCATACTCAGAACCAACAGCCTTTGCAAGTTCATCGGAAATGTCAAGCAGTTTCCTTTTATTGACCTGTTCAATCTCTATTTTGTAATGGTAGACTTTATCTTTTCCAAAATCTCTGTCAAACTCAACTACGTCGCCCGCTCTTTTACCGATGACTTCCGTTACAATAGGCCTGTCATCTTCTTTATAAAGAACATACTCATTAACTTTCTGGTTCATCACTGTCTTTCCATTCATTGTTACTGTCATTTTAACTCTCACCATATCTTCGTAATCAGCAGGCCCGTCTTTGGGTTCCAATATGGCATGAAATTCCTGTAACTCCTTAAGCCTTTTCTCGACGTAACCTGCCAGAATCGATGGTTTATCAAGCCTTTTCAATTCAAACTCTTCAAAGGGCTTTGTGACAATCTCTGGCTTCTTATGGATCTGTAGAACCAATCTTGCACCATTTTCGTCCATATCGAAATCTTCTAAAATTGGCGGCAGGAGGAGTTCTTCATCGTTTTCAATTTTTTCAGTAACCTTCTGCCAGAGTACCTCAAGCATCTCGGACTTAATCGTTTCAGGGTAACGCAGCCTCAGTAAATGTTTTGGTGCCCTTCCTTTTCTAAATCCAGGGATCTCCACCCTATTAGCAACTTCTTTGATGGCAACGTCTTCAGCCTCCGCAGTTTCATCCCTGGTGAAAATGTATTCATAGACCTCCAGATTTTTCTCTTGCGCCTTGATATTCTTTTGCATCTTACGACCTCCTTGAATGTCTTCTGTTACATTATATCACGACACAAAAAAAGCAGGCTTTCGCCTGCAAACTTGGCTGGGAGGGGAGGACTCGAACCTCCACCGGCGGATCCAGAGTCCGCTGTCCTACCATTAGACGACCTCCCAATGCCAGTCAATTATATCATTGAGGGGGATAGACGGTCAAGATCATTGTAAAACCAACAAAACCTTACTCAAATCTGTAGAACCTGCTTCTGGGTACTGCTTTACAACCACGCCTGAACCTTTCACATCTATATCTTTCACGCCGATATCCTTCAGAATAATGAGAGCATCTCTCAGGCTCATACCTCTCAGATCTGGAATGATGCCCTTGGGATACCTGATGACATTCTCTTTGTAAAGTTCTTTCAGCCTTTTCACGATTGACGCAAAAACAGGTGCTGAAACTTCTCCGGCAAGGTATTTATCCGTTGATGGCTCGTCAATGTACACTATCATAGTATACTTTGGGTCCTCATAGGGGAAAAATCCAACAAAAATGGAAGAATATTTCCCTTCGCCGAAGGCTATTTTCTGTGCTGTACCTGTCTTGCCTGCCACATTCAAACCTGGAACCTGTGCTCTGAAACCTGTACCATCTTGGACAACCTGATGCAGTATTTTCGAGACATCATCGGCTGTTTTTTCACTTATAACCCTTCTTTTTTTTGTTACATCGGACTCGACTATCCTTGGAAAAACATATTCTCCATTGTTAGCAATAGTATTGAAGGCCGCCAAGAACTGCAGGGCAGGAGTCCCTATGCCATGTCCAATGGAAATCATGGCAAAATCGATCTTGGACCATTGTTGAGGTTTTCTCAGAACTCCCGATATCTCACCTGCGATCTCTACACCTGTTTTCTCACCTAAACCAAATTTTTTGAGCCATTCATAATAATGATAAATCCCAAGTTGATCTTTGATCTTTTGTGCAATCAAAATTGTTGCGGTATTACATGAAACAGCAAGCGCTCTTGTGACATCAACGCTTCCATGAGCCTCAAGATCCCTCACAGTTACGTCAAGCTCCTGGACAGGTTTAATACTTCCCAGACAGTTAAAGGTATCATTAAGGCGAATGATACCATTCTCCAAAGCTATTGAATAGACGATAGGCTTTATAGCAGATCCAGGCTCAAAATAACCTAAAATAGTATCGTTCCAGTCCCTGGTTGTGACCATCGCTCTGATCTTGCCGGTCTTTGTCTCCATCATGATCACGCCACCGGCAAGTGCTTTGTTCTGTTCGACGGCCTTTTGTATTTCCTCATAGCATATCCTTTGAAAGTCTATATCGATTGTTAATCTAACATCTTGCCCATCAACTGGTTTTATAATTTTCTCTATCTTGGGTGAGAGGGTGACAAATCCTTGGTATCTTAGAAGTAACTTTCCATCAGTTTTTTTTGAAAGCAGGTCATCAAGCTTTTCTTCTATCCCTCCGACTCCTCGATCATCGATGACTCTTCCAAGAACTTTGTCAAGGCCATATTCCTTTACTTGTTTTCTGCTGGTTTTCATCTCAATAGATACATAGGGCATGAGGGAGGTAGGAATTTTCAAGACGATGGAATCTCGACTTTTTTCCTGTGCCAATTTCACAAAACTTGATGATCCCTTTAGAACCTCCTCAGCAGTGAGTGAAAGATTGAAATTTCTCAGCAGGAGTGTAAGTTGTGGAGATAATCTGTCAGAATAGTGTGATCTGAGAAAACGAAGATCCAGATAGGCAACATAGTAGATCTCGTCGACAGCACAGAAACGACCGTTGGTATCAATTATCTTACCACGCATTGCAGGTATGCGTAGATTCCAAGTTGGAGCAACATGCAACGATGTGCCGCGAAAACAAAAGGACAATATCATCACAACTGCCACGACACCTGCTATTCGAATTATCAACTTTGCACGCAGCTCAAGAAAACTATTTCTCATGCTCTCCTGTTCTTACAAGCTCGTGACGAGAAAGGATCAAAGATCGTTGATTCTCAAGTTGTTCAATTTGTTGTTGGAGCTCTAAGATCTTCATCTCCAAGACCCTGTTTTGTTGCGACAACTGAGCGGAAAGTCTTGCAAGTCGTATTACCGGGAAGGCCACAGCAACTGTCACTACGATGAAAAGAACAAGGAGAAGCACCTTGCTAAGATCAAAAACAGCAGTACGCTTAACGACCCTTGAACTTCGCTTCGCTTGAGTTCTTACGAGGGCCAAACCCCCTCCTCCTCTCACCTTCGCTCCGCTACTCTCATCTTTGCACTTCTGGATTTTGGATTACTTGCCATCTCCTCATCTGTCGGTCTGACTGGTTTTTTTGTCACAACTTTTAAAAGCTCACTCGATCTGAAACTTTCTTTCACAATCCTGTCTTCCAAAGAGTGAAAAGATATAACTACGATTCTCCCGCCGTTACACAACAATTCTGGAGCATAGGACAAAAAGTTTTTCAAATTGTCGAGTTCGTTGTTTACAGCAATTCTAATTGCTTGGAATACCTTTGTCGCAAAGTGTCGCTTTCGGGTCCTTTTTTCAGATTCTGGCAAAGCTCTTGCCACTATTTTGGCTAATTCCTGCGTTGTTCCTATAGGTCTGTGCTTGACGATGAAACTGGCTATTCTTTTAGCATAACGCTTTTCCTCAGCATATTCAAAGAACAGTTTCCTGAGCTGTTCCTCTGTCCAAAAATTGACAACATCATAGGCTGTCAATTTTTGATCCCTGTTCATACGCATATCTAGTGGGCCATCCATAGAAAACGCAAAACCACGCTCGCTATTCGTTAGCTGCAGCGTGGACATACCAAGATCCATGAGTATTCCACTTACTGATGATACTCCCAATTGCTTTAGTACATCCCTCACATGTACATATGAAGATTTTACTAAATAGAACCTTCCTTGTTTTTCAAATTCACTCAGTCTTCGCTTCGCTAATTGTAAAGCATCATCGTCTACGTCAAAACCTATGACCACGCTGCCAACGATATTGCTAAGAACAGCTTCTGAATGTCCACCTGCACCCACAGTACAATCAACAAAAATACCATTCAAATTACTGAAATAATGGAGTACTTCTTTTGCCATGACTGGAACATGAATCCAGTTCACTCAAACCGCTCCGCTGATAATGGTATTTTTATTATATAGTCATGCCTCAAAATGTTCAAGCAAAAATAGCTTAGAAGCAAACGTTTTCTAATAAGCATGATAAGATCATTTGCGACACTATGTTTGTCAGTAACCTTATGTTTACATAAACTTCCCTGGATACCGATGTCGAACTGTAACAATGAAAAGACCACAGTAAAGAAGTCAAAAAATTCAACCTTGAAGAACTGTCTGAAAAACGCAGTCAAATAGGTTTTATAATCGTCATTCAGTGATACTATGAGATAGAATATTCAATTGAGAGGAGTGAATTTTGTGGTAGATCTATTACAAAAACTGAGAGAGTTTTTTGTGACCCCTGATTTTGAAGAGTGTAAAAAAATCTTGTGCATTCAACCTCACCCAGATGACGCAGATATAAGCATGGGTGCCACGGTTTCAAAACTTTCAGAGAAAGGCATCAAGGTCTACTATTTGACCGTTACAGACGGTGGAGCAGGGTCAAAAAATCAAGAAATCATTGGCCCAAGACTCAGCCAACTAAGAAAGCAAGAACAGCAGCAAGCTGCACAGATCTTGGGCGTTCATGAATTGATTTGGCTTGATTTTGAAGATCTTGGAGATTACACGGTGGAACAAGTGAGAGCCAAAACAGTTGAATACATAAGAAAAATTAGACCTGATATCGTCTTCACCGTGGATCCATTCCTTGACTATGAAGTTCATCCTGATCATATAAAGACCGGCATGGCAGCTTCACAGGCTACGAGCTTGTACAGGCTACCAAAACTTTACCCTGGCAGTACAGATCACGAGGTAAAAGCCATAGCCTTTTTCAATACAGCCCATCCAAATACCTTTTATGAGATCGAACAAAGGCATTTTGAAAAGAAGTTAATGGCCATTTCGCAGCACAAGAGTCAGTTCGATGAAAAAGCTCTAAAGATCTTATCCCTTTATCTTTCAGAGAGATCAAAACATGATGGAAAGCTGATTGAACCATTCAAAGTTCTTCCTCCTACGATGCTTCATGTGATGCCAGAGGCTATCAAATTTTAGAGCAATAGACTTTGTCCAAAAGGCGGATGTTGAAATAGTTTTTCTGGAAAGTATATGCGTCTTCGCCACATTGTATGAATAAAAGAACACATTTAACCATTTACAATCACCGTGCTCTGTATTTAAGGTGGTCTTATCTTAAGGATATCAAAGGAAGGGCGAGAGAAAGAAAGATGAAAATCACAGGTGGGATCTTCAAAGGTAGGGAGTTAAAACCTGTTCCAGACAATAGGACAAGATATACCACATCGATCGTAAGACAGGCAATCTTTAATATGATAGATGTCTCAAGCAAGAGTTTCCTGGAATTGTTTTGTGGCAGTGCCATTGTGTCCTTTGAAGCCATCAGTCGTGGTGCCATAAATGTTACAGCCGTTGACATATCAAGAAAGGCCATCATTACAGCCATAGAAAATTCAAAAGCAATCGGCGTAGAAGTAAAGGTTGTAAATTCAGATTTCAGAAGGTTTCTAACTTCTTGCAATCAATCCTTTGATATAACCTTTGCAGACCCGCCATATAACAAGGGATTTGTTCAAAAACTTCTCGACACACTGAGCAAAAAGGATTACATTGGAAAGATGATCATCATAGAAAAGGCAGCATCGGAGAAATTCACCTTACCTGAACAGTTTCTATTGGTCAAGTTAAAAAAATATGGCGATACAGAAATAGTGGTATTAGAAAGAAAAAATCTTTTGAAATAAGTCCTTATTCTTTGATTGTTAAACATCGATATGATCATATTCTTGACCAACGCCTATTGGAGTGCTATAACATGTAAATAAAACCTTCAAATTTTTCCAATCCTAAAATTGATCTTTCGAAATAATTCAAATAAATACAAATAAGGGGGTGTGAGGATGAAAGTAAAGTGGCTATTTGTATTTGCGGCTCTTGCCTTCGTACTTTACGGATGTTTGATGACGAACACTTTACCAAATGTATCTCTGATTTCACCACAAAATGGAGCTCAAGTAGCGGTCCTAGCTTCCACAAAAGCAGTGACACTCAGGTCACAAGCAACGGATCTAGAGGGACAGCCTTTGAGTTTCAGTATCTATCTGGGAACAAATCCGGCAGATCTGCCTAAAGTTGGTGAGACCTCACAACCTGAGTATACCGTTAGCAACCTAACCCCAGGGCAAACTTACTATTGGAAGGTTGTAGTTTCAGATGGAATAGGCTCTGTAGAAAGTCCTGTGTGGAGCTTCACCGTAGGAGAAAATCACTCACTGATCAAGGTGGTTGATTTCACCACAGGACCAGCAACGGTGGGTGCAAGGGTGGAGGTTCTTCAAAACACCTCGGTTGTGATCTCAGACTTCACTAATGAAGATGGAAATGTAGAATTTTACCTACCCGATGGCAGGTACGACATCAAAATCACAGGTCAGAACAAAGCAACAAGTATGATTTACAATTATGATCCAACGATCATCGAGAAAATTGAAACCCTCTCTCGAAGGGCCATGACAGACAACGACACTATTCCCAACCTCACAGTACAAGTGCTCAATGTGATGGGCAACGTTATACCAGACCCAGAGGCGACGACCATAACCTCCGACTTCATAAAAGTGCGTGTCCAGAGCGATACACTAATCAATGTTGCATACATAGGCCTTGATTACGTACCAAGCGCATTAGCTCGCGAGACTATTGCACAAGATACATACGAATTCATCACTGGCTTATTGGATATAAGAAGGTTTCAAGATGTCACAATTCCACTACATATTGTTGTATACACACCAAATGACAC
>CALKJI010000003.1 GCA_937995655.1 uncultured Pseudothermotoga sp. | reverse complement strand
GCCCAGTTCTCAGTGGAGGAACTACTAATAGCTTGGCAGCTGGTTTTACTATGAAGAGTGGGGATCTTTCTGACACTCTGTGGGTCTATGTTGATCGTGCTGGTGCTCCTAACTATGTTGAGCTGGACTTAGTGAACAGGTTGACATTTGGTGCGATCAAAGTTGATGCCTTGGTAAATGATATTGTTGCAAATGCATCTGATACAAGAGCTAACGTTGGTCTTACAGTGAGCATTGATGCAGGAAAGCTTTTGAATCTACAGGCTGCTTCTTTGACCGTTGGTGGAGGCTTCAGTGGAACATTCCCAAGCGCTCCACTTAACTTGTGGGTTGTTGGTGCAAGCTTTAAAATTGACCAATTCTCTGGATTGATCAGCTTCACTAATCCTGCTACACTTACCGCAACACTTTCAACAACGCTCTTTGCACCCGTTACCACTGGTCTTACCATCGAAACCAATGTAACAAACTTGTTGGGCACCCTGAGTCTTGGTGTATCGGCCTCTTGGAAACTTGGGGTTTTGTCAAACACAATATCTCTTGATTATGTTTCACCAAAGGTTACAGCTGCTTGGATAGTATCAGCGAGCTTTTGATACAACAGGTGATAAAAAACCCCGGCGTGTGCCGGGGTTTTATTTTTGTGGTATAGTCATACAAGGAGGTGTTTGAATGATCATCTTTGGGATATTACTTGTCATCGTTCTTGGGTTGGTCATATGGTTCATAGGTGCCTACAATTCTTTGGTTAGTAAAAAGAAGCGCGTTGAAAATGCTTGGAGTCAGATTGATGTACAACTCAAAAGGAGGCACGATCTGATTCCAAATCTTGTCAATGCCGTGAAGGGGTACATGAATTTTGAAAGGCAAACCCTTGAAGCAGTTATAAATGCTCGTTCCAAAGCGGTTGCAGGTGGTTCGATAGACGATCGCATAAAGGCAGAGGGGGAACTTTCCGGTGCTCTGTCAAGGTTACTCGCTGTTTTTGAAAGATACCCTGAACTGAAGTCAAATCAACAGGTCAGCCAGCTGATGGAAGAGCTCACAAGCACCGAAAACAGAATCACCTATGCACGGCAGTTTTACAACGACACAACTATGAAATACAATACATCTATCGAAGTTTTCCCAACCAATGCGGTTGCAAGAATCTTTGGTTTCAAACCATTCCCATTCTTTGAAGCCGCTGCGACAGAGAAAGAAACCCCGAAGGTAGATCTTTCATTCTAAGGTGGTATGATGGATTACTTTACCCTTCAAAAAAGGAACCTCAGGAAAACCTACCTATTGATCTGGATCTTCATGGCAATGATGGCTGCCTTGGGGGTCATCATAGATGGACTTTTTGAAAGTTTCCCTGTGGGCACCATCTTTTTGATACTGATCGCTTTGGTTCAAGTCTTGGTAGGGACTAAATCTGGTGCTTCCTTGGTACTCATGTCCGTTGGTGCAAAACCTATCAGTGAAAAGGAACTGGAAGAAAAACAGCTCAAAAACATAGTGGAAGAGATCTGTATCGCAGCAGGTATGACCTATGTTCCGAAGGTCTATGTGATGGAAGATGAAAACATCAACGCCTTTGCAACGGGTTTTAGACAAAAAGAGCACTCCCTTTGTGTCACCCGCGGCCTTCTGAAGAATTTGAACAGAGAAGAAACGGAGGGAGTCATAGCCCACGAAGTGAGCCATATCACGAATAAAGACACGATATTGATGACGACGATCAGTGCTATTTTGGGTACCATGGTCCTGATTCAGCTCTTTGCATGGAGGGCTTTAAGGTATATGACATGGTCGGGTAGAAGATCAAAGAAAAAAGGCAGTGGTGATAGCACAGCATACATAATTTTTGCGCTTTTGATCATCGCCTTAGTTGCCACGCTCTTTTCTTTCATAGGTAGGGTAACTATCTTTGCCGTATCAAGGACTCGAGAATATCTTGCCGATGCAAAGGCAGTTGAGCTGACAAGAAACCCAAGGGGATTGTCTGGCGCACTCAGAAAGATAGCAAAAACACAAAAGCTGAAGCAGAAGGTGAAGGGCGCCAGTGTTGCCACGGCTCATCTTTTCATATCTGATCCACTCAAAAGAAAGATCAACAACAAAGAGGGATTTTTTGCAGATCTTTTCAGTACCCACCCACCCATCCACAAAAGGATTGCCCTGCTTGAAAATATTCCACCAGAAACGGTACTCAGAGAGCTACAGGAACTTTGATCTAACAGAACTTGTTCAAAAGGATTGGCAGGCCTATTGTATGGTCTGTAAAATGCTTTTGTGGTTTGAGAAAATCCTTCCCACGGTGACAGAGTTGGTTCGCTCAAAAGGGTCTTGCCTTTCACTCCTTGGCGATCTATCTGTGCCCGCCTTGAGATAGTTGCTAAGGCGAGTGTATAAAACGCGGGGGATAAGGTTCACCCTGCGATTTGCCGACAAAAAACCTGCCAAGCAGGCAGGCAAGAGGGACAAAGAGACTATCAAAGATACGGCAATGTGGAGTTCGCATAGGGCATGAGTAATATGCTTGGGTCTGTTGAGGTCTGTTTCAAGGCACTATCAAGGGCGTCTTGCACAGATTCAAAGGGAGTCATGAAGATCTGTTTTATCGTGTTTTTGTCCATTGTAGAACATAAAAAGATCTTTGCCTTCTTCATCACCTTACAAAATCCAGCTGCTTTGTGACCTCCCAAGTGAAATTCTTTCTTTATCCATTCGAGTGGTTCATCGGGACTCTGTGCCCTTTTCATCCATTCTTCAAAGGTCTTTTCACCGAAACCTTCACGACACTGTGCCACTAAGATTATGATTCCGCCGTCTTTTACTGCCTGAAAGGCATTGTCCAAGCCTTTTTGCGCTTGATAGAGATTTATATCCTTTGGAAAGCCCCCGGGTGAGGCGATCACTATGTCGTACTTTCTTTCTATCTTGATCTTGTACATCCTGTCTATGCACTTAACGCCTTCTCTGTGGGCAAGTATAGGATCACCGCTGACGATCTTTACTACCTCTTTTTTGCTGTTCAAAACGGCGTTCACTATAAATCTCACCTTTGCCATTTTTCCTGCCTCTTCGATGTCCTCTCGCACCGGATTGCCTTCCAGTCTTCCAGAGGTCGCACCATCTAAGAGCATGTAAGAATGGTTTGTTTCGATGGTCCTTTTGCTACAAACTCCAGGTAAGAGTGCTTTGTTCCCACCACTGTATCCTGCAAACCAATGCAGTTCTAAGTTTCCCGTCGCTATTATAAAATCTGATTCGACTACCGGTTTGAAGACCTCTACAGGTGTTCCCCTCTCTGTCTTTCCTATGGAGACACATTCTGATATGTCGTGGTTCAAGCACTTTATCTTCTCAAAGACTTGTTCTCCAACGGCTCTTTTCATCTCTTGGTCTGTCATTTTACGGTGAAAACCAAGGCCAAAAACTATAGTTATTTGATCTTGTCTTAAACCTGCTTGTAAGAGTTCCTCTATCAGTGGCGGGACAATAATGTGCGATGGACAGGGCCTTGTCAAATCACTCACAAGAACTACCACATTTTTGGGTTTTTCCTGCAAAATGAGATCCTTTAGTGGTTCAATGCCCGTTGGTGCTCTCAGACTCTTTCTGACCTCTTCTTTTGGATCTTCAAGGCCATCGAATTCTCTGTTTGGTTTCAGTACCTCTATTCTTAGATCATCACTTGTGCTGAAAGAGACAACTGCTTCGCCAAATTTGAGTTTGTATTCTTTCACCTTCACCACCCTCACAAGGTTGGTTGAGTCAAATAGATTGCAAACTCATGGTGTTTTAGAATCTCTGCTTTTGTCTTTTTACCATTTAGCACCTGAATCAATTCATTGAACAACCTTTCGCCCGCCTGCCCTATTGTCTCTTGACCCTCAATCACGGTGCTTGCATCGAAATCTATATTGTCTGTCATCTTTTGAGATGTTCTTGCGTTGGCACAGACCTTTATGACAGGTGCTATGGGACAACCCGTTGGAGTACCTCTACCAGTTGTGAACAAGACTACTTGCGCTCCAGCAGAAACCATGCCTGTAACCGATTCGACATCGTGCCCTGGGCTGTCCATGAATACCAAACCTTTCTTGGTAATGGGCTTTGCATATTCTAAAACATCAACGATTTTCCTCGTACCTGCTTTGTAGATTGCACCAAGTGACTTTTCCTCCAGTGTTGTCAAGCCTCCTTGGATATTGCCAGGTGTCGGATTCACACCCCTTATATCTTCACCACCATCAAGGGCACTCCTTTCACACCTTTCAACGAGTGAAAGGAGTTTTTGTGCCACATCTTGATCTATCGTACGTTTTGCCAAAAGGTGCTCTGCACCTATGATCTCTGTCGTTTCAGAAAACACAACGGTACCACCAAGATCTACAACTTTGTCTGCCACATATCCAACAACAGGGTTTGAAGCGATACCTGAAGTGGTGTCTGAACCACCACATTCTATGGCGACCGTTACTTTTGAAAAATCGACCTCTGTTCTCTCAAATGGTGGGCCTATCATCATCTGCTGGAGTAATCGAATGCCCTTTTGAGCCGTCTGAAGTGTTCCACCTTCCTCTTGAATGATCAGACATTCGACGGGTTTGCCTGTCTCCTTTGCCTGTTGTGCGATTTCCTTTGTTGGGATTGTTTCACAACCCAAACCAATGTATAGAACGCCAACCACATTCGGATTGGATGCCATTCCTACTAAAACATCGAAAACTTTTTCGTGGTCCTTTTTCATGTGATTACAACCATGTTGATTCTCTATCAATATGGCACCATCCACATGGTTTGCAACTTCCTGAGCAGTCCTTGTTGCACAAATAACTGTGGGTATAACGAGAAAATGGTTTCGAAAACCTACTGAATCGTTCTTTCTTTTGTATCCATAGAGTTTCACGTTGTATACCTCCTCACACCTCGCCGGCCAGAGAGGTTGTGCACATGGACATAATCTCCCATCTTAATGTCCTGTGTGGCAACACCAATAGGCTCACCGTATTTGTAGACTTGGGAGCCTTTTTCTATGTCCTTTATGGCAAATTTGTGTCCAAAGGGTATGTCTTGGTTCAGTTTCACAGTTATCGTTGTGCCTTCAAAAGCCACTTGAACTTGTTGGCCCTTAGAAAGATTCTTGATAGCAGTCGCGACGTTGTCTTTCTTGCTAAAAACTAAGGCATCCATGAAAAAACCTCCTATGGAACTTTGATTATCTTTGCATCCACAAGGGCTCTCTCCATTATTCTTCCAGATCTTATTCTCTCTTCGATCTTTTTTCTGAGCTCTTGATCACTCAAAGGTTTTTGAGCAACACCCTGTTCGATTGCCTTCTTGGCTACAGCCATTGCCTCTTCAACATAGACCTGGTCTTCTTCCATCGTTGGAACTATGTATTCTTCGTGTATTCCCTTTTTGTAAGCAAAATCGGCTATAGCCTGAGCGGCAGCCACACACATCTCATCGGTTACTTTGGTTGCCCTAACATCGAGGACACCTCTGAAGATTGCTGGGAAACCAAGGGAATTGTTTACCTGGTTTGGAAAATCGCTTCTGCCTGTGGCAACTATTCTGGCACCTGCCTCTTTCGCTTCCCAGGGCCAGATCTCTGGAACTGGGTTCGCACCTGCAAAGACTATGGCGTCTTTGTTCATAGCCTTTACCCATTCTGGTTTGATGACTCCAGGTCCACTCTTTGAATAGGCTATACAAACATCGGCACCTTTTAGGGCTTCTTCTATACCTCCAGAGACATCATCTTTGTTAGTTTTAATCCACATCTGTTTGCTTATTTCATCCAGCGTCTGGGCTCTCTGTTTTGTGAGTATACCCTTTGAGTCACAAACGATAACCTTTCCAAGGTCGACCTTCACCTTCTCAAGAAGCCTCAAGAAGGCATAGTTTGCACTGCCTGCACCTATTATGGCAATTCGAACTTCGTCGATCTTTTTTCCAACGATTCTCAATGCGTTTATCAAACCTGCCAAGGTTATAGTAGCGGTGCCTTGTTGGTCGTCATGAAAGACGGGTATGGATAACTCTTCTTGAAGTCTTTTCAAAAGTGCGAAACATTTTGGTTTTTCAACATCTTCCAAGTTGATTCCAGCGATCGAAGGTGAAAGCCATTTACAAAATTGTACCGTTTCTTCTATCTCTGTTGTTCCAATACACAAAGGTATTGCATCTACACCGCCAAGGTACTTGAAGAGTAAAGCCTTCCCTTCCATGACAGGTAACCCTGCCTCTGGACCAATATCTCCAAGGCCAAGGATTCTTGTCCCATCACTTATGATGGCTATAGTGTTTTCTTTGTTTGTGTACTCGTAAACCTTTTCTCTGTCTTTGGCTATCTCTTGACAGACCTTTGCCACACCCGGTGTGTACCAGATAGCAAAGTCGTCAAAGCTTCGAACTGGTACCTTTGGCGCCGTCTGGATCTTTCCTTTGTAAAAGGGATGTAGTATCATCGCATCCTCCGAAGGCTTTTGAGCTTTCTTTAACAAACTATCGATGTCCCTTCCTTGCATTCGCCATACCTCCTATGTGAAGTTAGAAGAGTAAGCCTCTTGGAAGTGGAACGATTAAAAGTTTTGCAAGTAGGTACCAAAAGGCAATTGTTATGATGGAAAAAGTTATTATATTGCCCACCAGTTGCTTGAATTTCAAGTTTTTTCCACCGACGATCAAAGATATGATCGTCATGAAGATTATACTTCCCACAGCGAAACCAAAGACCCAATCCATCAGATAGACCCAGAGGAATGATAGGACTATAATGATGATTATGTACAAGAGATCCTCTCTTTTTATCTTTACTGCAGATTGTTCTTCCTTTTTCCTGGCTGACGTCACAATCGATATGGTACAAAGAGAAATGACCACCACCGAAATTATTTGGGGAAAGATCGCCGATAGATAGTTTAAGTCTTTGGTTTGATAAAGAAATACTGAAGCCAGTAAGATGAAGATGGTGTTCACTATCGTGTTCGATATCATTTTCTATCAACTCCCACCGATGGGCTTTGTCTTCTGATGAGGGGCCATAGCAGGAATAGCACAGACAAAGCAATCAGTACCCATGAAATCGGTCTTATGAAGAATATCGCCCAGGGATAGTCCAGTCTTCTTCCCATTAACAAAGCTTGGGTGAAACCAGTTTCAGCGATTGGGCCTAATATCAACCCAAGTGTTATGGGCCCTGCTTCAAAACCAAATCTTCTCAAAACATAGCCGAGTACACCTAGAATGAGCATCGTGTAGACATCACTGATGTTGTTCTGCACACAATAAGAACCTATCATGGTCAGAAGCAATATCACGGGAACCAGTACGTGTATCGGTATCTTGTAAACGATCTTTGTCATTCCCCTACCAAAGAGGAGTCCAAGCGGTACCATGACCAGGGTTGCGGCTATAACACCTACTATGAAGGTATAGACGACATCGGCGCGTGTTGTGAAAAGTTCCGCACCAGGTCTGAGGCCTTGTATCAATAGAGCACCGTACAAGATTGCATCGACAGGCGTTCCAGGAACCCCAAGGGTCATCAGAGGTACGAATCCTCCGCCCACCGTCGCATTGTTTGAAGCTTCCGTAGCTATCACACCTTCCGGTATACCAGTACCGAATTTTTCAGGATGCTTTGATGCCCTCATTGCTTCACTGTAAGAGACTAAATTGGCGATGTTTCCTCCAGCACCTGGCAAAACACCTATTATAAAACCGATGACCGATGCCCTCAGTAAATCGATTTGCCTCTTCATAACTTCGACGAAGGTTCTCAGCATAGTCCCCTTTTCTACCTTCGCTTCCAAGAAGAGTTGTTTTTGCCCCCTTTGAACTATCATGTTGATCACTTCAGGTATACAAAAAAGCCCTACAAGTGCAGGTATCAGACCAAAGCCCGATATTAGATGAGCAGAACCAAAGGTGAACCTAACGTTTCCTCCTATGGGAGCTACACCAACAAAGCTGATCATCATACCGATGAAGCCACCGATAAAACCCTTTAAGGTATTCCCCCGAGACAGTGAGGATATGACCGTCAGTCCAAAGATACCAAGCCAAAAATATTCAGGTGGGCCGAATCTCAGAGCTATTCGTGCAAGCATGGGAGCAAAGATCAAAAAACAAATCATACCAAATAGTCCTCCGTACAAGGATGAGTAAGTAGCTATCAAGATTGCTTCCCAACCTTTTCCTTGTTTTGCCATGGGATAGCCATCAAAGGTAGTTCCAATGTTTGAAGGTGTGCCAGGGGTTCTCAGTAATATAGCCGAGAAACTTCCGCCAAATATGGCAGCCATATAGAGTGAACCCAGAAAGACCAAGCTTTCGGCGGGTGTCATCCAGTAGGTCAGAGGTAAAAACAAGGCAACCCCCATCGTGGCACTCATACCTGGAAGTGCACCTATCACCAAACCTACACCAACGCCGCCGATCATTAGAAAGAAGATCTTTGCTGATAGAATCTGTGGGATGGCCTTTAGTAGGTACTGAAGACTGGCCATTTGATTGGTCCCCTCCCTTTCAAAAGGCCCGCACCAGCTGGTGCGGACAAGAGTCATTTACCCATTTTTTGTGTTTCAACCCAAAGTTCTTTGTAGTATGGGATCAATCTGGCTACGAGCTCTTTTGCTTCCGCTTCGTTGTAGTCCTCTAAAACAAAACCCAGCTCTTCCATCTTTGTCCTGACCTCTGGGTTCTTGTTGACCTCCGCGAATGCCGCTTCAAGTATTCTTTTGATCTCTGCAGGTGTTCCGGGGGGTACTGCGACGCCGCGGAAGGCTTTCTCCACCACATCATAACCTAATTCTCTGAAGGTTGGCACATCGGGCAGGAATGGAACTCTTTGTTCTGTAGCAACTGCGAGCGTTCGAAGTTTATCCTTGTATTGAATAGAAACGGTTGTGTAGGTCATCAGAGCATCGACGTTACCACCCAATAGACCTGGTATAGCCGTGCCAGTACCGGTGAATGGAACGTAGGTGAGATTGAGTTTTGCCACCTTTGCCAATCTGAGTGTTGCAAAGCTGTTTGCAGTGGGTTGTCCGCTGCCACCTACCAAGACAGATTTCTTGCCGCTGGCAAATTTCACAAAGTCTTCAAATGTTTTGATGGGGCTGTCGATCGGTACTACTAATGTACAGGGTGTCGTTTGGAAAAAGTAGATATTTTCGATTTGTTCGGTCTTGTAGGGAACACCACCTTGGATTGGCTGCAATATTATGTGAGGTAGGTTAGTTCCATATATAGAGTACCCGTCGGGCACTGCACGGTTCACCAATTCAGACCAACCAGTGGCTCCTCCTCCACCCGGCTTGTAGGTTATCACGATGGGAACCCCAAGGATCTTTTCGAGGTATGGTTGCTGAATCCTTGCTGTAATATCTGACTCTCCACCTGGATCAAAACAGATCACGTAAGTGATAGGCTTTGTGGGAAAATTTGCTCCAAGGAGTGTTGAAAATACAAAAATTGCCAAGCACATCATTAGAACTGCTTTCTTCACAAAGATCACCCTCCTTAGGTATGGATACAACAATAGTTTACTCCGATGAATTAGGAACGACAATCGGTAAAACAAACGATTGCAAAACAAATCTAACCTTTTAAGAAAAAGGAGAACTTTACAAGACTGTTTTTCTACTTTTATCTCTCTGTTTTTTGTTGTTATTCGCTGTAGCAACTTTTTTCAATCTAAGAAAATTTAACCCCGCTTTAGCGGGGTTAAAAACTTGTTTCTACCATTATGCACCTTCCTATTGAGTATTCAGCATCTTTGTTTTTCAAGAAGTTTTCAATTTCCTTTGAACCGGCACCTGGCTGAAACCAAAACCTTTTGTAACCGATAGTTACTGCTTTTTGTACCTCTTCCAAACCCTTTTCAGGGGGAATCACGAAAACCAAGAGTTCAACGTCCCTTGGCAATTCCTCGATACTTCTAAAACACCTGATACTTCCGATCATAACACCTTTAGGATTCACAGGAAAGACTTCAAAGCCTTTGCTGTGCAAATCCTTCACAATTTTGTTGCCGTATTTCTTATCATTTTCACTTGCGCCGATGATCGCTATTTTTTTAAAATCTCTGGGGTTCACCATCTATCACCCCCATTTATACATACATAGGCTTCACTAAACCATTTCTTTGAAGTGCGCTGTCAAGAATATGGAGTACCAGGTCTTCATAGGCCAAACCGGCTATCTCGGCTATCCTTGGTAGATCCGAAAATCCCTTCGCCATTCCCGGAAGTGGGTTGATCTCCAGAAAATAGGGGTTACCATCTTCTTGGGAAACCCTCAGATCCATTCTTGCTACATCCTTGATCTCTAAGGTTTTACAAATTCTGACGGCCATATTTTTCAATTTCCTTTCAAGTTTTTGGTCGATCTTTGCGGGACAGGTGTAATCTACATAATAATCTGAGTTCTTTTTAACCTTGTAGCTGTAGAATTCTTTACCGTGCTTGAAATGGATCTCCATTATGGGAAGAACACGATAGTTGTTACCTTCTTGCAGAACACCTATGGTGAATTCTCTACCTCTTATGAACTCTTCCACAAGAACTGGCTCGTTGTAGATTGAAAATAATCTGTCGATTTCTTTTTTGTACTCCTCGTAATCGTGTACAAGCCCTGTTTCAGAGATACCTTTTGAAGAACCTTCGGCATTGAGTTTCAAGATCAAAGGAAATCTCATGTTTTTCCTGAGTTTTTCCTCCGGTGAACGAATCACTTGAAATCGTGGGGTCTTAATATCTTTTGTTAAAAGTATCTGTTTTGTCAGTGCCTTGTCAAGGCACACTGCTAATGTCGTGGCGTCTGAGCATGTATGGGGAATATTGTAGAAAGAGAGTATCGCCGGAACCTGAGCTTCTCTTGCTCTACTAAATGTGCCTTCTGCAAAGTTGTAGACAATGTCGATCTTTTCAGAGGTGAGGATGGGAATAAATTTTTCGGGCACGGCTTCCATCAAGATAACTTCGTGTCCTCCAGCCTCAATAGATCTTTTTATGTCCATAACGACTTCCATACTGTCGTACTCTGCTTCCCAGTCTTCCACATCTGGCCTAGTTCCCTTTGGTAGATTATAGGCTAACCCCACCTTCGTAAAAACCACCTCCATGGTTTTTGTCAAATCGATTATGACTCTTTATTGTCTCAAAGATCATTTCAATAATGTTCTGTTCAGTTGATTTTTTGTTAACAAAAAGGGACAGAGACCTGCCCCTTCCACAGTGCTCGATTCCCTTCACTGGCTAACTTCAACGTAGAAGGTGAATCTTCTTTCGTTGCCTGCATAGTCTTTCAAGATGATCTCGATCTTCGAATTCCCAGAGATGTTGACCATCGTTGACACCGCATAGTTTGGATTCGTCCCAGTTATTAGCCAATCGTCTCCGGAGGTGACTTTGATGTTGTTCACATAGACAGAAGATTGATACCACATGATGTAAAGTTCCATCACTGAAAATTCCAAGGGCTTGTTTCCAGTTGTTGTGATCGTTGTTGTGGCGTTCTCTGTCACATTTTGAGAAGCCAGTTTCACGTTGCTGATCTGTGGTTCTTGATTATCACGAATAATTCTGATCGTTTGTACCGTACTGTGATTAGCAAGATCATATGCAGTGAGTTTTATTACGTTCAGACCAAGATTGAGCCCAACGTTGTTAGATCCACTGCTCGGTCCATCATCTAGGACCCGTACTGAATTGTTCTCAAGGGTGACCTTGTCAAAATAGTTGTCATTGACGGACCATGTAACATTTGATGAGCCACTATTTGTGTAATAAATGTTATCTACTAAAGTGGTAATATCACAGCTAAAGGAATTTATCCTCGGTGGGAAGGTGTCCACATCCATAATGTATTGTTCCTGGGTGCTCAAGTTGCCCGCTCTATCAGAGACCTCAAAGGCAAGGGTTCTTTGCCCCTCATAGTTGCTCGGCGGATTGTATACCCACGTCGTACTCGTCTGACCCCATGATAGAGCAAGTGATTCTTTAAACGTAGCATTCTCATAGACCCTCAAGGTCGAGAGGCTGGTCAAATTGTCTGAGAAACTCAATGTGAATCTTGCGCCAGTTTCAGATGCCAGATTTGTAGGTTGAACTCCTTGTATTGTTATATTCGGCCTTTGTGTATCATAGTACAAGGTTCCAGAGTAGTTTGCAACGTTTCCGGCTGTGTCTTTCATGTACAGAGAGAAGGTGCTTAAAGTATTTTGAGATAGACCATGTACAAAGGTGAGGGTACCTGGTATCGGATCGATCGATCTGTCTGGCAATCTCAAAATAGCTTCTATTAAGCCATAGCTTTCATCGATCTGCAGTGTCACTGTGGTCTGATTAGTATAGATCCTTCCACTGTCACTGAGCAGAACCGGTGCACTGTTGTCGAAGATCACCTCTGCAAAAGATCTTGAATCTGTGAGTTGAGAGCTGTTGTTGGCAAAATCATAGACCTTCAGGGCAATTTTGTGATTTCCATCGTTGTATAATGTAGTGTCCAATGACAATTTGAATTTCACTTCACCATCTTCTAAGACAGGTGATTTGACTTCAATCCTTTTTATATCGTCCATGTAAAGTTCCACCTTGTGTACATCGTAAGGTACATCTATATTGGTTATCTGTGCTGTGACGATGATGGTGCCTCTGTAAACCTGCCTTGAACCAAAGGTTGAAGCTGGTGGAAGTTGTATAGTAACTACTGGAGATGTTTTGTTGTCTATGACTACTATAAGCTCACCTTCACCTGCTGCACCACTTGTTGTGGTTGCTATTGCCCTAAATTTGGCAATTCCATCAACATAGCTCGAAAGCGGTATGTTTTCGAAGGTCCAACTGTTTGTAGCAAGGTCTGATTTTTCACCAACCTTCTGTGTACTTCCAGCGGCATCAGCGATCCAAAGTTCCACTTTGTATATGGGCTCCGTGTTGTCCAAGAAACTGACCTTCACATCTGTCAACGTTCTTAAGATCTTTCTACCTTCGCTGTTTGTTCCATAGAACTTACCGGCAGGTATGTCTATGTTCACTATCGGTGGGGTTAGATCTTCAACGACAAGGTTCTGTTCCGATATACGTTTTGCGTTGCCAAAGACATCGATCGCCTCTAGCACCACTTTAAAGGTTCCAACTAATGCCGGGGTAAACATTGGGACATCTTGATTGTTTATGAAGATCTCCCTTAAAAGGTTCCCTGTGGTGTATTCGTAAAGTTTCTTAACCGTTTCACTGTAATTGTTACCATAGGTCTGTGCATCTATAACTCTGACTCTGACTTCCTTGATACCGGTGTCATCCGTTATCTTGAACTGTGTATTGTTGTTCAAGTTGCCCCTGATCTGTACAAGAAGTTGCGCATTCATATCGTAGACCGGAGCCGAAGGGTAAAGCTGCATCGATCTGAAGCCTTCTACATTTGGAGTGTTCTGTTCATAGGCGTAGATCACAAAGTTACGAAGTGTTTGATTGTTTTCCAGGTCTTTTACAAGGATTCTGAAATAGTTTTCGAAGGAATCTAAAGTCTGTATCGTATAGTTAAGAGAATTCGTTGTTGTTGAATGAATATTTGTATAGACACCAGAAACTCTCTTTTGAAGTTCTATGCTCTTGATTTGTCTGTTGTCTGTTGCTGTGACACTTATGACGGGTCTAGCCGACTTGGCGACGTTATACACGCCATTTTCCACGATGTCACTTGAATCGATCCTTGCTTGAGTTATGACAGGTGGTTCTGTATCAATGACAGTCACATATGTGGTACCTCTTCCTTCCTCGTTTGCCGTAGTCTTTCCAGAAAAGATTATCGTGTAGGAACCTGGTTCGGTAAAGAAGGTTGACGGTATCGTTGTTTCATAGATGTTGTGCGTGGAAGTTGTGACGATAGGATTGGGCACCGATAGTTCTAATTTTCTGGAAGCGTAAGAAATTTCGAACTTCTCATTCTCTGTTAGATATACACTAACCTTTGCTCTCACCGTAAGGTTGTATCCACATTGATGTTGTTGCCCAGGTAATGGTGTTTCAAAGACCACGCCAAGGTCTAATATGTTCACAGAAACAGAGGTGGCATCGGACAGATTGATGTTGTTCTTGTAGTAAAAATCAATTTGATACTCTCCATATTTCTTAACTTCCCATCTTGCACTGAAGGTATAGACTGGTCCTTCACCCAAAGCAGTAACGGGTATTCTTTCATCTATTGGTCCTTTGATGTCGAAATAGGCAACGGAAGGATTGTTCGTATCTACAACCTGTGCATTCAATGAAAGGCTTAGATTATCGGCAAAAGGTGTTCTGAAGCCATCTTCTGGTTGTAAAATTCTCACAATGGGTCTTGAGGTGACTACTGTAACTGTACCGGTTGCTTCTGCTGTGAACCCCTCGGTATCTATGACGACGACCTTTATATCATGAACTCCAAGCGTTGTAAAGGTCCAATCCCACTCAAAGACATTGACCGATGGTTGCACAGAGATCCTCTTAACACCGTTCACATAAAAGTCACATCTGTTCAAGCTTATATCATCCTCTGCTATGACCTTAAGATGAACTCTCTCTCCTTGATTCAATACCGAAGGTGCATAGGAAAATTCCTTTATCTTTGGTGCTTTCACTATATAGGCTTCATCTACGGGAAACTGGCCTTTTTGAGAAGAACTGTTATTAGAGCTATCTTTTGCCACAACTATCACTTCATAGTTTCCTTTTTCTGTGAAAGTCTCAGTGATTGTGAAAACACCCCCACCTATCGTCGAGGCAAGGATGGGGCCTTTTTGTACAGGACCTTTAAAGCTAAAGGTTACCTCACTCACTTGAACATTGTCTGTTACAAAAACATAGAAGGTGTAGGCCTCGTTTACGACGACCCCGTAGGGAGATGTAAAGTAGATAACAGGAGCTTCGGTGTCTAAGACTCCAACGTTTATCGTATAGAAGGCTTCGGTGGATTCATTCGAGTCATCTGTCGCGACGGCCTTTATTTTGTGAATTCCCTTGATCGCTGTCCATTCGTGTCTATAGGGCTGTTGGTTGAAGGTCCTTACAGGGACATTGTCTATGTACAAAACAACTTGTTTTACCATAGAATCGTCGCTTGCGTTTATTGTTATCAAAACTTTTTCCCCTTCTTTTGGTGCGGGTTTGTCAACTTCAATCGACACAGAAGGAGGCAGGTTTGTACCTATTTCGATTGAACCTGTCTTGGTTGTGTAGTTGTTTCTTGAATCGTATGCCGTGACCGAAAAACTGTAGGGGTTAGTCGTTCCCACATTTCTGGTTACATTCCAAATCAGTTGTGTTGCAGGCATGGTAGGTACGTAAATCGATTCTTTACCATCGTTGAAAACAATCTTTGAAACACCACTCTCATCTGTGGCAAGGATCGTTATGTTCACAACCGCTCCTGGTTTTGATTTTTTGATAAGGTTTACAAACTCTATCTCTGGTCCTGAACTGTCGCCAGCTACAGAAACATTCAGCGTGGTCTTTGCAAGATTGTCGTTTCCTTCATTATCGATCGCATAGGCTTCAAACTCGTAAACGCCTGCCTGAACTTGGAAGGTGTATCTGTTGTTGGTGAGTTGTACTTCTTTCTTATTTACTCTCAGTCCCACTGTTCTGATACCGCTTTCATTGTCTTGAGCCGAAACTGTCACAGTGACCGTCTCAGACGGTCTAGGACCCTTTGGAGTGTAATCTACAGATACCTCAGGTTTTTTGAGGTCTTTGGTTTTGAAAGAACCTATGACTTTTGATGCAGAATTTCCTGCTCTATCGTAGGCAACAACTTTCAATGTGAAGGATCCATAGGGGGCAGGAATGGGGATCTGCCCACTTTGGATTGTCTTGAATATGAGTCTGTCGTTCGCATAGATTTCTATCCTGTCTATGCCACTCTGATCTGAAACAGAAATGTTCAAGACGAAATTTTCACCGGCAATTTCACTCATTTCAGATAGCGATACATCAAGAAGGGGAGGAACTCTGTCCAACATGGCACAGGATATTATAAGAAAAAGTACTGGCAGAGCCAGAACTAGTTTTTTCATCATCTCACCTCAACCGGGAAGGAAAGGTTGTTTAGTTGATTTTCATAGATGTCGGTTACACCATTAGGTATAAGGTAGAACCTACCTTGTGTGAAAGATGTGGCACCAACGTAACTGGCACTCTTGAGATCATCTGAAAGACTTTCTTGAACAAGAATTATCGTTCCAACAGGATTTAGCCTTGGGAATGGCTGTGATGATAGGATTATTGTAATCGTTCCTCCTTGTTTCACGGCTGTGTCGTCCCTTATCGTCAACCTTATCCCATAATAGCCTGCAAAGATGCTGGTGAATCGATCGGTTTTCAATTCAGCTGAGCCGATTGTGAAGGATTCGATCCTTGGAGGCCTGTTGTCCTGCACATCGATTTGGATAGCGTCTGTACCAACTCTACCGTCCAATGTTTCCAAAAAAACAGAAAGAAGGTGTCTTCCAGAAACTGCTTTCCAAAAGCAGTCAAATGCCGTACCTTCTGAAATTTTCAGGTCGTCTACATAGAAAGTAATTCTTTTTACATTCGTTTCGTCTGTCTGAACGCTTAACTTCACTAGATCTGCGGGGCTTGGGTTTTGGTTATCTATGATAAGTTTTGCTGTGGCCCGTCCCATGCCAACTGGAAAAACTCCACTTTTGACAACCGATTTACCGCGTATATCTTTTGCCATTACATTCACAGAATGATAGCCCTGATCATACTTACCCAGATTCACAGATAGGCTGGTTGAAGTTGTCTTCTCAAAGTTTTTGGTATAGACTTGGACGCCATCACACTCTATTTGAACAGAAGCGACTTGAGTGTCATCTTCTATTCTCAGATTCAAAATTACATTTTCTTCTTTAGAGAAAAAGTCCTTTTGAAAGCTCAACTCGACGGTTGGTGTGCTCGTATCTAATGGATGAATATGCAAAACCGTTGAGGTAGATGTTTTTGCAATATCGCTGGTTGAAACAACTATGTTCAAAGGGTATTCACCTTGAGCGAGATCAGATAGTTTAAGAATTATTGGCCTATCGATAGTCTGTACTTCAACCGACCGATCTGCCACCTTTGCCGAGACTTTGATGACATCGCTCTCAGAATCTTGAGCTTCAACGGAAAGATAGAAATCAGAATTTTCCTCTGGGAAAGAGGGTAGAACAGAGATCTTTTTTATTTCAGGGGGGGTTTGGTCGCTAATCTTTATTATTCTTTGGTCGGATGCCTTTTGACCGAATATGTTTTCAACATAACCTTCCAGGATATAGGTCTTTGCCTTTGTGGGGGTCCAAAGGTATTGCAAGGGAAGTGAATCGCCATTCTTTACGGTCTGCCCATCTATGCTGATCTTTGCAAGGGTAATGCCTACATCAAAGGATGCCAACAATTGCACTGTTACAGTACTACTGGGTGTTGGCGCAGAAGGGTCCACAGACAAAGATACACTTATACTCTTACTCTGTTTTTGTTGACATGATACTATTAAAATAGATACTGTCACAAGCAAAATGAAGTATTTTTTCAATTCAGACACCTCTGTCAATATATTTTATCGTACAGTTCTATAACTCCTTAAAGATTTGGAGGTTTGAAAGAAAGATTTTTCAGGAGGTGAGGATCGTGAAAATAGTGTGGTTTTCCATATTCGTAGTTGTCTTCTTTGCTCCATTTTTCTATTTTTATGAAGATGGTCAACTCAGTCACAGGGAGCTCGCATACCCTGATAGCCAGTTTGTGAAGATAGACGGGCTTGATATTCATTACAAGATCTTTGGAAACAGAGAACGATACATGATCCTTCTCCATGGTTTTGGCTCTAATACCCACACGTGGGAAAAGGTGGCCGGAAAGCTTTCAGAGTACTACACTGTGATCTCCTATGATCGACCGGCCTTTGGTCTTACGGAAAGGCGTTTCGATCTGAAGTTCAACCCTTATACAAACGAGTATCAGGTTGAGCTTCTCAAAAAGATGATGGATCATTTCAATATACCCAAAGCCATTCTTGTAGGTAATTCGGCAGGAGGTTTTGTTGCCTTGAATTTTGCATTAACGTACCCCCAGAGAGTTGAAGCACTTGTCTTGGTAGATGCCGCTGTCTTTAACAGCGATTGGACAAATGGTTTTGTAAGGTTTTTAATGAACATACCGCAGGTGAATCATGTGGGACCAGATATCGTTGGAAGATTGATAGTAAGATCTTTTGAGGAAGCACTGAGTGGGGCTTACTTTGACCCATCCAAAATCACAGATCAGGATAGGGAAGCTTATACAAGACCAACAAAGGTTCTGGGTTGGAAAAAGGCGCTCTGGGAGTTCACAAAATCAGCAAACTACAAAGATATAACAAAGGATCTAGATAAAATCGATTGCCCAGTTTTGATAATACATGGCAAGCAAGACAGAGCAATTCCACTTAAAAGTAGCGAAGAGCTGGCAAAAAGACTGAAAGATGCTACCCTTTGTGTCATAGACAACTGTGGACATGTACCTCAGGAAGAATGTCCCGATGAGTTTCTCGAATGCCTCATAAAGGCCTTTGGCCAGTGAGAGCTCTCGCTGCCCTTCACAGTTTTGTAACAAATTTTGTCGTCGGCTTGTGTATAATCTTCTGTGCTCCCGCTTTGCCGGAGGTAGGCAAGGCCGTTAGACCGAGGGAGGAGGTAAGTGATGGAAAGGATCTATGAAACGATGTTCATCATCGATACTCGTTTGAAAAACGAGGAAAGAGAAGCCCTTGTAGAAAAAGTCAAGACAATCATTACAGGGCGAGTCAAGGGAACTGTGGAAACGGTGAACCGTTGGGGTATCAGGAAATTAGCCTATCCAATTGGTCACCAAACAGAAGGGGATTACACAGTTGTTTTATTCAAGGCGCCTCCAACAGATTTGAACAGACTTGAGGAATTCTACAGGGTAACACCTCAGATTCTTCGCTGGCAGACCTTTAGAAGAGAAGATCTTGAGAAAAAAGAAAAGAAGGAGCAACTCCAGCCTGAAGAAAAGAAGGAATGACTATGTCATATTTTAACAGAGTGATCCTTGTTGGAAGGATAACAAGAGATCCAGAGATCAGATTCACTACCTCCGGCAGAAGTGTGGCAAATTTCAACCTTGCTGTGAACAGACCGACTCGGCAGGACGTTTCAGAGGACCAACAGACTACGGATTTTATAAGAATCGTAGCCTTCAACAAGCTTGCCGATTTTGCAAAAACCTACTTGAAGAAGGGCCAGTTGATCTTGGTAGAGGGTGAACTGAGACTTCAAAAGTGGCAGGCTAAGGATGGTACAAACAGAACTACTGCCGAAATTTGGGCAAGGGACATAAGATTCATGGAAAAGAAAGTCTTTGAGGAACCAGAGTTTTTGCCAAAAGAATCGTTCTATCCAAAAGAAGAAGAAATCGTTGAACCTGGGGAACAAGAGATCGATGAAGAAGATCTGGATAAACCACCATTCTGAGGAGGTGTGAATTGATGGCACAACAACAGCAACAGAAAAAAAGAAGAAAGAGAAAGATCAAGAAATGTAAGCTCTGTGAGATGAAGGTTCAGTATGTAGATTACAAAGATATTCGACTGCTCAGTGAATATATCACAGACAAGGGAAAGATTGTACCAAAGAGAGTTACAGGAAACTGCGCAAAACACCAGAGAATGATCAAAGTGGCTATAAAGCGTGCAAGACATATGGCTTTGTTGCCGTTCATAAAGCTGTGATTTTTTCATGCTGAATCAAGAGGGACTTATGTCCCTCTTTTGTCTCTTTAAGGGAGGTTAAGTGAATGAAAAAACTTGCTGTTGTTGCGATAGGTGGCAATGCTGTGAACAGACCTGGCGAAAAGCCAACGGCAGAGAATATGTTTCAAGCTCTGACAGAGGCAATGGCTTATCTGATAGACATGCTTGAAGAATATGATTTAGTCATTACACATGGGAACGGTCCTCAGGTTGGAAATATTTTGATTCAACAGGAGATGGCGAAGGACGTCATTCCACCATTTCCAATAGACGTGAACGACGCCCAGACTCAAGGGAGTCTTGGTTATATGATAGCTCAGGCTTTGAGAAACAGTTTGAGTATGAAAAATCAAGTTCGTGAGATCGCTGGTATTATAACTCAAATCATCGTTGACAAAAATGACAAGGCCTTCGAGAATCCTACAAAGCCCGTTGGCCCATTCTACACAAAGGAACAGGCTGAGAGATTGGCAAGGGAAAAAGGATGGATCATGAAAGAAGATGCAGGGAGAGGTTATAGAAGGGTCGTTCCATCACCAAAACCCCTTGATATTGTTGAGAAAGAGGTAATTAAAATGCTCTTGAAGAACGATGTGATAGTTATTGCCGCTGGTGGTGGAGGTATACCTGTAATAAAAGAGAACGGCACTCTAAAGGGTGTTGAGGCAGTTATAGATAAAGACAGAGCCAGTGCGCTCCTTGCCATTGAAATAGACGCTGATTTGTTTGTCATACTGACGGGTGTGGAAAAGGTTGCACTAAACTATGGAAAACCCAATCAAAAAGATCTCGATGAACTCACCATCGATGAAGCAGAAAAGTATCTCAAAGAAGGTCAGTTTCCCTCTGGAAGTATGGGACCAAAGATCGAATCAGCGATCGATTTTGTGAAGGCAACAGGGAGAGAATGCATTATAACAGACATGGCAAAGCTGAAATTGGCACTTGATGGCAAAACAGGTACACGAATAAAATGATGAGGTTGCCAGATTTGTTACAGTCCAAAGGGGCACGGAAGCCCCTTTTTGATTATTTTAGCAAGACGACTTTTACGATATGGATGTAAACTGCTCTTCCAACCTCTTCTTTGATGCTGATCAATCCAAATCCTATCGGTTTTGATGGAAGTTCAGTTCCAAGAATCTGAGACAACAGTTTGTGTAAAAGCTCAGGGTTTTCTACTTTGATCATCTCTGTTTCAACTTGATTCCAGTTCACCGATACCTTCAAGTATCCTCCCGAGAGTGGTGGAATAGGATTTGGTAAATCACTGCTCACGCGAATAAACTTCGAGCTTACTGAAGACCACTTTGCTTCCGACTTAAGATTCGTGTTGTACACAAAGATTGACTTTTCTCTTAACTCCTTGGGTGAAAAGACAAGAATCTGTGGTTCTACTACCAAACTTGGTCTTCCCAATGGTTCTGGAAGTTGCTGACTCTCTGCAACGACCATGAGGCTCAGACACAAACCAATCAAAACTATCGACCTTAAACTTTTCATGAAGATCCCCCCCTCTAGAAAAAGATAAATACATCTTTATTAAAAAGTCATTAGAAAAGGAAGGCATTGAACCTTAGCGCCAATCGCCTTGTGAATCGACTAGTGGTGAATACCGACAGATTTTAAAAGAATCGGAACGAAGAGTTAAACCGTCAAAAAGAGAGTTCCACCTCAAGACGGTCGGTTACGTGCTAAGTAAAAAATCAAATCGTCACTCTTGATTTTTCCGGCCGGTGTAGTAAAATACTTATTGACGCAAGCGGGTGTAGCTCAATGGTAGAGCATCGGCCTTCCAAGCCGAGGGCTGCGGGTTCGAATCCCGTCGCCCGCTCCAGCGCCCGTAGCTCAATAGGATAGAGCATCGGACTTCTAATCCGAGGGTTGTGGGTTCGATTCCCGCCGGGCGCACCAACGTGGTGACCATAGCTCAGCTGGTAGAGCGCCTGACTGTGGATCAGGCGGCCGCGGGTTCGAAGCCCGCTGGTCACCCCAGGATGTGCGCCTGTAGCTCAATGGATAGAGCGTCGGACTTCGGATCCGATGGTTGCGGGTTCAAGTCCTGCCAGGCGCGCCAATCCCCTGGTGAACGTAGCTGAGGAATAGAAACTGCTTTTCCAAAGGAGGTAGAAGGGATGGAAGTACTAAAGGTAGCCTCTAACTCTAATCCCAACAAAGTTGCAGGTGCCCTTGCAGGTATGATCAGAGAGAGTGGTAAGGCAGAACTTCAGGCAATTGGTGCTGGTGCTGTCAATCAAGCGGTCAAGGCAATCGCTATAGCCAGGGGTTATCTGGCACCAAGTGGAATCGACCTTGTTAGCATTCCTGCCTTCACCGATGTCGAGATTGACAAGGAAACAAGAACAGCTTTGAAGTTCATAGTCTTTCCAAGAAATTGAGAAGGAAGGTAAAAAGCCCCGCTTCTGCGGGGCTTTTGTTTTGTCCTGATTAGTTCACGCTCTATCTGTTCTTAAAGTATATAGGGTTTGTCAAAGCATAGAGTGGATAGTCCCCAAAGGCTTCAACAAGAATCCAATCACCATCCTTGGGATCGATCTGTATCGAACATTGGAAAAGAGTTTTGCCTCTTAGCGAAATGGTATAAACCCTTTGGCCTGATTGTATTATACGAAGTTCTTCGATGGGTGTGTTTGACATCATATGTATATTTAGCATCATCTTCTCTGAGATCAAAACGGTTTCTCCTGGCTCGGCACCGTTGATATCGACGAGTAAGAGAGGCCCATTTGTCAGGAAACTTTTACCACTCTTTAGGGCATTGAGTACATTTTCTTGGGTCAGTTCTGGAACCTTTACGTAAGTTCGAGGTGTACCAGGAAATAGGCCATGCTTTACCCAGCTTCTCAAAATCTGTTCGTTATTTTTTGCGTACTCTATGAATTCAGAGCCTGGAAGTTCCCTTTGCAAAATTAATATCACCGTTTGCAATGGCAGAAATCCAAGCAAGGAGTAAGAACTGTATACATCATGACAATCACTGCCAGCGACTGCAGCTATTTTTTTACCTTGATTGAGTAGTCCATACCAGTATTCTTGGCTCTCTCTGTTCCCAAGGCCTTCAGCTATAGGAGGTGCTGCTCCGTTCCAAATTTCGATGAGGTCAAAACCTTCAACGTGTATTCGTTCAAAAGGGTTTCTAAGATCAAAGGGATGATTTATTTGAGATACTGCCTTCTGCGAGGCTATATCTGTAAATATTCTCTTGATGTCTTCATCTGTTGCTGAGGGTTTCCACGCTACTAATTGATTTACACCAAGTGCATTGATGTGCCCAATTTGTGTTGTTATTTCCTCACCCATTATGGTTGTAATTCCCTTGCCAGAGAAAGATAGCCATTCATCATTTCCAGCGATCGTGTTATGGTCACTCAGCACAGCCCAAGATAATCCTGCAGCTGAACATGCCAAGGCAACTTGTTCAACATTTTGTCTCCCGTCGCTATAGGTTGAGTGCATGTGTGTATCTCCACCGAACCATCCCACCTGGGCAAGATCGTAAAGTCTGTTGAGTGTGATTTTCATTTCTGTTTCTTTGTTATCAACTACATCGACTCGGATTATCTTCCTTTCATACTCAGGGCCTTTTGTTATTTCAAATTCGTACTGCCCTTGGGCCAAGTCGATCTCAAAGTCCCCATTCCAGTCGGTATACAATGTGATCAAGAAAGCTCTTTGCACAGACATGATTCTGATTCGTGCCGTGAGCGGTGAACCCGTTTCATCGATGATAGATCCAACTATTTTCCCGTTAGCGAGTGCTACTGACAGGATGAAGAAGGAAAGTATTAGCAGAACTTTAAATTTCATTAAACCACCTCCACTTTTAAGCGCTCATGAGTAAGGTAATCTTTGATTCTTTAGGGGAACCAAAGAATTGTTAAATCAAATACAATATTTCTCAACTTAAGGAGTTATAAGAAAACTTTGTGCTTTCTCATTTGTGCATGTACACAGCACTCACTATGTGTTTTACACGGTTTTGAAGGTCTTCGAGGTGGTTGATCTTTAAAGCCATCTCGTAAGTTTTCGTCATAGTTCCTATGGCGTCAAGTACTGAATAGAGCGTTTGAAGAGCTTTCTTAACATCACTAAGTTCAGGATATCTCATTTCAAAGAGTTTTATGAATTCAACGATCAAGGGAATTGTCTCACGAAAGACCACGAGCACACTTTCCCAGTCGTCTATGGTGCGTTGATCTTCCAAGGCTGTATAGGACTTGCTGAATAGGTCACCCATCAGGAGTTTTCTCATATTGTGGAAATCTTGTCTGATTAGACTCGATCTTTTGTAGTAGTCCCAGTATTTTTCAGCATTCTCTTGGACCAATATTTGTGACTTTAAGAGAAGATCTGCTAGCTGCCTTTCAAGATCGACTGTAAAATTATCGTACACAAGTTCTTTGCTCACAAAGTCAAAAACTTGTTTTCTAATCTGCTCAGGACTAAAAAGTTGTTTCACCCAATCTTCTACATGGGAATGGAAGTAGCCCAATACCTTCTCTGGGCTGTTAAGCACACTCAACAATTTTTCCTCAACGGTATTGATGATATCGTTCACCAATTCATTTTTGATGTAATTCACGAATCTATCAACAACTTCTTGGATTGTAAGATTCGCAGTGACACCACTCCAATTACCTGTGATTATATCGATGAAGAGGTTTGTTATTTTAAGAAAGATTTGCATAGCAGATTCAAGTTTTTCCGCGACCTTGAATGCTTCTCTGAGCATGTTTGTCATTTTCTGAACGACTTGTACAAGATCCTCTGTGGAACGATTTTGTACAACCTCTGCATAACCGGCACAGTTTATAATCGCACCAAGTCCAACATTAAAGCCTTTTATTGCCTCGATTTCAACAAGGGTCACACCATCTTTTTTTATTTGATTGAGCCAATCGCGAGACTGGTTTACAAAGATTTTCATTCTATCGGTTGATATGTCTAGATTCTCCAGTTCTTGCAACAGTCCAAGCATTCTGTAGATCTCTATGTCCTTTGCTAGCGTGTATGCCGTTATTTGACCAGGTTTCACACCATCTTTTGTGATTTGTACCCAGCCAGTCCCGGTGTACCCAAGTTGTTCGTAGCTGTAATCTACGTTGCCGTGGGTGTATAAGATGTAATAGTACCATCCAGGTATAACAGTTCCCAGTGGGAGTAGCCCATTTTTGTCCCCTATTTGGTACATCGCCCTCACTATGGTGATTCTGTCCAGATCGCCCATTACTTTGTAGAAATAGACCGACACATTTCTTTCACTGAGCATCGAAAGGCCAGATTCGTCTTTTAAAATGAGTTTCACGTCTCTTACCATTTCGTAGGGTCTAGTGCCATCAGGATTTTGCAATGGATAGAAGCTAAAACTGACAGAATCACCTGTTTTGTTGAGAGATATCTCAACTTCAACCCTCTCCACAAACCTTTGTTTGCTCCAATCACTTACCCATGCGAAGTAGTATTTGGAATCGATAACTGGGAGGTTTTTCAGCTCAATTTCTGATTGATCAAAGGGCCATGAAAGTTTTTTCACCATTGAATTTTTCTGGGCAAGCTGGTCAAAATTGCTTTGCTTAACTTTGATGTTCACCTTGGGCGAATAGCTTTCGGAAAGCTCGGTTTTTGCCATCTGATCTTCATCGGGTTGGCAATAATAAAGCTGTATCCCCCTCTCTCTTATTGCCAAGTCCACCGCGCTCATTGAGGTCACACAACCTGATGAAAAATACCAATTCGGACCGTAAACTGAATCTGTGTAAACATCGGTGATAATGACCACAATCTTCCTTGCATCCTCTCGCCAGTCCAAGTTCAAAGACCAAAGGAAGGCGTCGTAACCCCAAGTCAAATTCCACCATTCACCGGCAGTATCGATTTCTCCTATGGCTTTTCTTATTTCCTCGATCATCGTAGGGCCAAAGAACCTGGTTGTGTAAGAAGAAATAGTCCATTCTGGCGCATCCTCAGTTTCGTACATGCTTATGAAGATTCTAAAATCAGTACCCGTCTCAAGCAGCCTGTCCATGAATCTGTGAAGTTGCTGCTTTATTGAGTCTATGTGTTTGCCCATGGAACCAGTTCCATCGATGAAAAAAGCTATGTCCAACCTGTCAGAGTTGATGGATTTTTCCCAAAAACCTGTTCCGTTGAACTTGTAGTTTGATTGTTCTTTAAAGGTTTTGATCTCTTGTGAAAGAAGTTCATTGTTCTTTCCGTAAGCTCTTTCCTTGAGAGTGAAATCTTCAACTTTGAGGTTTCTTATGAAGTTCCCCCCACTGTCTTTGACGGTCACAGAGCACCACAAGGCATTCCACAGTTCACCGGGCCACCAAAGATCCCTCCCCGTTAGCTCGACCTGGTAGGCTAACAGAACAGTCAGGCACGAAAATAATGAGACGATTAACAATCGTTTCATATCGACTCCCCCTTGGATGTGTGTAAACACCATTATACACCCAAATTATTATTGAGTGTCAGAAAAGCCTTCGCAAGATACAGTAAGTGAAGTTGATACCAGGGTTCACCAATAGGTAGTGGCTATGATTTGTTGAAAAGGTATGTCAAAGTGCTCTCAAAAGCAATCTTATGATGGGATTGTAAAGTTTCGGGGGCTTGTAATTTGATTTCAAGGCTTCTTCAAACAACTCTACAGATCTTTTGACGTGATATTCTATCATCTTTTTACCTTGCTGTGCATCAGCCTTTGAAGGATCTCCAAGGTAGTGAGGGTTCTTTTGGTCGTTGATCCAGTCAACTATGACCGCTAGTTCTTCTGATCTCAAGAATCTAATGAATCTTCCAAGGCGAGTTTCCCTTGTGGGGAAGTATCTTTCAAAGTTATGACTTCTGACCATTTCAGGGTAGGCATGCAACATGAGCGATGTCTCATTGGTACCTGCGTGCAGATCCCTGATATCGCCATTCATACCGGCCGGTATTTCTATTTGTTGCGAATCTTTGAGCATCTCTTGAAAGATATGCAAGAACGGGACGACCAATGTGAGCCCGTATTTCCTTAAAGATTTGATTGCATCGACTAAAGCAAGTTGGTGTCTTGGACCACCGTGGTTATCGAAGATGATCCAGTATTCAAATCCCATCTTGGCAAGACTCTTCCCGATTTCTATGATCATATTTTTCAAAGTTCCATAGCCTAACGAAATCGATCCAAAGACTGGTTGTGCATCGCTTCCAATGCAAAGGTCTGGTAAGCGAAGTATTTTAAATCTTTCAGACAAGATACGACACGTTTGTTCCAGTACTCTGCGAGCTATGAAGATATCTGTCCCAACTGGGAGATGTTTCCCATGTGTCTCGATCGGTGACAATACCGATACAATAATTGTTTTGTCTGGTTCAAATTTTGAAATATCATCAGCCGAGAGTATAAGATACTCTGTCATTATCTGATACTCCTTTCAGCACATGATATTGTCTTTGAATGATCTTCCGTTCTTGAGCTTTTTCACGCCAAAGATGTCAGCTATTGTTTGGCCAAAGTCTGCAAAACTTTCTCTGATGCCAAGATTGACATCTTTACATACTTTATTACCACATGCCAAGATGGGTACCTTCTCTCTGGAATGGTCTGTGGAAGGTGTTGTGGGGTCACATCCATGATCTGCTGTTATAAAGAGTATATCGTTGTCTTTCATCTTTCTCCAAATCTGGGGTAATCTCTGGTCAAAATCTTCAAGTGCCTTCGCATAACCTTGCGGATCGTTCCTATGGCCATATTTCATGTCATAGTCAACGAGGTTTGCATAGATCATACAGGGATGATCTTTTTGTTCCATGGCTGCTATGATTTTTTCAACTCCCTCCGTGTTGTCCTCTGTTTTAAAGGTTTCAGTTATACCTCTGCCAGCATAAAGATCGTAGATCTTTCCCACACCGTATACAGGAATATTACTCTGTGTGAGTACATCCAGTAACATTTCATCCTCTGGTTCGAGTGAATAATCATGTCTTCTTGGTGTTCTCACATAGTTTGGATACTGACCAGTAAAAGGTCTTGCGATGACCCTTCCCACTTTGTAGCCCATCTCATCGAGCAGTTCTCTGGCGATTTGACAGTATCTGTAGAGTTCTTCGATGGGAATTATCTCTTCCTTAGCGGCTATTTGAAAGACACTGTCTGCCGATGTGTAAACTATGAGCGCACCTGTTTTTTCATGCTCAGGTCCAAGTTCTTTTATAATTTCCGTCCCCGATGCTGGTTTATTCCCTATGACTCTTCTATTTGTTCTTTTTTCGAATTCCTCTATAATCTTTCTTGGAAAACCATTTGGGAAAAGATCAAAGGGCTTTTTCAAGACGATTCCAGCGAGCTCCCAGTGTCCAGTTGTTGAGTCTTTACCAGGACTTTTTTCCAGCATGACACCGTATGCCCCCATGGCTTTGGTTCTTGGAACGCCAGGTATGTCATCTAAATTCCCAAGTCCCATCTTTGCCAAATTGGGTAGATTCAAGCCTCCAACTGCTTTTGCAGTATTCACAAGTGTATTGCTACCTTCATCGTTGTATTGGTACGCGTCTGGCATCTCACCTATGCCAACGCTATCCAGTACGATGGCTATTATTCTCACTGCCAAATCCTCCTTTTTGCGCTGATGGTCTTTTGCCCAGGAAAGATCAAGAGGAAAATCACAACTGCAAGTGAAAGCCATACAATGATGTCTCCAGTTTTGCAGTAGATTGTAATATCCGTTCTTGGCATCAGTTCAAAGACAATCCTTTCGAACTTCCTTGGAGTGGCTGTCTTAAGAATCCTTCCGTAAGGATCTATCATGCCCGTTATACCGGCGTTCGCAACTTGTATGACTTGTCTTCTTGTTTCCACTGCCCTTATGACAGATTTTGCAAAGTGCTGTTTGAGAGCCACATCGTAGACGAACCAACCATCGTTTGTGCAAACTATGAGTACCTGTGCACCATTTTTTACCAATTTTCTCGATGGCTCTGAAAAATATGATTCAAAACATATCTGGACACCCAAAGGAGGGTAATCTCTAAGGGAAAGTGGTCTGTATTCCTCACCAGGTTCAAAATAAGAAAGACCACGAAGGAAGGAGAAAACTCCAAAGATTTTTTCATATGGCAATGTCTCGACGAAGGGGAATAGTTTCACCTTTGAATATCTATCTACAAAACCGTTTTTATTGACAAGAAAGACAGAATTGTAGGTTTTTGAGTTGTAAGATACAGCACCTATCAAAATATCCAGATCATTCTCTTTGCACAAGTCTATAAGCTCAGTTGCTACAACACTGCTTCTTGGGTCAAAGGAAAAAACATCTTCTGGCAGAACAATCACCGAATCCTTAGTTTGCACCAAGAATGGTTCGAATTGCCCAAAAAGGTGCAAAGGATCTTCTTTATACTTTGTTTCTTGGGAAAGATTTGTCTGAATGGCAGCGATAGTTTTATCAACACTTTTCGCCAATGGCAGATAAAGAGAAACCATATAGGAAAGAAAAATTATCACCAGCGTATTGAAGATGATTTTTTCCATTGGTCTTGTGCTTTTTCTGAGTATTATGTAAAACCAGCTGTTCACAGCAACGATTATGAAGGTAAGGCCATATGGTCCTATCATAGAAACCAGTTGCAGTATACCTGTATCTTTGTAAAGAGCATCAGAGAGCGTTCCACCAGTGAAACCCATTTGGCCAATGCTTCTGACAAAATCCAAGAGTGTATACAAAGAGGTTGTGAAAAGTATTTCTTTGAACTGATTCTTTTTCACAATTTGCTCCATGAATCCATAGAGAAAACCAAAGGCCGCAAAGGGTAAGGCCTCTATCAGAAGCATCAACAGAAAGACAAAGAAACCAAGCCAACTTGGAAACTTGCCAAAGACCTTCGGCAAGTTCTCGGTCAAAACGGGCAATACCCAGAAAAGGTTTATAGCTGAAAAGATATAGAAGTACAAAAAGCCATATAGAGCTCCCCAGAAGGGTCCTTTCCCTTCAAGTGATTTGAAAAATGGTATAAGGGCAAACCAAACGATAAAACCAGCCACAAAACCCGGCATCGAAAGAGCTGTCAGTACAGATGAAAGAATAAGTAGAAACACTCATCCCACCCTCTCCACGGCTTCTTTCAGAGTATCTACAACGATTTGTTGTTCTTGAACCGTTATAGTTGTATAAAAAGGTATTGCAAGTGTATTTTTTGAGATTTTTTCTGTGACAGGTAGCACACCTTCTGTGTAACCAAAAGCTTCTCTGTAGAAAGGTTGAAGATGAACAGGAGCAAAATAGTTTCTCACCTGAACACCATGTGAAGACATGTATTCAATAACTCTTTCGCGGTTTATTTTTTCATCGAGTTTCACTACGTAAACAAACCAGCCGATCTTTGTGGCATAGTCAGCTACATAGGGTGGTTCAACCCAGTCGTATTTACTCAACATTTTTGAATAACGCTTGGCGGCTTCATCTCTCTTAAAAAGAATTTCTTCTAGGTGTGTGAGTTGTGCATAACCAAGGGCAGCAGACAACTCATCTATTCTGTAGTTGTAACCAAGGCGTACATGGTTAAGCCAAGCTTCGTCTTCGCCTCGACCTTGGTTTCTCATACTCTTACACATTTGAGCTATACCTTCTTCGTTGGTGACGATTATTCCACCTTCACCGGTGGTTATCTGTTTGTTAGGATAGAAGGCAAAAGCACCGGCTTTACCAAAGCTACCACAAGGTTTTTGCTTGTACTCAGAACCAAGCGCCTCACAGGAGTCTTCAATCACGGTTAGTTTCCATCGATCAACGATAGGTTGTAGTGCGTCGTAATCCACAGGTTGTCCAAATACATCGACTGGCATGAAAAAACGAACTTTGTCTATCTTAACGCGCTGACCATTTATATATATTCGACCCTGTTCTATTCTCTTTAATAGTTCTTCGAGCGCCTCGGGGTCCACATTGTATGTTTTTGGATCTATATCTACAAAGATTGGTATGGCTTTTTCAAAGAGTGCAACGTTAGCTGATGCAACGAAGGTAAAGGATGGGACGATCATATAGTCTTCTTGCTCTATTCCAAGGGCTTTGATAATCAAATGAAGGGCTGATGTACCACTGTTAACAGCGACTGCATGTTTTGTTCCGGCTATCTTTGAGATCTCTTTTTCAAATAGCTCTGTGTACTTTCCCATGCTCAGTCTATCACTCTTTAAAGCATCAATCACTGTGTCTATTTCTTTTTGCGTTATGTACGGTTTTGATAGTGTAATCATTCCATCGCCTCCATTACTCTTTCTATGGCTAAAGAGACGCCCGACTCGTTGTTAGAAAGGGTAACAAATCTTGCCACATCTTTAACATCTTGTGGTGCATTCTGCATTGCAATTGGAAATCCCACTTTTTGCATGATTTTCAAATCATTATAGTTATCGCCTATGTATGCAACCTCTGATAGATCTATATTGAAAAGTTGCAGCAAAAAGTCTAGTGCAATTTCTTTTCCCACGTCCTTTCCAAAGACCTCCATGAAGACTTCACTATCTATCTGCTGGTTCTTTACCAGCGTGAAACCATCCGAGTTTTTCAAAAGATCCTTTGTGAACTTCTCTATCAAGATATCCTTCCCAACTATTGCAACCTCTGCGATACTTTCGGTTGTGAGTAAAAAGCTCTCCAAACGGTCGATCTTTTTTATTCTAGAATGGTTAAACTTGAAATAACTTTCAAACACACCATAATAGTCATTTTCTAAAAGCATATCTTGCCTACTAAAAAAAGACTCGTACACGACAGGAAACAATCCATATTTTTTGGATAATCTGATTGTTTCCATGGCAATCTTTGAATCTAAAGTTATCATCCGAAAGATTTTATTCACAGAAGGTGTGGCTATGAGAGCTCCGTTTTGAAAGGCAACTGGAATCTCTATACCGAGTTCTTGCACATACGGTAGAGCAGCGTGATAATTTCTTCCTGTAAAGATTGTAACATTAATTCCCTTTGTTCTTGCCTGTTGAATCGTGCATCTGTCCTTTTCAGATACCTTCTTTTCATCGTTCAAAAGCGTGCCATCTAAATCTATGCAGATTAGCTTTATCACAGACATCACCAAAAAGAGTATAACAAAAAAGGGAGCTTAAAGCTCCCTTTGGTGCCGAGGGCGGGACTTGAACCCGCACGGGCTCATACCCACATGGCCCTCAACCATGCGTGTCTGCCAGTTCCACCACCTCGGCAGGCATTAAAGATTTTACCATGCAGTACAAAATTTTGTCAACGATCACGAGGTCTTACCTATTGCAAAACCGAATACCTCGGGCCCGACGTGTGCGCTAACACCAGGACCAATCCTTGAAATTCCAAGAATCTTGTCCTTTGGAAAATGGGATAAAAGTTCATCAAGGTATTGTCTCATATGCTGGACACCATAGCCGCCAATGACCAAATACTCTTGAGTTTTAAGGAACTCTTTTGCCTTTTTCACCATTTGCTCGATCAATTGTCTTATCGATCTCGCAGAACCCAGGCTCAGAACTTGTCCATCGTCGTTGCCCGTTGATAAAATAGGTTTTATCCCCAAAATCTTTCCAAGGAGAGCCTTTGCCTTCCCTATTCGTCCACCCTTTTGAAGATAATCAAGGGTTGTAACGGTAAACATTAGAAGAGAGTCCGTAACATATTCCTGTGCCTTTTGTTCTGTTATGGATTTACCATCCAATATGTCCTTTATCAGTCTGTGAACTACGTAAAAACTTTTGACGCTACCACTTTTTGAATCTATTAATGTGGCATTTCTAATATCCAGCTGTTCCAGTGTCAACCTTATCATATTCCATGTACCGCTCAGTCTGCTTGAGATAGTAACTATATAGATGTGATCGTATTCTTTTGAAAGTTTTTTTAATAATTGTGCAGTTTCTGATGGATTTGGTAAGGCAGTACCGACCTTCTTTCCAGAAAGTGCTTGTACATAGAATTGTTCATCTGTGATATCAATCTTGTCTTTGAATTCCTTGTCGTCAACGTAAACCTTAAGTGGCAAGATCTGGTAAGGCAAGGCAAATTTGTATCCCAATGGTATGTCTATGGTGCTGTCGAAAACAACAACGACCTTCATAATTTCACCCACTTTCAAAAGAAGATTTGATATTTGATCAATAACCAGTAGAATTTTTCCCAGAAAATTTAGCCATATAGAGGGCCTTGTCGGCTCTGTCGATAAGCTCTCTCAGATTTTTGCCATCTTTTGGGAAGGTTGCTATACCCGCGCAAAAGTTTATTTTTATTTCGGTTTCGTCAATTTCAAGTGGTTTTTCGAAAGATTGTCTGATTCTTTCAATCAAATTCTGTGCAATTTCTGCTGGTGCATTTGGCATGATCAAAAGAAACTCGTCGCCTCCGTATCTTATGAAAAACACATCTTTTCTGATAGAGTTCTTGATCACCTCGGCAAAATAACTGAGTACTCGATCACCTACAAGATGACCGTAGGTATCGTTTATCATTTTGAATCCATCTATGTCCATCATTATAACCGAAAACTCATGACCAAGTTGTGAAAAACTGTCCATCAGTTCTTCCAATGTGTGCCTGTTGGCAACTTTGGTCAATGGATCTTGCCGAGCCATGTCTTGCCAAAAGATGATTTGTAGTTTCTCAGTAGTTATGTCGTTGTACAAACGAATCGAACCTACCTTTTCGTTACGGTGGTTTAATACCGGTATGCAACGAACAGAGTAATACCTTAGGCCACTTGAAGTTCTTAACTTTAACTCGAAGGTTTCAGGTTCAGAACAACACACAATCTGTGGGTTAGATTGCTCAGAGTTTTGAATCTCTGAATAGGCCTTGTTAAAATATGAGAGTTTACATTCATTATCAAAAAGGGCAACTGGTTGTGGCATTGTCTCTATGAGTGTCCTAAGACGATCTGCTTCTTCCCCTTTCTGTTGGAACAGCTCTGATAACTGACGGCTAGCCAATCTGTATTGAATCAGAAAAGCAAGATAAAGCGTCATGACCAAGCCGAAGAATATGGCTGTGGCCGTCATGAAATTACCTTGGATAGACCTGATTTTTGTCAAAAGGGTGGTTTTGTAATAACCAGTTCCTACGATCCAACCCCAAGGTTCAAAGACCTTTATTGCACTCACTTTTTCTTCTAGCTCTTTGCTCTGATATTTGTAAAATTCATATTTTACATAAGGTTTGTTCTCTTTTGCAGCCTGTAGTATTATTGCAACAGCTTTTCGAAATATTGGGTCGTCTACCTCTGTGTAGTGTTTATCGATGTAATCCTTTAAATACGGGTGTGCTACCAAAAGTCCGTCCTTGCTTAGTATCCAAAAGTAATCGCGATTTTCTGGACCGTAGAAGAGGCTTTGTATATGTTCTTTTGCCTTTTCCTGTGCCGTAGTTAGATCGAGAGAGCCTGAAGCGTACTTCTCGTAATATTGGTTGACCAAAATGAGGGCCAAGTTCAATTTGTCATTGGCTTCCTGTAACATATTCTGCTTGATGATATCGCTTGTTTCAGAAAACACATTCCATATGACATACAGAACGAGTGTAGCTATGCAGAAACCCACCAAAATTACGAAAATTAAAGGTTTGGTGAAATACCTTTTAGCCATTTTTATCCTCCACTCCAAAGAGTGATATCAGTTGAAATTGTACCAGTAAGCGTAGGGTTTTGACAAGGTGATTCAACAAGGTGGTGCTTCACTGGTGCCGAGGGCGGGAGTTGAACCCGCACGAGGTCATCCCTCAACTGATTTTGAGTCAGTCGCGTCTGCCTGTTCCGCCACCTCGGCACTGAAAATGATTTTAGCACATATCTTTTCTCATGACAAGAGGTTCATTTTTCTTGGATTATCTGCTATTTGGGCTCCAGCCACAGTACTGTGGAAAGGAAAGTTCCGAAATACGAGTACAATCAAGTCTATAAGCCTCTTCGTAAGCCATTTTGTAAAGAACTTGTTCTACCTGGACATGGTGAATTGATGCAATGTATTCTATCAAGTCCCAAAAGATTCGAAAGGATGTACAAGCGACCAAGGTTTCGTAAAAGCCACTTGTCCATTCACCACCAGTGTCTGATCGATTGGGATCGTTTTTCCCGTCACAGTCACCATAGGAAAGATGAATCTCATCGGTTGCCGTCATGATTGCCAATAAATTGTTAAGACCATCATAACAAAGATCATCTATGAAGCTTCCTGAATGACAAGCATCGATGATCACAAAAAACTGTTTTGAGGATGGTTAAAGATCATCATCCTCAAATCATCGGGTGTCATCCTAGTATTGCCCATGACCAAAGAATTTCTCGATCCGTGTGAGGAAATGTAAATTGTTATGAACTTTGCTCCACCTTGTGCGAGTGCGTTGATTGAATTTTCAAAGTCCTGTCTGGTATTGTTTGGATATTCAAGGGCTCTCAGTGAATTCTCACCATAAAAGCTTTTGTAGAACTGTTCCATGTGCTCCTTGTCTTTTGAAATTCCAACATCAGGGTAACGTTCAGGATCGTTACCGTTGACTATAATGGCACAGTTGTCGGGCACACTGACAACCAGTTCTCCTACAGGAACAGATTCTGACACGGTCAGTTCAAAGTTTTTCCATTTGATCTTAGAGTAGGCAGCGTTATATATATCTCCTAAGAATATAGGCTGGTCGTTCACAGCTGGCATCCATTGAGCATTTTGCGTTTCTAAGATTTCGAAGTTTTGGTCCATATAAATATAAACTACTTCATGAGCAAATTTGGCAAGAGGATTTTTGTCCAGCACAAAGAGCCATTTTGCTCCTTCTGGCAGAGATTTAAATGAGCCTTTGGACGGACTGCCTTCAGACACTATGTCACCGCTTTCGAGCTGTGCTGCGAAAAAGATTATGGATCTGTCGTCTAGTGATTGACTCGTTTCAGGTAGGCCAAGTTGAGTTGTTATACTCTTGGCAGCTTGCTCTATAGGGTCTTTTTCAACTATCGTGACGCACGAAGATATGAGAAAGATGACGAGCAAAACAAAAAGCAGGTGAAGGTATATCACCCTCACAGCAACCCCCCTTAGCAATATTATATGGGAAAAGACCTTTAGAGAAATGGGGAGTGCGAGGGGGCAGTAATCCCCCTCAATTTATTGAGAGGAGGACGTCACAGTACCAAGGTCATTAAGATTGGGAGGGTTATCAAGGAGAGCGCCGTTGAAAGTACCACTCCCTGAGAGGCCAATTTGTAATCCCTGTCGAACATCTTGGCAAAGATAGCTGTGTTGACACCCGAAGGCATACCACTCATTATTATGGGAATCGATTTGATGATCAGTGGTAAATCGATCTTGTAAAGTATCAGTGCAACTACCACAGGGCCCAGGACCAACTTGAGTATCGAGGCAAGGTACAGGTCGACCCTGGTTAGAAAATCTGAAAGCTTCGCATCTGCCAAAAATGCTCCAACGATGAACATTGCCAAAGGCACGGTCATACTTCCCACAGTCTCCAAGGTTCCTTTCAAGACAACGGGTATATCCCAAGAAAAAAAGAAGATCATCACACCAAGTAATGTTGCAGAAAGACCAGGATTTAGGATCAACCTACTGATTCTTATCTTGTTTTTGGACATCAATTTCACACCCAAAGTCCATGTGAGAATTTGAAACCATATGTTGAAAAAGGCCGCATAAAAGACTCCAAGATCCTCAAAAGCGATCTTTGCAATGGGATATCCAAGATAGCCAACATTTCCAAAGATCACCATGTACAGATACACGCCCTTATCTTGTGAATTTATTTTCCTGAGCTTTACAAAGATGAAGGCTAAAGCAGCTAGAACTGAATACATCAAGGCACCAAAGAGAAAGATCATCATGCCGTTTGAGGCTAACTCCTTTGAAAAATCCCTATCCATTGAAGCGAGCACCATTGCAGGCAGTGTCACGTACACTATTAGATCGGTTGCACCTTTGGTGAATCCGTCGTTCATTATCTTTATTTTTCTTAAGAAGTATCCAAAACCGATCAGAAAGAAGATCATTAAAACCTGATTGACAATCGTCTCTCTCAACAAATCACCCTCTGGTATAATCATACCTTTCTGTGAGGGTTGAAACACGAATGTTAACCAAATTCAAGTAGAATATTCAAAGAGAGGAGGAGGTTTTTTGAAGGTCTTTTTAAGAAAGTGCAATTCATACGATCAAGTTGAAGATATCTTACTACCGGTTCTGAAGAATTATTCAAGGCTTTTCAAACCACAAGAGACGGTTTTGGTGAAACCCAATATCCTTTCTGCTAGGAAACCACAAGAAGGAGTTACAACACATCCCGCCGTTGTAGAAGGTGTTTTGAAATTCCTGATATCTCTTGGAGTGCAGCCCATTGTTGCTGACAGTCCCGCCTCGGCGAGTATCCAAAAAGCAGCCTATGAATCTGGTATCGCGCAGGTTTGCGAGAAATATTCTGTTCCTATAGTTGAACTCAATGACCCTGTTGAGGTAGACGGTCAAGTCTATAAGAAAATAAAAATAAGTTCCCAGGTTCTAAAGGCAAATAAGGTTGTGAACATTCCAAAACTCAAAACTCATTCGCAGATGATCTTAACACTTGGGATCAAGAATACCTTTGGGTGTGTACCTGGTATCGAAAAATCTGGATGGCACATAAGGTGTGGTACAAATGAAAACTTTGCCGCTTTGCTTGTAGACGTCCATCTTCTTGTGAATCCCGTTCTCACAGTTTTAGATGGGATTGTGGGAATGGAGGGCAATGGTCCAGCAAACGGTAAATTGAAAGATTTCGGAGTAATTGCCGTGAGTGAAAACGCCTTTGCCATAGATCACGCGATTTGCAAAAGATTATCTATTGACCCTCAGATGATCTATGTTTTAAAAGATGCACAAAAAAGGCATTTGATACCTTCCTACGAAATAGATGGTGATTGGAATTCAACTATAGAACTACCCATCACGGCCCAAGCATTGCCTGTACCAGATTTTCTGAAGAGATTTGTAAGGAGTATCGTCAGAGTTCCGAAGATTTCCAAAAGAAGGTGTATCCGATGTAGAATATGTGAGGAAAGATGTCCCGCGCAAGCAGTTCAAGTTTCAAAGTATTTTATCGATTACAATAAGTGTATAAGATGTTATGTTTGTCATGAAGTTTGTCCGAAAAACGCCATAGATTTGGTCAGAAAATTTTTATGAGGTGATCCTATGAACCTTGGTCAGAAAAAAATTGATTGGGTGGGTAGGTTCATGCCACTTTTGAATTCTGTTGAGAATGAATATGTCACAAAAAAGCCATTGAATGGAATGAAGGTAGGTATGTCGATTCATCTGGAGGCGAAGACTGCTTACCTGGCTTTGTTATTAAAAAAGCTTGGTGCAGAGGTTTTCATAACTGGGAGCAACCCACTCAGCACACAGGACGATGTTGCCGAGGCACTCAAAGAACATGGTTTGAATGTTTTTGCAAAACGTACAAGCGATGAGACTCTCTATATGAGAGGTATCTATAGTGTTCTTGAAGCAAAGCCAAATCTGATATTAGACGATGGTGCCGATCTTACCGTTACTGCGCACGTTGAAATGCCTCAAGTGCTTGTAAATCTCAGAGGAGCTACCGAAGAGACGACAACAGGTCTGAGGCGACTTCGTGCATTACAGAACCAAGGGAAGTTAAAGGTACCCGTCATAGCCGTAAATGATGCCTTCACAAAGCATCTTTTTGACAATCGTTACGGTACAGGTCAGTCGACCTGGGATAGTATAATGAGGAATACCAACCTTACCATCGCCGGAAAGGTCGTTGTTGTGGCTGGGTATGGTTGGTGTGGTAAAGGTGTGGCGATAAGAGCAAGAGGCCTTGGTGCAAGAGTCATCATAACAGAAGTCGATCCCATAAAGGCATTGGAGGCAATCATGGAAGGTTTCGAAGTGATGCAAATGAAGGAAGCAGCCAAGGTGGGGGACTTCTTTGTTACCGTCACTGGCAATACATCTGTTATATCTGTTGAAGAATTCCTACAGATGAAAGACGGTGCGGTTCTTGCCAATGCAGGACATTTCAACGTGGAGATAGACGTCAAAGCCCTTGAACATTTGTGCATTGAAAAGTTCGAAGCCCGTCCAAATGTTGTTGGGTATGTTATGCCCAATGGAAGAACACTCTTTTTGATTGGTGAAGGAAGGCTTGTGAATTTGGCGGCTGCAGATGGCCATCCAGTGGAGATAATGGACCTTTCCTTTGCTCTTCAAGCGATGTCCCTGATCTATCTATCGACCAAGACACTGGAACCGAGGGTTTATTCTGTCCCAACACAGATAGATGAAAAGGTTGCTCAGATGAAACTGAATGCCATGAATGTAAAGATCGATGAACTATCGGTTGAGCAGAAAAAATACCTTGAGAGCTTTTGAAAGGGGATGAAAGAGTGATCGAGAGCATATCGATAAAACCAAGAAAAAAAGCCGACTATTGTATACCAAAGGCATGGCTCTTTGAAAGATACAATGGAGAAGTAAAGGTGGATGGTGAAAGGGTCTTCGTAGAACCAGCTTCATACTTTGAGTCCATAATCAGCTGGATCTGTGAACAAAGACAGGGCAAGAAAGATTATCGAAAGTCTTTGAGCTTGCAAAATGGTATAACAGATCGAAATTGGATCAAGGGAGCCATCATTTACTCCTCGTTGGTCAGAACCACAACTGCTTACAATCACAAGGGTTTTGGAAGATTTGAACAGGACGACATTCTTGGGTATCGTGAATCTGGTACATTCTTGAAAATGATCGCTCTTTTACCGCACCTTGTGAAACTTGGTATCAACGTGCTTTACCTTCTGCCAGTTACTAAGAGTAGCCAGATTTTCAAAAAGGGGGAGATCGGGTCTCCATACTCTGTGAAAGACTTTCTGAAGATAGATCCAACTTATCATGATCCACTACTCGAAGGTTGGGATGTTGATGATGAATTTTCTGCCTTTGTTGAAGCATGCCATGTATTGGGTATCAGGGTGATACTCGATTTTATTCCAAGGACAGCTGCGAGAGATTGCAATCTTATTCTTGAACATCCAGATTGGTTCTACTGGGTCAAGGTTGATGAGCTGGCAGATTATAAGCCACCTAGGATTCCCGATCTTGGTTTTTGTCAACCGAACTTTGAAAATATGAGCAAGATCTACGATCGGGAACAGGTGGTGAATCATCTACAAAAATTCACTTTTGATCCTAAAACTATAGATGCTGAAAAGTGGGAGAAGATAAAGAAAGAGTCAAACGAGGACAACTTTATGTACAATATTGCAAAGCATTTTGGTTTAGTTACGGCGCCTGGTTTTTCAGATTGGATAAACGATCCTCAACCCACCTGGGACGATGTGACTTTCTTGAGGTTGTACCTTGATCACCCGGCAACCAGCGAAGGAAAGATCAAAAAAGATCAAGCTCCTTACGTTTTGTTTGATGTCATAAAGGCGAGTCGCTTCCCAGGTAAGGTGCAAAATAAAGAACTTTGGACGTACATTGCCTCGGTGATCCCATACTTTCAAAAGAGATTTGGTATAGATGGCATAAGGCTTGATATGGGCCATGCCTTGCCAGATGAACTTGAGCAGATGATCATCAAGAGTGCAAGAGACTATGATCCTTCTTTTGTTTTTGTGGCTGAAGAACTTGAAATGCACAGAGCGAAAGAAGCAAAAGAGGCCGGTTATGATGTCATAATAGGAAACAGTTGGTGGATGCTTCCAAGAGTTCACGAAAAAACCTACGACTTTGTCCAGTCGGTGTCAATAAATGTGGAACTTCCTTACATGGCTTGCGCAGAAACACCAGATACGCCAAGAATTGCTTACAGGGAAAAGGGTAGATTCAGGTATCTGATACCATTTCTTTGTGCTTTCTTGCCCAACGGAGTCCTGATGATCAATTCAGGCCAAGAAATCGAGGAGACTCAACCCATGAACCTTGGCCTTGACAACGATGCATGTGGAAGGTTCACATTGAGCTGTGAGAACGAATTTCAAGGGAAGTTAGCCTTCTTTGATCATTATGCCATGCATTGGAAGGATTCAGATATGATAGCCTATTTGTCTGATATCGTTCGCCTCAGAAGCCAATTTTCCCCGTTCATCATCGACGGTCTATACAAACCAGTATACTTGACGTGGCAAGATGGAAAGACAGCTAATATCTCTTATTGGAAAGATTCCGAGGCGATCATCATAGTTGCCAATCTTGATGAAAAGGAAAGAGAGATAGGTATTGAACTTGAAAAGACCTGTGGTGTGGTCTTAGATGTCCAAAGTGTGAGGTCTTGGAATGGATCAACTTGGCGACAGGAGGAGTCAAAAAAAACTTTGAGTTGTAAGCTGAAGGGTTATGGTTTTTCTCTATATAAGATTGATTTCAATCGGGTGGTGGGTGCATGAAGAAGATTTATTTACTCAGTCTAAGGCTCTATGATTCGAAAGATTCTGAATTTCCTTTAGAATATGAGCATGTGACCAGTGTGAAAAAGCAGATCTTTCTAGAGTTTCTTAGGTTTGATGCCCATGAACATATAGCTTTAGATCTTTTTGGTGATCTTGCTCTTTTAGATCAAATTGTTCCGATTCTTTCATTGGTTCCAAAAACTTTGAAGATCTACCAGAGCGATGGTCTTTTGGAAGATATGAGATTACCAAATATCCAACCAGTAAAAGAAAAATTGGACACAGATCTATCTTCAAACCCGGTTCTGACAGACAGACCAGTTTTTCTTTTGTTGGAAGATGGTATGCAGCGCGTAGTGGAAAGTTCTGTCAAAGGTCTGGTTCCAAGGTCATTGGAAAGTCCACAGAATCTTCCAGAAGGCATGATTGGTTACCTGTCCAACTTTGTGACCTCCTCTGAGGCAGAAAGGGCAAAGTTGTTTGGTAACAAGATTCCCTTTGTCTGTAGAAATCCGAAAGATACATTTGAAAGAAGAATGAGTGAAAAAATGCCCCAGGGCGCCCTGTGTTTTCTAATTCATCTGTCAGATTTCTGTGAGGGGTGAGTACTCTGAAAATAAAGGATTTGAAGATAGCAGGTTTTGGAAAATTCCATAACTACAGAGTAACATTCAAAGATGGAATCAACATCGTTTTTGGCCCAAATGAGTCTGGCAAAACTACGCTCTATAGATTTATATTGGCAGGAATTGGCGGACTTACAGAAGATGAACTCCATCGTTACAAACCCTGGGATTTCAACGATTTCGGGGGCTCTTTGATTGTTGAGAGCGAGAAGGACCAGGAAGTCATGATTCAGCAACCTTTACTGGATCGAAGGTACGTTGAGTCAGTAGCCTTGCTCTCTGACGAAGAGGACATCATGGAATTGCTGCCAACGGATGAAACCATCATAGCAAGATTGAAGAAAAGGATGGCACAACTTGAAGAAGCTGAAAGGATCTCGATGCTTTTGAAGAGGCAACCAGAGTTTGAGCAGAGATTGTTAGAGGTTGAAAAGAGTCTGGATCAGCAGATAGAGCTTTTGGAAAAAGAGGTTCAAGATTTTCGGGAACGTAGACAGTGGTTCTTTGAATACGTTAGACAAAAATCTAACGTAGAGAAAGAATTGAGCGATCTTCTCAAAGGAAAACAAGAACTGCTTGGTGAAATGGAAAATATTAATCTCAAGATCACACAGGAGTTAGAAGAGATCGATGAGCAACTGAAGGAACAATTAGAGGAACTCCAAGAGATGTTGAGTGTAGAAAGGCATCTGCCCACCATCGATGTGAAAAAATATACAGAAATTGTCCAATTGAGGCAGAAAATTGAGAATGCCGAACAAAACTGTAAGGAACTTGAGAGCAAGATTCAGACACTTCTCAATAAGCGTTCACAAGTTGAAAACCAGATAAAGGACTTGCAAGAAAAGCTTTTCTGGCGTGAGGATATAGAAAAGGTGAAGCTGAGAATAAAGAATTTTGAACTGAGCTACAGGGTTCTTGAAAACAAGTTAGAGCAACTTGAAAAACACAAAGAAAGATATCGCTCAAATTGGGAGATTTTCAGACGTGAGGGAGACAGAATTCTACGCTCCCTTGAGACTGAGATACCTACTTCTATAGAACTGGAAATGAGACAAATAAACAACAAATTGCAATTCATCGAGGGTGAAATCTCAAGACACAGGAGTCGTGCAAAATGGGAACGTCTTCTGAGTTTTGTGACTCTGATTTTCTCTGCAGCTGCACTTTCATTGGGATTAATGATTGATCCTGTATGGTTCTACATCTCTGCAACCGCTGGCGTGACCTCGGGTATCTTCTTTTTCCTGTTCAGTAGAACTATGAAGAAGCTTGAAGAAGAAGATGAACAGAAGATAAAACTGCAACTTGAATTTCGTTCCATTGAAAAGAAAAAGCAGTCTGCTCTTCAACGCGTTCTGAGTACTTTCGGTGTCAACAGTTTGGAAGAGTTGAAAAAGTCATACGAGGAATACAGTAAGTGGTTGAGCGAAGATCAAGAAATGGAAAGACTCAAAGAAAAGGTTGCTTTAGAGGAAGCAGCGTTGCTGAGTGAACTTCAACAATTTGGAGTCAGAGATCTTAGGGACCTTCCCAGTGTTATACTCAGGCTGAATGAGCTTGTTGAGAATCTTGAGAGAAAACAGCTGGAGTATTTCTTACTTCAACAATCTGTTGAACAGGCCAAAGGTGATCTTGAAAAGGCGAAAGAGGATCGGTCACATCTGTCAACGTTATATCTTTCACAGATTAATTCCCTTGGGATAAAGGATTTGCAAGAACTTCAACAGGCCTTTGAGAGAAACTCAAAGATAGAACAGATTCAGTACAGAATAAACCAGGTGCTCAGGATTCAGGAAAAATTCAAAGGTAGAGATCTCATCGCTTTAGCACAGGATTATCAAGAACTGGCACAACTTTTAGACCAAAAGAAGAAAGTTGAGAAGTCCTTGGTCGATCTATCGAGGAAGCAAGAAGATCTGGACGAGAAAATTAGAAAAATCGACGAGCAGATCTCTAAAATCGATCTTTCACTGAATATTGCAGCTCAGATACATCAGCTCTCTTTGAAGAAGTTGGAAAAAGAGGCATACTCAAAACTCAGAGATCAGGCAAAGCAGGTGAAAGAGTTTTTGGAGGACGAATTAGATCGTCTAACGGGGGCTTACACAGAGAAATTCTCGATGCTTTTGAAAGATCTATTTGGTAGATTCACTGATCTATCTCAGAGTATCTTTGTCGAAAAGGATCTTTCTGTGAGATTTTTTGTAAGAAATCAATTTGCAGACATAACCGATGCGCTCAGCCGCGCCACACTAGACCAATTGTTGCTTTGCTATAAGATAGCACTTTATAATACATTGCAGCCTGAAGATTCTATACCATTGATCATAGATAATTTTCTGATAAGATTTGATGAAACTCGCCTGGAGAAGGCTGCACAGTTGCTCAAAGACGAGTCAAAACAAAGGCAAGTTATCATTTTCACAAGTGACCGGAAGCTATTGAAGGTCCTGGGGATTGAACCAATCTTGATGCTCGATGCGCTCAAAGTACCATGAGCCTGTCTTTACCAGATTTCTTTGCTATCTCGAGTGCTTTGAGCGCGGATTTTATGATTTCTCTGTAATCACTTCCATGGTCTGGGAAGACACCGATACCGGCGCTTGCGGTGACCTTCACAGTTTCTTCAATTTTTCTAATTTCATCTAAAATTCTGTCGGTGATTTCGATTGCCTTAGACTTGGAAACATTTCTCAGTATGATTGCGAACTCTTCACCACCATACCGTGAAGCAATATCTGATTTTCTTGTTCTGTTTCTGAGGATCTCTGCTATTTTTTCTATAATTCTATCTCCAACCTCGTGACCATATTGCAAGTTTATCTTTGATAGATCATCTATGTCTATTATTGCTACCGCGAAGGGTTGACCCTTTTGGCATTCCGATTCAAGGGCTCCTAGAAAGGCAGAGTGGGTGAGAAGCAGCGTGTGTCGGTCGTAAGGTTGGCGAAGTACCATGCTCTGATAAACTTCAGAGCGTTCCAGCAACTTGTAAACCTGACTTGCGATCAACTCCATTATTTGAACATCTTCAATAGAAGGTCTCTTTCCATGAATAGGTGCATCGACAGAGATATATCCAACCAAATCTTGACTGGGATTGTAAACAGGAATTATGAGCATATCATCAGGTTTCCATGCATCGGATTCAGTGAGATTTGAAGGAGATTTCAAAAGCGTTGCTACATACTCGGCGGGTAATTCTAGCGCACCTTCAGGGACAAAGTAAGAGTTGCTTATCCTAAAACGCTCCTGCATGAATTTAGAAATGTATTCAACGGGTGGAGGGTTAGATCTGAGTCTTTCAAATTCACTCTGACTCAGTCCATGATGGGCTGCTCTAAATATTCTATTGTTTTCCCTGTCCAGTATGTTTATCAACACATATTGATATCCGGTGATCTCACTCACGTTTTTGGCAACCATTGAAAGACTTTCATGAACAGTACTCTTTTGTGCAACAGTATTTGTCATATCTATTAAGGTAGCAAGTTTTTCTCTGAACTGTTGAAACCTTTTGTACTCTGACTCATAGAGTTTCAAAGTGCGCTTGTTAGAAAGAACCTTCAAATACATCAGTAGTCCTACAGGATATATCAATAATACAAAGATGGGAACAAAGGAAGACCTCAAAGTTGCAAAGATTGTTGTCAGTAAGATAATAAACAAAGCGTAGATAGTATCGTCAAAGCCAATAAAGATTCCTTCACCTGAAAGGTAAGTCAAGATCAGGTTTAAAAGGATTGCCGATAATGAAAATGCCAGCAATTGGAGATACAGGTCGCTGAAAATCGATGCCAAGATGTTAGAAATAGCAATTGTTGCAAAAAATATGAGTGCTTGGTATATCCTTTTTCCTAAACCTATCCTTCCAATCTGTAGTAGCACGCCAAGAGCTACCAGGAACGGAGAAAAGGTACCTTGGGTATAAAGAATATATGGTAATGCTGTGAAAAGGATCATCATGAAGTTCAAGTTACTGGCCAAGAGAGAGGCAACGAGCACCGCATAAAGTGTAAAAAGTACATCTATCGCGCCAGGTGGCACTGGCTTGTAATAGAATCCAACAAACAAGCTTATGGTTATTGACAATATCCAACCGATTTTTTTCAGAAAGACCACCTTTTCATCTGCTCGGTAGAAAAATCCATCGGCAAGTCCACCCATTTATTTTCGATAGCCGATCTGTATATTCCCAAGATTATCTGTACAGCCTTTTGCGCTTCTTCACCGTTGATATATGGCTCCTCACCTTTTGTCACTGCTCTACAGAAATCTTTGTACAACGCAACATGTCCTTTTCCGTAGACGGTATCTGGATCTGGAAGATTCATGTAGGGATGATCATTTTCGTTTGGAAATCTCCACACAAGGATGCGATTAACCGCTACTCCCCCAATTTTAACCGTTCCTTTTTCACCAAAGATAGATAGGACTTCTTCTAAGTTTTTATCGTACACATTTGAAGTACCTTCTATTATTCCTACGGCACCAGACTCGAATTCCACCACTCCGATGCCAAGGTCTTCTGATTCTATGTATGGATGGTTCAAGTTTTTTATCATGCCAAAGACTCTCTTTGGTTTGCCACCAAGCATCCATTGGAGCAAATCTATACCGTGAATGCTTTGATTCATCAAAACCCCACCGTCTTGGTCCCATGTCCCACGCCATGGAGCCTGCTCATAATAATCCTTGTTTCTATTCCATCTGACGCTTATAGTCCCGTAGAATATCTTGCCAAGGGCTCCATTTTCTATCTTTTTCCTCAGTTCCTGTATGGGTGGGTTAAATCTGTTTTGAAAACAAACGCCCAGTCTTAGGTTCTTATCCCTAGATAACTTTATCATTTCACTCATGTGGGATGTGCTCAAGGCCATTGGCTTTTCAACGAGTACGTGTCTATTGCTCTGTAGGCAATCCATTGTTATTTGATAGTGTGACCCACTGGGTGTCGCGATCGACACAAAATCTATATCGGATGTCTTTAACAATTCTTTATAATCTTTGTATATCTTTGGTTTATACCCAAGAGTGCTGTAAATTTTTTCGGCGGTTTTCTCGGCCTTTTCAGGGATCAAATCACAGACAGCTACCAATTTCAGAAGTTCACTATTTTCAATTACGGCCTCAACGTGTTTTGGAGAAATTCTCCCACACCCAATCAGAGCCATTCTGAGTGTCAAGTAGTATCACCTCTTATGATCTTGTATATTCGTTCTGAGGTTCTTCCGTCACCAAAAGGGTTTTCAACAAAATCCACTTTTTTCTTATAGGCATCCTTCAAAGCTTCATAGACCGTGTCAAAAGACGTGCCGGCAAGTATACCAAGCCCCGCTTCGATCAATTCGGGTCTTTCAGTCGTTTGTCTTGTGACCACAACGAATTTTTTGAAGGATGGTGCTTCTTCCTGAATACCTCCCGAATCTGTCAAGACGAACTTTGCACCATCTAAGAGCGAAAGAAAGTGTAAATAATCGACAGGTTCGGTGAGGACAAAGTCCGGATTGTCATCAATCACTTGTTTGACGATCTCTCTGACCTTTGGATTCTTGTGAACTGGGAAGACTACTTTGAGACCGTTTTCACTTACAAATTTTATCGTTGCAGCGAGAATAGATTTCATCTTTTCGCCAATGTTCTCTCTGCGATGGAGCGTCATCAAGATATACCCATCTGAATCGATGAGTTCTTTTCTCAGAGAGACCATATCGACCCTTTCTCTTATGAGCTGTAATGCATCTATGACAGTATTACCGACCACAAAGATTCTGTTTTCCTCTACACCTTCTCGCAAAAGATTTTCCTTTGCTCTCTTGGTGGGCGCAAATAAGTATTTGCATGATACATCGATCAACCTTCTGTTCAATTCTTCGGGGAATGGATCGTAAAGATTGTTGCTCCTCAGTCCAGCTTCGATGTGCGCCACGGGGATAGAAAGATGAAAGGCACATAAACTAGCCGTGAAAGCAGTAGTTGTATCACCCTGTACGAAGACTATATCGGGCTTTTCCTTTACTAGAACTGGCTCAAGTCTTTCCATTACTCGCGAGACTATCATGTTCAAGGACTGGTTTTGAGTCATGATATTCAGATCGTAGTCAGGTTTTATATTAAAAACTTCTACCATCATGTCCATCATTTCTCTGTGTTGTGCCGTTGCAATCGTAAGGGTTTCTTCGTTGCGGCCTTTGAAATACAGGATCACTGGGGCGATTTTTATGACCTCTGGTCTAGTGCCAAAAATAAAACAGGATTTCATTGATCTACCTCCACAGCCTTTGTAAATCCCTTTGAATCTATAGCAACACGCATCAAAAGATCTTCAGTCTCAATTTCCATAACCGCCTCATTCTTCAAATCTGCGTACGCCAGGATTCTGAAAGATTTCACTGTTACATCACAAGTAGGAACAAACATAACTCTCGCATATCTCTTAAAATAAAAATTGCTGACTTTCGAGTTTTCTGACAAGATAGAGACAGCACCAAACAGGAAGGACTTTTCAAGGAAATCTTCATATTCTTTCGCTTCTAAAAGTTGAACAGAATTATTATGGACCGAACCAAAGCATATCAGTTCACCGTTTATATACTCTGGTATTAATCCCTCAGCCTTTTCGTAGGTGACGATTCTTTCAAAGGCTGTTTTGCTAAGTACGATGATCCTGCCTGTATATTTCACAAGATCTGAGGCTTTCAATCTCCTGATGACATTCAAAGACAGTGGATATCGCATCACCAGCATCTTTACAGCTCCCCTCATCCTGTTACAAACAGTGTCAGCTTGTCGATGAAGTTCATAAATGGACTCATCACAAGCGGAATGATCCAAAGAACAACCAAGGCTAACAAAAATAATACGCCGTACACTTCATATTTTAGGTACCACTCCGTGTAGTCTTCTGGAAGAAGGGCGCCCAGTATCCTTGAACCGTCGAGTGGCGGTATGGGAAACAATGAAAAGATGACGTACGTGAGACTGAACTTTGCGGCTTTGAAGAGTGTTTCGAAAACATAGCTATCCTTGTTCTGTAATGATCGTGCAAACAATCCATATATCAAAAAACATAAGGCACCAACTGTTGGCCCCACAAATGAAACAAGCAGAAAGGTTTTCTTCCGTCCTTTGAGATTCCAAGGCCTTATAGGGACAGGCCGTGACCAACCAAAATCAAGAAATATAAATGTTATAGTGCCTATGGGATCAAGGTGGACAAATGGATTGAGTGAAACACGCCCCACCTTGGCTGGTGTCTGATCGCCAAAGAAGATGGCAACTTGTGCCTTGAGATACTCACGTGGTACAACTGTTAAAATCACTGCTATGAAGCCTGTTATCACAATCTCTATGATATGCTTGAGATAGTCGATTATTACCAAAACAAGACACCTCGAGCTGATTTTAACACACCAGGCACAGGTTTAGTCAAAAAATCGGCGACTAAGCTTTTCTCGCATGATTATGATCAATGTGAAACAATTATTAATTATTATATACCAGTCAATGAACTTTCTTTGATCTTCATATGTGTATTTCTATCTACCTGTATATTTTCCTGGGGGGATGATACAGTGAAGGTAGTGGAGGTTAATGATCTTAGAAAAAGCTATGGTAATTTTAAGGCTCTAAAGGGGATTACTTTTGAGATCCAGAAAGGTGAAATCTTTGGCCTTATAGGTCCAAACGGCGCTGGCAAGACTACCACTTTGAGGATCATTTGTACTTTATTAAAGCCTGATGCGGGAACTGTGAAGGTTTTCGGATACGATCTTTTGAAGGAACCTCAGGAAATTAGAAAGGTTATAAGTTATCTTCCAGAGGACGCGGGTGCTTATAAAGAACTCACTGGTTTGGAATATCTAAAATTCATTGCCAAGTTCTTTGCAAGGGACGAGAAAGATTTCCAGCAGATAGTTGAAAAGGGAGTACAACTGTCCGATTTGTCTGATCGCCTGAAAACAAAGGTAAGCACATACAGTAAAGGTATGACCAGGCGACTTTTAATAGCAAGGGCATTGATGATTAGTCCCAAGTTGGCTGTCCTGGACGAACCCACATCAGGTCTGGATGTGTTGAGTGCTCGTGAGGTGAGAAATAAAATAAAGGAGTTTGTCAAAAATGGTGGAACTGTACTTCTTTCGTCGCATAATATGCTTGAAGTTGAGTTTCTCTGTGATCGAGTAGCCCTCATAAATAACGGGGAGATTGTAAAAAGTGGCACACCAACTAGTTTGAAAGAGGAGTTTGGTGTGTCAAATGTTGAGGAAGTCTTCACAGAGGTGATACGATGTTCTGGAACTTGCTGAAAAAAGAGCTCAGAGAAGTTTTAACCGTGTCCAGTTTTATCGTTGTAATAGTGATATCTTTTGTCTACGCCCTTATCGGTAAGACCGTGGGCAACATTGAAACAGAGGTATTGAAAAAACCAATGGTAGCCGTTGTTAACTTTGATAAAGAAAACCTGGGAACAATTTTTGAACAAAGTATAGCTAATTTTGTACAGATCATTTACTCGGGGCAGAATCTACAAGAAGGCTTAAAGAATTTACAGCAAAATGGTGGAACGGCACTTCTTCTTATAGACCAGGACTTCACTAACAGCATCAAGTCCAACGAAAAAGGGAAGATAAAGGTATTCTGGCTTTTGAAAGGACTTGGCTTAGCTGACACTATTTCATCGAGTGTTTTTGAAAAGTTGTTTGAGAATGTTGAGAATCAAATACGAATGGTTTTGATGAACCAACATGGTATCGAGGATCCACACTTTGTACTTGATCCTATTGAAAAAGTTGACGCAACCTTCTTCAATCAGAGAACATTTGAGGGACTTTCACCTTCACAACTTTTGAACATTACAAGTTCCCAGAATACTATGACATCGGTTGTGATGATGATGCTCATAATCATGGCTGGTAGTACGGTGATCGCTTCAATGGGACTAGAGAAGGAGAACAAAACACTGGAAACTCTTATGACGATGCCGGTCAAAAGAAGTTACATCGTTTTCTCAAAGATTCTCGCAGCAACAATCTCAGGACTGGTAATGGCAGGGATATACATGGTTGGATTCAATTTTTACATGAAATCTTTCACCTTTTCGTCGGCTGCTTCGCTGGGTATATCCCTTGGAACTTTGGATTATATACTTGTTGGTGTCTCTTTGTTTTCAGCGCTTTTGTGTGGAATAGGTATGTCCATGTTCTTAGGTGTCATCTCCAAGGACTTCAAAAGCGCCCAGACGATGACTTTTCCATTAACAGCTCTTGCTATTTTCAGTATGCTCATAACCATGTTCAAAGATTTCTCTTCGCTTTCCCTCCCACTCAAAGTAGTTATCTTTGCCATACCCTTCACACACCCAATGCTTTCAATAAGAAATCTGCTCTTTGGCAAGAGCTCATTTGTAGTCTATGGATGTATTTACAATGTCATCCTTGGAATCACTTTAATAATTCTTATAACTAAGATTTTCAACAGTGATCGGCTCATAACAGGTGTATCTTTCGGAAGATTAAAAAAGTTGGGTTTCTTCGGAAACAGCAAGTTGCAAGGTCCTGGTGTATGAGTTTAGCCCGGATTTTTCAGTTATTTTTTTCAAAAAGGTCAGGTTGTGCTTTGACAGGGTCGGTGTCTGTATAAAGTGAGAAATTGTTGAAAATTCAACGTTCGGGGCGAAAAAATTGAGAAAAATCTCAAAAAATGCTTTAATGGGTCTGATTTTCAAGAAATTCATCTTGCCATCTGTCTTGACTATAATTGCGACGACTTTAACCTTGACAGCTGTTTTCAATCACTTTTATCATAAGTATGTTTTCGAGCCAACCTTTGAGAATACAGTGAACTCGGTGTCTTCATACATAGATCAGTGGCAAAGAACGGTTAAGACTTTCGATCTTTCTTATAAACCAGTTTTGAAAACTTTGATAGACGAATTGGCTCAGCAATATGGAAGCAAAAGCATTGTTTCAGATCGACAATTGACCCAAACTTTGAATGATGAGGTGAGCAGATACTTATTACAGTATGTCAGCGGTGTGAACTGGTACTTGATAAGTCCTGGTGGGGTCATCGAAAGGACAGATTATACGAAAGATCTTGGGCTTGATATTGCAAAAGCCGTTCCAAGGTACTGGACAGGAAGATTGGAACCATTGAACCCTGGAGAATATCTGATGGAAAGTCTGAGTTTTGAGTATAGGACAAATCTCCCAAGAATCTTTGGTTATAAGAAGTTGCAAGACGGCTGGATAATAGAGATTGGTTTGGCTCTTGATCCAGTGATCGTAACAGATCTATGGGAAGGTCTACAAAGAATTATGAAAGCCAATAAGTATATAAGAGAGATTCGCCTTTATAGCCTATCTTTCATACCATTTGGTGAGTACGAGCCAGTTATAGCACAAGAGAAGGATTTTTTCAACAAGCAAGAAGCGGAAAATAATTTTGTTGTCCAGAACGTAGGTTCTTCGCTCTTCAAGTTGTACAAAAACTGGATTCCCATAGCAGGTCAGAGTATCGATTGGAGTGGAAAGAGCGCCTTTTTCACGATTAGGGCTTTGACAACTTTGGATTTCTCGAAAATGGAACAGATGAAAAACTCAGTGATTTTGGTTCTTAATTCTACCATGGCAGTGGCGGTCTTGTTTGTATTCTTGGCAAGCCTTGGTGTCTTCAAGAATATTTCAAATTCCATCGTAGGTTTACTGAACGATATCAACCGTTTTCAAAGATCACCACTTGATGTAAATGATGAAAGCCGCTCTGTCGATTCTTACATTAGGGAAATATCAGACCTGAGACAATCTTTTCAGCAAATGAAGGAACAGATGAGAGACCGAATAATAGCACAAAATCTAACAAATGAACGCCTGAAGGAGGATCTTGAAAAATACAAATTCGATATCTTTCTTGATCCCCTTACTGGTCTTTTCAACAGAAGATTTTTGATAAAATGCCTTGAAGATATACAAAAAAGAGGAGGTAATCTTTCAATATGTTTTTTGGATATAGATTCTTTCAAACGAGTCAATGATTCATACGGTCATGATGTGGGTGATATAGTTTTAAAGACTTTATCTGTAAAGTTACAGGGGGAGATAAGGAAAAAGGACCTATCATTCAGAATCGGGGGAGACGAGTTTGTTATCTTGTTCTTTGATCTAAAAATACAAGAAGCAGAGCAAGTTGTTCAAAGAATTCAGAGTTTTCTTGAACAGGTCAAATTCAAGGATTTTCCAAGTCTGAACATTTCCTTGAGCTATGGTTTTTCACAGTGGACGACAGATAGCACAGTGAGTATTGAAGATGCCTTGAGGGAGGCAGATTTACAAATGTACAAAGCGAAGTTTGAAAAGAAAAGGGGATTTGATTCCTTTCATAAAGGCTTTGGGGATATATCCTCAAGGGATAACTTCTACTCTCAATAGAACAATTCTTCTGAGTTCAACCTTGAAACTTCAGGTTCAAAGTCTTTGTAATATCCGATTTTGTTTTTCAGACAATGTTTCAGTCACTTCAGTATGGTATCATATGAAATAAAATCAACAGTCACAAGGAGGTAGATCGATGCAGTATAGGAACTTTGGAAAGACAGGTGTGAGCTGTTCTGTGTTGGGATTTGGTGCCATGAGATTCCCTACCTTGAACAACGATGAATCACAAATTGATGAAGAAAAAGCAATTGAGATGATCAGATACGCCATTGATCACGGTGTGAACTACGTCGATACGGCATATCCTTATCATAGAGGAAAGAGTGAAGTAGTAGTTGGGAAGGCTTTGAAAGATGGCTACAGAGAGAAGATCTTTCTTGCTACCAAATCGCCTGTGTGGCAGGTAGAAAGATATGAAGATTTTGAAAGATTTTTGGATGAACAGTTGGAAAAACTTCAGGTCGATCATATTGATATGTACCTCATGCACGCACTCAATAAACAAAGATGGGAAAAGATAAAGGCTTTGGAATTTTCGAAGTTCTTCGCAAAGGCAAAAGCGGAAGGGAAGATAAGATTTGCTGGTTTTTCTTTTCACGATAGATACCATGTCTTTAAACAAATCGTTGACGAATACAGTCTTTGGGATTTCTGTCAGATTCAACTAAATTACATGGATATTGACTATCAAGCAGGTCTGAAAGGTTTGAACTATGCCTCTTCAAAAGGCTTGGCTGTTGTAATAATGGAACCTCTCAAGGGAGGTAAACTTGCAAAACTTCCAAAGAAGGTCATGGATATTTTCAAAGAAAGTGAAAAGAGTTGGTCTGCTGTGGAATGGAGTTTAAGATGGCTTGGCAACCTTCCACAGGTATCGGTCGTTTTGAGTGGCATGAGTAGCTTAGAGCAGCTGAGAGAAAATCTCAAGATCGCAGACCATTTGGTAGAAAATACCTTGAGCGTGGATGATCTTCAAGTGATCGGGAAGGTTAGGAAAACTTTACAGTCCTTTGCAGTGATAAATTGTACCGGGTGTGGCTACTGTCTGCCCTGTCCAAGTGGTGTGGATATTCCTGGGAATTTCAGGATATACAACGAAGCGGTCATGTTCGAGAATATGGAAGAAGGAAAGGGAATATACCGATGGTTTGAAAATCAAAAGATCTCGGCATCCCTTTGTGTAGAATGCGGTCAGTGTCTGAGCAAATGCCCTCAGAAATTAGAGATCCCATCACTCCTCAAAAAGGTCCATAGGGAGTTCACTCGTGCAGGGTGAAGTTCAAAGTGACTGTACCTTCTAAAGGCTTGCGTTAATAAATTGACGAAAAACAGTCCCTTACATCTCTCTTGACATCCTGCCATACTTTCGCTGTGGTAACGTTCTTTTGCCAATTATACAGGCGCAGTTTTTATTAAAATTTTCCTTGACAACTTTTTATACCTAAAGGTTGAGCAAAACTGAGCAGTTAGTCCACGAATTATATTGACAGAGCCAGAGACAAGGATGATAGAAACAGTTCAAGGCAAGAGAAAGTTTGATGTTTCGTAAATTGAACGGTAGAGTCTGAAGAAAGTCATTATACAGGATGCAAGATTTTAAAAGGGATCGTCCGGTTGGTTTATAAATATGATATCAACTGATGAATTACTCGTATGTGTGAGAGATTGCAAAACAAAAATTACCCATCACCGCAGCATGGTATTATTGTCTAAACTGGCTCCGGCGGAGGGACTCGAACCCCCAACCTAGTGGTTAACAGCCACCCGCTCTACCGGTTGAGCTACGCCGGAACAGTTTCTAAAGATCATTTTATCAAAGCTATTATACTTTTCAAGTGTCTAAAAGGTGAATAAGATATTAAATTGCAGTATGCACAACCTTCGTGATGGTACGAATCAACCAGAATATTACTAAAGCCCAGACTGCTATGATGAAAAAGGTCATCTTTCCAAATCGCTTATTCAGTTGTTTTTGCTGAACCTGCTTTTTATATTCCTCGAAAAGTTCCTTTGGTATAGATTTGAGCGCCATACTTACCAAGGTAGGCACTATCAATATATCATCTAACTGTCCCAAGAATGGTATAAAATCTGGTATCAAATCTACTGGACTCAATATGTATCCAACTGCAATGCTAATCAATATTTTTGCCTTTCTTGGCACACGTTTGTCTTTACGCATCGAGTACAAAGCTGTAATTGCCGAGTTCAGTTCGGAGATTTTCATTTTTGGTTACGACTTTTCCGCATTTTGGTGAGACTCTTGAATCTTTTTCTTTTTTATCTCCAAGTAATGTTTCAGCGTGAGCAGACTTTGAGTCATATCTTCATCCACTACAAAGACATCGTTTGGGACTATTAGTCTCGTCGGTGCAAAGTTCCATATACCTTTTATGCCTTTTGAGACGAGTATTTCGGCTACCTCTTGTGCAGATTCCTTTGGTACGCATATGATTCCTATTTCCACATGAAATCTTTTTACAACTCTTCCAATATCTTGCATAGGTAATACTGAGAGTTCTCCGATGAACGAGCCTATCTTTTTTGGATCCTTATCAAAGACTGCCACGATTTCTATGCCGTAGTTTTCAAACCCCGGATAGTTCACAAGTGCATTGCCAAGATGTCCTGCACCGACCAAGATCACCTTAGTTGTTTTCTTGACACCAAAGAGTTCTTCTAATTCTTGACGCAAGGTTTCTACATCGTACCCAACCTTTGGTTTGCCCATTGTTTTGAGAAAGGTTAAGTCTTTTCGAACTTGCTCGGCATTGGTACCAATTCTCTGAGCTATTTCCTCAGAGGATATATGTTTTTGCTCTACTTCGTTCAATAATCTGTGATAAAGTTTGAGTCTATCGAGTGTTGGTTTTGGTATCACGATTGGCTCTCTGTCTTGGTTATCTGGCACTCCTTCAACACCTCTTCAACCTTTTCGAGAGTTGCTTCACTAATTAGTTTATCATTTACCATAACATTTGGTGACTTGTCACAATTTTCAAGGCAGAATGTTCCGACTACTTCAATTTCATCACCAAGACTGTCTTTCTTTACAGATTCCACAAGCTGAGAAAGTACCCTGTAGGAACCTTTCATGTAACAAGAGGTGCCAAGGCAGACCTTCACCGTCGTCTTGTCTTCCTTTGGCAGTGGCAGTATTTCTATATCTTCTGATTCGATACGTTTCCTTGGTTTGTACTCTGTATGAATCATATGACGTGTATGCTGGTCTTTGAATTCTTCTTGATAAAGTTTCTGCAAATAGTAGTTCTCTACAGGTGAATTGATTGCTTTGATGCTCGCTGTTTCTTTGAGTATTCTTGCCCGAGTTTGTCTAACTTTCGAATCATTTGGATATGGTTGGCCTCCACCACCGATACAACCATAGTTGCATGCCATGACTTCTATAATATTTGTATCTAAGACCTTTTCCATGACCTTTTTCATAATATCTCTCGCATTGGCAAGACCAAAGACAACAAGACCTTTGAGTACTCTTCCATCTTTGAGTGTGAGAACTGCGGATTTCACTCCCGGTTGTAAGTCATGATATTCTTCGTTTTCGATACCCATTTCATCCCTGATAACTTCAACAACAGTTGCAAAGACTCCCCCAGTTTTTCCAAAGTTCAGTCCACCCTGAGAAGAAATTCCAAAAGGTTTGTCGAAGGGTTCGGGTGTGAGTTGTTTTATGTTGATTCCACTTGCCTTGATCATCTGTGAGAGTTCTTTTGTTGTCAGAACAAGGTCGACCATTCCAAGGTGTTCTTGTCTTTCGGCCTCGAATTTCTTTGCCGTACATGGCATGAAAGATACAAGGACGATATCTTCAGGATTTATTCCTATCTTCTTTGCGTATATCTTTTTGACAATTGTCCCAAGCGCCTGCTGCGGAGATTTCACCGTTGAAAGATTTTCCACATATTTTGGATAAAATTGTTCAACATATTTGACCCAAGCAGGACAACAAGAAGTGAGTAGAGGTAGTTTTTCATTGTTAACAACCCTTTCGTAGAGTTCGTGTGCTTCTTCATAGGCTACAAGATCTGCGGCGAAGGCTACATCAAAAACTTTTGAGAAACCTGACATCTTCAGGAAGGCAACCAATCTCTCCGCCATCGTTGCATCTGAATCCATGGATAAATCTTCTTGGACAGCAACTCTCACCGCCGGTGCGATCATACCAATCACTGTCTTGCCCGATGAGAGTGCTTGGTAAAGCCGGTCAAGGTCACTCCTGAAGGTCAACGCGGCCGTTGGACAGTGTGCAACACACTGACCACAATAGACACACTCAGTCTTGGACAGCTCTGTTTCAAAGACAGGTGTTACCTGTGTGGAAAAGCCGCGATAGGCAAAGTCTATCACACCTATTCCTTGAACTTCCTCACAAACTCTGACACAGTCACCGCAGAGAATACATTTAGAGTTGTCTCTTATTATGGGTGCAGATCTATCTGTCTTTGTATTTTTCTTTATTTGGGCAAATCTCACGTTTCTAATACCAAAGTCTTCGGCATACTTTTGGAGCTTACAACTGCCATTTCTTTCACATGTTGTACAGTCCCTGTTGTGTGTGGCTAACAACAATTCCAAGATACCGCGTCTGAGTTCGTGAATCTGAGGTGTATTCGTCTTTATTCTCATTCCTTCTCGTGGTTTTGTCGTACAGGAGGTGACAATTTCTTTCCCATCTATTTCCACAAGGCACATTCTACACGCCCCGTAGATGGAGGTTTCAGACAAATAACAGAGATTGGGTATCTCTATTCCTGCTTCTCTTAAAGCCTCAAGAAGGTTTCTTGAGCCGTTTTTTAATTCTATCTCCCTATCGTTCACGAATACTTTCATTTTTTCACCTCCTAAAGAATTTCGATGGCCTTGAATTTGCATTTTTCGACGCAAAGGCCACATTTTGCACACTTTTCTTGGTCTATTCTGTATGGTTTGCCGCGCTCTCCCGTTATGGCACCTTGCGGACAGGCTCTAGCACACAAGCCGCAGCCTTTGCACAATTCCTGATTGATTGTGTATTTTTTGAATGCCGTACAGGTACCACTTGGACAGATGCCGTTTAAGTGTGATATATATTCGTCTTTGAAAAGTTTCAGTGTACTTATTATGGGGTTTGGTGCAGTTTTACCAAGCCCACACAGTGAAGTTGATTTAATCAGCTTCGCAAGGAACTCAAGGTTTTGGAGGTCTTGTGTTGTTGCCTTACCTTGGGTGAATTTTTCCAAAATCGTGTATGCCTGCATTGTTCCTTCGCGACATGGTATACACTTTCCACAGGACTCCCTTTTTGTAAAATCCAAGAAAAATCTCGCTACCTCTACCATGCAGGTTCTTTTTGTTATTACAACGATTCCACCGGAACCAACCATTGCATCTGCCGATCTCAATGTGTCGTAATCAAGTGGCATATCGAGGAACTCTCTTGACAAACATGCTCCCGATGGCCCACCTATCTGTACAGCTTTGAATTCTTCGCCGTCGATTAGTCCGCCACAGATATCGTAGATTATCTTTCTTAGAGTAGTTCCAAATTGTACTTCTATGATTCCAGTCACCTTCAGTGGGCCAGTGACTGAGAACATCTTTGTACCCGGTGAACTGACGACACCGAGTTGTCTATATTTCTCAACACCATCCCTGATGATTCTGGGAATATTTGCATAGGTTTCAACATTGTTGATAAGTGTTGGATATCCCCACAAACCAGATTGCGCCGGGAATGGTGGTCTTGGTCTTGGCATTCCGCGTTTTCCTTCTATCGATGCTAATAAAGCTGTTTCTTCACCACAGACAAAAGCACCGGCGCCTTCTTTGATCTCAACATCGAATGAAAAGCCTGTACCGAGAATGTTTTCACCAAGTAGTCCCAATTTCTTGGCGTCGTCTATTGCTTTTTGGAACATATGTATTGCTATAGGGTATTCTGCGCGAATGTATGCGTAGGCTTTCTGTGCACCTACGGTGTATCCGGCGATGATCATGCCTTCTAAAACCAAATGAGGATCTCTTTCAAGAAGAGTTCTGTTCATGAAGGCACCTGGATCACCTTCATCGCCGTTGCAGACCACGAATTTCTTATCGGCTTTACTGTTCTTTGCAGCCTCCCATTTCAAACCCGTCGGAAAGCCGCCACCACCTCTGCCTCTGAGCCCAGAGGCTTTCACTGCATCAACGATTTGATCTGGTGTCATGCCAGACAGTACCTTGAGTAAGGAACTGTATCCGCCTCTTGCCATGTAATCTTCTATACTATCGCATTCACACTTTCCAATGTCTTCCATGATATAAAAGTTCTGATTTTTGTACAGACTTGTCTCTTCAAGGGTTTTGACTCGTTCATTTGTTGCGGGGTCTACCAAGAGCAATTCTTCGACAGGTTCACCATGCTTAATAGTCTTTTCAACTATTTTTTGAACATCGTCTATCGTGACGTGGGAATAGAAATAACCATGGGGCAGTACATTAACAAGTGGACCGTTGGAACATCTTCCACAACAGCCAGTTTTTTTCAAAGGGCTCTCCTTTTCCTCGAGCATTGAGAGCTTGACTGAACTTATTAGCCCTTCTTTTTCCAGTACTCTTTGAAATTCGTTGTAAACTTTCATTGCTCCCTTTGCTGTGCAACCTGTTCCAACACACACATAGATGGAAAGATTGGAGAGTTTCTTTTTTCTTCTCCCTTTCTGTTTTTCTATGAATTCGGCTGCCTGATTTATATTACTGAGCATCTTTCTCACCTTCTTTCAGCTTTTTTATGATTTCTTTCACCTTCTCTGGGGTCAAATTTCCATAGACTTCTTCGTTTATCACCATCGCCGGAGCTAATGCACAAGCCCCAAGACAACCAACTTGATCGACACTGAACACAAGGTCCTTTGTGACTTCACCAGGTTTTATGTTCAGTTCCTCTTCGATGGCTTTTAAGAGTGAGATCGAACCTTCCATGTGACAGGCAGTACCATCACAGAGAAGGATTGTGTATTTGCCCTTTGGCTTTAGAGAAAACTGTGCATAGAAGGTACCTACACCGTAGATCTTGGCTGGTGGAAGTTGCAGTGCAACACCTATGTAATTGATCACATCTTCTGGCAGATATCTGTACTGTTTTTGAACGTCAAGAAGAATTCTGATGAGATTTTCTTTCTTGTACTCGTGTTTTTTCAAAATTTCTTCAACCTTTTGGAAAGTTCTTTCCATCGTTTCACCTCCTCAGCAATATTCCAAATTCACGATCTTTCCGCCCTGCCTGAGAATTTGAGCTATATCGTGGATTAATCTGAATTTTAGTGAGATGTCATGACTGAAGAGTGGATTTTGATGTGCAGGATTGATAGCCCTTCCAACGAAAAAGTTCACTTGGTCTGCTTCGAGTAACATATCTGCTAACAGGCTTGCACCATATGGTAGATGTTGTTGCTGGTTATTCAGGTATCTAAAGAGATGCGTTAGAGTAACTATACCCTCTGTGACCAGATCTATTCCATCCATCTTTCCAACAGGTGGAAGGTCCTCGGAAAAGGAACGAAGATCGAGTTCGACTTTCTTCTTGAGAATTCTTTCAAAGATCTGAGCGGTGGTGCCACCGCATATAACCTTTTTACCTTCTTGATTCATGAAAATTCTGACCAATTCTTCATCCTTCGATCTGTCCTGTGGTGGACCCACAAAAAGATTTATCAGCTGCAAAGTTTTGAATTGAACTACACTGACAAGGGCGTCATCGCCACGGGTTTCTCTGTCAAGTCGTCTCGCTAATTTGATCAAGTGCTCTACGATGCTCCTTGGGCTTATGTTTCTCTGCAAAAGTACTGTTATCTCCCGAATGATGTTTTTCACACCAAAGCCCAGTGGGAAGTATTCTGTTCCCATTCCAGCTTGTGATACACCATCGGTCATGATGAAAATCAAATCACCTTCGCGGGGAGTTATCTCGCTTACTGAAATCTCTTTAGATTCGACAACAGTTATTCTCTTTTCAAGATTGAAAAGTTCTTTGTTTCTGAAATAGAGCGTAACGGGAAATTCATATTCAACTATTGAACAAGTATTTTCATCGGCGTTGAATATCACAGAACACAGATTTGCATAACTTATACCTCTCACCTTGCAGATCGGCAGAGTGGCAAGTATTGAAGAGAATACCTCGTTGATTGGTACGCCGTTGAAAAGCATTGTAGTTGCCATTGAAGTAGTGAGAGTTGAAAGAATACTTGCCTTCACACCGCTTCCAAGGCCATCGGAAATACTCGCGACAAATCTTTTTTCGTCTCTCTTGACCTGTATGGAATCGCCACAGATTTCTTCTCCCTGCTTGTTCTTCTTTGCAAAATCTATTTGACAGGTGAGCATCTCATTCCTCCATAAACTTTCTAAGTTCTACAAAATGACTCTTTGTCTCGGCGATGGATTCGCCCAAAAGGCTTGCGATCTCCTGAGCGATTCTCATCTGCTTTGAAAGCATCTGTTCGATTTTGTTTAGTGTCTCTTGTTTGATGATTTTCAATCTCTCTTCCTGCTGCCTTTCTTTTGTCATATCAACCATGAGTAGAACTTCACTTGCATCCTGGGGCAATCTGAAGGTTTTTATGAAAAAAGAACCTTTGTTTTGAATTTCATAGATCTGATTGGGGTGTGATGCTATCTGTTTTAGAAAATCGGCAATCTGTTGTTGTGGTACATTCCAGAGAATTTGTTCGGCGGCTTTGTTTTTGTACAAGATAGAACCATTTTTATAAATGATTATTGCATTGGGTGATTCTTCCACAACCCTGTTTGTAGCCGCTTTCAATTTATCTACAAGGTAAGTCACGCACATTTCTTTTTCGGCTCTTTTGAGTACGACGGCGGCGGCTTTATCCTTGCAGGTTTCGTAACCACAGGCACTGCAGTTGAGTTGTTTTTTTGGGTCGTCTTTTCCAAGGGACTTCAAAACCTCTTGGATCTGTTCTTGATTGGCCATGATCGATATATGCTTGTTATGAAAGGTTCGTGAAAGATTCAGTGTGGGGTATAAGCTTCCCATATCAGTTGCTCTCTGTATTGTCTTCATCTTTTCCATGTGGTCCATGATTCTTTTTCTTTTTTCCAGTACACTGATATCCTTTCTGATAGCTGGGCCATTGATACAGCTACCTACGCAGGCAGAAGCTTCGATGAAAAAATCATAGTTCATGTCTTCTATCTGTGAAAATATCCTGGAAATATTTTCCAAACCTTCCACCAAAATATGATTTTTCCATTCACCGTTGACAGTATGATTTATTCCACCTGACGTTGGATACATCCTTGCTCTATCTGGATAGGGATTGGTTGGCAATTGGTCATCTAATTCCTCGACTTTGAGTTTATTTTCTTGTATAAACTCATCTAATTCTTCGAAGGTCAATACGAGATCTACCTTTGATTCTTCGCCTTTCTTTGCTATACAGGGCCCTATGAAGACGATGGGAAAATCACCATAGCGGTTTTTCATAAATATCGAATGAGCAGCCATTGGAGATAGGTGCGGTGCAAGGTGATCCAATACGTTGGGATAGTACTTTTGGGCCAAGTTGACGACCACAGGGCATGCCGTTGTGATGACAGTTTTACCTTTGGAAAAATCTTTGGTATATTCTCGGGAAACCAGTTCTGCTCCAAGTGAGGTCTCTTGGACAATCATTGCACCCAGCCTTTTTAGTAAAGATATGATCTTGTAGGGTTGATCGTAGTGTGCAAAAAACGATGGAGCAATCGATACAAGGAAAGGTTTTCCAAGGAGTTGTTCAAAGTTCGGAAGGTTTTTTGTATAACTCTTGGCCTTTTGCGGACAGACCAAGATACAGGTCCCGCACTCTATGCACTCTTCTTCTATGATCTTTGTTTTGCCATCGTTGAAGCTGAGTGCTTTGACAGGACAGTTTCTCAAGCATTTATAGCAGTACATACAACTTGCTTCATTGGAGATAATTAGACTCATTTTTCGCCTCCAGGATTATTTTTTCAATGTTTTTCTCGGTGACACCTTTGTGAATCTTTCCGTCTATCTGGACACAAACCCCTTCTGAACAATGTCCAAAACACAGCGACCCGTATATGGAGATATCTGGAAAGGTTTTTCTGAGTTCTTCAAGCTTCTGAACTACTCTGTATGAATTTTTCAGATGGCAAGAGCTTCCCATACAGACTCTCACTAACATGCGATCACCCAATCGTGATATTTTTATCGTTATTTATTTCACAATTATCTTACCATGTTTATTCTTCTTTAGTCAATGAAAATTCTTCGAAGAGAAAGAAAGCCTGATTAATCAAAAATTACAGGTTGGTGAACTGAAGAGACTCTAGTGAAATAGTAAAGTTAGTAATATAAACTTTTTATGGTGATAGAATGCGCTGGGAAGATCTGGACAAGAATATCAGAAAATATCTTCTGTTCATAGGTATATCTGGTTTTTCTTTTTCTTCAATCATTGCTGCTCCAACCCTTGGAAAACTGACGAATATTTCCATGGAGAGCCTGGGGTGGTTGTTCAGTATTTCCTATATCGTGCAGGCGATCTTGGCTTACACGTTTGGCAAGAGATTTGAAGGTATATCGGTCAACTATGGACTGTTCTTTGCAAGGACTTCATTTGCGATTGGATCTTTAATCTTTGCCCTTTCAAAAGGTCTGTGGACCTTTGCCATAGCACAGATGTTTTTGAGTTTTACTGACATTTTTTATCCGTGCCAAGTCATGTACGAACGGGCTATTTTCACTCCCAAATACAGAGAAAGCATATACTCCTATGAATTCTTCATGACCGAATTTCTAAAAACTCTATCCTATTTTGTCTTTGTTTTCTTGCTTGCTCCTTTCATGAGTGGGCAAGGATTTCTCAGGGCTGTATTTTTCATGGTTTTTTGTGTGAATGTCTTTTACGCATTCTCTTACTTAAAGATACTGCCAAGGATAGATAATGGAATGCAGGTAGCCGAAGGTCACGTTGTGGCGAGCACCAATCTTCGCACCTTTCTTTCTATCATGTTTCATCAGTATCTATCTAACACTGCTTTCAACTTTACGAGCTTTCTTGTGATTTCTTATTATCTGATCGATTATTTCAAACTTGGTGGTTCGTCGCCTTTCCTTTTTGAGCTGATCTTTTCTGGATCGGTTGCATCATCAATTTTTTGGAAGAAGTTCATTAAGAACCATCCATCTGTGAATTTTGCCATAGGTATCATGTTGATTGCTTCAACTTTTCTTCTGTGGCTGATCCCCAATATCTACATATTCTTTATTTCACACGTGATTATGGGAGTCGGTTTTATACTTTGGTTGCCAGCTAGAGAGACTATTAAAGTACACATAGCGCCAAGGGAACTTGGACGTTGGGAAGGATTTTTTCAAGGCTTGAATATATTCAGTAGAATCTTTATTCCAGTGGTTTCTGCTTACGTTGCAACAAGAATCGGATACCGTTGGGTGTTTGTCATATCTGCTATCTTAGCAATGAGTAGTCTTGTTGTTTCGATGCCGGCGCTTATTTGGATGAAAAGAAATTATTCCTCTGTTAAGGTCTAAAGTTTCAGTGCCATTGCATTGGAAATTCTTGGTTCTTAGAGAAATACACAGTTATCTAACCATGATCTTTTCTTTGTCCAAAATCTTTGCTTCACGCTTTGGTGTTTTGTGGCTGTAATATGCTAACACGGCCACAGGAGCAAGTTTTCCGATAAGTTCGTCTGTATCTTTAGTGACATTATATTTTGCTCGGAAAATTCAAAATCTAGTTTGCGACATTGAGTGTCGCGACAGAATCAATGGGACATTAGGTGAAACAAGTGATGAAGATTTACACAAAATCAAGCTGCAGTTAGATTTTCTTGACAGTAATTTGTAATGATTCTTTCTTGGAAATAACACCAATTGGTTTTGCCGCATTTGGTGATAATGAAAGGCGATGATATCACGATGGAATTGGGGATAGGGAGAGGAGGGGTGGGTTTTCTGAACGGTAAAGTAGAGAACTTCCTATTTCAGCGTTTCAAAAGCTATTGAGATTTTTTCAAAATAGTAAGAGGAGAGATCGATGGCATGAGTGGCATTTATGGTTCTTTGGTGTCATTTTTCTTTTTCCTTTAAGGTTGAGAAAGAGCCGTTTACTATATTTTCATTTGTAGTTGACTTCGACGGTCTACTTACACTTGTTTCTTTTTGGTTGATGTCCCTTGCATTTTCATGTTAATTCATGGCAGTAAGGTTGGTCGCGCAGTAGGCTTGAATTTGTAACTTTTGCTTTCGGCTGACGGCCCCTTTAGAAAGTGCGCTGTAAGTATTTTCTAAAATGCGACTGGGAGTTCACTTGGCGTTTTGTTTGGTACGTTACTCATCCTGTGTCGTGGGTTGTGACCTTTCTACAGGGGACAACATATTTTCCCAGTACGAAATTCAAAAAAACAAGTTGAGTACTTCGAATCCGTCAAAGGCCATTGGCACGTTTTGTGATCGGTTTTTGTCTGAGCAAATGTATATAGTATAATACAAAATGCAAAATGTATATAAATATTGATATCACATACATATAAATCCATAGAGAAATGGATAGAAACGTTAGATATCAACTGAAGGAGCTAAGTTTCGAGCTTATCAGATCTTGTTCTATCTTATGAACGGCCGAACGAAAGAAGAGTGGGAGGGGTGCTCATGGATCTTGTGGAGTAACGATTCTAAGGTCTGCAAGGATTTTTTGATCAAATCTCACCACTGTTTTCGAAGGGAGGAAAAGGTACCATGGCAAAGTCGGGTTCTAAGAAATTCTGGGTTTTTCGGAGTCTCTTTCTCATTGTGGTCGTGTTACTTTGGTCAGGATCTTTGCAGGCTTCTTCCAATGCCTCAAAGACACCTTGTTTTGCTCTTGAAATTGTGCCTAATTACGTAAGACTTTTACCGGGCGAACAGATGCGGTTTTCTTTGAGGGTGTATGACGAAAAGGGTAACCTTTTAGAGATTCCCTCAGCGCAGGCGGTTTGGCGCGCGGAAGAAGTTATCGGTACGATTTCCCAAGATGGCTTGCTAACAGTACCTCACTCAACAGAGGGGCTAAAGTACGGTTACATAGAGGTGGAGTACAACGGCGTTTTTGCCAAGGCATTGGCCGTTGTGGGGAACAGAATTTCTGAGGTAATCGAGGATTTCGAAACCTTAGAGCTCGGCGGGAAGGCTATACTCAGTACTGGAACGATTACTCAGCCGAATAGTTCCCCTGCAACCGCATCTATTCAACTGGTGAAACGGCCTGAACCAGTGCTATATGGAGAACATTCTGCTAAATTCACCTACGATATGGCAGGAACTACAGGGACCACCGCGACATACCTTAGTCTTAGGGATATCCTGACTGGTAACCTGGATAGGTCAATAGCAGGCAAACCAAAAAAGATCGGCCTTTGGGTGTATGGAAATCAGAATAACCATTGGCTCAGGATAAGGTTGAGAAACAACGAGGGAAAAATGTTCCCGGTAGATTTAACGACAACGACCAACTTCAACTGGACTGGTTGGAGGTACGTCCTAGCAGATATTCCAAAAGAACAAAATGGGCCATTCAAGATAATGGATATATACATCGTCGAAACAAAAGATACGAACAAAGATAGTGGTTTTGTTTATTACGACCGCCTGAGCGTGTTCTATGTCGATACCGATGTCTTCGGTGTGGATATCCTTGGATTGACCCCAATGAGGGTCGGAGAAACAAAGAAAGCAAAGGTCGCCGTCACTCGAAAAAACTCTGCGTTTCCTGAAATTGTCAGCGATAAAGTCACATACCTGAGCAGTAACCCATGTGTTGCCTCTGTTGATAGTGATGGAAACGTCACCGCTTTGCACCCTGGTAGAACAACGATAGTGGCACTCTATCCTAATGCAGAACCCGGCTCCTTTGAACTCATGGTAGTGGAGGGTGATCCAGTGGTTGAGACACTTGAGATATACTGCCCCGATAAGATTGAAAGAGGTGCGACGGGGAATTTGCAGGTCTTCGCAAAGTTCAAGGGACAAGATCAGAGGATTGAAGTGACAGGAGAGGTAGAATTCCTCGTTCAAGACCCAACAGTCCTTAGAGTCAATCAAGATGGCATCATTCAAACTATGGCTGAAGGGGAAACAAAGATAATCGCAAAATACAAGGGCGCTGAAGCCGTCTGCACAGTCTTAGTCATAAAACCTATACCAGTGTTGTCGCAAATTGAATTAACTGGGTCGAAAACAACAAAGGTGGGAACGGAGTTTCAGATGAAAGTGATAGGTGTTTACAAAACATTGGGTGAAGAGGACCAAAGAATTGAGCTGAAAGAGGGAACGACTTTCAGAAGCAGCAACCCAAACGTTGCACAGATCGACCAAAATGGTGTCGTAACGGCAAAATCTGTCGGTGTCACTGTGATATGGGCAACATACTCTGGTAAAACAGCCAATCAAGTGCTTGTCGTCAATAGAGAAACAGGAGCACCTAAGAGAGAGTTAAGAGCAGCTTGGATCGCCACGGTAGAGAACATCGACTGGCCCAAGAAAGATGTCTACGATCCCGAACAACAAAAAGAACACTTTGTTGAAATATTGGATCAGCTCAAAGAAATTGGAATCAACGCTGTTATAGTTCAGATAAGACCAACTGCCGATTCTTTCTATCCTTCCAGGTACTTCCCGTGGTCACATTGGCTTACGGGAGTACAAGGCAAAGATCCCGGCTACGATCCTCTGGCTTTTATGGTTGAAGAGGTTCACAAGAGAAATATGGAGTTCCACGCCTGGATCAATCCATACCGTGTAAGTATGGATACCAAACTCGACAGTCTAATCGACAATCATCCGGCAAAATTAAATCCCGACTGGGTTGTGTCCTATGGTGGAAAACTCTGGTTCAATCCGGGTCATCCAGAGGTTCAACAATACATTGTAAAAGCCATACTCGAGGTTGTCGAAAACTACAACATCGATGCCATCCATTTCGACGATTATTTCTATCCTTATCCGGTGGCTGGTTTAGATTTTCCAGACGAAGAGTTGTATCAAAAGTACGGTGCTGGGTTTGAAAACAAAGCCGCTTGGAGAAGGAACAACGTTGACACATTGATCCAGGAACTTTCCAAAAGGATAAAGGAAATAAAGCCTTACGTCAAGTTTGGAATAAGTCCTTTCGGAATTTGGCGCAACAAATCAAGCGATCCAAACGGATCGGAAACGAATGGATTTCAGAGCTACGATTCTCTTTACGCCGACACGAGGAAATGGGTCTTGAACGAATGGATTGATTACGTAGTACCACAGATTTATTGGTACTTTAATTATTCCCCCGCGGCTTACGAAAAGCTGCTGGATTGGTGGCTTAAGCAAGTGGTGGATAAGAACGTGCATCTGTACGTCGGTCATGGTGTATATCGCGTGGGGACCAACGATCCTAACTGGCTCGATCCGGACCAAATTCCAAACCAAGTTCTTTACAATAGAAACTTTGAAGACGTGGAAGGCAGCGTTTTCTTCTCAGCCAATCATCTATTGAAGAATCCGTTGGGGGTTACAGACCGACTGAAAGAACTTTTCAAGTATCCGGCCCTTGTGCCACAGATGGATTGGTTGGATAGCCATTTACCTACTGAACCGGTCGATTTGACAGTGAAATCAATGGCCCAAGGTGTAGAACTTCTCTGGCAAGACGAGACACCTAAGAATACTTCTTATTATGTTATCTACCGAGCTGAAGGAGAACAAAGGCCAGACATTAATGATGCAAGAAACATTGTCACCGTTGTAAGAAGAACTGAAACGGCTTGGCAGTCCTATGTGGACTATGACATTTCAAAAGGCAAGACCTATACCTACGCGGTTACGGCCGTGAACAGAACCCATCAAGAAAGTCTTCCCACATATATAACTATTACTGTCAAATGAGACGGGAAAAATTACTGTATCTTGCGTAAAAGCCTCCGGCTAGGGGTCTTTGATAGAGGATGGCCTACCGGCCATCCTCTATTTTTTCACCTTCAAAGCTAAGCAGTTACGCGGTTTGGTCTAGAAACAAAGTACAAGGGCAGAAGCTTTCTTTCATATGAGAAAACCTCATCTTTGAAAGATCCTTTCGTATATCGTTGCGACTAAGGTTTGGTACTTGGGGTCGGACAAATGTTCCACCCTCCTTGGTTTAGGAAGTTGAACGGGGAGAATTTGCACCAATTTTGCAGGCCTACTTGAAAGTAAGACGACTCTGTCAGCTAGAAATACGGCCTCTTCCACACTGTGAGTCACAAAGATTGTGGTGATTTTTTCTTTTTCCAAGAACTCAGAGAAATAAATCTGCAGTTTTCGTCTGTTCTGGGCATCCAGCGATATGAAGGGTTCGTCAGCGAGCAAGAACTTTGATCCACTCACCAGTGCCCTGGCTAACGAAAGCCTCTGTCTCATACCACCGGAAAGTTGGTAAACAGGCCGGTGAGCCCATTCTTCAAGTCCAACTTTTTCCAAATAATTCCCAGCCCTTTGCCTTGCGACTTTTTTTGAAAAACCCTTCAAAAGCAGTGGTAGTGCAACATTGTCCAAACAGTTCAACCAATCAAAAAGTGAGTCAGTCTGTGGAATATAGCCAAGATCTTCGCAAAAGATCTGAACTTTTCCCATGTAGGGTACTAGGCCGAGAATAGCTTTCAAAACTGTGGTTTTTCCGCACCCAGAAGGGCCAAGAATGGCTATAACTTCATCTTTTTCTACAACCAGATCGATCTTTTCAACCGCCAAAAGCCCGTTGTAAGATACTGAAAGGTTTTCTACCTTCAGGGCAAAAACTCGTTCGTGAAGGCTTTGTTTATATCCAGCTCCCCGACTAACCCGTTCTCTTTCATCCACTCGTAGAACCTCCTCCAAATCTTTGGATCTTGATAGCCCCACTTGGTCGTCCCTTCCATGTATTTTGTGGAAAGATATTTCTGCGATTCTAAAACTACTTTTTCGTCCAACTCTGGTGCGTGCTTGAGCAAGATTCTGGCAGATTCCTCCGGGTGCTCGACAGCATACAGATAACCTCTCGACGAGGCTCTTAAAAACTTTTTCACAAGTTCTGGTGATTCTCTTATGATTTTTTCACTTGTGATGATCACTGGTGTGTAATAATCGAAAACTTCATCGATATCGGTCATGTATATGAAATCGACATCTAATCCTTGAAGTTTAGCACCGATCACCGACCAGCCGTAGAACACCCATTGGAAGTCAAAGATCCTTTGTCTTAAACCGGTGACAAAATCTATTTGGCCAACGTCCTGAATCTTGATTTTTCCGTAATCTATCCCATATCTTTTTGCTATGGTTTTCAACACAGCCTCTTCTAATTCCGTCCCCCAGCCACCGTAGGTCTTGTTTTCCCAATCTCTTGGTGACTGCATTGTTCCCTTGAGCCATGCAAAACCACTGGTGTTGTGCGGGATGATCGCTGCGATGGAGACTATGGGTATACCTTCTGCCCTTGCGTAGGTAACGTACTCCTGGAAACTAATGCCAAATTCACCGTTTCCAGTCGCTACAAGCTGTTCCGTGCTAAGTTTTATTGGTTGGACTATTGAGATCTCCAAACCTTCTTCTTTGAAAAATCCCTTTTCGATCGCCACGTACAAGCCAGTGTGGTTCGTATTTGGATACCAGTCGAGCACCAAAGTAATTTTTTGAGCAAAAACTGCCACTAAAAAAACCAGCAGTAAAACTACGAAAAACTTTTTCACCTTCCAGCACCTCCTTCACCTCTGTAAGCCCACGGAGCTATTTTCCTTGAGAGCCAATTTATGAGGAAAAACCAGGCCAACGTTATGATTATTGTCAAGACCACAACGACGAAAACTCTGTCAATCCGAAAACTGTTCAGTGCCCTTATTGTGTAGACTCCCAGTCCGGCTTGGGCACCCATCCATTCAGCCAATATGGCGGCGGTGAAGGCATAGGTCACGGCTATTTTCATGCCGGAAAAAATGTGTGGAACTGTATGGGGGATGTACAAAAACCGTAGTTTCTGGTACCACTTGGCTTTGTAGACATTCAGGAGTTCTAATTTTTGTGGATCGACGGTCTTAAGACCTTCGTAAGTGTTTATCGCTATGGGGAAAAAGCAGAGAAAAGCCACTGTTCCAACTTTTGCCTGTATTCCAAAACCAAACCAGATGACTATCAATGGTGCAACGACAGTAATAGGTATGGTTTGCGTTAAAACAATCATGGGAAGGAGAACTCTTGCGACGATCTTAACAAGGTACATTGTTACTGCTAACAGTACGCCAATGATCAATGCTAAAGCAAAACCTGTGAAAGCTTCGTAAAGCGTGATTTTGAGATGATTCGTGATCACTGTTCTTTGAGTCAAGAACTCGCTCACCAAGCGTGTAGGTTTTGGAAGTATATAGCTAGGAAAAGGTGCCAGTTGCCAAAAAATCACCAGAATGACTGCAAAGATAAGTTCAACGATAATGCTTGATCTTTTCATCGATTGTGACACCATCCCTTGCCACATCGAAAGATGATTGAAGAACGAATCTTGGGCAATGTTCCTTCATCTGGATCCCTATCTTTTTAAGTAATTCCACTATTTCTTCGAACTCACCTTCCACCGTTGTCTCACTTGGTCCAACAAGGTATCTGAAGCCAGAGTTCTTGATGATTTCGATCGCTTTGTCAACAAGCGCATGAACTGTTGTACCGCTCGCCACAAGTGGTAGAAACTTGATCGAACAAGTAATCTTTGCCATAAAAAACCCCTCCCAAAAAGAAAACCTGCCATGCCGGCAGGTCGTCTATCTTCAGATTCCCTACGCCGGCATTACCCGGATCAGGTTCTAAGGGTCGAAGGTTCTACCTTCCTCTCAGCCCCAGATTAGGAGCTCCCCTATCTTCCATATTCACTTTTTACATTATTATCATATCACAAAGGTCAAGAGTTGTTTATGAAATCTTGTAATCTAACGAATCAAAGATTCCAAGGTCCAAAGACAAGAAGCTAATAAGATGAAAGCAAAGACTTCCAACTATCACTGAGGAGCGTATTTCAAACTCAGATACAGAAAGCTCATAGAGAAGAAAAGAAACATGAAAGCTGCAACGCTGTTGAAAGAAAGATCTAATTCTCTGATTTTTTTGAGGATACCCGTTCGTTCTATTACCCTTAATACAAAAAAGCCCCCAATAAGACTTGCAAAGAAAATCATTATCTTTTGAAAGTATGAAAGGGGATCAACGGGGAGCTGTTTAGCAAAAAACAGGATAATCAATTCTCTGGCAAATAATCCGCCAAAAAGAGAAAAAAGACCCATCACAAAGACAACAATATGTTGCATCTTCCAAAGAGAACAGGAAGAGTTTTCTGAGTTCTTCTGAACACCAAAGAAGATCCTGCTGTAACGAATAAAGCAAGTAATAGTTCCAAAGTTGGCAAGATAGATTCCCAAGGTGGTCAGATTATCTTTTGCACTAGCCACAATCCAGTATTTTGACATACTTCCGCTGAAAAAGGGCGCGCCAGTGACCCCTAGGATGGCAAAGATCGTTCCTGCTGCCACAAGGGGCATTCCTTTTCCGACCCCTCTGATTCTCTCAATGTCCCTCGTACGATAGATCTCACTGATGATACCAGCCGAGAGAAAGAGAGTAGATTTAAAGATGGCATGATTGATTATGTGATAAACAGCACCCCAAAAGGCAAGATCTTGGTTCAAACTCAGTCCGAATGTAATGAGTCCCAATTGAGAGACTGTGGAATAGGCTAAAATCAGCTTGATATCCTTTTGAGACAATGCTAACAGAGCTCCAAAAAGAGCTGTAAGCCACCCTAAGATCAGAAAAAGTTCTGTCAGTTCTAAGAAAGGATCAAAGATGTTCCTGATCCTGAAAAAGAGGTATAAACTGCTTTTGACAAAAAGACCAGAGAGAAGAGCCGAAACAGTTGATGGCGCACTGGGTGTAGCATGAGCCCTAGGGAGCCAGCTAAAGAGGGGAAGAATGGCAATTTTCAAACTTAAAGCGGTTACGAGAAAAGTATAGGGTAAAATCAATGCCCGTCTATCGGAAAGAAGTGCCATCTGTTCTCTTGTTAGGGCAAAATCCAGCACGCCAAGCATCCTATAAAGGAGCGCTATGCCAAAGAGAAAGAAAGTCATAGCCACAAGATTGGTCAAAAGGTAGAATATACCGTCATAAACAGACTGTTTGTCCTTTCGAAACATGATGAGGATACTTACCAAAATAGTCGCCACTTCATATAAAATGAACACGTTGAAAAAGTCATGGGCTAAGAAAATACCGATGATCAAACCTTGTATGGTGCAAAGGAGCATCAAAAAGAGTTGATCAACGTGATCACCACGATAGTCAAAAAGAAAGAGAAAGAAAAATAGCCCTGCGGTGAGCATTACGAATAAGGAAGAGACAAGGTCCCATTTCAGGCTGATACCAATGATTCTATCCCACCCAGCAAAGGTTTCTATGGAGACGTGAGACTCCAAGAACCTCAGTTTTGTGAGGTTGTATAAAGAAGCAAGAATGAGTGCAAGCTGAAAAATGATTACACCTCGTTTTGCCTGCCGAGAGTTTGTGAAAAAGAGCAGTGTACCAAAAGCGATCGGTACGAGAACAAAAAGATATCCTGGTATCATGCGTCCTCCTCAAGTCGAATCTTCATGAGTTTTTTCCAATCATCGGTACCGTATTTTCGATGAAGTTGGCTGTACATGGCAAGTGCAACTGCCGTCGAGCTTATCCCAATCACGATGGCAGTGATCATAAGCGCCTGAGGCAGAGGATCAACCATCTGCTCGGGCAACGCGTCACTAATAGGTGGAAGCTTCCCTTCTTCGAAGCCTCCGGAAACAAAATAGAGAATGACTGCTGTTTCCATAAGGACCAGAGCTATTATAGATTTAATTACACTCCTCTTAACTACCAAAGCGTACAAGCCAAGGAAGAAAATTATGAAACTCACCAGCTCAGCCACGCTCGGACCGCCCCTTTGTGTCCTCAACCTTGGTTTGTTGAAAGATGAAGCAAAAGAAAAGGATTGCCAAACCACAACAAACCTTGAAGCCGATGAGGATATTCATAAGGACAAGGTGAAAGACCTTGAAATCACTGTTCATAAATTCTGGCAGCAGTAAAAGCATCGACAAAGCTATAATTCCTAAGAAAAAACTCTTTTCAAGGCGCTGCAAGATAAAGATATTTATACCAAGACGTCGTTGCGCAAAATAGCGAATTATAAAGACCGACGCCAAAATTGCTCCACCCTGAAATCCTCCCCCAGGAGTCAAGTGACCGTTGACAATGATGTAAAAGCCGTAAAGAAGAATGAATGGATATAGCAAACCACTTATGCGTGCCACAATCTCGGAATCAGGTTTGGTAGCTATTTCTTCCTCTGGTTCCTTTCCCTCTGGCCATTCCAAGAAATAGGCCGTTGCAAGGATACCAACTAAAAGAAGCAAAGCCTCAAAGAGCGTATCGAAAACTCGATAGTTTAGGTAAATTGCCGTTACCGCGTTGCGCGCTCCTGTGTCGGAAATGAAAGATCTGACGTAGTGATACCATGCAGGCTTACCAACGTCTTGTACCGTGCCAAAATAGAAGGATATAACTATAAAACCTATGGTGAGGAATACAACACCCCAAAATAATTCTCCAAAAAGAGCAAGACGCATTTTGGGAGATCTATATTCGCTTTTTATTTGAGTTCTTCGCAAAGTATACCCCTTTATGGCAACCAAGAAAAGAGCAGTTGCTAAAGCGCTTCCTATTACAGCTTCAGCCAAAGACAGATCGGGGGCACTGTAGAAAAGATAAAATATAGCGTTAAATAGCGAAAAGATGCCAAGATAAATTACCGCTATTTCTGCCTTCCTTACTTGAATCGATGCGACCGCCAAAACGACCATTGCTAAAAGAAAAACAATCGTAACTGGCACTCAAACATCATCCTCTGGCAGTGGATATTGACTTTTGTAGGCTGATCGAGCAATAGAATGGGTAGCAAGAGGGTTGGTAAGCACGAAGAAAACTACGATTATCAGCACCTTCAGGGTGAAAAAATTCAAACCCGATTTCACCATTATTCCTGCCGTCAAGGTGATAAAGCCTACGGTGTCTACTTTGGAAGAAATTAAAATGCGAAGATAAAAATGTCTAAAGCGAAAAATACCATATACTCCACAGGTCATAAACACCAAAGCAACGCCCATCAAAACGTTCCCAACCAGTTCACTCATGGTCAATCCCGCTTTTCTACAAATCTGGCTATTATTACTGTTCCAACAAAACTGAAGAGAGAGTAAATCAGTGCAACATCAAGAAGATATGATTTTTTAAGTATAAAGGCACATATTGCAATAATCATGACAATCTTGGCCGAGAGAAGATTGAATCCTAAAATTCTATCCCATGGCGTAGGTCCTAAGACAGCTCTCAAGGTCAAAGCCACCGCTAAGATAGCTAAAACCCATAAGATCACTTGTTCAAAAATCATCCTCTGCCTCCCTTCAATGGGTTTTCCAACTTCTCCCGAATATCCTTTTGCCACCGATTTCCTTTCTCTTTCTCATGATACAGATGCAAAATTTGCAGATTTCTCCCCGACTTGTCGACGGCAACAGTGCCCGGCGTCAATGTGATGGAAATAGCAAGCAAACAAAGGAAAAAGTCATTCTCCAAATCACTTTCATATTTGGCTATCTCAACCTTAACTCCCTTGGAGAAGATATAATATATTGCCTTAAGTCCTGAAACATAAATTTGGAAAATTAAAACCAAAAGGTATCCAAGGAAGTTTGTGAAAGGAATAGTGTAAAAAACCCTGTATTCTTTGCTCAACAAATATCTCTCTACGAACATCAAAGCGATTGTACCTCCACCCAAACCCATTATGACCTGCAAAACTCTGAGTTCTTCATTTAGAAGTAGCCAAAATATCGTAAGTAGACCGATATACAAAGAAAACAATCAAAATACCTCCGTCTTGAAAATGTAGTGAAAATGTCCTCACATTTTACAGTGTACTACAAAACTTGTTCGTGATCAAAAGATAAAATATCCTCTTAATCGACAGTACTTTTGAAGGTTTAACGTGAGAATTTGGTATCTACCTTAGAAAGTATTAGAATCAAATTATTGGGAAAAATAATGGTGATCCTTTGGAGATGGAAAACTTCAATTTATTCTCTTCAATACGGGTTTGTTGCTATATTTTCACTTTAGTCAAATCTTCTTGGCAGTGATTTGTAATGATTCTTTCTTGGAAATAATACCAATTGGTTTTACTGCATTTGCCGATTTTGTTCTAAAATTGTGATGAAGATAAAGATGAGCGAGGCGATCTGATGAAACATGATCATATCACGATGAAAATTGGGAACAAAAGAAATTTGATAGAGCTTCTCATGGCAAGTGGTCCTCGAACTAGGGCAAGTCTATCACGCGAATCGGGCTTGGCACCGAGTGCTGTTACTAGATTGATTCGTGAACTAATGGAGGATGGGATCATCTCTGTCATCCAATTCGAGGAAAAGTCTGAACCAGGCCGCAAAGGCGAAGTCCTGAGTTTGAGTGAAAAACCTATTGCAGCTATCTTTGACATAGGCGTGACAAAAACTTCTTTAGGAGTGGCTTTTTTGAACGGTAAGGTAGACTCAGTTTCTTGTTTCAACACTCCAGAGACCCCTCAAGACTTTTTCAGATTGGCAAAGGAAAAGGTCAATATCATGAGGACCGTTTACGATTTTCAGATGGTATCTTTCTCGGTACCAGGAATTGTGAATTGTGAAAAAAAAGAAATCGTTTTGGCACCTAACTTAGGGTGGTACAACGTTAAGGTAGACGAACTGTTCAATGGAAGTTTTGACATACTCGCCGATAATGAAGCCAATCTTTCGATGCTTGCCGAGGCAAGATACGCAAAGGATTTAACGGACGTGAGTAACGCAGTATTCGTAATTGTCAGAGAAGGAGTCGGAACGGGTGTAATGATAGCTGGAAAGGTCACAAGAGGTAACAGTTTTTCAGTGGGAGAGTTTGGTCACATGGTTGTATCTATCGATTCTGAACAGTCCTGTCATTGTGGAAACAAAGGATGCTGGGAACTGTATGCCAGTATCAGATGGGCCAACCAGAGATATGGCTTGCTCAACGGAAACAACCACATTGACAAGTTTGAAGAGCTTCTGAGCATGGCAAAGTTAGGTGATGAAAGGGCAAAGTCGATTCTTGAAAATCATGCTTACAATGTGGCTGTTGGCATAACAAACATTGTGAACGGTTTGAACCCTGAATTTGTGATAGTCGGTGGTTCTCTCTCATCAGCACCAGACTGGTATTTTACAAGGGTGAATGAAGTAGTCAAAAGCAGAGCGCTGAAAATGGCAACGAGAGATCTGAAGATAAGACCGACGATTTTTACTGAACCATCGAGCAATTTAGTTGGGGCAGCCGTGTATGCAATCGAAAGATATTTAGACAGAGTCATCAATACGGATCATTAAAAGCGGGGCATGAGTCCCGCTTTTTCTCATATGACATCTGAAGTTGTGAAGAAAATTCTGTTATCTTGAACTAATCTCTTCTCGCCTAAGACTTGGAAAGATCCTTCACATCTTATGTCCTCTGAAGAACTGCCAATCATTATCTTGTAAACACCTGGTTCAACTACCAGTTTCATATCCCTGTCGTAGTAAGCCAAGATGTCAGTGTGTATTTGAAAGGTTACAGTTTTCTTTTCACCAGGTTTCAAACCAATTCTTTGAAAACCTTTGAGTTCCTTTAGGGGTCTTGTGACACTTGCGAATTCTCTTGATACATAGAGTTGAACGACCTCTTCTCCGTAGACCTTACCAACGTTTTGTACGTCGACTTTGATCTTTACTGTGCCAGCAACGGGAACTTGCTGATCAACATGAAGATCAAAATAAGAAAAGTTTGTGTAAGAAAGTCCATAGCCAAAGGGAAAGAGGGGTTTTACACTCTCATCCACATAGTTTCCATGCCAACAGGATCGACCGCCCGATGGTTTAACGTAATGAAACACCGGCATTTGACCAGCACTGGCAGGGAAGCTAATGGGAAGTTTTCCGCTTGGATTTATCTCTCCAAAGATTACTTCTGCGAGCGATTGAGCACCCATTTCACCTGGCAGCCACAGTTCAACGATAGCGTCCACTTTGTCGACGAAAGCTTTCAAAGAGTAAGGTCTTCCAGTTACCAAGACCACGATGACTGGTTTGCCCACTTTTGTTAGTTCTAGTATGAATTCCTCTTGAACACCCGGCAGTTTCAAATTTGCCATGTCTCTCGATTCACCACTTGTGCATTCAATGGTGAGTCCTGAACGATCTCCAACAACCGCAACAACAACATCGGCTTTCTTGGCGGTTTCTATGGCTTCTCTAAATCCATCCTTTGAAGGATCGGTTACATCACAACCTCTTGCGTAATAGACTTTTTCAGCTCTCTTAGCAAATTCAGCAAGTATGCTTGGTATTCTTTTCAGATGCTCCTCAACGAGCTCCTCAACTCTTTTCAGATTGAACTTTGGAGCATCGAAGGTCTGATTTACATTCGCCAAGAGTGTTTTAATATGTACTAAATATGAGTAATCGCCCAGCAGATTTCTCACTTCATTTGCAGTAGGTCCTACCAAGGCTATTTTGATGTCGGCTTTCAAAGGCAGAACGCCATTGTTCTTGAGCAAAACTACCGATTTTCTTGCTACCTCTAAGGCGATCTCTCTGTGGTTGGAAAGATGACTTTCTGTCTCTGCGTAAGGATTTTCAAAAAGGCCAAGCATGAATTTCATGGTCAAAACTCTCAGAACGGCTTCATCTATAAGCCCCTCACTGATAATCCCCTTTTCGACCAAATCTTTCAGATGCAAATAACAATCTGTTTTTGGTAGTTCTACATCTATTCCTGCCTCCAAGGCGTATTTTGCCGCTTGGGCTTTGTCGTTTGCAATTTTGTGATAGCCTCTGATCATGTCTATGGCAAAGTAATCTGAAACCACTATGCCTTCAAAGGCCCATTGTTTTCTCAAAATATCGGTCAGAAGTTCTCGAGAGGAAGCGCAGGGAATTCCATCGATTTCACTGTAGGAATTCATAATCGATAATGCATTTGCTTCCTTTACAGCTGCTTCAAAGGGGTACAGGAAAACCTCTCTCAATTCTCTTGGCGGGATGTTCGTCGGTGCCCAGTTCTTACCGCCCTCAGACGCACTGTAGCCGGCAAAGTGTTTTGGTGTTGCTGCAACTTTTTTCTTGGCATCTTCACCCTGTAACCCTTTCACATAGGCTACTCCCATTTTTGCAACAAGGTAGGGAGATTCTCCAAATGTCTCTTCCGTTCTACCCCATCTTGGATCTCTTGCTACGTCCAAAACTGGTGCAAGACCCTGAGTGATACCAAGTTTTCTAAGATCTTCCCTGATGGCAGATGTGATTCTTTGGATTAGTTCTGGGTCCCAGGTGCTTGCCATCCCTATTGGTTGTGGGAAGATCGCTGCGCCCAAACCCATATACCCTGCCAAGCATTCCTCGTGCATCATCGCAGGAATGCCAAGGCGAGTATTTTCCACCAAAAACTTTTGAATTTCATTGACCAACCTTGCCACCTCTGGTGGTTCGTAGTTTGTTGCACCACCTGGACGTGTAATCTGCCCAACACCGTGTTTCAAAAGCAAATTTGCTTTCTGTAAAGAGAGTTTTCCGTCCTCAGTGAGCAATTCGTAACTCCATACGGATCCCAGCTGGGCTATTTTTTCATCCAACGTCATCTTGGACAATAGGTCTTTTGCCCTTAACTTTGGCGATAGAGATGAATCTCTGTACAGATCCACAATGATCCCCCTTTCTGGAATTATTCATAAAGAAAGCATTTGACATCTGTACCGTTAACTTCAAAATATGGCGGGTTGAATTTTCTGCATTTCTCCATCGCTGATGGACATCTTGCAACGAATTTACAGCCAGTTCGAAGATACTCTTCTTGCTCACTTTCAGCAAGATAAACCCTTGTAGTCCATTCTTTCTCCGGATCTGGTTCTGGAACAGATTCTCTGAGAAGACATGTGTAGGGATGTTTTGGATTTGTTAGGACTTCTTCGGCAGGACCCATTTCAACTATATTTCCGCGAAACATTATAGCCATTCTATCACTTATGTAATAGGCGGTGGTTAGATCGTGGGTTATATAGATGACACTGACGCCGTATTTTTCTTTCAGATCTTTGAACAAATTGACTATGGACATTCTCAAAGATGCGTCAACCATCGAAACTGGTTCATCGGCAATTATCAATGAAGGATCTGTCAGCAATGCCCTTGCTATAGAAAGTCTTTGCAACTGTCCTCCGGAAAATTCGCTTGGATATCGTTGCGTGAATTCTTCAAAGGACAAACCTACAGCTTGAAGCTTCTGGGAAATTTCCTTTTGGGCTTCTTTCTTGGTTGAAACAATTCTCAGATTGATCAGTGTCTCGTAGAAATAACTATCGACAGTCCTCAATGGGTTGAAGGTTGAGAATGGATTTTGAAAGACCGCCTGGATTTCCCTGAGAGTTTTAGTTCTGTCCTTGAGTCTCAACTTGTTCATAGGTTCATCTTTGTATAAGATCACCCCGGAGGTTTGCTCTTCAAAACCAAGGATGATTTTTGCCGTCGTAGTTTTTCCACAGCCACTTTCTCCGGCTAAGGTGAATATCTCTGGCTCATTCACAGTGAAACTAACATCTTCTACCGCCGTTATCTTAATTCTGGAGAAGATGCTTCCCATGGAGTAGATCTTCGTAAGGTTTTGTATTTTTAGGAGTTTTTTCATATTATCTTTCCTCCATCAGCCAGCAAGCGACCTTGTGGTCAGGTTCGTAGCTCTTCAGTGTTGGAGTTTGGCTCTTACACCTTTCAAAGGCATATGGACATCTTGGATGAAAAGCGCATCCAAGTGGAAGTGCCGCCAGCGATGGCGGGCTGCCAGGGGCACTATCTCGCCTGGACTTGTCACCAAACTTCGGCAGAGAGTGTATGAGATATCCCGTGTAAGGATGTTTTGGATCTTGAAAAAGTTTTTTGGTTGGTGCTTCTTCAATGATTCTTCCAGCGTACATGACCGCTATGCGAGTGGACATCGTCGCTTGGACACCCATATCATGGGTCACCAAGACGATTGTATTCATCAGAGTTGACTGAATATCTCTCAGAAGTTGGATTACGCCTCTCTGTGTCACCACATCAAGGGCAGTTGTTGGTTCATCGGCTATGATAATCTTTGGATTTAAGAGTGTTGCCAAGGCTATGGTAACTCTTTGTCTCATACCGCCCGACAATTGATGAGGATATGCTTCAAGTATCTTTGGAGGGAGCCCTAAACTTGCTAGGTGCTCTTTTGCCATTTCGTAATATTGACTCTTTGTTTTTCCCTTTAGGTGACTGTCCAAAAAGTCTTTGAAGGTTTCTTTTATCTTAACAACAGGATTTAACACGTTCATAGAACCTTGCGGCACGTAGGAAATGAATTTCCATCTCAAATTACGACGAGCTTCTGAATTCAAAGAATAAAGATCATAGACCTGTTCTTTGTGGAAGTACAGGACCTTTCCAGCCGTCAGTCGAAGAGGAGGATCCATGATTCCAAAGATGGCTTTCAACAGGGTTGATTTTCCACAGCCGCTCTCACCAGCTATACCGTATATCTCATTTTCGCGCACGTCTATGTTTACATCGTCGACAGCCTTTATCACCTTTCCTTTCCCGAAGACATCAAGAACGTAATAAGATTTCAATTCCCTTGTAGAAATAACCATTTGCAATCTCATCACCTCATGCTTTACCTATTCTTTGTACCCTCATACGCGGGTCTAAGTACTCGCTTACGCTGATGGAAAGTAAATAAAGAGCTATGAACAGCATGATTGATGTCACAACGGGTGTTCCAATCCACCACCAGTAACCCAGCAGCAGTGCTTGGTAGTTCAGAGCCCATTGAAGCATCGTTCCAAGGCTTGGAGTCTCAATTCTCAAGACGTTGAGTATAGCCAAAGTTATCTCCATGCCTATGGCCCATGACACGTTTCCAATGAAGGTTGCGAAGACTAATGGTGTCAAAAAGGGCATGTACTCTTTAAAAATCAGCGACATTGTTCGTGAGCCACTTAGAAGCGAAGTATAAGTGAAATCCCTTTCGCGAAGACTGAGAACTTGTGATCTGATAACCCGTGCGTCCCATGCCCAACCAAAGACACCCAGTAGAAGTCCTAAAGAGACCAAGTTCAAACGAGCTTTCGCCATCGAACCAATCAGTACGATTATCAAGAAAAGAGGCAGTACCAGAAAGGAATCACTGACAAACATGAGAAATCTGTCTGCCATTCCACCTTTGTAACCAGCTATCATTCCAACTAGGATGGCTATGATTCTGGAAAGGACACCAGCTATCAGAGACATGATGAGAGAGTTTCTCACTGCAAAACACAATTCCCAAAACACATCCTGACCTCTTGAAGTTGTCCCAAGAATGTGTGACAGCGATGGGGGCATATCTCTTGGGACAAGATTCCATCTGTAGGGATCATAGGGTGAAAAAAAAGACAAAATGGCGAGAAAGATCAAGAAAATCAAAACAAAAAATCCAAAGGCAAATTTGCCATCCCTCAGCAAGTCTTTCAATACTTTCATTTTCTCACTCCTTATTTGTATCTAACCCTTGGGTCAAACAACGGATAGAGTAGGTCTATTACCAAAATACTTGTCGTGACCACAAGGATTGAAATGGCTGTTATTCCCATAAGCAGGTTGTAATCTCCCGTGAAGATGGCGTTGTAAAGCAGTGTTCCAAGACCAGGGTAAGAGAAAACTATTTCGGTGATCAATGCACCGCTGAAAATCTGACCAAGGGAAAGTGCCAGTCCTGTTATTTGAGGCAACATCGCATTTTTTATAACGTACTTTGTGGCAATTTTGTTGAGCCTTATGCCACCTGCTTCTGCATATTTCACAAAATCATCATTTTTCACACTCTGGACAACCAGTTTCATAGCTTGAAACCATACAAAAGTACCTATGAGAAGCAACGAAAGAGCAGGTAAAAAAGCGTGTCTTAATAAAGTTAGAAGCGTATTTAAACTCCAAGTCAGTCGCATTCCGATTGTGTATCCACCGCCCAGTGGAAAGATCGGAAAAATGTAGGCAAGCAATATGAGAAGCCCCAGGGCAAGAATATAATAAGGCATGGGCCTTATTACCATGGCAAAGTAGTCCAGAAACCTTCCCCATCTTTGATTTGAGAAATAGCCTGCAAAGCCACCCAAAATATTTCCCAAGAACCACGACACCAAAGTTGTAGTCAACAGTAAAGCAGCAGTCCATGGCAACGATTGCTTTATCAAAGTGATCACTGGGGTTGGAAACTGAAAGAAAGATGGACCAAAATCTCCTTTGAATAACCTCTGCCAAAATCTCAGGTACTGATCTGAAAGACTTCCCTTCAGACCAAAGAGTTCCTGAAGCGTTTCGATAGTTCTCTGTGTTGATTCTGGATCCATATAGGCTCCCTGTGCCCTCAAACGCGTAATGGTTTGCAAAACAGGGTCTGTTGGCAGAAGACGTGGTATAATGAAAACCGTTGTTATACCAATGAAAATCACCAGGAAATAAATTATCAGCCTTGGAAGAAGATATCTTTTAACGAAGTTCAAAATTCTTAACCTCCTCGATTATATTTTCCCTCAATGCAATTGTTGTTTAACCAAAGCCGGGGACCTATACCCCGGCTTTGGCAGTTGGTGAAATGATCATTTCCTACCGGTTGGTTTAAGGAACGGGAGCATGTATTTGAGATTAGGCCAGTGATGATACGGCTGCGAATACATGTTTTCGGCACCAGGATAGTTTGTCCAGTAATACTCGTCCCAAGCTACAACACCAGGGTAGTTGAAAGTTGGAATGGACGGCATATCTTCAACAATGAGTTTAAGACCTTCCAAGCCAAGTTTTACGATGTTGTCCGTATCGTTCCAGTCCGTAAGCCTCAGAGATTCTATGACTTTGTCGATTTGGGGGTTCATCCATCTTGAATAGTTACCCCATGCAGCATTTTCACCTATTGCCACCATGTATGACGAGTGGAATGGGTCAAGAACACGGTATAGGTCTGGGTGACCGCCCCAAGGTTCAGCGGCTGGCCAATCTGAACTTACTTCAAAGTTACCCTGCTGGACAACGGTCGGGGTATCGAAGACTACAACATCCACATCGATGCCGAATTTTCTCCATTCTTGTGCCACGGCAAAGGCATTTCTGTACGCTGGATGAGCGGGGTTTGTGTTAGTGCAATAAACGGTTATCTTCCATGGTTCACCGCTAGGTAACAACCAACCACGTGTCCTTGGATCTCTTTTGAACCCGTTCTTGATCAGCAGTTTTTCTGCTACTTCTGGTGCGTATTTCCACCAACCAGGTCCAAAAATGTACTTTATTTCATTTGGATCCTTTGGAACTGGATAACCTCTTTTTCTAGCATAATCAGCAAGTCTTAGCCCAGCGTTTGGATCGTAGGGTTTGAACTTCTGCCCATCGCCAATGTCGATCTCGAAATTCTTCAACCAGTCCTCAATTTTTGCAAAATATGTGTCCATGTATGCTTTGGTCAGTGGTATGTGAATTGGGCTTATCGTTACAGCTCCATCAAAGGCGTTGCCAGCATATTCGACTATATCTATGGCTAACGTCAGTGCCCATCTTACATCCTTGTTGTTGAAAGGCTCTACCATGTTGTTGAGTGTAATACCGGTGACACATGGGTCGATGTTAACAGTCCAGGGATAATCCTTTCTCCAGGCTCTGGCGGTGCTAACTCTCATCAGAACAGCCCTCAAAGCTTCCATGGTGAGGTCTGCGGCATCGAGCTGATGCTGAGCCATGGCAAGAACTTGTTTATCAGGGCCGCCGTAGGTGATCACTGCAACGTACTTCGGTTGTGGCATGCCGTAAAGCATTCCCGTTGGCGTTCTCTGCCAATCTTCTCTTCTCTGCCACACAGTCCAGTATCCACCAGAGTCGAAACTGTGGAGCACATATGGGCCAGTTCCAACGGGTGGATTGAACTCAAAGGTCAACGGGTCACTAACTTTTTCGAAAATATGCTTCGGCAAAGGTCTGAATCCTCCCCATCTGTCGAGGAAGTATGTGTGGAACCTGGAGTTCGGTTTAACCAATTCGACTTGGACTGTGTAGTCATCAAGTTTTTTCACTTCCTTGACTTCTTGCATCTGTGAATTGTACGCAAAGCCTGCTGTGTTTTTCGACAGTTCAATCATGTAGACTACATCATCGGCTGTAAATGGTACTCCATCACTCCAGTAAACACCTTTTCTGAGCTTGATAGTTAACTGGGTGAAGTCCTTGTTGTAGATTGGTGGTTCTGCAGCCAATGCGTTGATGATTTCACCGGTTGCATACTCGACACACCACAAAGGCTCGAGCAACAGGTTGTGCAATCCCCTATCAAACCATTTCCAACCGACCCAAAGGTTGAAGTTCCCAGGTGTTCCAACGCGTCCCGTTAGCTGGTTCACTATGAGTGTCTCATTCCTTGGGACAGTGAGTTGAGCGAAGGCTATTAAAGTTAAGGATACAAATAACAGGATCGTGAGAAACTTTCTCATACCTACTCACTCCTTTCCAAGGGAGATCTTCTTTATTGTATTCTTTCATGACCTAAGAAGGCAAATTCAATTAACCATGGTTATTCTTTTTTGCCAGGAAAAATCGTGACTTTTTTTGAACAAAACTCCACAAATCTTTTAAAATTTACCATTTTCTTTGAATTTCGCATTTTTTCTTTCTGAAAAATAATTAATGTGCAGAAAAGTAAACTACAACTGTCCAACCTTTCATTCACACCTACGAAAGATCTAACGTGAAGATGTTTTACAAACCCTCTTCTAGATTAAGTAAGCTGCCCCAATATCCTATTGTGAAGTTGATGTTCACAAACCATTTTTTGTGTGACCTGACTGGATACATCCATAGAATTTTACATCGAGGCATCTTGGCAGTTGAGAGTACGATAGAGCTTTCAAAATTGCATGAACCCTTTCAGGGAAATTTGGTGATCATGTAAACCTCTTTCATCAAAGGGTTTGAGATTTGTGGTGTTGTATAATTTTATGAGAAAGTATAAGAAAAATCTGTTGAAAGATTCGTACTTTGGACATAATTGGCAGGGCTAAAGACTGTTAACGCTCTGTGATACAAACCATCGGGTATATTGGTGTTGATATTACGTCCAAGAACAAGCTTGAACATTGTTTTTTCAACAATCTCGTGAAGATATGTTTTGAAAGATCACCTTGACAGATATTTTAATATATGGCAAAAGTATGTTATATTATAGTTGTGCCAGTGTGCTAATAGATCTTTGTTCTATTGGTTGTAAAGTACTTTAGCAAGTCGTGGGGTGTTTTATGAAAATAGAGAATATACCAGATGTTTCTCAAGCCGTTTTGTCTAAAAATACAATTTCACCTTTTAAGTTTTCATTTATGCTGAAAAAACTCCTGAGGCCATATGAAGTCTATTTTGACAATATTATTTAATATTTAAAGAAAGTAAGGATTTTACAATTTTTGAGAACCGAAAGAAATCTTTCAATTTCACTATAACAGAGTTGGTGCAAAGGGAATTTTTCTTGAAAGAAAGGTTTGAATGTACAAGATCTCATAAGGGGGTGATGCAGTGAATGTCGAGGACCTTTATGCTGCAGCTTTGCTCCACGACATAGGCAAATTTGCTCAACGAACAGTCACGGAAAAGATGAAGCACCAAATTCTCAGCGGGGAATTTTGCAGCAGGTTAAAGCTTCCTAACAGAGATCTCATAAGAAAGCTTGTAGAAAAACATCACGAACCGACCGATGTCTATGAAGAGATAATAGCCTTAGCAGACAAGCTATCGGCAGGTGAAAGAGAAGAGCGTGATGAGTCTGAAAAAGAAAGCAAAAACTTGATTTCTATACTAAGTTTGGTAAGTTTAAATGGCACCGATAAAGTAGCAAAGTATAAGAAGATTTCAAAATTATCTGATTATAACGAGCTACTTGAAGCACCGCAAGAGAAGGTTTCTTCAGGTTACAAAGAGCTTTGGGACGAATTTTTTGAAATCATAAAAGATGAGACTAACACCGACCGCATCTACTACATACTAAGGGAGTACACATCGAACGTTCCTTCGGCTTATTATTACTCGAAACCTGACATATCGTTGTTTTCACACCTTAAGAGTACGGCTGCCATCGCTGTCTGTCTATATCTTCAGTTCAAGGATGAGATTTTGTCGGGAAATCATGATAAAATCACAAAACTTTATAAAGATGTATCTTCCAAGAGCCACGCACAGACCGAACAAATCTTTTGCTTGATAAAAGGTGATGTGTCAGGTATACAGAACTTCATCTACAACATAGATATGGATAACGCTGTCAAAAATCTCAAGGCTCGGTCTTTCTACGTAAGTTACCTTGCCGAAATTGTCGCAAGATACATAGTCGACAAAGAAGGCCTCACTCTTAGTAATATCCTGTACTGTGGTGGTGGACATTTTTACATATTAGCCCCATCAAAGAGCGAAAAAAACTTAGATCACTACAGAGAAAAGATTCAAAAAGTGATGTTACAAGCGCACGGTTTAGATTTGACCGTGCTTTTATCCAGTGTTACATTCAGTGCTGCTGAATTGGACAAAGGCAACTTTCCAGAGATTCTACATAGGGTTGGACAAAGAGTATCTGAGGAAAAGCTGAGAAAATTCAAATCCATAATGAACAATGACTTCTTCGTCCCGAAAGATAACGAGAACATTTGCCCATATTGCAAAAAAGAGGTTTCGGGAAATAGTTGTACATTTTGTGACTCCTTTGTTGAGCTGGCTAATATGCTCAACAAGAAAAAGTTTCTTCTTTTGAGAAGAGTTGATGACTTTGAGGGAAAGATCAACGGTGTTCGAGATGTCTTTAAGTCCTTTGGATATGATTTAGATTTCCTTGACCAACCAACTAAAGATTCCTACAAGATTGAAAAGACAGGAATAGATCTTAAGACGATGGCTGGGTATGTAAAAAGTGCGACTTACATGTACAACGACAAAGATGGAAACATAGCGAGTCTTGATGACATTTCAAAAGAGGCTCAGGGTATAAAACGTTGGGGAATACTGAGAGGTGACTTAGACAACCTTGGAGAAATATTCCTCAGAGGTTTAGGAGAAAACAAGACTTTATCAAGAGTTGCAACGCTGTCCCTGGAAATCGAGATGTTTTTTGGTAAATTCCTTGAAGACTTAGTCAGAGAAAATTACAAAAACTGCATGATTATATACTCTGGTGGAGATGATTTCTTCATAATCGGTCCATGGCATCTTCTTCCACACTTGGCTTACGATATCAGGAAAAAGTTCCAAGACTACACTGGAAACAACCAAGATCTGACAATCTCCATGGCTATTGAGATTGGACCTGATGTGAAATTTCCAGTGTACAGAGTTGCAAAAGACGCTGGTGAAAGTTTAGAAATGGCAAAGTCTTACGAGAGGAACGGAAAGACGAAGGATGCCATCTTCTTTTTGCAAAGTACTCTGGGCTGGGAAGAGTTTGAAAAAGTTCGCTCCATCAAGAATCTACTTAAAGACTTAGTGACTGCAAAGGGAGTTACAAGGAACATATTCCAAATCATATATGCTGCAGTGAGTCAGTACGAAAGAAGTATAAAGGAAAGAGAACTTTTTAAAGCTTGGCGTGTGATTTATTATTTCTCGCGCCTTGAAGAACGTTATTCAGATGCCAAAGAAGATATAAAAAGCTTCTTGAACAACGTACTTAGCGATGATAATAAGCTTTACAACAGGATTTTAACATCGACAGTTTGGGCTGATATGGAAACCAGAAAGTGGGAGGTGTAAAGATGAGCAATGACGCGGGAAAAACAGAACAGGTTGTTCTAGACAAAGAAGAAGCGCGCAAAATCATTAATCCAGACCAAGATCCACATGGGCAAGTATTGTTCCAAAAGGCACAACAACTTGGGGAAAAGCTTAAATCTGAAGAGGTAACCGTCCATCAGATAAGAAAAATCTATACGGAGCTGAAGAGGATTAATTACGATAATGATGGTAAGTACAAGTACAGACTGAGATTAGTAAAAGCACGCATTGCCTATACAGCAGGGCGCTTTGAAAAATTAAAGTTTCTAATAAATACCTTGAACGAAATTATTGATGTAACACTCGATGGTAAGGAAGAACAACTGAAAAGGTTAAAAGATTTCTTCGAGGCAGTCATTGCCTATCACAAGTCAGCTGAGGGAAGTAAAAGGAATAAAAATTCATGAAAGGAGGAGTCTCTGTGGGTTTTAAGGCAATCGAATTAAAGGGTAAGTTCATTATAAAGGCGAAACTAAGGCTTCTGACAGGTTTACACATTGGTACCTCTGGGAATACTTTGGACATAGGTGGCGTTGATAACCCAGTTATAAAGGATTCTTACGGCAAGCCGTACATTCCTGGTAGCAGCTTAAAGGGCAAACTTAGGTGCCTTGCGGAATTTTACTTTGGCTTGTTAAAACCAGGTTCTGTTGTGTACACGAAGCAAAGTAATGATGACGGCTCGATAAGGATGCATATGTGCGGTGAAGAAAACTGCCTTGTTTGTGGACTCTTTGGGCGAAATCATGGGAACCACGAAGTTATTGAAAAAAATGACCAAAAAGAAAGTGTTGGTAAATCGTTCGATGAGAGTATCGTACCAACCAGGTTGATCGTACGAGATGCTCACTTGATCGACGAGAGCATCACTGAAGAAATGAAAGATAACATGGATCTAGAATACACGGAAGTGAAATTTGAAAACTCTCTTGATAGAATTACATCGGCAGCAAATCCAAGGCAAACGGAGAGGGTACCAGCCAATGCCGCTTTTGAATGCAATTTTGTAGTGAATGTATTTAACGATGATAAGAAGAAGTATCTTGAGACTCTTATTGAGGCTATGAAATTGTTGGAAGACGATTATCTAGGAGGGCAAGGCAGTAGGGGATACGGTCGAGTCAAGTTTGAAGGAATAGAGATAGAGTATAGAGATAAAGATTATTACTCTGGCAAAGGCACTGACGAAAAGAAAAAAATAAATGCAGAATCTCTTTGTAAAATAGAATTGGATCAGCTCAAAATCGAGTAGGATGAGAACAATGAAGAGGCATAGAATCAAACTCAAGTTTAAGACACCTATTCACTTGGGGTACAAGGAAGGTATCTACAACATCACCGAAACAATCGTGCATTCAGATACGCTATTCTCTGGCATTACAAATTGCTACGCCCTTTTATTTGGAAAAGAGAAAACCCAAGAGTTTCTCACCAAGGTTTTTGAAGGCAAGTTTTTTGTCTCATCGGCTTTCTATTACATTGGAGACGAATTTCTTTTCCCAAAGCCCTTGGTTAACAATTGCTACATGGACTACAAAAAAAACAAAAGGATTAAGTATGTGAGTGAAAAGATCTTGAAAAAGGAAAGTGATCAAGGGTACATCTTGCAAAATGCTCTTTTGAGCAAAGAAGTCCGAGGATTCATATACAAAATCGAGGAAAGGCCAAGGGTTACAGTGGATCGATGGACCAGCGAATCGAACATATATTACACTGCTTGCTGCAGATTTAGCGAGAACAGCGGTCTGTGGTTCTATATGGACGTAGACGAAGAGATAGTTGATGACGTTTTTGCAGCCCTTAGGCTCTTGGGTGATGAAGGTTTAGGTGGAATGAGAACCTATGGATACGGGAGCTTTGAACTTGAATCTTGGGAAGAAGATATAGAAAACTTGAAGGAAGTAAATCTCTTATTGTCTCTATTTTTGCCAAAAGACGACGAATGGAAAAAGTTCGTGGGATACCAAATCGTTGAAAGAACTGGTTATATTTTCTCGCCCTACGAAAGGACAAAAAAGCATAAGGTTTACAGGATGTTTGAAGAGGGAAGTGTGGTTCAAGGGGTAGTCCAAGGCGATATCTTCGATGACACACCTAAAGGTTTTGAGGTACACAAAACCTTTAAGTATGGTAGGGCATTCTTAGTTCCCTATGCTTGAGGGGTGGAAAAGATGGAAAATAAATACATTACTATGGATTATGAGATAGAGGTTCTATCGCCCACTACCGTAACACAACCGAGTAGAATTTCTTCCTTTGAATTTGTTTTAGAAGGAAAAGATTTGTATATTCTGGATATCATGAAGATGGCCAGAGAAAATGAAAGGGCTTTGAGTTACCTGGAGAAAGGTCATCTTGACACCAATATTGTTGAAGAACTTAAGAGGTTGGAAATTGATTACAAAAAATACATCAAGTACAAACTTGAGTACACATCTTCAGTAGATCCATCAGAAATATACAAAAAAGAAATATACGAAATAGTAAAAACGGCTGGCAGACCCTATATTCCGGGGAGTTCCATAAAGGGTGCTATTAGAACTGCCATTACAAGATCATTAAATAAAGAAAAATACTACTTAGAGAGCTTAGAAGATTTCATCAAGCGGCGAAGTAATAAAGATAATCAAAGGTCGCACAAAAAGGCTGAATGTGATGAAAAGGCGGAAAAAAACCTTTTTGGCACACCAAATTATTCCCCCTTCCGATTTCTGATGATTTCCGACAGTGAACTCATTCCGTTTTCAAACTTGGAAGCATCTGAAGTAAGGATCCTGAACATATGCAATGGTAAACTAAAATGGAAAGGAAGGAGAAACGAAGACAGGCTTCAGCACTCTTTATATATCGTAGTAGAAACTATAAAAAAGGGGACAAAAATTAAAGGTACACTGGGCATGGGGTTTATAGAATACTTCACGACACAAGAATTTGCAGAGTTCAAAAACTTGGATATGATATTAGAATTCATATCAAAAATACGTGGTCAAACATCGATGTACATAAATTCTGAGATAGAATTTTACAAAAAGTACAACGAAAAAGGCATACTGAATGGACCGATAAATTTCTACCAAAATCTCCAAAGAATGAAACTGTCAGATAGGCAATTTCTGATACAGTTAGGCTTTTCTACCGGTTACAAATCTAAGAGTGTTATAACAAATATAGATAAAGCATTCATCCAAAGACTGAAAAGCCTTGGAAAAGTTAGAATGATCAATGACTATATCTTTCCAAAAACAAGGAAGTTAGTCATTAGAAATAACAGGCCAGCAGAACCATTGGGTTGGGTTAAGTTTACTTTAGGTGAACAATGAAATTAGAGTTCAAGGGTGTACGGGTTAACTTAAAGATGATCTTTACTGAACCATTCTACTTTGATAGAGATTACAAGCTTTTCATCAGCGACAGTCTTAAAGAGTTTGGTTTAAAGTACTTTACCTTTTCCGATATCTTTGGAAAGAAAATCAAAGCGATGAAGGAAGGTTTCTATGCAATTGGCGAAGCAAAATTTGCCTTTTCAACGTTGTATTCTGTGCAGTTCTATAAAGTGTTAAGCCGTCTGGCATCACGTGGTCTAAAATTCACCTACGGAACGGCAAGGAACATACGTCTTGATGTTACCATAGTGGATTACTTTGATGAATGTCATCCCTCGTCCCCAGTGATTGTCATGGATGAAAACAAAAAGGATGTGGCTTGGAATGAGAACCCTGTTTTGTACAGCTCTCTCATAAGAAATAAGCTTGTGAAAAAATATGTAGAAATCTTTGGAAGCTTTCCAAAGAACAATTCTTTTTTCATTGTACCTTTTGAGCAAAAACAAAAGGAAGGCACAGAGAAAAGGACCTCCCAAAGATTGAAGTTCAAACTGTATGGATCAGAAGAGATCATCTACTTGGCAAACTGCTTGGGAATAGGTGACAAAAACGAAGAGGGCTTTGGTATGTTGTCTAAATCTAAGTTTTGAGTTGTTCTTTCGGTCTATTTCTTTCTAACGGCTTGGTTTTTCTAATGGTAAATTTGGCTTCAGACAAGTTTATTTTCACAGATAATTGTGAATCTTTGAGATCCAGAAATGGTAAATATTTTGATCTACCCTTTTACCAAAGGCACAAGGTGATGAAAATTTGAAATCTCCGATGTAATTTACACCTAAGTTTGTTCTAACTTAAGCCACCTACACAGCTCACCAAATTTAGATTTTACAATACCTCAACGAGAGATTCTTGATTTTGATTTATGCTTCAGTAATCTGCTCAAACCTCCCATACCCAACGTTTGTTTTTGCACCTGCGCCCTTCTGAGTGAGTGCTTCGTGTATCCATCCTTTCACCTTTTCCATGTCTTGCACGTGCTCTTTCGTTCGTGGTGCCACGCAAAAGACAAAGGGTTGATCGTGAGCGACCGTCAGGAAATGAATAGGCACCGGGTCAAACCAGTCGCCTGGATCTTCCGAACGATCATCTTTTTGCATATAGTAGGGACTGTAGTGAGGTGTCATCACGTCCAGTTCCAGTTCAACCTTTCGAGAAGGTAGCACGTCGAAAAAGATAACGCTCCCCACCATATCAGACTTTTGTTTGTCCATAGATCCAAAGATTCTTTTGATTTCTTCAGGGTCACGTTTTTGGAAGTTTTCCACCCATGAACGGACTAGACCTTTGAAAGAACTGCCAGGCAGGTACGGTACCCCCAAAGTATGATGCCAAGAAAATCCAATCTCCGTTGGATTTTTCAATCCTAAGCCAGCAACAAACCTCCACTTCGTTTTGTACAACATTACTGTTCCGCCTAAAGCATTGACAAGTCTCTTTAGACGATAGGAATACTCCTCCAGTTGCTGGGAAATTAAATCATTGTCCATAGCTTTGTAAGCGCTAATGAATTTCTTTAACCATTCTTGCTTCGAATTTTTCTGAAAAGACCACCTTTTACTATCATCCCAACGGTCGAAAAACTTTGCAAAGATAAGTCCCGCATTAAAGTTTTTGCCTGAACGCGAAAGAATATTTTCATGTGCAATTATTTTATACATGGGGAGCATGATCACTCCTCCCCTTTGCCGTCGCGGGGTTTCAAAAAGGCAACGGCGAATTTCTTGAGCCATTCTAAATAGGCAAGAGCCTCTGCCTGAGCTTTGATATATTCCTCCCTACTAGAACTAACTATAGCTTCCATGAGGTCCTTTTTACCACGAAATGGTGCACTTTGGTCATCCCTACAAAGCCATTTTTGCACATGGTCGTAAAGCAAATAGTGAGGATCTGTTTCATCATTTTCGACTTGTGCCAGAAGTGTTGCCATTGCTTGGCCCAGTCCATTTATCAAAATCATTGTGGGTAGGTTTTCTACGTAAGACACATAATTGGATCTAGTGGCTGAGTCATTATTATTTTCCTGCAGCTTCTTCACTTGCTCGAAAGCGTTTTTAGCCCTTTGCTGGTTGATGGATTTTTTCATTTCTTTTCACCTCCACCGAGGTTAACAAAGGTTACTGTGCACCATCCTTGGCCTATAGTCTCGTTGCCACCGATCTGAAGGTATTTGTCTTCTGTAAAAATACGTTTTAGAACCTCTATATCGTTTTGATTTTCAGAAAGTTTTCTTTCAAAAATCAAAGAATAGAACAATGTATCGTGTGGGATGAGCTCTTCGTACCACAGGTTTAGACTGATTTTTTTCTCGTCCAAAACATTTCGTGCGTTAACTTGAAGTCCATATTGAGCAAAGTATTGAAATTCCTCATCGTCAATGATCATGAACTGTTTTTTGAAACGTTTTTTAACGAAATCATGAGGAATAAAATTTTCCAAGACTTCGACTATTTTCTCAATAGAATCGTCCTTTTGTACATCTGTCACAATCTCTTCCAAGAAAACTTGTGAATCTTTTGATGAATTATGCACGAAAGCTCGATCTTGGACATTGGGAATTTGAAAGTCCTTTGTAATACCTACAAGCGCTAAATCCCTCTTCAAACGTTCTAATATGTGAGGGCAGGTGATCCATCTGAAGGGACCTGGAATAGACCTGACAGGTAGCAAAAGGATGCGAGCATCTGATATCAACAACGAGCCCGCTTGTTCGGCTTGGCCGAAAATCCGAGCTATAGCTCCGTCTTTACCTTCATTTTGTTCTTTGATCAATTTTTTTTCACACTTTTCTCTCAAAGCACCCTTTAGACTTGAGCCAAAGATGACGGGATAACCTGTTGCCCTTTCACGAGCCACAGGCAAGTCTACGGCTCCCACTATTTGACCAATGCCAGGGTGTAAACTTGTTTCTGCAAAGAGCGACAGAACGGTACCGTTCATTCGAGACCCTCCCATCTTCCTATCAAAATTTGGCTAAAACCAAACTCCTTTTTGATATCGAGACATTCACCATGCAACTTTTCCAACTTTGTTTTTAGCTCTTTACTTTCTTTAGCCTCGTAGAACCACAGGCTTCCTGGTGGAATTATTGGGTGCGAGGCCCTTGGTTCTCCATTCTTTAAGTCCCAACCTCCCATGTACATGCTCTTTCCAATACAAGCAGATACGACCTGTACATCTTTCTCAGCTGCGAGTTCTGAGGGGCCCTTTAAGATAACTTTCCATGGATCTTCAAACCATCCGGGTGTTAAAAGCATCACAAAAAATCTGAGTTTTCCATCTTTGTCACAATCCAATGTGGGGAAAGGAGGAATTATTCTAACTACATCGCACTCATTGATTACAACCGTAGCAAGCCTTCCCTCGCCGCCAAGTGGAACGGTCTTGATCTTTGATAGGTCTACCTGGTCTGGTATCCCAGAAACGTAGACCGTCAGTGCCACCCAAGGATAGAGCCTTACATGGTCTATGTAGTATAGGTAGCCTTCCATGGCCGTGTGTTTTTTGGGAGACCTCCCTATGCCCACACGCTCTTCGATTGAGTAGAGATCCTTTGGAGTAAGAAGATCTTGATCTTTTGGTAGAAAACCTTGAAGAATCATTGCAAGATTGTCATAGGAGATGTAACTGTCTCTCAATTCTTTCAAAGCTCCTATGTACTGCTCTGGGACAACTGGAAGATGTACTTCACCCAAGTCGGTCTTTACCTTCGGGCCAGGCTTTAGCCTTACGTAATTTTCACCAGCCTTTAGAAGCAAAGAAGGAACGGGGAAATAGACCGAATTTTTGTACTCCACGTAGGGTCCTCTAAAGCTGAGCGCTCCCAAGTTGTTTTCATCACCCAGTTCACGAGGTAGAGTCTTTTCTCTATCAGGGACCCATCCCATGGCGGTCGCCAAGGCATATCTAATAGCCCCTTGAAGGGTGGTTACAAAGGGTGGAAAGATACTTCTTACAACCGTGTATCCCCCTTCTGTCGCATGGAAGGAAACAGGGCCTCGAAAGAAAAAGGAATCAACTGCTTGAAAAACCCATTTTGACCAACTCATGCTCCCAGTCCCCTTTGAGTTAGAAATTTGATCAACATGAGCCCATCGGTAACGAAAGAATCTTCATCGACTTTGGTAAGGTAACCTCCCTTTTTTGAAGAACTTTCTCTTTTTACCTTTCTACAGATCTTGACAATGTTTTCCACATTTTTCTTCGCCGTCGTCCAATCCACCTCGAACCTCTTGCTTTTTCTATACTCGGCAGCCAAAAGGTCCAAAAGATCCTCATGGCTCAGTTTTGGGCGTTTCTCTTTGTCGCCTGAAAACAGAGACTCAACTAAAGTTTTCAAATTGTAAAAGAAAGAAAAGCTGAACTGCCTGTCATCACCTTTGGGGTTTAACATTCCCATCAGTTCCTTAAAGATGTTTCCGTTTTCTGTAATCAGAAAGTCCCAAGGAGCCGACCAGACGAGAGTTTGTCCCGAACCCTTCCAAACGGTTATCGCCAGGCTGTCCCTTCCAGTTTTATCCTTTGCCACATCGTCGAGAAGGTGGTGAGCTTGTCTTACGATCGCTGTGAACGGTAGATTGTAGTGGGCATAGACGATCGCCCCAGAGATTGTTCCACCACCACTTTTACTCACATCTGCAAAGTTTTGTTTAAAGACTTCTTCAAATGAGTGGGTGTAGGTTTTGCGAATGTCAATGGCTAAATCCAAAGCGTTCTCTAAGCTACTGAGCGCTAGAACGTCATCCCCACCGGCATAGACTAAAACACCTCTATACTTGCTCACGACGTTGTCAACCTTGGCTGAAAAATTTTTAAGTGCTAAACTAACCTCTTGGGGGTTGCATTCTCTCAAGAGTTTTCCCATATTGTCTCCATCGAACAACAAAAGTGCATAAAAGGGCGATGGTTTTTGACCTACTTTACGTTCTATGTTTTCCAAAGCCTCTTTTGTCTTTTTTTTGAATTCTTTTTGCCTTTCAACGTCTTGAATGTTCCACAGGTTGGGATTTTCCAAAGCACTTTTATGAAAGCAATTTCCACTGAGTGAAAGAAATTTAGATAGATCAGGGTTTTGGGTTGCAATCTCTTTTAGTTCTGGAAAGATTTCGTAATTTTCTGTATTGTTGACTTCAGGAAGATTAGAAAAGAGTTGAGCATATTCTAAAGCTGCTTGTTTATGATCTGTGATGACTTCAACAATCCAGGGTAGTGCCGCCAGATAAGGTGTCGATGGGTAGTTTCTTTGTTTAGGATCCCAACCTATAGCATCTTTAGCTACAAGGGGGAACAGCCTTTTTATCAGACCTATTGCTGAAAGTCTTTCTTTTTCATCCAGCTGGTATTCACCCACCCTTTCTCTTAAAGCCTTCCAGAATTCCTCTTGTTTGTTTCTCTCCCTTGTGCGAGTGTATCCTGAGATTTCCTGAAACAGCCCCATGAGTGTGCACTTATCCCCTGGCTCGTCGGGTAATAAGTGAGTGCGCCAGTTCTTTCTAAGTTCCAAAAGATTGGTTTGTCCTTCACCTCCCATAGCCCAATTGATCTCCCAAAAACTCTCGACCTGGCGCTTCCAAATTACGTCCGTCCCTTTACCTTTCGAGGCTACAGGCATGACATACCTTTGCCAAAGGCTTTGAGCTATCTTGTTCCACCCGTTTTTAACAGCCTCTACACATCTTTTGGCATCGAAGTCCATAGGTACACGTGCCATAAAGCGATTAGGTAATGTAGCTATGCTTGGATTTTCTTGGGTTGTCTTGGTTTCTTTGACATCTTTTATAGCCTTCAATAGTGGGTCTAAAATTTTGCCATTCGTTGCAACGATGGGATAGACAATCTCCCCACCATTCTCTAAAATTTCCAGCATTGCCAACGCCGATAGATAGGAAAGCAAGAACGACCCCGCCCAGAAATCACGAGTTCGCCTTGCTTGAGCAACAAAATCCTTAACAGGTCCTATGGAAAAATGTAAGATTACATTACTCATTCTTGCACACCTCCTGGGCATTTAGTGAATCGGATCTGAGAAATTCAGAAATTACTTTAAAGTCTTGTTCATTGATAGTGATTCTTTCCCTTTGATTATCTATCTGCAACCATGCCCCGCGAGGGAGAAACTGTGCTGGGAAGACTGTGAAAACTGGGACGTATTTATTATCTTGAACTTTGTGTATGTGAATAAAAAGTGGGCTTGCCCTTCTATTGCCAGAAGATTCCGAAACAATCTTAACGGTTGACTCCCCTAACTTATAGGGAGAAGAAAGTCCGAAAATAACCTTCTTTTTGACTTTTTCAACGATTTCTTTATTTTTAAATGACATTCGATATTGTTTTAATTCTTGTCCTATTTTTTCCAAGAGCTCGATTGGGTTATCACTCGCCTCTCCTATGAAAACCTGAGTTTTGCCACTGAAAGCTGTGTAGGGTGGTAAGGTGTTATTGTTCTTTCCGATCACAGCTTTTAGGAACTTGCAAATAAAATTTTTCAAATCTTCCTTAGATTTATATTCTTTGCCAGATTTATATTTTTTGCCATCGATGATTAAATACACCAGCGTTAAAGAGCCAAATCCTCGTCTACTGCGAGCACCAGCTCCACCAAAGGTACCAAGGGCACACAGCGATTTTTCCAGTAAAGACAACTCTTCCTTACCCACAAGATCTTTTATATTCAGTATGAGTTTCACTCGTGTTCCATGTTTAATTGCCTGGTTTTTTTGTGATTTGCTTAACAAACCGTACCCTAAATATCTAAGGCCAAAATCAAGTTTGCCTAGGTTTCCAAGGGAAACATTGATAGGATTGATGGTTAAGGAAACCCGACTCTGCCCACTTTTGCTTCCAAAAAGTTTGTTCTCCTCTTCAAGGACCCCTTTCACCGAGCCGAGTCTACAAAATGCTACAGCTCGAAACCAGAAGCGAAGCAATCCTTTGAAACTTGCGGGTCTAAGTTCAAGCGAGCCCGATGGATCTGCACCCCTCATAAAAAGCGGAGAGCTAATTTCGTAAATCGCCTCGATTTTCAAGTGCCTTCACCTCCTTCGGTCAGCTTTTATTGCTCCAAGAGTTCCTTTAATTCCCCTATTTTTTCCTCTGCATACTTTTGTAAATCTTTTTGTGTTTTTCTGGGTTTGCCACAATGTGCTATGCTGTTACGAATGCCTTTAATGTTATTCCATATACTGGTCAGGTCCTTTTTGTTCTCTTTGATCTTGTCAAGGTACTGAGATATCTGGCGTTGCTCTTCGGTTAAGCTCACAGACTGGCATTCGTTGGCTATGCCTCTTTCTTTGCTTAAAGTCTCTTTTACACGTTCGTTAATTCTTCCCTCGATCATCGATCTGTACTCTCTTTCAAGCCATTTATCTTTTGAACAGCCCAGTGCCACGTAGTCAACGATCCATTCTCTTAAGCATAGAATTGCCTCGTGAAATCTTCCCTTTGCCTTGTAGTATTCAATGACTGCCAACTGTTTTTTCAAGTTTTCTTCTGTTAGATATGAGATATCATTGTCGTACGCAATTTGCTGAATTTCTTCCTTTAGATCATCCAAGATGGCGCCGAAAGGCTTTGCCCAATTTTTAACTTCGTCATGAACTTCCTCAATCTGTTTTAGTACTTCCTTAGCTTGCTTCATCACTTCTAAAGGGTTCACAGATTTGAATTTGTCTGATAGATCTTTGAGCCTGCTACCCAAGTTCTGCAATTTTTTCGGCTTTTGTTCACTATTGCTTTGTTCTTTCCAAACTCTGTCTTGGGTTCTACGTAAAGCTTGTGCAACCAAATCGGCATCGCCCGATTTCTTTAAAAACTCCACACCTACCATCCATTCAAAGAGATCGAGCAGTTCCCTAAGGTCAAATATGGGCGCTCTGCCATCATTTTTTGCTTCGTAAGCTCCGTACAAAATAGCCTCAATCTCTGCATGTTTGAACCTCTGAAGATAGACCATCGACACAAAAACTATCAATGGAAGGGAACGAAAGCCGTGAGTTATATCGATGAGTAATTTGTCATCCCTTTCCACATAACGGGAGCAAATTTCAAAGATCTCCCAGATTTCTTTTTTTGATTTACCTTCGGGAATTTTGCCATATTCAATATCAACGATGTCCCTCAACTCTTTTTTCAGTTTTTCAACGTGCTCTAGCTCAGGTGAATTATCTTGACCCTCCGATCGTTGACCTGTCTCCAATGACGACTCTGTCAATAAAAGTATCAACATATCTGGTTTGAAGATTTTCACAGCGGCTTCTACAAACAGATTCGTTGTGACCTCTTGTTCCTGGTAGAAATATGTAACTGTATTGTATTCTCCTTTTCCCAAGAAGCTTATGAGTTTTTTCAAACCCGATCCCCCTTTCCGAGATCTGTTATCTTTTCAACCTGGCTTCGTTTCTAACCTTTTGCAGGTTGATGATCTCCGCCATTTCAAATTTCACTGTTGCACTGTCCTGCAACGGTTTGAGCCTTATGATGGGCGGGAAAAAGCCACATCTTCCGTGAAGCTCTGCTAAGAGAGTCACGGCGCTCACGTTCAACGAAGGTGGATTTACAATGAACCGAAGGCTTTGCCATTCGTAGGAACTGAAACCAACTCTGTCAGCGATCGTTGATATTTGTGGTGCCAAAGGTCTTTCCATGTCAATCTTTGCGTCCAAATCTATTATCTTTTGAATGGTGTTACCCAACTTTTCTTCCAATTGTTTTATAATTTTATCCGTTAAATAGTGGGAAAAGTTTAGGACGATCATTTTTTCACCTCCGATCAAGTCTTTTCTTCATTCAGGGAAAAATAAGGTGCAAATTCGGCAATCAAAAGGTTTCTATCCACCCGCCTGTCTGGATAATCCATCCATTGTCTGAGCTTTTCGTATATGTTTTGCAGTTGATTAGCGATAGTTTGCTCTCTCTTGCACAGGATTTTAGATATATGTTCGTTGTCATACCCTTGGCAGACCACTTTAACCAACTCCTTCTCCGCTGGCGTTAGCCAACGTTCCACAAATTCCTTTTTTCTCCTTAATTGTGCATTTTTATTCAATTTCCTGTACCACATTGCCACATCCTCAGGTGTACTGATCTGAGCTACTGTGCGAATTAAAGTTGAGGCTTCAGACCAATGTATCACAGGAATTTCAACAACCCAGGCGCGTTCTTGTTCAGAAAGATGAAGTTTTCGATTATCACCGGGTTTCCAGCCTTCCGTTATCAAGTACCATATGTGGTCTTCTTCTCCAAAGAGAAGTTGAGCAATCAACATAGCCATTATTCCCATTATTTTGCGACCACCAGAGATTAGTAGGTGGATTATGAAATTCTTTTCTCTCAGCTCTCGAATCTGTGAGTACAGGGTAACCATTAAAGCTTTTAAGGTTTCTTGTGTGAGAAAGTCTTCCACAGCCTTTCCATTTGATTCAACAGGGCACTCAACAACCTCGATTTGACTTTGCTGTTTGGAAAACTCCTCTTTGAGCATTTCTACAGCCTCGATTGTCGCAGGACTTTTGGTGAATACCAAAACAACTTTGTTGACTGAGTAGCCTCTTTTTGCAAGTTCATCAAGAGTGATAGTAACTACTTGTGGTTCTGTGCCCAAAGTTGCCAAAAGTACCTCTGTCTGCCGTTTTTGCACTTCACTTTTCCTTTGGTCTTTTTTACCCTTTTTCACCAATACTTACCCCCTTTGTTCCCACCGATTATTAGATTACACTGTAGTTTCAAAATTATCACGTTATAATTCTAACCTTTTAAGTGGTATAAATTTACCATTTGTTGCAAAAAGAACTGATCTTGATTATGCCTGATTGTTGAGTATGTTAATGCTTTAGAAGGCTCAAAAAATAATGATTGGCTTACAATCGGACTCGGGGCTAAAGAAATTTTATAGACTCGATTGAAATAATGAAATATTCGAGCGACATGCAAAAGACTTTGCAGTGTCTTTTGCCATTTCCCCTATTGGTTGGGTTTTTTTTAGCACAGATCACCAACAAAGTTACATAATATTCCAATAAAGTATTGCGAAGGATATGCCAACTACGAGGACTTTAACAAAAACCCTGTGTTTCCAGTCAAGAATCCACAATTTGCGATGAAATCAACAGTGATGAAATTGGATTCCAACGGCTTTCACTTGAAGTATAAAGTCTTTGCACCTTTCACAGAATGCCCTGATAGGAAAATAAAGAGCCCAGTTGATGAAACCCTCGCTCTCGTTTGTATCTTTCACAGAATGCCCTGATAGATATTGGCAAAGTATGAATTCTTTTGGATAAATTTTGTTCAAGCCGTAAGAGATGGGAAAAATGAATATTCTCAGAAAGAAGAAAATATTCTGAAAAGAAAGAGAAAGATTTTGGAAGCAATCAAGAGCAAAGAGAAAGATTTCTAAGTTAATTTGGTTTAACGATAGCTCTTCGCTTTTATCTAACGATTTTGCTCTTTGACTTTCTATTTGGTGTAACTGTATAAATACAATGAAACTGATTAGGAACTACAGTAACTGCCAGATGGTCGACGCATTTGTTTACATTCAGAGTTCTTCTAACTACGATGATGCTTCTGATGGCTCAATTATTGTCTAAATTCACCGGCTGATAATTTTAGCCTAAGGGAGTACGCAAAGTTTGAAGTTTTGGATTTATAAAAAATACTTTTGCACAATACTGTGACCTTAAAATCAAGATATTCCCATGTAAGTTTTTGGAGGGAATGAAAACTTGAGAAGATCACAAAATCATTTGATTCAAAAAGAACTCTTTGGCTTCACTAAGGAGGGAACGCCAGTTTATCAGTTCACTCTTGAATCAGAAAGTGGCATGATCTGTAGGGTGATCAACTACGGGGCAGTAATCAGGGAACTATGGGTACCAGACAAAAAAGGGGAACTAATCGATGTGGTTCTTGGATTTGACACCCTTGAAGAATACGAGGAACAAAACTATAACTATTATTTTGGGAGCATAATTGGTAGGTATGCCAACAGGATCGCGAAGGGAACGATCACTATAAAAGGAAGGACCTATCACTTACCTATTAATGACAAGGATAGACCAAATACCCTTCACGGAGGTCCAAGGGGTTTTCACACAAAAGTTTTTGATGCTTTCTTGGACGAATTTGGTTCAGATACTGTGTCATTGATTCTAAAATACACAAGTAAAGATGGTGAAGAGGGTTTCCCAGGGAACCTCGATGTCGCAGTCATTTACAGGCCTGCCAATTCACAGTTGTCGGTAGAAGTGGATGAATACCTGATCCCAACGGGTGAGATAAAACCTATAGAAGGCGGTCCTTTTGATCTTAGAAAACCAAGAAGGATTGGTGAGGCACTGAAGCAACTTTTCCATACAGGCTTGACGGGCTATGACCAAGATTTCGTCTTGAACGGTGAGACAGGCGAGACAAAATTTGCAGCGCAGTTGTTTCATGAGCAAACAGGTATAGACTTGAAAATTTATACGACACAACCAGGTCTACAACTTTACACTGGCAATTACCTTTCAAATGTTCATGGCAAGGGAGGTAGGATTTACAACAATTATGCTGGTGTATGTTTGGAAACTCAAAACTTCCCAGATTCGCCAAATCACAAAAACTTTCCATCAGCTTTGCTTTTACCTGGGCAACTTTACAATCACAGGACAGTTTATAAATTCTCTAACACCAGAGGATTATCAGTTTGTGACAGGCGAGAGGAGTGAGCCACATGGAATTTTTCAAAGAGTTTCCGAAAATTGAGTACGAGGGACCAGTAAGTACAAATCCTTTGAGTTTCAAATACTACAACCCAAAGGAGATCATCGACGGCAAGCCTCTGAAAGATCATTTAAGATTCTCCGTTGCCTTTTGGCATACCTTTGTTGGGACAGGTAACGATATGTTCGGAGAAGCTGTTTTCCACAGACCATGGAATACCTTGACCGATCCTTTGGATAGAGCCTATGCGAGAATCGATGCCCTTGCAGAATTTGCCGAAAAACTTGGAATTGAATACTTCTGTTTTCACGATCGCGACATAGCACCAGAGGGAAGGACCCTGCGCCAAACAAATCAAATCTTTGACAAAGTCGTCTTTTACCTCAAAGAGAGATTGCAAGGAACCAACCTGAAGCTCTTGTGGGGAACGGCAAACCTGTTTTCCCATCCCAGGTATTGCCAAGGTGCGGCAACCTCGCCATCGGCAGAAGTCTTTACCTATGCCGCTGCACAGGTGAAGAAAGCAATTGAAGTAACCAAGGAACTCGGTGGCCAAGGTTATGTTTTCTGGGGCGGTAGGGAAGGGTATGAAACCCTTTTGAATACGGATATGAAATTGGAGCTTGACAATTTAGCAAGATTTCTGAACATGGCAGTTGAGTATGCAAAGAAAATAGGTTTCAAAGGCCAGTTCATGATCGAACCAAAACCAATGGAGCCCACAAAGCATCAATATGACTTTGACTCAGCGCACTGTTTGGCATTTTTGAAAAACTATGGTTTAGATGACTACTTCAAATTCAATATCGAGGCTAACCATGCAACCTTGGCTGGACATACCTTTGCACATGAACTGAGATATGCCAGGATCAACGATAAATTTCACAGTATAGATGCAAACCAAGGCGATTTGATGCTTGGATGGGACACAGATCAATACCCAACCAACATTTACGAAACAACGCTTGCCATGTACGAAGTGATCAAAGCAGGTGGTTTTACAACAGGTGGCTTGAACTTCGATGCAAAGCCAAGAAGAGCCTCACACACTCTTCGTGATTTGATCATAGGCCACATCGTAGCAATGGACAGTTTCGCCCTGGGTTTCAAAGTTGCTCACAGAATAATCAAAGAAGGCACGTTGGACAAAACACTTGAACAAAGATACTCAAGTTACAACGATGGTATAGGCTTGAAAATAAAAAATAACCAGATTAGCTTCGAAGAACTTGAGCAATACATTTTAGACAAAGAGGTCAGTATGCCAGACTCTGGAAAGCAAGAAGAACTTGAGGCCATGTTGAATTATTATATTCTCACGACTCTAAGCTGATCGGGGATGATCTGAATGTATGCTGGGATAGATGTTGGAACAACTTCGGTAAAGTTGATACTTTTAGATCATGAAGGAAAGATAGTTTTCAAAGATTCACAGGAACTTTCCATAAGTTCTCCAAAGCCTGGTTGGTACCAGCAAAATCCCCAAGATTGGTGGTCGGCCGTGAAAAGATTGCTTTCCAAACTTTCAAAAACTGGTATGGAACCAAAGATCATAGGACTCACCGGACAGATGCATTCATTGGTCTTGCTGGACAAAAAGGGTAATGTTTTAAGGCCCGCTATTCTGTGGAACGATCAGCGCTGTTATCAAGAAACCAAGATTATTACAGAACTTCTTGGTGGCGAAGAGGCTGTGATTGAGCGACTTGGAAATCCAGTACTCACTGGTTTCACGGCACCAAAGCTGCTGTGGGTGAAGAATCACGAACCTGAAATTTACAAAAAAGCCAGCACATTTTTGCTCCCCAAGGATTTCATAGCCTGGAAATTGACGGGTGAACTTTGTACTGAACCGAGCGATGCCTCAGGCACATCCCTTTTCTCGGTGAAAGAAAACAATTGGGATGAAGAGGCATTGAAGATCCTTTCTGATTCGCACATAGAACCGCCAGAGGTTATTCCGTCACAAGCCGTGGTCGGGACCATGTTGGGGGATGTGGCAAAGGAGGTCGGGTTTGGATCCCGACCTCTTATCGTCGCCGGTGGGGCTGACAACGCATGCGCTTCACTTGGCATGAACGCCTTCACTGAAAACGTTATGGTCATCAGTATTGGAACCAGTGGCACAGTCATACTCACCAGTAAACGGTACATCCCCGATTTAACAGGTAGAGTGCATACCTTTAGACACGTCCTCAAAGATATGTTTTATCACATGGGGGTAGTTCTGTCTGCAACCTTTTCACTCGATTGGTTTTCCAGGCTGATCAGTCACCAAGATGTAGGAACCCTCATAAATCAGTTACAAAACACAGAGCCATGCCAAGGCGGAGTCTTTTTCTTACCTTACTTGAGCGGAGAAAGAACTCCACACAGGAACCCCAACGCTCGTGGCGTGATCTTTGGGTTTTCCGCAAGCTCAGACAAAAAGACCTTGACTCGATCTATCTTAGAAGGTGTGGCTTTTGCGCTTAGAGACTGTAAAGACGCTATAGAAAGATTGGTCGTTGTTCCAAGGGTGGCAAAAGTAACAGGTGGTGGTTCCAGAAGCGAATTGTGGGCAAAGATCGTTGCCAGCGCTTTAAACATACAACTTGAGCAATTAGTTCAAAATGAGGGGGCCTCAATAGGTGCAGCGATGCTTGCGGGGATGGCAGACAAAGCGCCCGTTGAAAGGTGGAACCAAGTTGAGAAGACCTTCATACCAGATCCCGATTGGTCAAAGGTTTATGACCAAGCCATCGTTTATTATAGGAAGCTTTATTCATCTTTGGAGCAACTCATGGCAGAAACAAGAAGATTTGAAAGCTAGATTTGAAGGGCAGAAATGTTTTGGACAATGGTGATAACTTTCCTTCTAAGGTCATAGTGAATACACCGTAGCCAACTCAAAACAAAGAGATTTGAATAGAGGAAGATTAAAGCCTTTCGAGTTAGTTGAACAATCAAAGGAACAGAGTTTTGTTACGAAGGCAGAGAAGATCAAAAGAAAGGACCAAATACATTTGGGTTTATCGGGGGTGTTCAAAGTGAAAACCTTTGTTTTAATCCTTTTAACGGTGATTTTGTTTTTGGGCCTTTGTTATGCAAATCCATCGCAAGGGAGGGAGGTACCATCTCTGAAAGAAGTCTTTTCTGAGTACTTTAAAATAGGTGTTGCCTTGCCTGTGAGAGCCTTTAGTAACCCTCTTGATGTGCAGCTTGTAACAAAACATTTCAACAGCATAACTGCAGAGAATGAAATGAAACCAGAGAGTATATTGAGAAGGGGAATTGATGGCAAGATCTTCTATGATTTCACAATGGCAGATCGATACATAAAGTTTGCTCAGCAATATGGATTTGTTGTCAGAGGGCACACGTTGATTTGGCACAGCCAGACACCGGACTGGTTCTTTAAAGACAATTCAGGGAATTTACTGGGCAGAGAAGAGATGATAGAGAGAATGAAAGAATACATCTATACGGTGGTAGGACATTTCAAAGGCAAGGTATATGCATGGGATGTGGTGAACGAAGCAGTTGACCCGAGCCAACCAGATGGATTGAGAAAAAGTTTGTGGTATCAAACAATAGGATCCGATTACTTAGAATTTGCCTTCAACTTTGCCCACGAGGCAGACCCTCAAGCGTTACTTTTCTACAACGACTACAACGAATTTGAACCCCGAAAGCGCGATATCATATACAATTTGGTGAAAGACCTTAAAGAAAGGGGCATACCGATTCATGGCATAGGAATGCAGCAACATCTGAACCTTGCAAGGAATATAGAACAAATCGAGCAGGCAATAGCCCTGTTTGCCACCATACCAGGGATAATAATCGAGATTACTGAACTCGATGTGGACATTTACACAGACAATGTGACCAAATACCAGACAGTACCCGCTGAATTACTGCGCCAACAAGCAGACTTCTACCAAAGGCTCTTTCAGGTTTACAAAAGATACAGCCATATCATAAACAACGTCACCTTCTGGGGACTGAAAGATGATTATTCATGGCTAAGAGGCTTTCCCGTTAGAAGGAACAACTGGCCTCTGCTTTTTGACGAAAAGTATCAACCAAAACCTGCCTTCTGGACGATAGTCTCTGAGAATTAGGCTACAATGTCTGTAGAAAGCCATAAGATTGATAAAACTCTCCCCATTGACTAAGATCAGAGCTTCTTTGCAAATTATCTTACAAATAGAAAAGCTTCCTATCTAAGACTGGTATAGTTTGTGTTTTCCTTTGGTCTAAATCATTGGCTTTGGGCAGATTGCGATAGTTGTATTTAAAATAATATTTTGGTACTCAAAGTTGTGTCAGAAAATAAAAGACAGATTATACAATTTAGATTGAAAAAATAATATATACAACAATTAGATGTGATAAAGGCGTACTCCATGTAATGGTTGTCATTAAGCATACAAAGTATTTCTTAGTAACCTACTTTATAAAAAAGTGATCCAAGCAAGGTTTAGAATCATTCTTGACACAAAACATGTATTTGAATCTGCTATCTTTTCTTTTTTGACCTTTTTGCTAAAATCTTTCTTGGGCGGCAAGATGTGTTTTATAATTGAAGTGATAAAATCTGAATGAAGTCTTCAAAGATGTACTCAGCTATTTTAGAATATTTGGGGCGAGCGATTATTATGAATTTGCCCAAGGTGATGGAATTTGCATGAAAAATTAATGTCATTTTCGGCACTTGTTATCCTAGTTTGTCCTTTATACGCCATTGGTAAGAATCAACTGAAGATTGCAATCTATATGGCACGAAGAATCTTTGCCAAAGGTACTTTTTTTCTTCACAAAAATACAATTTTCGTTGGTTACCTCTCAAAGGCGAGGAACTAGCCATGGGTTTGTGTGAAGATACTTCGGCGGTAAAAAGAGGGCGGCTATTTACGTCTTTGAACGATTGTGATGGTGTAAGTTTATTCAAACAGGAACTATATCTTCCAATGAATTTTTTTAGAACTTACCAGGAACGTTCACAAAATTTATGGACTAAAACTTGTTTAACAATATATTTGAGGAGTGTTTTGGGTGATCTTTCTCATTGATGTGCTGGTACTTGCAGCATGGAGCTTTTATAGTAATCACAGCTTTTGGCAAAGTTTTTGGCTTGTTACTTTGATCTGTGTATTTCTCTATTCAATGCGTGTTTACGACAGAAAACAAAACAGATTTTTAAACCAGCTTCTTCGAAGTGCCATGGCATTTTTTTTATCCATCATCGTCTACTTAGTTTTTAAACCAATATTTGACTATAACTTTTCATGGAAATTTGTCTTGTCCAACCTTCTCTTTTGTCTTTTTGTCCTTGTTCCCTTTAGAATAGCAGCTTTGAGGGCTCTTTGTTTTAAGAAACAAAAGTATTATTTGGTTTGCCAAGACTCTGCCAATCTTAGTTTTGTTAAAGAAATTCAAGAGGAAAATCCTAATGTAACCATCGAAATAATTCGGAACTTGCCCAAAGGTTCACGGAAGGTTTTTTTTGAATCAGAAGCAACAATGAAACTATTCGATGGAAAGCTTTCTCAACCCCCGCTTTTACCAAAGTTTGTGGAGAAAGAACTTAAAAGAATTCCTGTTGAGCTTATAGAGGCTTATCCGAATTATTACAAACAAGCCTTTAAGAAAAAGCAAGACAAGATCACAAAAAGAATTTTAGACATAATCATTGCAGTCCTTGCCTTGGTGATTCTTTCTCCTGTGATGCTTGTCACAGCCATTGCCATATACTTTGAAGATGGTAGGCCTATTATCTTTAAACAAACGAGAGTTGGCAAAGATGGCAAAAAGTTCACCGTGTACAAATTTCGCAGTATGAGAGATGAGGATATATCAACCCCACGCTTTGCCAATCAAGAGGAAGATAGAATAACAAAGGTAGGCAGGTTCATTCGTAAAAGGCGTATCGATGAAATCCCACAGTTTATAAATGTTTTGAGGGGCGATATGAGCGTCGTTGGACCAAGGCCCGAACAGCCTAATTTTCACAAAGACCTTTCAGAAAAGATTCCCTTTTTCGATCACAGACTGATGGTTAAACCTGGTATCACAGGCTGGGCACAGGTAAATTACAAATATAGTTCCAGCCTTGAGGAGTATAAGAAAAAAATTGAGTACGACCTTTGGTATGTGAAGAATGGCGGTATTTGGACAGATATAAAGATTATACTTTACACATTGGAGACGATGATCTTTGGAAAAGGAGCACAGTAATGAAAAAAGTTCTGCATGTGATCACAAGATCGGATTGGGCAGGTGGACAAAAAGTTCTTTACAGTATTGTGCGTGGTTTAAAAGAATTCTACGGGGCTGAATATCATATAGAGGTTGCCTGTGGCCCACATAATAGTATGTTGATACCAGAGCTTGACAGAATAAATGTCAAAGTACATCTAGTAAAAAACCTTGTCAGAGAGATATCTCCACTTAAGGATTTTAAGGCGTTTTTTGAACTAAGAAGAATCATAAAGCTTGGCAGATATGACATAGTTCATCTTCACTCTTCAAAGGCAGGTATCGTTGGAAGGCTTGCTGCAAGAAGTTGTAGGGTCAAGAAAATCATTTACACCATCCATGGTTGGTGGGCGATCGAACAGTACAGCGGCTTAAAAAGGAAACTATTCATATGGGCAGAAAGATTTGCATCAAAATTTTGTGACAAGATTGTTCTGTTAGCCACAAGCGATCTCAAAAAGGCTAAAGGGTGGAAGATAGGAAAAGAGAATCAGTACGTATTGATTCCAAACGCGATAATTCCGCCAAAAGGTATTGAAAAAGGCAAATTAAGAAAAGAATTAAGCATTTCTGAAAATGTAAAAATAGTTGGCAATGTAGCACGATTAGATAGACCAAAAAATCCCATAAGGTTTTTGAATATAGCAGATAAGGTGTTAAAACAAGCGGAGGATGTAGCATTTGTATGGATAGGTGGTAGTGTAGTTGAAGATGAGTATGGAGAGTATGTAAAGAATTTTATGGAAAGTCATCCAGAATACGA
>CALKJI010000002.1 GCA_937995655.1 uncultured Pseudothermotoga sp. | reverse complement strand
ACAGCTCAGGAAGAGTTTAAATCACCCGACAAGAATTTCACAGTTTCTTGAAGGATCTGGATAGTTCTTTGGTCCTTCAGTACAAATTCAAAACCGTGATCACCTTTTGGATGTAACATTAATTTTGCTATATTACCGCTTTCTCTAAGCTTTTTGAACATCTTCACAGAACTTGTGTAGGGCACAACGCAATCTTTTATCCCATGAACTAACAAGATTCTGGGGCAAGAAGACGTGACATAGTTTATTGGCGAGTATTTTTCATAGATTTCTTTAGATCTACTGGGTAGTCTTTTGATCGTTGCCATCACAGAAAATCGTGCGAAGACTGATTCAGATTCCCATATATCCATAAGATCACACGGAGCATAATAGGCGACCACTTTGTCAACAAGGTCTAGATACCTTAGACCAACTAGCAATGCAAGATGTCCACCTGCAGACAATCCCATGAGTGAGAATTGTCCTTTATAAGAATCGCCAAACTTTTTACTTAGAAAAAGTACGGCATTAGTGAGCTCTTCAACCAATTTTTCTATTTCCTGGATATAGCCTCTACTATATTCTATTGTTGCCACTATGAAGCCTTGCGACACCAAGAATCTATACCATGACATGTTGTTTGGTTGTCTTCTATAGCCGCTGATCCAGCCACCACCATGGGCAAATACGACAACGCCGCTTATATTCTCAGTTCTTGGGTAGAACACATCGAGCAATTTCTTGGGCATGTACTGGTATGTTTCAACCTTGGACCAAGGAGTTTTTTGTGTATCAAGTACCAACCTTCCAAAGATTGATTTTCTAATCAGAGGTATATTTGTAATTAGAACGACCAAGAGAGATAAACCAAAATCAAAGAAGGCAAGAAAAAGCGTCAAAGCTATCAATAGATATTTGGTGAACACTTTGAACTTTTTGGCGGAGGCTTTCAACTTAAAACCCTACCTTGGGAATGATGAAGATCAATGTGTCACCAACTTTGATCTTTCCACCTTTTACAACCTTTAAAAACACACCTTCCTTTGGCATAACACACTTTCCAACTGCCCTTGCGATTGCACAACCGTCATGACATTCTTTACCTATCTGAGTTAATTCAAGCTCAACATCATTCACTAATACCTTTGTACCGACGGGAAAGTTCCACAGTTCAACTCCCTCTACTGTTATATTTTCAGCGAAATCTCCAAAATTTACATCTATGCCCCATTTTCTTGCTTTATCTATGCTCAAAGTGGAAAGCATGGAAACCTGCCTGTGCCAGTTGCCGGCATGAGCATCACCTTTGACACCATAGTTCTCGATCAACTCGATTTCTGGGACCGGCGTTTTCTTAACACCCTTCACTGTGGAGATGTTCACCGAAACAATTCTTGCCTCTAACCTATTTTCTTTTCCAAGCACCAGACTTACCCCCCGATTTTTCGACGAGGTATATCTGCTCTATGACCATCTCTTTATCTATAGCCTTGCACATATCATATATTGTTAAAGCGGCGACGCTAACGGCTGTAAGTGCCTCCATCTCTGCCCCGGTCTTTCCAAGGCACTTGACAGTTGAAAGTATCTGCACGCAATTTTGCTCGCGATCGGTTTTAAACTCAAGCTCTATATTGGTCAAATTTATGTTATGGCAAAGTGGTATCAGCTCTGAGGTTCGCTTGGCTGCCATTATTCCTGCGATCTTTGCTGCTGCAAAAACATTTCCTTTCTTTACATTACCGCTTTCTATGGCATCGAGGGTGTGCCTATTCATCTTAATAACTGCATGAGCAGCAGCGATTCTCTCTGTGTCCTGTTTTTGTGTGATATCTACCATGTGAAGATTCCCATCCTTATCTAAGTGAGTCAGATCCCCATTCATTTCTATCCTCCCAATCTATTCATTGCGTTGTCTACAGTTGAATCTTTCATCTGGTGAGATAAAGGTTTATTATAAATAGCAATCTTTATAAGTTCAGATAACTGTTCTACTTGGTGATGTCCAGATCTTAAACTTTTTAACAAGTCCACATAATGGGTTGAACCTAGGCATGGGTAGAGCTTTCCATCACAAGAAAGTCGAAGTTTATTGCAATCTTCGCAGAAGGACTTACTCATGGCAGATATTATTCCCACGTAATTGCCATATTTTGTGACAAAGTATTTTGCAGGCCCTTGCCCTAATTTCACTTGAACTGGTCTTAAATCAAAATCTGAAAGTTTTTCTAATATTTGATCTTCAAAGATTACTCCCCTATTTTGCCTTCCAATTGGCATCATTTCGATAAACCTTATGGGAATACCTCTTTTAGATGCGAAATCTACAAGTTCTGGTAACTCCTTCAGGTTCATCTGGCTCACAACGGTGTTTAACTTCACAAACAAGCCACGTTCTATAGCGACGTCTATACCGGCAAGTACTGGTTTCACCTTTCCTTTTGTGATTGTGAAAAATACATCTTCATTCAAACTGTTCAGGCTAACATTCACTGAAATCAAGCCAGCTTCTTTTAGAGGCCATGCAAGTTCTTTGAGCCTGACTCCGTTTGTGGTCATTGAGACACTGAAATATTGTGCCAACTCTCTTGTTATATCCACAACATCTTCTCTGAGTAAAGGCTCTCCACCAGTTATACGTACCTGTTCTATACCAAGATGGGAAAATGTTTCTGCCAAAGTTCTTATTTCATCAAGTGTTAATAGACGATCATCTGGCAGGAATTTAACATCTGGTGGCATACAGTAAAGGCACCGATGATTGCATCTATCGGTTATGGAAAATCTAAGATAATCTATCTTACGGTTGTATTTATCAAGCACAAGTACACCTCATGAAAATTATACACTCTGAAAGATGTTCTTGAATTAACATGGTCATTGATACGGCGTGCCAGGACTTTGTACTATAAATTCTTACTGAAACAGAAAGGATGAATCATCGAAACGTTCGGCTCTATGAAAAACTATATAATCCTTATTGCAGATATTAAGGAGTGTTCAGTCCGTGTTTTTTTATGTATTTACAGCAATAACAAGTTTTGCTGGTCAGATATATGGTGTAGTTTATAACCTTTTTCTTAGGCAGAATGGTTTGACAAACCTGGACATAGGCAAGATTACTTCCGCAGGTCTATGGGGTTCAGCGGTTCTTGGGACTTTTTTTGCATTTGTCATGAATAAATTCGAAAAAAGAAGATTCTTTGAGTCTTTATTGCTGATACAAATACTTGTACAGTTTCTAAGAATATTCCTGACAGATCCCCAAACACAAATTTTTTTGAACTTCCTATCTGGCGCTTCATCTTCTGCTATATCGATAATGATATCTGCATCTATGATTGTCTCGACTCCTTCAAGGGATAGAATAATTATTTTCGGCTCTAATTTTTCAATTTCCATGATTACCAGTGTCATTGGAAATTTGGTGGGTGGAACGATTGCCGATCTCATTGGTTTTAGACTCACGATGCTTGTTGCGAACGCGATATATAGTACCAGCCTGTTTGTAGTCAAAAATTTGCCCATCACTAGCCGACAAAACATTGAAAAGGTTGCGTTCACAAAAGTTCAAAGGGATATTTTGTGGTACTACCTTTTTTCCAACTTACTTGTTGGGTTTGGTGCAGGCCTGTTCATAAGCTTTGGTAATCTCATGCTCAACGATCTTTTTGCTATGTCAACAACTCTGATTGGCCTGGTGATGGCGTTGACTCAAATAGCTACTGGATTCGGAGGAATGATGAACCATGTGCTTGAAAAACGTTTTGGTTCGACAAGGGTTCTACTTTTCTGCTACAGCTTTGTCGTTCCTCTGATGATTTCTTTGGCTTTTGTTCGAAACCCAGTTGTCTTCTCGTCACTCTATGTAGTTAGGTTCATGTTGATGAATATGGTGAGTCCCATCTTCTCGGTTCTGGTCTTTTCCAATCTACCTGTGCAATATCTCCCTATGACAAATGGAATCGGAAACCTTTTGAATAATTCATCTCGAGCTGTGGCTGCTTTGCTTTATGGCTATATTGTTAACGACAGTTCTGACTATACTAAGTTACTCTTACTGAGTACAGTTTTTTATTTAACGAATGCATTTTTGACTTATCTTTTGCACAGAAAGATCGGTTTTTTTAAAAGGTATGAACCTGTATAATCTTGAAAGAAAGACCAATCTGTGAGGTGCATTTATGAAAATACTGGTCTTAATCTGTTCTCTTTTAGCAACGGCGGTTTTTGGTCAATATCTACTCGTGGCAACCAATTCAAATCTTGAGTTGTATGACATTTCCATACCACTTGTTCCAATTCGAACAAGTTCCACACAGGTGAATAATCCCATCAAAGCAGTTCATCAAGAAGATAAGATCTATGTTCTGTGTCAATCTCAGATAGAGTCTTATAACACATCTCTTGAGAAGATTAACAGTATCACTTTGGGCGAAAAGGCTTTTGAAATGCTGGTTTCTGACAATATATATGTCTTTTCTGAATACAAAATGTCTGTCTACAGGAAAGATCTGGTATTTCAGCGCAGTTACACATTTGCTGAAAAGATCTCCAAAGTAGATTCTTATGAGAATTACTTTCTCATATTACACTCCAATGGTAAGCTGACATGTTACACAAAAACTATGAACAAAGTTTGGGAATTGTCTGGTCCAGAACCTTTTTTAGGTATGCAGGTTGTCAGTAACTATCTTTTTTCATGGACTAAAAGCAGGTTCTATATGATGAGTTTCAACGAAGGGTATCCAGTTTATGAGAAAGAAAGTAGTCTGGGTGGCAGCTTCGATCAAGTTATAAATATAAGAGATAATCTAATCCTTTTGGATTCAAATGGAACTTTAAGGTTGATGACGTTGCAAAACTTGAAGATCGTGGACTCACTCAACGTAAACGCAAAATCTATAAGTTCTTATGGAGATTACGTCTATGCAACCACAAAAGATGGAACTATAAGAGTCGTAAATGTCTTGTTTTCAACTATGAAATTGTTACACAGTTTTTCATCAAATGTGGTTTTTTCAAAGACAGTGTCTATAGCGACAAAACCCAAGACAGTTATGCCAGAAAAGACTCAGCCTATCGAAGTTCCTAAAGTTGAGAAAAAACAAATTGAAATGGTGGATGAAGTCAAGCTTCCTTTGCCTGTGAAGACCTCTTGCGTTGTTTGGGGAAAGAATGTTTATTCAGCGACCATGACTGGTGAACTGATCAGTTTGAATTTAGACAGCAAGAAGACCTCTTCTTTAAAAGTTTCTTTTATAACTACAAGTGATCCGGTTGTGATGAAGGATGGGACAGTGATAATGGGTTCCTGGGATAAAAGTGCTTATCTCATTAGAGATAAGATCACAAGACTCAAGACCAGTGCAAACATAAGTCTTCCAGCTGCAATTACTCCTCAGGGATTTTTGATCTCCGATGACGATGGCTTGCTTTTACACTTTGATTTCAGTGGAAACGAGTTGTGGCGATTCAACGCGGGAAATTGGTTTGTATGTCCCCCTGTAGTTCATGAGAGATTTGGAATCATCACACTCGATTGGTTAGGTATATTAAGATTGACAGACTTTTCTGGTAATTTGACCTGGGCAATCTATCTTGAGTTCAGCAAACAAGGCATGGTTATCCTATCTATGAGAAACGCCTTCGTTGTTAACAATGGCAAATTATATGCCATAGACATATCTTCAGGAAAAATATTGTGGACATTTTCACCCGATAAGCCGCTTGTCAGTTACATTGTCTCTAATGACAAATCGGTATTTTGCTACGATGAAACGGGAACGTTGTATTCATTGGATCTCTCAGGGAAGGTTAACTGGACGATGAAATTCGATGAACTTTGCAGCCTTATTCTCACTGAAAGTCACATATTGGTCTTCACCAAAACACAGATCCTATTACTCGACCAGAACTCTAACAAAATTACCAGTCAGTCCCTTGCCTACCCACCGACAGCTCACCCTACGATGTCAGAGAATGGAATGATTTATATTATATCCAATGATCGGTTGATTACCTATTTCATCGATGATAGACCAGCACCAGGATGGGCTATGTATTTGAAGGATCAGTCACACAGTGGTCTTTTCTCTCTGAACTATTGATGAAATATCTCTCATTATTTTGCTTAAAGCGTATATGATCACAAGAAATTCTAGTCTTCCGAGGAACATACCGCTTATTAGAGTCCACAAGGCACAGTTTGGCATTGAATAATTTGTGATTCCAACCGAAAGTCCCACGCCAGCAAGTGCTGAAGCAAACTCAAAAATGGACTCAGAGATTCGATAACCACACAAAGTCAAAATCACTGTACCAATCACGAAAGAAATAACGTAGAGACTTGACACGAGAAAGGCTTCCCTGATGAGAGAATCATCAAGATATCTTTTATTGTTACCCTTCCATATTTCAACCTGTACTACCGCACTCCTTGGAAGCATGAACCTTTTAACTGAAAGAGTAAATGTTTTCAGCAGGACAGCAACCCTGTATTGTTTTATACCGCCGGAGGTCGAGTCCATGCAACCACCTAGTAACATGAGAATACTCAAAACCAGTATTGCAGCAGGAAAAGAAAGCCAATCTCTAAGACTCACAGTCGAAAAGCCTGTACCGGTGAGTGCTGAAACAACTTGAAACAATGAATGCCTAATACCTTCATTGACATTGGAAAAGAGCTTTCCAAAACCACCGGTGAGGATTATTATAGTTGAAACAACAGTTAGTAAAATCATTTGTTTTGGTTCAGGGTTCTTCCTCAAAGCCTGCCAATTTCTTTGCCAGAACGCATAGTGGATACCGAATCCTGTAGCTCCAAGCCACATCAACATCATTGTCACGATTTCTATACCCACGTTGTTGAAGAAGGCAATGCTACTGTTTTTTGTTGAGAAACCACCAGTGGCGAGTGCAGTTAAAGAATGGTTCAAGGCATCAAAAAGAGTCATACCAGTGATCTTCAAAGCAATTGTTCCAGCGCCAGCATAAGCCATATAAACAAGCATAATGACTCTCGCCGAGTACCTAATGTTGGGTACTATATTGTCTATTCTTCCCTCTGCTTGGTACAACCCAAGTCCTGTCGGTCCAATTATTGCTCCCATAACGATAATTGCAAATCCTGCTCCACCCAGGAATTGAGTGAGGCTTCGCCAGAAAAGAATCGATTTTGGCATTATCTCTAAGTTGGAGATGACTGTAAGTCCAGTAGTTGTCCAACCACTCGTCGCCTCAAAAATAGCACGCGAGAGAGTTAAAATTCCTGCAAAGGCATAGGGTAAAGACGAAAGAAAAATAACGAGCATCCAAGCGAAAAATACTATCACGGCACCTTCCTTAGAGGTTATAACATCCATTCTTGCCGAACGACGTTTGATGCGGAAAATAAAACCTAGAATCAATGAAAAGCCTGCAGTGATTAGGAAAGCAGGTATTAATGAGATCTCTTGACAAAAAATGGAAAAAATCAAAGGAAGCAACAAGATCAAAGAAAAGAACATCAGGATACTGCTTAAAACATTTAGGATGACAACATAACTTGCCCGCAGATATGAGGGCATTTTATTCACCTACCAGATTTCTTATTACCTGTGTCTGAACCCTGGGTTCACATATTATGAAAATACGGTCACCAGGTAACAGTTCCGTTTCGCCCCTGGGTATCACGACATTATTTTGTCGCAAAATTCCGCCTATGATAGACTCATTTGGGAGATTTATATCTTTCAGTTTCTTGCCGGCAGAAGGAGAACTGTCTGGTATCTCAAGCCTTAAGAAAACTAGTTTGCCTTCTTCCACTGGAAAAAATTCTTCTATCTCTTCGACAAGCAGAAGACCTTGTATGGTTTGACTTAACAACGATGTAGGGCTGATGGCAGCCTTAACACCAAGTCTGTTGAAGATTTCTATATTCTCTGGATCGTTTACCAAAGTGACTATTCTTTCCACACCGTAGTACTTCTTTATCATTTGAGAAATTATTAAACTGTCTCTGTCGGTGTTTGTCAATATAACGACTATATCATCTTGCGAAAATTCTATTTGGTCGAGGATATTCTTCTTACTACCATCTCCGTTGATTATGACTGCAGAGAGTTTCTTGGCCAACTCTTGACACACCTGTGGATCTTTGTTAACAATGTAAACGTGATACCCTTTGGAGATCATAGATCGTGCTAAATGATAGGCAATACGATACCCACCTATTATGACAATCTTCAACCTTGTCCCTCCGTATCTACCCTCTGTATAATTTTTTCTGCTACGAGCGCCGTTGGCGAGATCACTTCTATATCGAATTCTTCAAATATTTTCTCGTTATCTGGATCATTTACTCGGGCAATTACTTCTTTGACACCAAAATACTGTTTTGCCACCGTTGAAACCATGAAATTGGTGTTATCATCACCCGTGAGAGCCAGTACAACGTTTGCCCTTTCGATCTTTGTCTCTTTCAGGTGCACTATCTCTGTAGCATCTCCAAGTATCTTAAAACCCGTGAATTCTTCGGAAAGATTATCAAAGGCTTCCTCTCTGTTGTCTATAACAACTACGTTGTTACCGGAAGCAGACATTTGCGATGCAACTATTGAACCTATCTTTCCACAGCCCACGATGATTATGTACAGACCTTCAGTTTTTCTTTTCATATCTTAGAATCTCCCTGTTTGCCTTCTTGTGCTCCGGATCTAAAGCCAAAGCTGCTTTTAAGTGTCTGTATGCGATTTCACTGTTCCCCAATCTCTCCATGACCAATGCGTAGACGAAATGTGCCTCGGCAGAAGGATGAATTGAGAACAACTCCCTTGCCATACGTTCTGCTATATCTAGTTTTCCTTGGGAGACCTTCTCTTCGATTCTTCTTTCAAGTTTCTCGAAGCTTATCTCTTCCTTATTCAAAAGTTCTTCTACTTTTTTTACAAGATCTTGAGTGGGGAATGGCTTAGAAACGTAGTCACTTGCACCGTTTTTCATTGCTTCTACAACGGGTATTGCGTTGGTTATTGCCGATACAATTAAAGCGGGCATTTCATATCCTTCCTGTTTCATTTTTTTAAGCAATTCTATACCCGATATGCCTGGTAATTTCAAGTCCAGTATTACAAGATCAAACAACTGCCGACGAAGTTCTACAAGAGCTTCTTCGGCTGTTGCAACGGCAACAACCAAATGACCTCTCTCCTCAAGAATTCTTTTTATCAAGGTTCTTACGTTTCTTTCATCATCAATTACAAGAATATTTGCCATATAGTCTTCACCATAAACATAAGTTTACCACAGTTCTGGGGTTAGTCTGAAGAGTTACAAGAAACCTTTACTATATTTGAAAAGGCACAGAGGCATAATGAAGATTACTCATATTTCAAGTTCAAGGTCATATATTCAATGAAAAGGATATTCATTTTAAAGGTGATTGATAAAATGCACAGCGACTATTTACACAAAATCGTGTTTATAATTAATAGGAGCATCATCGTAGAAGATAAAATTATTTTGGGAGGATGGAGTAGCCAAATGGAAGTCTATCAAAGGCCATTGAAGATTTCCGATAGCATAGCTCAACAACTCAAGCAAGAGATAATAAAGGGTGTCTACAAACCAGGGGAACGCCTCAAAATCATGGAACTTGCTAAAAGATTTGGTGCCAGCCAAACGTCAATAAGGGAAGCATTGAAGATTCTACAAAAATCTGATCTCATTACAGAGTTCCCGCACAAAGGTTATGTTGTAACTGAACTTGATCTTCAAGAATTGTTGGATATTTGGAAGATAAAAGAGAAACTTTGGGCACTGGCATTTGCTTGGTTTGCAGAAAGAGCCAGTGAAGAACAGATTCAAAAAGTTAAAATCTTCGTGAAAAAATTCAGAGATGCCTATATAGAACACGATATTGACAAAGCCTTTGAAGCAAACTTTCAGTTCACTGATGTTATTTTAGAAGGATGCCGATCCAAAAAATTGGTTTCTTTGCTCGAATCAACAGAAGATCAAGCAAAAAGGTATAGGTATTTGAGTTTGGAGTACGGTGACAATTTAAGAGTTTCCTCTCAATATTTCATGGAAGTGGTTTATGCTATAGAAAAGAGAGATTCGAAGAAAGCTGCAGATTTGATAGCAGAGTATATTAGATTCAGTGGTGAGGTTATTCAGCGGTATTATAAAGAGATGGTATCGAAATTCAAAGCAAAACTGAGGAAAAGCGAAACTGAGTAGAAATTTGGCTTATTGTGAGTTTTTTTCAAGCTTCTTGTTGTTTTTCCCTCTTTATTTAAAAGATTTGGTACTTTTTTCTTCGATGAACTTTATGTATTATCGATAATCGAGAATATGGGGGTGATTCCCGTGGGTGTCAAATTGATCGACTTAAGCGAGACCATTGTTCCAAACTCTCCTTCCGAGCCTTGGCCAGCCAAGATAACCTACCTTGACCACAGAGCAGGTTCCCAAGAAATGAGGGAACGCTTTGGTGTTGATCCGAAAGATCTTCTATATTCGCATGGTTTAGGATGGTCCTACGAATTTGTTGATGCAATGACTCATACAGGGACGCATCTGGATGCTCCATGGCATTTTCACCCAATCGTTGAAGGGAAGATTGCTAAAACGATCGATGAGGTCCCGTTAGAGTGGTGTTACTCTGATGGTGTTGTTCTCGACATGAGACACAAGAAATTTGGTGAATTCATAACAGTTGAAGATCTTAAGAATGAACTTGAAAGGATAAATTACAAAATTAAACCATTTGACATAGTTCTGATAATGACGGGTGCAGACAAGAGGATGGGAACAAAGGAATACTTTTTACAACCCGGAATGAGCCGCGAAGCAACATTGTGGCTGATTGAACAAGGAGTCAAGATAACAGGTATAGATGCATACACCTGGGACAGACCATTTTCGAACATGTCTAAGGACTACCAGGAGTCCAAGAATGGTTCTTATATATGGCCCGCGCACTTTGCCGCAATTGAAAAAGAGTACTGTCATATTGAAAAACTTGCCAATCTTGACAAAATACCCAAACCTTTCGGCTTCAAGGTATCGGTTTTCCCAATAAAGATATTCAAAGCCAGCGCCGGTTGGGTGCGCGCTGTGGCAATAGTTGAAGAGTGAAGGAGGGTGGAGAATGAGTACTGTAGCTATTTTCACAGTTTTCTTTGCTATTTTTGGTTTCGTCATGGTCTTGGTTGGGTGGATAACAAGAAAATGGATAGGACGTAGTACAGATTATCTTGTTGCGGGAAGACAAATCAATCTTTTGGTTAACATACTGGGGGTTGCTGCGATTGGTTATGCAGGAACCACTTTGACACTTGCACCAGCTTTCACTTTGATGGGTGGTTTGACAAAGAGCATCTTCATGTTGGGTGTTGCATACTCACTCACAGGTATCATATCCTATGCCTTTCTCATAGCTCCAGTTGCACGAAGGACAGGAGCACATACCTTACCTGAATGGTTGGAGATAAGATATGACAGAAAGGTTAGATTTGTAATAACACTTGTCACGATCGTAGCGATGCTTGGTATAACTGCAAACAATATTCTTTCGATGGCTACAATCATCACAGGTTTTACAAAATGGTCGATACCTTCTACAATTTTTATAACTTTTCTGATCTTCTTGTTCTTCACCGTTCTTGGAGGAATGTGGGCAGTGACGTTAACAGATTTCATACAGGGTGTACTTTGTACCTTTGCGATACCAACGCTTCTGATCTTTCTACTTGTCAAATACGGTGGTATGAGTTTCCTTTCAAATAATTGGCCCAGTGGAAACTTTTGGACGACTGGTATAGCTGGTAAAACCTTCCCATGGTTTTCCATGTTCTACCCTAGTGTATTGGTTGCATTCTTCCTCTATGGTATGGCACTTGTTTGGGGATCGAACAGTTACTGGATAAGGGTCAGTTCGGTCAGGAGTGAGAGGGTTGCAAAGCTTTCTTATTTGTGGGCTGCTGTGATACTTTTCCTTGCCAACGGATTTATGTACCCCTTGCTGGGTGCATACGTCGGTGCAGCTCATCCAGAAATGTTTGCACCCCGAGGAACTGCTGCACCTGCGGCCGCATTTGGTATATTCCTGAGAGATACTCCGCCTGTTCTTGCCGCCTATTTTCTCTTAACCACTCTGGCTGCTTCTGTCTCAACTGCAACAACCTATTATATGGCAGGAAGTTCAGTCATAATAAGGGACATCTATCAAAGATTTTTTAAACCGAATGCAAAATCAGAACAACTTGTGAAACCTTCAATGATTGTGAACGCTTTATTTGGCTTGGCAGCTCTCCTTTTGTGCTTTTTCCCTGGTGGCCCAGTCTATCTATTCGCCTTTGCGACGGCATGGCTTGCACCAACAGCAGTAGTTGTGATTCTTGGCCTTTACACGAAAAAATTCTCCACCACTGGTGCGTTTGTGGGTGGACTGGTCGGTCTTGTATTCATGTCTGTTTGGACTCTGTTGGATTTAACAAAGATTTACCCGTTGACCAGCAAATTTGGACACATGGTGATCCCTGGTGTCGTTGTTTCTGTTGCAGCCGCCATAATTGCGAATTTCTTTGGAAGATCCAAGTACGACTTTGAAATCCAAAAAAGATCAAAGCTCACAGATGAAGAAATTAAGGTCTTGGATATCATAAAAAAGGGTTATAACACGATGTCTGAGATAACTGATCTGTTAGATATGGATTCAGCAAAAAGCAGTGAATTGGTCCTGTCACTTGAAAAGGCGGGTGCAATAGAAAGATTTTCCAACGGTGGGTCGGGTTTCTATATGTTTAGGGTAACGGACTTTGGTAAAACATTACCAACAAAGATCAAAGAAAAGGAAATCCTTGAAGGTGTTGATGAAACAGGCATTAAGATTCTTGAACATGTCCGTGGTAAATCTATGATCTTAGCAGATGAATTATCCAAAGAAACGGGTCTAAACTCGATGGCATTGGCTACCATAATTAACTCACTCGTCAGAAGAGGTTATTTGAGGGAAGGAGGTATCTGGAGAAGAACAGTTTCTATAACTCAGAAAGGTAATGAGTTGATTACAAGTTACAGAAAGGAGTAATGTACATGGACTTTCAAGAACTTGAAGGTTGTAAGCCGTTCATTCTAAAAAACAGTTGGGTTTCGCCTTTGAATTTTCATCCAGAAGTTCGCTCTAAGATGAATTTACCAAAGAAGGTCTTAATTCACGATGTAACTTTGAGAGACGGTGAACAAATGGCGGGCGTTGTCTTCACAGAGGATGAAAAAGTATTCATAGCTCAGGAACTTGACAAAATAGGTATTCAAATGATAGAGATCGGGACACCCGCTGTTTCTGAAGAGGATCAAAGGGCTTTCAAGAGGCTATCAAAGATGAACTTGAGAGCAAAAAAGATAGCCTTAGCAAGGATAATTGAAGAAGATGTCAAATTGGCTGCGGAATGTGGTGCAGATGGATTGTTTTATGAGACGGGAATCAATCCATACTTTGTTAAACACGTGTTGGGGCTTGATTCGAAAGAATTCATCAACAGAATAATCAAGGGTGCAAAACTTGCAAAGGAACTTGGTTTGTTTGTAGAATTTTGCGGTTGGGACACTTTTAGAATCAACAATCTGGAATGGATAAAGACCGTTTACACAGAGCTTTTGAAGAACGTCGAGGTCGATCAGATAGGTATATCTGACACCTTTGGTCAGGCACATCCTTTCACAGTTAATTTCTTAGTTAGGAAGATGAAAGAATGGTTCCCAAGTGTTCCTCTTGCTTTACATGTACACAACGACTATGGTTTGGCAACGGCAACGGCGCTCATGGCAGTAGCATCTGGCGCCGAAGCAGTTGAAACATCTTTTAACTGTTTGGGTGAGAGGACTGGTAATGCTTCTACCGAAGAAGTTGTGATGGGACTTGAAATGATACTTGGGATAGATACTCAAATCGACTGTTCACAACTCTACACGGTCTCCAAGCACATAGAAGAGATATCCAAGGTTCGTGTTGCACCCAATAAACCAATCGTTGGGGAAAGGATATTCCATAGCGAATCTGGAATAGTTATCGATGCAAATGAAAAAATGAGCAAAGGCTCAGGCATAGAGTATTCCATGTTCCCATACAATCCAGAATCTTTGAATAGAAAACTCAAATATGTTGGTGGTAAAAAAAGCGGAAGGGCCTTCATAAAATTGTATTTACAAAAGAAAGGTTTGAAAGCAAGCGATGCGCAAGTAGAAGAAATACTCATGAGGGTAAAGAAGCAAAGCATAGTAATGAAGAACTATCTAGACGAGGAAGAATTAGACAAAATAGTCAAAATAGTTTTAGGATGAACCTCCAAGGACTCTCAAAGCCCACCATCAAAGGTGGGCTATTTTGATCGTGTGTGCCCAGAGGGTGTCGCAGACAAATTGACGTTCTCACTTTGGAAATTTCTTAGAAAATTTTACAGAAATGTTACTTTCACCTGGTTGCACAAGATGTATGTAATGTAAAATAAATTGGGCAGTTGCATACTTGTATAATAATCAGACAACAAGCCAGCATGATTCATTTACAAATCTTTTCAACGATTATTTTCTGAGCTTTTTGTTAATTTGACCATGGTGAAAGAACAAATACCTTTTTAAAGAATCCCCGAAATGGGGTAATACATCAAAATTAGGGAGGTGCAGGTATGAAAAAGTTTTTGATAGTCCTTCTTGTACTCTTGGTTGTAAGCTTGAGTTTTGGTAAAACGAAGCTCAGAGTCAGTAGCTGGGCGGGCGCACTGGAAGCAGAACTCGACGAAAAGATCTTGGCAGAATTCATGAGAAGAAATCCCGATGTAGAAGTAATTTATGAGCCAATACCTCAGAATTACTATCAAAAGATCTTGACCGATATAGCGGCTGGGACTCCCCCCGATGTCTTTCTTTTGGATGCCGAAATGGTTCCAAGATATGCTGAGGAAAAACTCTTGTTGAACCTTGCTCCTTATCTATCAAGGCTTGCTGAGGAAGGTGTTGCTGGCACAAGCTTGAACGAATATTTTGAAGTCCTGGTGAATATATTCAGATCTGGAAGAGCTATATATGCCCTTCCAAAGGATACAAGCCCGGTGGGTGTGTTCTACAACAAGAAACTTTTCGACAAATTTGGAGTACCTTATCCTTCACAGAGTGGATGGACTTGGCAAGAGTTTGAGAAAGTTTCTGCCAGTCTAACTAAGGATACTGATGGCGATGGAAAGACAGATGTTTGGGCTTTTTCTTTTCCAAGCTGGGTTGGTGTTGCTGTACCCCTTCTTTGGGCTGGTGGTGGCGAGGTGTTCTCGCCTGATTTTACTAAAACCACAGGATACCTTAACAGTGAAACTAACGTCAAAACATATAGTTTCTTCGTAGATCTTTTCAAGAAAGGATATGCTCCCACACCAGATGAAGCAGCTGCATTAGGTGGGGCAGCCTCCCTCTTCTTTACAGGTCGAATAGGGATGGTGATCACGGGAAGATGGTTCTGGTTGACTGCAAAGAGACAAATTGAACAAGGAGCACCAATCGACGTAGGAGTCGCACCGATCCCGCATGCTCCGGGATTGAAGAATGTCACTGTCACATATGCATCTGGATGGGCTGTACCAGCCAACGTTGCAGATAAAAGATTAGCTACAGAACTTGCAGCATGGTTGTCAAGTGAGTATGCCCAAAGGCAAAGGTGTTTGGAAGGTGGTCTTGCCATATCGGCAAACAAGAAGATTGCGGAGCAACAAGGAGCTTTGAACAAAGTGGATGCTGCTTTTATAGAGATGCTCAGTTTTGCAAGAGTTCCTGTAGGGTCACAGACCAAGTACTACAGACCTTTGTTTGAGAGAACATGGGCTGAAGCTGCTGATCGAATCTTAATCAAAGGAATGTCTGTGAAAGAGAGCTTGGACTGGGCAGCTGACACAATAGACAAAGCTATTCAGAAAGGCGAGTGGCAGTGAAGGAGGGGAATTCCCCTCCTTTCCTAAAAAATGGAGGGTTTAAAGTTGAGCACAAGGACAAAGCTTTACCTGATCTTGTTCACCATTTCTTTTGTGGGAATAATCTTTTTTTCTTCACTGTCTTACTTAAGATCGAGATTCTTTCAATACAAAAAAGGTGTAGAAAGTGAGATTGCAAGGGCGAGCCTTTTCTATGTAAAAAGTGAACTTTATGATTTCGGAAAAACGATCTTTGATCTTTTGAAGAATGAGGATATTTCTATCTCTAAGCTTGAAGATATAAGTCGTATCATATGTGAAAAATGTTCGTTTTTAGTCTGGATGGATATAGATGGAAACATTATAGCTGAATTTGGTACTCTACCAGACGAAGATTTATACCTTGATCCTTTAGTTCAATCCGTGTTCTATGGGGAAAACAACACCTTTATGTCCGACATATATTCTTTGGACGAAGCTTTACAGATTAGAACCGCAATGATAGTTGAATCTGATCAGAGTGATGAACTCATTGTTCTTGTAGGTAAAACACTTCCTGCAGATTACTTCTTTAGAATTGGTCAGTTCTTTGGCAGAAAGGTGTTTTTTGTATCAAAAGATGGCAGGGTTTTTGGGGAAGGCTTCCCCGTGAGCGATGATCTTCTCAAAAGGGTTAAAGCCAGCCAGAGAGTCGAAACAGAGGTTACAAAAGATGGAAGAATGATAAGTGTTATGCCTTTTTTGGATTTTGAACAATGGGGAATGAAAGGATTTCTTGTTAACTCTATAGATATTAAGCAAGCGCAGAGTAAACTTTTAGAACTTCAGTTTATCAACGCCATCTTGTTTATAATCTCTTCTTTGATTCTGATCTTTGGAATTTTGAGGGCTCTGAACAAAAGATTAAAAGCTATTTTTGTTCTTTTCCTGTTTTCTGTCCCGTTGTTTCTTTCAATTATTTCAGTTTTCCTTTTTCAAATGACCAAAGTTTTGGGAGCTGAGTATGAAGAACACATGAAAATGACTGCCAAGACTCTGGAAAGATTTGGACAGACTTGGTTAAAAATGGAGGAACTTGAAGAAATAAAAAGAATACTGGGCGTTCAAGTTCTTTTGATGGAAAACAAAAATGTGATTTTTGCTACGCTGAGGAAGAATATACTCGATACGTTGGCAAAATGGTCACCGATAGCAAGTTTCAATACAGTTGAAATGGGAGAGCTTGATGTCAACAGGGTTCGTCACACTTATTTGGTTTTACAAAAAGATAACCAGCGTCTTTATCTTTTGAAAGAAAAAACGCCACTTGTAAATGATTTGACAGGTATTAGGTTCATGGGGTTGATTTTATCCATAGTATCTATTCTCTTTGTTGTGATACTTGGTTTTGCAATAAAGAACGCAGACCGACCACGATTTCTTAGAGCCACACTTATAGGATACATCTTCTTAGCGCCAGCTTTAATTCATCTTTTGTGGTGGGCGGCTGGCCCCGTGGTTTTTTCATTTTACTTAGCCTTCCACAGATGGAACGTAATAGATCCGGCCAAGCCCTTCGTGGGATTTGATAACTTTAAAGAACTATTTCAAGACAAACTTTTCTGGAATGCCATGAAGAATACAGTCTTATTTTCGCTCCAGGTTCCTATCGGTATGTTCTTCTCGCTGCTCGTGGCGATTGCGGTCAACCGCCAGACTAAGAGGATGGCACTCTTGCGCACAATTTACTATTTACCAGCTGTGACTGCAGGTGTCTCTACAACGATAGTCTGGAGATGGATACTGAATAGGGATTTTGGCATACTCAACTATGTACTGGGATTTTTGGGTATTCCAAAAATTCCGTGGCTGACTTCACCAAACACAGCTTTGATCGCCATAATGTTGATGAGTATCTGGCAGTCTCTGGGTAGTCAGATGATAATTTTCTTAGCGGGTCTTCAAAGCATACCTCAAACTTTCTATGAGGCTGCCAGCATAGATGGGGCTAATTCTTTCCACAAATTTCGTTTCGTAACTATTCCACTTTTAAAACCAACTACTGTTTTTGTGCTCGTTACCAGTGTAATAGGCTCCTTCCAGGTATTTACGCCCATCTATGTTTTGACTCAAGGTGGTCCTCTGAGAAGTACGGATGTTGTTTTTTATCACATATGGGAGTCCGCTTGGGTAGAGCTTAGGATGGGCTATGCAGCAGCTCAATCGTGGATGTTATTCTTGGTTTTAGTTGTTTTGACTTACATACAGTTCAAACTTTCTGGAAAAGAAAGCTGGAAACAGTACTTCTGATTTTACTGTGTGAGGATGATGAGATGTGAAAGAGAGAAAAAAGATTTTAAAAATTGTGTTGAAGCTCTTTGTCATATTCGTCTTGGCAGTTTTGGCAGTTTCAACGCTTGTACCATACATAGTTATGGTTTCTTCCTCATTCATGGCTCAGTTCGAAATATACAGTTTTCCACCAAGACTTTTTCCTTCTACCCCTAGAGTTGAAAATTACCTGCAGATGTGGAAGTCCCAGCCATGGGGTAGGTACATTTTCAACACGGTTTTCGTTGCTGTTACGGTCGTCTTGGGACAACTTGTGATAGTGTCCATGGGAGGCTACGCGCTCTCTAGACTTTATTTTCCCGGAAGAGATCTTTTCTTCAAAATATTCTTAGCCTTCATGATGTTGCCAGGGGTAGTCACCCTCATACCGGGATTCATAATTCTTCGCAGTCTTGGCTGGATAGACACATATATGGCTTTGATAATTCCATCGCTTGGTAATATATGGGGTATGTTTTTGATGAGGCAGTATATGCTTACCCTCCCAAACAGCTTGGAAGACGCTGCAAGAATAGATGGCGCATCAGAGTTCACCATATTCTGGAAAATAGTTCTTCCATTATGCAAGCCTGTGCTTGCAACGGTTGCGACCTTCACATTCTTGGGGACATGGAAGTCTTTTCTTTGGCCTCTCGTTGTCACTAGGAGTAGACAAATGAGAATGATAGAAGTTGGTATAGCCATGTTCAGTAGCCAATATACTATTGACTACCCAGTTCAACTTGCGGCGGCTACTCTTTCATCTATACCTCTTATATTGATTTACTTCTTCGCACAGAAGTGGCTGCTCCAAGGCATAAAACTTTCCTCTGGTTATGAGAGGTGATATTTGTGCTTGAAGAGTTCTATAAGATCACTGATTTAGAGACGTACTCCATATCTGCTGAAAACCCAACAGGAGAGAGGAACAAAGGTGCTCTTGAGATTCCAAGTCCTGAGAATCCTGCAAGAAGACTTGGAAAGGGTTGGAAGGTTAGGCCCTGTATCAATTTGAAAGCAAAGCAGGAGACTTTACTGGCTGATGTTGAAGGCCCTGGTGTCATAACTTTCATGTGGATGACGGTAGATCAGAAGGCTTATAGAAACTGTGTTCTGAGGATCTACTGGGATGATGAACCCACACCATCTGTTGAAGTACCACTGGGGGATTTTTTCGTGAATTGTTTTGGATTGAGATTTGAGGTCAATTCTCTGCCGATAGCTGTGAATCCCTCGGGTGGTTTCAACTCATATTGGCCCATGCCTTTCAAGAAAAGGGCAAAAGTGACAGTTGAAAATCAAAGCGAGAATGAGATACCCTATTTCTTCTATCAGATAACCTTTATCAGGCAGAAATTCGAAGGTAACATAGCCTATTTTCATTCACAATGGCGTAGAAGCATGACGAGCAGGGAGAATCCAGAACATATAATCTTGGCTGACGTCAAGGGTACGGGAAAATATGTTGGGACTGTCATAGCTTGGGAACAGCTTTCAAACGGTTGGTGGGGGGAGGGTGAGGTTAAGTTCTTTATAGACGGTGAAGAAAATCCGAGCATTTGTTATACAGGCACTGAAGACTACTTTGGTGGAGCTTGGGGCTTTGGAAAAACCTACTCCACAGCGTTTCTGGGATATCCGTTCTGTGTCAAACAGGAAGGACAGATTCCAAAACACGTAATGTACAGGTGGCATATACCAGATCCAATATTCTTCAAAGAGAGCCTAAAGGTTACAATACAAACCCTTGGCTGGTGGCCCGATGGCACCTTTCAACCGTTGACAGATGATATTGCTTCAGTTGCTTACTGGTATCAAATAGAACCTCATGCACCCTTCCCTGCATTTCTAAGCATCGAAAAAAGATGGCCCAGATGATGCAAAACTTTGGAAAGTTAACTTTAATGTTACATTAGTCAATTATTTTTGTTAGATAAAATACAGGTAGGGATTGCATATTTGTCTATTGAGTAGACAAGTATGCATCAAAAAGCCGGGAGGTGTTTTTATGCGCAGGTTCTTCATGGTTGCTCTACTGTTAGTTGCAGTCCTAATGATGGCACAAGTCGTTGAGCTCAGGTGGACTGGTTTTGGGGGCGGCGAAGAGGATATCAAACATGCAAATGCAAAGATCGCGGCTTTCCAAGCAAAGTTTCCAAACATAAAGCTCGTGCCGGAAATCTACCCAGATAACTACACGCAGGCTTTACTGGCGTCTATTGCCGCTGGTAACCCCCCAGATGTTTTCCTTCTTGATGCACCTTACATGCCAACATTTACCGAACGAGGAGTACCATTGAATATCAAGCCATACTTGAGAGTTTTAGGAGTTAACATTGAAGAGTACTACCCAAACGTGCTCGAAGTATTCACATCACCCGATGGAAAACTCTTTGGTCTTCCAAAAGGTTTCACCCCCATGGTTGTGTACTACAACAAGAAGCTTTTAAAGCAAGCCGGGTTGTCAGAACCGAACGATGACTGGACATGGAACGATTTTCTAAAAATGGCACAGGCAATGACAAAAGATCTCGATGGCGATGGCAAGATTGATCAATACGGTGCCTATGTTGGGAAATTTTTCTACCAGATGTGTCCAAAGATATGGTCTTATGGTGGAGAGATCATTTCGCCCGACTACAAGACCGTTGCAGGGTACCTCAATAGCCCACAGACAATCGAGGCAGTTCAGTTCTTCGTTGATTTGATGAAGAAGTACAAAGTAGCGCCAGAACCGGATACCGTTTCCGCCTTAGGTGGTCTTGGAAACATGCTCTACACAAATAGGATAGGGTTCTACATAAGTGGTCATTGGTCGCTCTTTGGTATGAGAAAGTACATAGAGGAAGGTACACTTGAGATTGGTGTTGTAAGGTTGCCAAGAGGACCATATGCGAAGTCCAGCCAAACCGTGATATACGCCACAGCATGGAGTGTCATAGCTGGGACGAAAAACCCAAGAGAGGCTCTGCAGTTCGTTGCATGGCTGGCAGGAGCAGAGGGACAAAAACGCGAAGTGCTCGAAGCAAGAATCGAGCTATCTGGCCACATTCCCACAAACGAGTTGCTCGTTGCACAAGACAAATGGGGTGTTGAAAAGAAGTTCGTCGAAATAATACCAACAGCTAGAATACCAATTGGATCAAGAGTTTTTGATTGGTACAAGGCTGAGGATATTTTTGCAGAAGCCATGGACAAGATCATAGCTTTGAATACTCCAGTCAAAGAGGCTTTAGACTGGGCTGTTAAAGAGATTGAAACCAAGGTTTTCGGCCGCTGATAAAAGCTAAAAGGGTGGTGGCTTTTGCCACCACCTTTTATGAAGGAGCTCATTTTTAGGAGGAGAAATGAGATGAATGTGAGAACTTTTTTGCTTATCTATTTATGTGCTTTGATTATCATATGTTCAATTGTCCTTGGATTTCTCTTTCTCAAAAACGTTCAAGTTGTTAAAACTGAGAACCTTGAGGAGATATCAAAAATTGTGCGTGTTACACTGCAGGAAATCAGAGATAGAGTGTCAAAAGATACTGAAAGTTTTTTCCAAGCAGAAACTGTTGATTTTGGTGTGAATAAAAAGAGTGGTCATATTTACTTGGTCAATGAGTCCGGCAAGCCGCTGACTCAAGATGGTAAAACTATAGATATGACGGAAGATCTGATGTTCAGTTTGTTGACAGGAGATCCTGTCCCGATAATAATAGCTCAGAATTCTAGATTATTCGTTCGTGTTATTAAAGCAAAGGACTTCGTATTCGATACTTTCCTCGTTTACGAAGAAGATGTCACTGACCAAATCAAGTATGCCTTTACTTTCCTTTCCAACGTTACGAAAGAAATGGCCAACGTCGGAAATAACATAGATTTACCAATCTCTGATAACTTACTGAAAGCCGCGCAGGCATCTTGGAACCCAGTTTCTACTGCAGCCAAATTCGACAAAAAACAGTACCTAGTCGTTGCAACACCTTTTCTTGATAATATAGGTTGGCATACCGAAGGTATCATCGTTGTCGGGTTAAATGTGGCGGATTTTAAAGCTCAGGTAATGAATTCCCTGTATTTGATGATAGTTATTGTTGCAACTTTACTAGTCGTTTGTTTGTTACTCGTCTTGTCATCAAAAGTTCCTTTGCTCTCGTCAAGGTTATATTCTATATTGGTCCTGATTTCTTTTGTATTTATCACATTCTTTTTGAAAAACAGTTATGACAAATTTTGTAAAGAAACTGTTCATGATTTCAGTACATCCTTACATAAATACGTGGATCAATATGCTAAGAGTTCTAAGAATTTGTCCGATCTAACAAGAGTCTTTAACCTGGTTGCATTCGATCAAACAGGAAAGCTCATATCCTCCTCAACGGTGATCACAGCCAATTTGAAGAAAGAAATTGGCACTCTTGCAAAGCTTGTTCCTAGCAGGACCTTCCACACTATACGCGGTCTGAAGATCTTTGTTTTTCAGGTTGGAGAGACAAAGATAGGCTATCTACCTTTGAGAGTCAATACACAGGGTAAGAATTTGGTTCTCATCTTTTTTGTTGTCCTGAGTAGCCTTGCTTTTGCACTCTTTGCTTTAGATTTTATAGTAAGGAATATTCGAAACAGATTGATACTCAGAAATACGATGAAGGGTTACGCCTTTCTACTACCAGGAGTCTTTATGTTCATGATGTGGCTCTTGATTCCCATAGTCTTCTCACTCTATCTTAGCTTTCATGAATGGTCAATGGTCGATCCATTGAAACCATTCGTTGGCTTTGGAAACTTTGTCAATGTTTTCAAAGACAAAGATATCATGCGCTCTTTGAAAAACACGGCCGTCTATACACTGAATGTGCCTATAGGCATGGCTCTATCTTTGGGAGTTGCACTCTTGATGAATAAAAAGATAAAGGGCATAAATGTTCTTAGGTTACTTTACTTTTTGCCATCCATATCTTCCTTTGTAGCCATATCGATAGTTTGGCAGTGGATTTACAACCCCGAATTTGGTCTGCTCAACTATTTGCTTGGATTCTTCAAAGTACCACCTCAAAGGTGGTTGTCAGATCCAAAGACCGCTATGATGTCGATAATGATTATGACTATATGGATGAATCTAGGGTATCAAATGGTTATATACTTGGCAGGTTTGAAGGGCATACCAAGTTATCTGTACGAAGTAGCAGATCTCGATGGAGCGAACAGCTGGAACAAGTTCCTGCACATAACTTTGCCCATGCTTCAACCTACCAATGTTTTTCTGCTGATAACATCTATCATAGGCTCATTTCAAGTATTTACACCAGTTTATGTTATGACTCAAGGAGGTCCTGCTGGTACCACGAATGTTTTTGTCTATCACATATACAATACTGCTTGGAAGAGTTTCAGTATGGGATATGCCAGTGCACAGTCCTGGTTTCTCTTTCTGCTGATTTTCACAGCCTCATTTATTCAGTTCAAATTGATGGGAAAGACATTCTATGAGGAGTGAGTGAATCATGAAGAAAAACAAAGTGACAAAATTGGTGGGCAATATTTTAACTTATGCTGTCCTTTTGTTTGTGGCTTTAACGATGTTGATACCTTTCCTGTGGATGGTTTCAACATCTTTGATGGATAAAATGGAAGTTTTCCAGTTTCCGCCTAAGTTCATACCAGATGAACCGAAGTGGTCGAACTATAAGAATGCGATGACACTGGTGCCTTTTGGAAGATATTTCTTGAATTCTACAATCATGGTTGTCGTAATTGTACCTGTACAGTTGTTCTTCTGTTCCATGGTAGCCTATGCCTTTGCACGGATGAACTTTCCGGGACGCGACTTTGTCTTCTGGATGTTTCTTTCTACGATGATGGTACCAGGTATCGTAACCTTGATTCCATCGTTCCTCATCGTAAAATCACTGAATTGGATCGATACCTACTGGGCTTTGACGGTACCGTCATTCTTCAGCGTTTGGGGTACGTTTTTGTTGCGACAATTCTTTCTCACACTTCCCAAGAATTTAGAAGATGCTGCTAGAATAGATGGTGCCAGCGAATTCATGATATTTTGGAGGATCGTTTTGCCTCTCTCTAAACCGGCACTTGCGACTCTGGGGATCTTTGCCTTCATGGGTGCATGGAAGGCTTTCATGTGGCCACTTTTGGTGACCCGAACAGAAAAGATGCGTACGGTAGAAGTTGGCATTGCCTATTTCAAAACAATGTTTGAGGTTAACTGGCCGTACCAAATGGCAGCGGCAGTTGTTGTGATGTTACCGGTGATTATAATGTTCTTAATAGCCCAAAAGTATTTCGTTGAGGGTATAGCATTAACAGGCATGAAAGAATAAAAAGGGGTGATAGGTATAGAAATCACGACCAAGGAAAGAAAGTCCATTCTTGTTGCTGAAGCCATCAAAAAGTTCATACTGGAACAAGATTTAGATAAATTGCCGGGCGAACACCAACTGGCAGATATGTTCCAGGTAAGTCGAACCATTGTGAGGGAGGCCCTAAGGATCTTAGAACTGGAAGGAATCACAAAGACTATTCATGGCAGTGGCACTTATGTGGTGAGAAAAAACGGTTTAGTCATCTCACTGAACATACCACTCAAAGTATGTTCCGATGAGCCAAAGGACATTTTGGAGTTACTCGAGGTTCGAAGGTGCTTAGAAAAAGGAGCTATAAAGCTTGCGATACAAAATGCTAGCGAAGAACAGCTCAATGAATTAAAAGTAGCTTTTTTAGAGTTAGAAAAATCCATTGAGAGCCACGAAAAACTGGGCGAAGTAGACGAGAAGTTTCATAGGAAGATCTTTGAGATAGCCAACAATAAGATTCTCCAAATGGTCTTTGAGAATCTCTTTTCACTGCTTGGTATACTTTGGCGTTCACCTCTTGGTTTGAAAGATTTTGGGGATCGCGGTTTACCCTATCACAAAGAACTGTGCGAAAACATAGTGAGGAGGGATCTGAAAAGTGCGTTGGAAGTTTATGAGAGAATCATAGACTTGGATATCGAAGATGTAAAAAACTATGTCGAAAATCAAGGAGTGAGAGAGTGTGGAGAGAACGGTAAGGGTTAGACCAAGACTTTATATAGAGAGTGTTGGAAAAAGATCTTGCGCCATGGGATGGTTTGGCCGGGGTTTGGAATTTTGGAGCTGGCCCCTGAAGTTATTGAGTAACTACAAAACGAGTGCTTGGCTGTCAAAAACACTCGAAATGGTTGATTTAGAAACACTCGTCAGCGGTGTTGTCACTGAACCCGCATCAACAACTGTTCGATATGGACATCCTCTGTTTAGTATGGATGAGACTATCTTTTCCCCAATTGATTTTCCGGGGTGTTTTCTTTTATATAAAATTGTTTCCTCAGTTGACTTGGAACTAATTTTTCACTTTAAACCCGAGCTCAATTTAATGTGGCCTGGCGCGATAGGTGGTCAATATTGCTATTGGTCAGATCAAATAAAAGGTTTTGTAATATCAGAACCAACTGATTCATTTTCATCTTTGATTCGCACACCTGAAGCTGAGAAATTCTCCAAAGAGGGCGACCACGCCTTCGCCGAGACTTTTTACAGTTTTAAGGTCCCAGTCAAGGCAGGAAAGAAAGAATTTGTTGTGAGCATAATCGGCGGTGTCATGGGTAAGAAGGCTTGTCAAGATCTTCTTGGAGTTGAAGAAAAGGTTCAAGAAGAAATAGAAGTGGCGAGGGATTACTATCGTACCTACTTGGAGCAAACCACAAAACTAAAGACACCAGACCAAGAACTGAACGAGTTCTTCACTTGGGGTAAACTGTCGCTGGTGAAAGGCCTAACCAAAAATCCAAAGTTGGGGGAAGCTCTTGTCGCAGGTATAGGACCGTCTGGTAAGTCTACAAGGCCTGGGTTTGCATGGTTTTTTGCGGGAGATGCTTCTATAAACTCTCTGGCCATGTGCGATTATGGAGATAGGGAAACGGTGAAAAAGAGCCTTGAATTTTACGCTTCCTATCAAAGTTCTGAAGGCCGAATACCTCATGAGATTTCTCAATCTCACGGATTGATAGACTGGTTCAGTAATTACAAAGGATTTGCCTTTCTCCATGCTGATACAACTGCGTGGTTTTTGTTAGCTTGCGCACATTACATCATTCGAACTAATGATACAGATTTCTTTATGCTCATGAAAGAAAAAATATTGAAATCTCTAGACTTTTACGACACGATGTGTGATGAAACAGGTTTGATAGAAAACCTCAAGGCAGGACTTGGAGCGCTGGAAATAAGTGAATTTCGAAGGCCCAAGTACGATTTGTATACTAATGCCATCTACCTTGCAGCGCTCGAAAAGTTAAAGCAGGTTTTTGCCAAAATAGGAGATGGCACGATCCGCGAAAGACTTGATGAAAGGGTTAGAAGGGTTAAGCAATCGATTGAAAAGATCTTTTGGAGCGAAGAAAAAAAGTCTTACTATATGTCAGTAAATACCGATGGAAAACTTTTCGATTATTTGACACCATGGCCATCTTTTGGAATATCTCTTTCAGTACTCGATAAAGATAGATCAAAGGCCTTTGTAAAAATATTGTGCAACAGTACTACCATGACAAGGTGGGGTTCTCGATCTATAGAGATGTGCCAGCACTATGATCCAATCAACTACAACTTGGGAAGCGTCTGGCATTTCATAAATGGATTCGTAGCCCAAAGTTGTTACAAAACCGGTTACGATCACTTTGGATGGCAGATAATTAAGAGTGCCATCAAAGCTTTTACAGAAGAAGGTTCAACACATCTGTCCGAGCTCTTTTCCGGTGATATCTTTGTTCCAGTAACGACAGCTGTCCCACATCAATTGTTTTCTGTTGGACCAATCTTGTGGTCGATTGCTGAAGGACTCTTTGGCATGGAAATAGACGCTCAAGAAAACATTTTGAAGTTTAGCCCGAAAGTACCGGTGCATTGGAAGGAATATCACATCGACGATGTAAAAATAGGAGAGACTAAAGTAGGAATCGACTTTCAAAGACAAGATAATAAATGTTCATATTTGTTCAAAAACCTTTCCAGAGAACCAGTCAAAATCATCTTTGAGTTGAAAAAGCCACTCTTTGGTACCATTCTGACCAACGAAAAATATTTAGAAGCTGAAAACAGCTTAGTTTTCCAGTTTGTTCTTGAAGATAGCAAGACAGTTGACTACATCTTTAACGGTATTGAATACAGTATTGAGTATAAGAATCTGAGCTTTGGGTCTTGCTCTTGGGAGCCGGCACAAGTGGAGTTTCTGAAACAGGATCATTCGAGAGTAAGATTCAGTAAAGTTTCAGATTCCATTGTTCATGTATTTTGTCCATCCATCTATTCATTGAATGTGGAGCCAGATTTACCAGTCTTGGAGGTGGAAAAGGATCTTTTCCAGATACAGATAGACAAGGTTGATGAAATGATATTGACATTCATTCTAAAGTGAGGGGTGTCCTGTGAAAAAGGTCTTTTATACCTTTGGGAATCATATGCATTGGATAGATATGGAGTGGATGTGGGGCCCAGGTACACTTGAGAATTCAACAAAAGAAATGCTCGATTTAGTTGAAAAGAACAATCTAAATGGTGCGATCAATTTCGACGCCATAGGATACGAGTACTTGGCCTGGAAGTACCCAGAGACTTTTAAGCGACTCAAGAAGGCTATCGAAGATGGGAAGATTGAAATAGCTGCGGGAACGTACACACAACCTTATCCGCTTTTCATAGGTGAAGAAAGTAATATCCAGCAAATCGTCGTTGGGATCAAGACCTGTGAAAGGCTCTTTGGAGTTCGGCCAAAACTCTTTTGGGAGGAAGAATTTTATTTTTTTCCACAGCTTCCCCAGATATTATTACAATCCGGCTATGACGTATACAGTTTCTTTTTTCAGGAAACTTGGCATACCCCGTACGTTCCAAAGTTTTACGAACCAACCTTCATATGGCAGGGGAAGGATGGATCAGAGATAGCCGCCCTTGCTTTTACAGATCTGTGTGTACACCAGTGGCCAGAACATTTGAAAAAGTCGATAGATACTTCTCTGAAAGATGAATCAGAACCGGTGGTCATTCAGTGGTTAGAACTGCTGAACTCGCCAAAATGGATGTGCAGAGCAGAATTGATTGAAAAGGAAATGAAGAAATTGCAAGAGCTCTTTGAATTCGAACCTATTAGACCTAGTGAAATTTTAGCCATTCGGAAGCCACAAAAGCGGATCTATTTCAAGTCCTTTGAACTTTATCACGGTTTGTCAATTGGCAAAAATGGGAATACTTTACAAGTAGAAAGAAGGAAGATTGAAAACAAACTGCTTGATGCGCAGGCTTTAGCTGCTACAGCCTATGTGAACAACCTATCACCACAATGGTCAGAGTATCCAAGCTGGGAGATCGAAGAAGCACAGAGATTCTTGATGATCTCTCAAGCTCACGATATAGACGAATGTGAGGGTTTCTGTGGAGATATAGGTAAAACATACTTAAAAACTGCTCAAGAAATCATTGACCCTGTCATCAAGAGATACATGGATATGTTTTCAAAGATGGCCAATAAAAGATTCGAAATCTGTGTTTTCAATCCTTTGCCGTGGGAAAGAAAGGGTTACGCTAAACTGCAGGAAGCGGAAGAGATCGTAGCTATTGATAGAATGCCTGCTTTGAGCATTTGCGGTATAAATGCGTCTCACTACGAGGAGATTCCTGTAGAGGTGAGCGAAGACTGTATAGAAATATATTGGCACGATGCAAAATACAAAGTTTTTCCCAGTGGCATCATAAGAACTGAACTGAATGGTAAGGATTATGAATTCAATAGATTGTTCTGTGCGGACCATAAGGTCGAGCGCGTTAGTCCTTTGGGCTTCAAAAGAATTCTACCCGATCTGGTGGAGGTGCGCGCACTCACAAAGATAGGTCCCTACTCTTGTGATCAAAGGATCTACTTTGGAGAGCTTAATGATTGGATAGAGATCGAAGTCCAGATTGAACTACTTGAAAGGCCTAAACCTGGCTATGCCGGTGGATTGATGGTTGAAATTCAGGGTAATGACCAAATAAGGAATCTACGCTATGACTACCCTTTCGGTGTGGAAGAGGGTTTGCCCTCCGTCGAGCATTATCGTTATTATCCCAAAGGTAGCTGGATGACCTCGGAAAAATTCTTTGAAAAAATCGTGAACCATTTTGCAAGCTTCAGATTTGTCCAAATTTTAACCGAAGGAGCAAAATTTTCCTTTCTCCACAAAGGTAACCACGGTTTCATACGTGATGGATCGAAACTCTACTGTGTGCTTTACCTGTACGATCCCTGGGACGAAGAAAACTTTGCAAAAAAGGTCGGTACAAAGTATGGCTTTAGTTTTGACCAGAAGAAGGATCCTCTGAAGATGGCACAGGAATTCAACAGACCTATGATTGGCAAAACTGTGGTTGGCGAAGAACAAGGCTTCGATTGTCTTCAAGCTTTCAAGATTATCGGAGACGTACAGATGAGCGCTCTTTACATTGAAGACGGTTCTGTAATTTTGAGACTTTGGAACCCTAAGGAAGAAAATCAAAAGATTCAAATTCTGCCCAAATTCCAGTGTAAGGAAGCAAGAAAGACCAATCTTCTGGGAGAAGAAATAGAACCTTTAAGTGGAGAACTTGAGCTCAAACCTTTTGAGATAACAACTTTGAAGTACACGCCGGTAAGCCGTGCTGAAGAAAATCTCGACAAATTCAGATATGTTTGGTCTGAGTATCAGAAAAAGGGGTGGATCCCTAATGAAGATCTTTCTGATAAAAAGTGAAGATCAAGATGTAATAATCGACGAAGCAAACCTTGTGAACGGCCCTGAATCGGCTGACCTGTTGTGGTTCCATGGCGCTTTTAACGTCGAACTGGTTCAAAGTAGTTTGGGTAAGATTCCCATGGTTTTTTATGGTCGCGCTGCCGAAATTGTGAGCGAGTTAATTGAGAGGGCGGGTGTAACGGAAGACTGTCAAGTTACAAAATCCAATGACCCTTGGGATAAACGTGGTTTTCAAGCTTACAAGCAGCACCCACTCTTTGAAGATCTTAATGGGGGCTTTTACAGTTATTTTGTATCTGTTAAGGATGATGAGCCTGTCTTCTACTATACGGGTTCCAAGGCTAAGATCGTGGCCGTTGAGAAAAAATACATATCCGTTGTGAGGGAGAAACCAATCATTTGGGAATATGAACATAGTGGCAAAAAGATTTTGTGCATTGGTGGTTATCTAAATTTCAAAAATCCAAACATAAAATATTGCCTGGCTGAAACAAAAAAGTTCGTAATAAACGTGTTAAATTATATGGCAAAAGGAGACTTAAAAGTCCACTATTGGCCAGTTTGTGAGAACCAAACATTTTTAGATCCTAAGTTACCACTGCTCAGATTGAAGATAAGACCATTGAGGGAAGATACTATTGATACCACTCTATTGATACATAAAGGTGTTGGGACAGATTATACCAATCTATGTGGTAAAAGGATTCTTGTGAACCTAAGAGAAAATGGAGTTTTCGATGAGTTCTGGGTACACCCTTTCAGGTTTCTCAAAAGTTTCAATCTCTCTATAGATGGTTCTGTGACTGACAATTTGGGACTTCATCACAAAATCTATGCAGATAGAGTTGTACATGAAAACGAATCGTTTCAGTTAACGTCTTTTGCGAGCTTGGACAAACCTATAGCAATGTTTCATCTGAAGTTCAAAGATGACTTAGAACATACAGTCAAAATCGATCTGGAGTCGGACACGCGCATCATGTGGCCTTTCGATGAGACTTACAACTGCGGTAGATCCTTTAATTACGACGAACAAGAAGGTCTTGTGATCCTTCAGACGAAGGATGGTATGTTCCTTGGTTTCATCAAATTAGATTGTCCGATGAAAATAGTTTGGAGCACCTCAGACCAAAGTTTAAGGTTACAGTTAGTGGTGCGTGTCTGTAAAGTTATGTCAGTTTGCCTTGGCGGTTTCCTGGACCAAGAGAAGTTGCCGGAAGAAGTGGACTTCACGGAGGAGTTGAGGAAGTACAGTTCTTTTGTGAATGAATATCTACAGAAAACTGTTCAGATAGAAACGAATCATATAACCTTTGACAAAATGTTCCAGTATGCCAAGTTGGGAACAGTGAAATTTCTTAGCACTGTTCCTGCATTGGGTGAAGGTTTGATGGCTGGTTATGCCAATAGCAAGCCTGGGTGGTTCTCGGCCAGACCTGGTTATGCTTGGTACTTCGGTCGTGACAGCGAATGGGTTAGTTTTGCGCTGCTTGGTATCGGTGACCATGTAACGGTAAAGAAGAATTTGGAGCTGTTGGTGAGATATCAACGTATTGATGGAAAGATATTCCACGAATTGACGAGTAGCGGCGTAGTTCACTATGATGCGGCCGATGCAACTCCGCTGTTTTTATTGGCACTTTACAGATATTGGAAACATACGAATGATTTAGAGTTTGTAAGGAAAATCTGGTCCAACGTTTTGAAGGCTTTCGAATTCTGTCTTTCAACTGATCGAGATCTGGATGGCTTGATCGAAAACACAATTGAAGGACATGGTTGGATAGAGGGAGGCAAGCTATATGGCTCCCACGCCGAGCTGTATCTGAACGCCATATGGCTCTCTGCGGTTAGAGGAATTATAGATATGGCAAGAACAGTACAGGACCACAACACAACAAAGAAGGCAGAGCATGAACTAATAAAAATTGAATCAGCTATGAAAAAGTTTTACAATGAAAACACTGGTTTTTATGTCCTTGGGATACGTGACAACGGTGAAAAGTTAAACTATCTGACTGTGATGACTGCTGTTGCCATTTATCTTGATTCGATAGATTTCGAAAGATCGAAATGTCAAGTGATTCCCTATGCTAGTGGAGATTTTTCCACTGATTGGGGCGTTAGGATCATAGGAAAAAACTCAGGGATATACAACCCAAATGGGTATCATGAAGGAACAGTCTGGCCCCTCTTCACTGGTTGGGTGAGTCTTGCAGAGTTCAAAGTCGGTGCCACCCTCAGTGCCTTCAGCCATCTGCTTTCAAACCTTCTGAATTCTAAGAATTTTGCGAAAGGTTATATTAGTGAGGTCTATCATGGTGAGGTTTACAAACCGTCGGGAATATGTCCACATCAAGCTTGGTCAGAGAGTATGGCAATCCAGCCTGTGATAGATGGGATGATTGGCTTTGTTCCAGATGCGCCGCGTTCTTTGGTAGGCCTATCGCCTCAATTTCCGTGGAATATTAATAGGTTCACTGCCAAGAATTTGAAAATCGGGGATACTTTACTAAGTTTGGAATTTGAGCGTCGCGAGTTGTCATATGGGTTGTGGAAGGAAATATATCATGTGAAATGTACAAAACCATTGAAGATTTGCTTTTCTCCGTGGGTCCCAAAGCAAGCTGAAAAAATTGAAGTCACTGCACATGATTCAAAGGTGACTTTCAGTACCCAAGAAGGAATCTTTACAACGAAGCTTGCTCTTTCTAAGTTTGAGTGCGATGAATTGACCGTTACAGTGACCTATAAACTTCCATTCGAACTTTGTGCGATTGAAAGAGAGCCAGTGCCTTTCGCTAATTCAGGGAGTTTCAGATTAATAGCGCTTAATCGAATAGACAACGGGTATGAAATCATCGCTGAGGCTTCAAACACCGATGAAATAATGAAAAATTTACCAGATGTTCTCAAAATATCTGATGAAAAAGTGATCTTGAGGATCGATGAAATCGATAAACGTGAGCATATAATCTTTTCTATAAAAACAAGACAATCTTGAGAGGTGAGTCTTTTGGATAAAGCTCTCAAATCAAGATTTCGGCAGATTGATCTTGGTCACATAAAACCTCTTGGTTGGCTCAAAAAACAGTTGGAGTTGCAAATGGAAGGGCTCACGGGCCATTTGGACGAGGTCTGGCACAGTGTGGCTGCAAACAGTGCTTGGCTGGGGGGCGATGGTGAAGACTGGGAAAGGGGTCCCTATTACTGTGATGGACTTGTTCCTCTTGCTTATATTCTTGGTGAAGACTGGCTGGTCAACAAGGCTGAGAAGTGGGTCAACTCGGTGCTGCTCAGTCAGAACTCTGAGGGCTTTTTCGGTCCAAAAAGCAATTCTGACTGGTGGCCAAGGATGGTTATGCTGAAGGCTTTGATGAGCTATTACGAACCAACCAAGGATTACAGAGTTATCAAGTTCATGTTAAATTACTTTAGATATGAGCTTTCAAGATTGCAGAGTAAACCTTTAGAAAATTGGGCATGGGCAAGAGGTTTTGAAAACTTGATCTCTGTTTTTTGGCTTTACGATAGGGTGAAAGAGCCATTTTTGATTGACCTTGCCCAAGTAATTCTCAGCCAATCCATCAACTGGTCGGAATTGTTCAAAAAATTTCCTTACCATGAAAAAACTGAAGAGTACCTTCCAAAAGATTTCATGGCTAAGGTGAAATGCTACAGTGGATGGTCAAAGGTTCTCTCTAACCCTCAAGAGCTTTGTCTCACAAAACAAGAAGTTGAAGAACTATTTTTCATTTATCATACAACACACGTTGTTAACGTTGCTATGGCTCTGAAAGAACCAGCCATGAGATACCAAATTGAGCACGAAGACAATTATCGTGAAATTGCACTCAAGGCTATAGATGATCTCATGAGATACCACGGGCAACCCAATGGAATGTTCAGCGGCGATGAACACCTAAATGGCAGAGTGACCACGCAGGGAACAGAACTCTGTGCTGTTGTTGAGATGATGTATAGTTTGGAAAATCTCTTTAGAGTGTTCGGTGAAAGGAAGTTTGCAGATCATTTAGAGAAAGTTGCCTACAATGCGTTGCCAGCAACTATTAGACCTAAATTCTGCGCGCATCAATACGATCAGCAGGTCAACCAGGTTTTATGTAATGTACAAAAAAGAGATTGGTACAACAACAACGACGACTCGAACATCTTCGGTTTGGAACCGAACTTTGGTTGCTGTACTGCCAACATGCATCAAGGATGGCCAAAGTTAGTGAAGAATCTCTTCATGATGGCTCAAAGTGATACTTTTGTCACGGTGGCTTACGCCCCATGCGTCTTGAATTACAGCTGGCAAGACGGAAATCAATGTCAAATTGTTGAAGAGACTGATTATCCCTTTGACGATGAGGTTATCCTTTCAATTTTCACGACGAAGGATATTCGTATAATGATCAGAATACCGTCGTGGTCTAAGTCAACTCTGGTTGCTTTCAACGCACAGAGGCGAGAAGTCTCCGGTGAGAGCTTCGTCTTGTTGGAAATACCAAAGGGTAAGAGCAAGGTGAATCTTCGCTTCAATTTCGATCTTGAAACGGTTCCGTGGTCTGATCACACGATTTACTTACAGCGAGGGCCATTGGTGTACAGTCTAAGAATAGATGAAGAATGGAAAAAAATACGTACAATTGGGCAATTTGGAGATTTCGAGGTATATCCAAAAAGTGATTGGAACTACGCTTTGATACCTTCAGACGGAATAAGAGTGGTCAAAATGACAGCGCCCTGTGATGAGGTTCCTTTCTATTCACAGGCCGTTCCCATAAAGGTCCAACTCAAGGCTTTCAAAGTCCCAGAATGGACCATGCGAAACGGTTCAGCCGATGATCCCCCGCTTGTAAGGGAAGATCGAATTAAGTTCGCCACAATTGATACAGTAGAACTGGTCCCGTACGGTTGCACGGCTCTCAGAATCACGGAATTTCCTTATGTGAAAGAGGGAGGTTTCAGTCATGAATAAGGGGCAAACATACCTTACAAAGTGTGAAAAGAGTCCTGCCGCCGTTTTCAAGCCGCTTTCATTGACACAGGTTCGAGTTGGAGGTTACTTGGGAAAGTATGTGGAAAGGTCTGTGAAGGTCACCATCCCAAGTCAGTATGAGCTATTGGAGAACACAGGCCGCATAGATAATTTTCGAAGAGCCAGTGGGAAGATTAAGAAGGATTTTCAAGGTTATTTCTTCAACGACTCAGACGTCTATAAATGGTTGGAAGGCTGTTCTTATGCTTTACTTTACGCAGAACCAGAAGAGAGAGAAAAACTCAAGAATATGTTAGACAATACGGTTGACGAAATCGTAGCGGCACAGGATGAAGATGGTTATCTTAACACTTATTTCACCTTTGAACGAAAAAAGGACAGATGGTCCGATCTTGCAAATATGCATGAACTCTACTGCGCAGGACATTTGATACAAGCTGCTATTGCCCATCACAGGGTGACTGGGGAAAGAAAATTTTTAGATGTGGCACTCAGATTGGCAAAACACATAGACGATGTCTTTGGTCCCGGTAAAAGACATGGTACCTGCGGTCATCCTGAAATAGAAATGGCGTTGGTAGAACTTTACAGGGAAACCGGCAATTCAAAATTTCTCAACTTGGCTCATTATTTCATTGTTGAAAGAGGACATGGATTTGCTGGAGGCAAAGAATACACCATAGACCACAAACCGTTTTTAGAACTCATAAACATGACGGGTCATGCCGTCAGAATGCTTTATCTTTGTTGCGGAGCTACTGATTTCTACCTTGAAACGGCAAATAAAGATTTCTATAGAAGGCTGACCAATCTCTGGGAAGATTTTATGACAACAAAGATTTACATAACCGGTGGAGCTGGATCGCGTTACGAAGGCGAAGCCTTTGGCGAAGAATATGAACTACCCAACAGGAGGGCTTACGCCGAAAGTTGCGCTTCCATAGCCAACTTCATGTGGAATTGGAGAATGCTTCTTGCGACTGCTGATTCAAAGTTTGCCGATGCTATGGAACAAGTTTTGTACAATGGATTACTTTCAGGTATATCAGTGGACGGGAAACATTACTTCTATGTCAACCCATTAGAAGATCTTGGTAAACACAGAAGGAAAGAATGGTTCCAGTGTGCTTGCTGTCCAACAAACATGGCACGTTTTTTGCCAAGTCTTCCGGCATACATTTATACTTACTCTGACAGTTCTGTGTGGGTTCATCTTTATGAACAGAGTGTCTGTGATCTTTCTTTGAAAGGAAAATCCGTACAGATCTCTCAACAAACAGATTATCCTTTTAACGGTCGTGTAGAAATCACGATGAAGTGCGATGAACCAGTTGAATTTGATCTCATGTTGAGGATACCAGGGTGGGCAAATGAATGGCAAATTGAATTAAATGGAAAAGCAGAGAGTTTCGATGTAAAGAAGGGTTATGCAAAGATAACGCGTCTGTGGAATGGTACTGAAACCGTTTCACTCTTCATACCATTTGGTGTGAGAGTTGTACAGAGTCATGCATACGTGCGGGAGAATCTTGGCAAAGTTGTAGTTCTCAGAGGTCCAATTTTGTTCTGTGCGGAGCAGGTGGATAATCCGAACGTCGATGTCTTAGCATTTGAGATTGATCCTGATCAACACTTTGATACCTATACTGCCGTTGATCCTACTTTAGGAGAAACATTGTTCATAAGGGCAAAGGGGTTGCAAGGAGCCAAAGGTTCTCTTCTTTATGAACCTTACTCTAAAAATAGAATTCTCAACTCTGGCAAGATGGTACTTGTTCCCTATCATCTTTGGGCGAACAGAGAACAGGGACCTATGGTAGTTTGGTTGAAGGTTACTGATCAGTAGTAAGGACATAACTTGAGTGGCAAAAGGAGTAGAGGTGTCCAGGAAACACATACAGAAAAATAGTTTTCAGCGTGAATTTCAAATGACTTCTAAAGCCCACCAATAAAGGTGGGCTGTTTTTTGGTATGCATAAATATGCATAGTTGTGATTTCGTGCGCATAATGAAGCAAAACATGTATTTTCAGAATTAACTGGCCTTTAAGCCAAAAAAACTTGCATTTATGGGAGTTTCTTGCGCAAGCAATGAATGTTAAAATAAAAAATGTGAAGTAGTTCACTAATTGTCGACTCGTTCAGAATTTTTTCTAACCTACGTGAAAGGAGGCTTTTTCATGGCAAAATCATTATACGAACAGGCACTTGAGGTCTTTGGTTATGCTGCAGATGTTATGAACCTAGATCCAAATATTAGAAAATTTCTTGAAAGACCTCAGCGCACTTTGATCGTTGAGTTTCCAGTTGTAATGGACGATGGCAGGGTTGAAATGTTCACAGGATATCGCTGCCAGCATAACACAGCTCGAGGGCCAGCAAAAGGTGGTATAAGGTATCATCCTGATGTTACTCTCGATGAAGTACAGACCCTGGCATTTTGGATGACCTGGAAATGTTCACTCTTGAACCTTCCGTACGGTGGTGGAAAGGGTGGAGTCAAGGTAGATCCAAGCAAACTTTCAAAGCATGAACTGGAAAGGCTGTCCAGAAGATTCTTTTACGAAATAGCCAATTTCATAGGTGAGAAGAAAGACATCCCGGCTCCGGATGTGAACACAAACGCGCAAGTTATGGCTTGGTATGTCGACACTTACACAATGCATGCAGGTTATCCTGCACTTGGAGTTGTGACTGGTAAACCAGTGGAAATTGGTGGATCCGTTGGAAGAAATGAGGCTACTGGGCGAGGAGTTGCTGTAACGGCTGCAGAAGCATGCAAGATCTTGGGTAAAGATATCTCGAAAGCAACTGTGGCGGTACAAGGTTTTGGAAATGTAGGATCTTTCTCTGCAAAGGTTCTGCATGAAGATTACAAAGCAAAGATAGTTGCGGTAAGCGATGTATCTGCCGCTTATTATGATCCAAATGGTTTGGATATCGATGATTTGATCGCTTACAGAGACAGCCATAAGGGATTCATCGATGGATACCCAAAGGGAAAGAAAATTGGTCATGAAGAACTTCTGGAACTTGATGTAGATATATTAGTTCCAGCAGCACTGGAAAATGCTATCACAGAGAAAAATGCCGACAGAATTAAAGCAAAACTCATTGTTGAAGGAGCAAACGGGCCTGTTACACCTGAAGCCGATAAGATACTTTTGTCAAATGGTGTCACTATCATCCCAGATATCCTTGCCAACGCTGGTGGAGTAACAGTCTCTTATTTTGAGTGGGTTCAAGATCTGCAATCTTTCTTCTGGGATCTTGATGACATAAGATCAAAACTCACAAAAATGATGAAGGCTGCCTTTAACGAGGTAGCAAAAGCGAAGGAAAAGTACAACGTCGATTTCAGGACAGCTGCTTACATAGTAGCAATCGACAGGGTGGCTCAGGCAGTGAAACTGAGAGGAATCTACCCATGAAAAAAGGGCGCGAAGGCGCCCTTTTCACTTTTTTTGATCCAGTCGTGTGCCTTGTGCTTGAGTGAAATCTTTATAGCTTTTGATAGCCGTCTGAGATCTTTTCATCTGTATGGCATTGTTGGCAACTTCTTCCATCTGTGATTTTATCTTTTCGATTCTTCTTTTATCGTTTTCCAATATGGATTGTGCAAGTTGCTGATCAATCTCTTCTAAAGATCTGATTAATTGTTCACGTTTTTCAAGCAGTGGCAGCAACTTTTCATATTCTTGGTTCTCTATCGATTCATCTATCTGCTGTTCTATTGAAACTATTTGCTCTACCAGTTGCTCGTGATCAATCTGCATTTTTCACCTTCTTTCAGAAATTTTGTCAGATTGCCTTCCAATGGATGATTATTCGCACCTATTTCAACAAGTGGAACAATGGTGAATTGTCTATTGAGCATATCGTAGTGTGGTATTGACAACTCTTTTAATTCATAGACCGTGTTGCCAAATAAAAGTATATCTAAATCTATTATTCTTGGGCCCCAGCGTCTTTCCCTGACTCTTCCCATGATTTGTTCTGTATGCAAAAGTAATTTGAGCAAGTTGCCAGGTGTCAATTGTGTATCTATTTCTATGACACAGTTGAAAAACTCTGGTTGATCTGTCACACCATATGGTTTCGTCTCATAGATCGATGATTTCCTAACAACATTGATACCCAAAATCTGGAGTAAATCACAAGCCCTTTGAATGTTCTTAAGTCTGTTGCCAATGTTGGAACCAAGACCCAGGTAAATCTTTCCATAGCATCTTTCAAGAATAACTTGTGCAAGAGCCACATAATCATGTGCGATACTTAAGTGAACGCAATTAAACTCGTAGTCTTTATGAAATACGAACAAGGGTTTTCCCAATCTATCGTGGATAACTTCTATATCTTTAAAACAACTGTTTCTGACACCCGTACCTATAGCTTTGAAGAAAGCCTCTTTTGCTGCGAAGTGGCTGGCAAGGTAAGTTTTTTTGTCTTTGACTTTTTCAAATTCCTTGAGCTCCCTTGGGCCAAGTATTCTTTCACTGATACCTTCCTTTATTCTGTCAATTCTTACAGTATCGACACCCGTACCGATGATCATACAGGATAGACCGGCGCCTCAAATTCTTTAACAAGATCAAAATCAACCTTCAGTTGATCGATATAACGTTTTTGCAAATATTTCTTTCCCACTTCACCAAGTATGACATATATCAAGAGATCTTCATCGGTTTTAGCAAGTAAGCCCAATTCTCTTCTTGCTTTTTCCAGTTCCGGTGGAATGATTTCCCCAGGTCTCACATCGATGGGTTTTTCGTCACCAAGGATCTTTCTTATCAGCTCCGGGTCAATTGGTGCTGGAGGTCGACCATAAAAGCCCTTTACGTATTCTTTGACTTCCTTTGTCACTTTAGCATACCTTTCACCCGTCATGACATTCAAAACTGCTTGAACACCAACTATTTGACTTGTAGGTGTTACAAGTGGTGGATAACCAAGATCTTTTTGAACCCTTGGAATTTCCTCAAGTACCTCCTTCATTTTGTGAGACATCTTCTGTTCTTGAAGTTGTTTTACCATATTTGAGTACATACCACCTGGAACCTGTGCATAGAGTATCTTAGGATCAATCGTTGTCATCTTTACGTCAAAAGAAGAATATTCTTCTCTCACCTTTGTGAAGTATTCTATCAGGAAATTCAGTGTTTCCCAGTCTGGAGGTGGTACTATCCCCTTTTTACTCAAAGAATAGTAAAATGGTTCAAAAGGAGGTTGGGAAGTACCAAGAGCAAAGGGGGATAAAGCAGTATCCATAATATCTGCTCCGGCATCGATTGCAGCTTGATAACTTGCAATTGCAAGGCCACAAGTACAGTGGGAATGTACGTCTACTGGTAAAGAGAATTGTTTTTTTAAAGAACTGACAAGGTCGTATGTTTCTTTTGGTGTTAACAGTCCTGCCATATCCTTTATACATATGGAGTCAACACCGAGAGCAACCAACTTTTTTGCGTAGTCAAGATAGTATTCCAAAGTGTGTACAGGACTCACCGTATAGGAAATGGCACCCTGAACATGTGCATTCATTTTCTTGGCTTCGTCGATGGCAACTATAAGATTTCTCTGGTCATTCAAGGCATCAAAGATTCTTATTATATCGATGCCGTTTTCGACCATTTTTTTGACGAACAATCTAACGGTATCGTCTGCGTAGTGCCTGTAACCTACAAGATTTTGACCACGTAGAAGCATCTGGAGCTTTGTGTTTTTGATTTTTTCCCTGATCTTTCTCAGTCTTTCCCAGGGGTCCTCATTCAAAAATCTCACAGCCACATCGAAGGTAGCTCCACCCCACATTTCCATCGAATAAAAACCTACTCTGTCCATAGCTTCCAGAGCTGGTAACATGTCCTTTGTGGACATTCTTGTGGCTATGAGTGATTGATGACCATCTCTCAAAGTTGTATCTACGAATTTCATTTCATCACCTCTTTTGATTGAAGTATTTTATGATTTCCAAAGATAGTAAAACCCTTGAATCAAAGCTATTCAATATAGCATACTCTTCCTCCGAATGAAACCTTCCACCTGTTAAACCCAGTCCATCGACGGCAGGGACACCAAATTCATAGAAAAATGCACTATCTGCACCTCCGCTGGAATGTTGATACTCAAAACTCTCACCAAGCTTTTCAAAAGCCTTTTGCAAAGCTATTTTCATCTGGGGATGAAACTCCATCGCCGGTCTTCTTTCTTCTAGGGAAAATTCACAGTTTGTTCCGTTTATCGAGTTGACCGAACAGATCTGTTGGATCTTTTCCTTGCAATCTTCAAGATCCTTTTTAGATGAAAATCTCACGTCAAAATAGACGTTACAAAGATCGGGCGTTATATTAGACTTTTCTCCTGCGTTGATTATCGTTGGATTCAATGTTAGGTCGTTAAAAACACCGTTTAAGGAGTATATTTCATCTACCTTTCTGCAGGCTTCAATCAAAGCATTTGCACCTTCTTGTAGTCTCGAAGCATGGCCCTTTTTTCCATGAACTACAAGATTCATCGATGCTATACCTTTTCTACTTGTCACAATCTCGCCATTGACACCACCAGGTTCGAAAGAAAGACAGCACAGACTCTGGGGGGCATATTTCTCAAAGGTTTGTCGGCTTGTTTTCGAACCAAGTTCTTCATCGACATTCAGTATGACACAGATGTTTCTAATACCTTCTTTCATTGCAAGTTCAACTGTTGCAAGCAAGGTTACTATTCCGCCTTTCATGTCTGCTGCACCAGGTCCATAGACTATGCCATCTCTTATTTGAAATGGTCTTTTCGCTGATTCCCCTTCTTTGAAGACAGTATCAAGATGACCTATCAGAGTGATATATGGCTTTTCACCATGAATTGCTACATGTGCCGCCTGTTCTTGGAAGACTTCAAAGCCAAGCTCTTTAAGTTTGTCAGCTATGAAAGAAGTTCTTTCAAGTTTTGTATGAAAATCGATATCAAATCCTGTGTCTGTATTTACAAGTCTTTCATACAGTTTCAGCCATCTTTCTTCCATACTCTTCCCTCACAATCCAAGCTCTTCAAGTACGAGGATGATCTTTATCCTGCCTGGTGAGTTACGTGAATCGTACACCACATGAAAATGTCTGCATATTCTTTGAGGTGAATCACAATCGTGGCATATGCCTGTAGTTGCACATGGTGTTGAAAGAGAGAGTCTTTTTGCATTCATCGGTGTTATGTATCTTATTCTTTCTCTTGCTGCTTCAAGATCTTTTACGATCTTATTTGCACTCACAATCAAAAGAACATTTCTGGGTCCATAGGTTATTGCAGCCACTCTGTTACCAAAGCCATCCATAAAAACAAGTTCACCATTCATCGTGATCGCGTTCGCGCTGCAAAGATAATAATCACAGTTAAAGGCTTCAAGCTCTATCTTTCTTCTGTCAGATGAACTATATCGATCTAAGAATTTGTATTTACCACTTCTTAAAAGATCCAATATCTTGGAATCACTCAAGGTGAGAGAGCCTCCCGAACTCACTATAGCCCCGTCTGGTATCAGTTTTTCAACTAATTCCTTTGCTTGTTGAGCATCTTCAACTGTGTGAACTTCATAAGCCTTTTTCTCAAGGATTGGTTTAAGCCTTTCACACAAAGATTTGTATTTGAACTTGTACAGTTCTTCTCTCACCAACATCACCTCTTCAACTTTATTATCTCATAAGAGTAAAATTTGAGTAGCGAACAGTTGTTGTTAACTTTGTACCAAAATTGGTGATTTTCTGATGAAATTCACAGAAAAGGTTCGTTAAGGCAAAAAATAGACTCGTATTCTTTGAATTTCTCAATACAAATTCTTGTATCTCTCTCAAAAAAATATTGTATGATAATAAAACTTTTTGTATCATAGAGGAGGGTTGATAGTATGAAGAGGGTCCATCCTATTTTAAAGGCATTTATACCTGTCGCCAAAGGACTTGCCTGCATGTTAGGTCCTGATTATGAAATCGTTCTACACGACATAACAGACCCTGAACACTCTGTCATTGCAATTGAAAATGGCCATGTTACAGGTAGAAAGATTGGTGCGCCTCTTACAGACCTTGGATTATACATACTTAGATCTGAGAAATTCAAAGATGTTGACGTCGTACCAAATTACATGACCACGACTTCGGATGGAAGGGTACTTCGTTCAACAACGATTTTTATAAGAGATGAGAACGAAAAAATAATAGGATTTTTGTGCATCAACTTTGATACAACCAAAGTTTCTATGATCAAACAACTTGTTGATCAACATTTGTCTTTTCAGAAACTGGAAGACCTAGCCGGTGCAAACCATGAGAAATTCGCAAGCAGGGTCGAAGAACTCCTGAGCGAGGCTATTCAAGAGATCAAGTCATTAACGGGCAAACCGTTGAGATACGCAACAAAAGAAGAGAAACTAAATGTTCTGAGAAAACTCGATGAAAAAGGCTTTTTCTTACTAAAAGGTGCCGTTGACATGCTTGCAAGGGAAATGGGAAACTCCAAATTCACTGTTTATGCATATCTTCGTGAAGCAAGGAATAAGTCAAATGCCAAAATTGTGTAGAGGAGGAATATCTGTGAAGACGGTTAGCACGGATCAAGCACCAAGAGCTATAGGACCATATTCTCAGGGGATTGAGGTGAACGGATTTGTTTATGTTTCTGGACAGATTCCACTCGATCCCACAACAGGTGAACTTGTGAATGGTGATATTAGAAAACAAGTAACAAGAGTTTTCGAAAACATTAGAGCAATTCTCAAGGCAAGTGGCTGCGATCTCAAGAATGTGGTGAAAGCGACTGTTTTTGTGACAGACTTATCTAATTTTGCCATAATCAATGAAATTTACAGCCAATATTTTCAAGAGAACAAGCCAGCGAGATCCTTTGTACAGGTATCGGCATTGCCAAAGGGTGCACAGGTTGAGATTGAAGTCATAGCCTTTAAGGGGTGAACAAAGATGGTAGATCCCTATGCATCTGGAATGGTCAAAAGTGATCCATACGCCAAGAAAACCACCGTTGTCGGGAGAGTTATTGCTGTACTTCGCGGAAAAATGAATAACAGAAATCTTTCTCTGATAACTCCTTGGTCAAGGGCATTGAAAAATGGTGAAATTCATGAACTCATTCTTACAGATGAACAGGACGCGTCACCTGGAAAAAACGTGAACAAGATAGCATATCTTGCCTTTGTAGAGATCATAAATGCTGGTGTGATTGTTTTCAAAGACAAAGTGAAGCTCTCAAGTGGAAAATGTATTGGTACCTTAGCAGGTTTTGATGAAACTCATATGCCTAATCATCAAAATATTGTGATCATAACAGATCAACTCATGACAGGCGAAGAAATGAATCTAAATATTAATGATCTAATTTATTTTACACGAGACTGAAAGGGAGGGATTTGGAATGTTTAAGAGCAAGTACCATCTTTACAGACACCTAAAGCAATCTATGCCGAAGATCTTTGAAGAAGCCAAAAAGGCTGCAGACGAAATAGGTATACCACAGGAATGGCGTGGAAAATTCGGCTTGACTGGTGCCATATCTGGTTGTCATGGATTGATTACAAAAGAAGTCGATGAAGCAATTAGTAAAGTTGCAAGAGAAGTCATACCGAACAAAGTCTTTGCCGATGAAATCAGAGACATTGTCAAAGATTATTACGGAGATGATTATGATGCTTTACTTGTGAGCACTTGTGAGGCGGCGCTCTGGCTGAGTTTCGATGTCCTTGTCTCGCCACCATTCACAGGAAGAGGTGAAAAGTACAGAAGTAGATACATCATACCTTACGAAAGACACCTCCATCACCATGGCGGCTATGGGAGACCTGTACCAGCTCACTACAAAGACATTTTTGCCGATAGGGGTTGTACAGCAGGTGAGCTGGGTTTTTATGGGAAGAGGCTTGAAAATGTCGATGTAGTCATCGTTCCAATGGTTGGAGGAAGATACCCAGTACATGGGATCAAGTATCATCCGGTTATTTTGCTCAGTGGTGTCGATGCACAAGGTACGGCTGACAGATTGAAAGAATATGCTGAAAGATACGCAGAGACTTTGGCTGGTTTTTCATCACTCGGTTATGACACAGTTGGATACGGTTATGGTGAGAAAGACAAAGATGGAACTCCTATACTTCAGAAAAAGATAGGCGAACTTGCCAATTATTATAACGTACCCTACATAGTCGACAATGCCTGGGGTGTACCATTCATAGGCACAGACCCAAGGAAGACTGGTGCGTGGGTTATGACATACAGCATGGACAAAGCAGCAGGAGCACCTACCTGCGGGTTGATAATCGGTCGCGAAGATGTGATGGTTCCTATAAGGAGGGCTATGGGAACACACGGTGAGAGAAGTGGAACTTGGTCTTCCTACGGTAAAGCAGCTTATGTAACCTTCGATCCAGGTAAGGAATCACTCGCTGGTGCCATCGCGGCCTTAAAGGCATTGAGACAGAAAGCAGATAAATATAAAGCAGGAATTGATAGACTTTACGAAATAACCGTTGAAGAATTTGCTAAACTTGACAGTAAAATAAGACATATCTTCAAGATATCAAAGAGTTACAACTCTGGTGCAGTGGAAGTTAACTACGACGATTGTTGGGAAAAGGGAATACAATTCCCCATCTTCTCGATTGAAGATATGTACGCCGGAACGAACATACTACAGTCTGGGACCGACGTAATGGGAATTATACAGACGGTGGCATACGACGCGAACATATTCATCTCACTCGGACTGGGTACAACAGATGAAAACGGTGATATCATTGAGGACAAAGCCAGGCTTGCAGTCAGAGGTTTAGTGAAACTTATAGAAATTGTTGCTAAGTACTCTGGATTGATTTAAACAAGGAGGGGAACCCAGGTGCATACTGGTTACGATTGTATTGTGATCGGTGGGGGTATAATAGGTCTTTCTTGTGCATACCAGGTTGCGAAGGCTAGAAAAAAAGTCTTGGTGCTCGAGCGTGGCGACATAGGCAGTGGTACCTCTGGCGCATGTGACCATATGATACTTTTACAGTCTAAAGCACCTGGGCTCCCTTTAAAACTTGCCATGTCCAGCCTTGAAATGTATCGTGAATGGCAGAACGAGTTAGACCAAGACATAGAATTCGCAACCCGTGGTGGAATGATATTAATTGACAAACTGGAACATTTGTCTATTATGGAGGATTTTGTTTCAAGACAAAAATCTATAGGCCTAAATGTGGAAATAGTTGATAAAAAAGAGCTGAAGAAGAGACAACCTTGGATCAGTGATCGAGTGATTGCTTCAACTTATTCTCCCGATGATTCACAAGTCAACCCATTCAGAGTCCTCTTTGCATTGGTTAAAGCAGGGGCAAGACTGGGAGTTGAGGTTGTAAGAAATGCAGAAGTCGTTGAATTGAAAAGAAAATCTGAACATTGGGAGGTGAGAATACGTTCGGGTGAAAGTTTCTTCTCGCAAACGATCGTCATTGCCGCTGGTGTTTGGTCAAGTGAAATTGCTCAACTTGTTGATGTAAACCTTCCTATAAGGCCCAAAAGAGGTCAGATTATCGTCACTGAGTCTATTGATGAGATAGGTGAAACAGATGCTTGGGACGCAAACTACATAATTTCAAAGCACATCTCCCATCTGGAGCGCGATGAATTGTCCAAAAAATTGGGTCTTGGCTTTGCTATGTCAAGGACTCACAGCGGGAATTACCTAATTGGTAGTACGCGGGAATATGTCGGATTCAACAGAAACACAACTTATGAAGCCTTTCAAGCTATAACGAAGAGGGCTGTGGAATTGTTCCCAATTTTCAGCAAAGTGCGTATTATTAGATCATTTGCTGGTTTGAGGCCGGCGTGTGATGATGGAAAGTATATCATAGGGGAAGATCCTTCTAATCCTGGTTTTTTCATTGCAACAGGTCATGAGGGAGATGGAATAGCCCTTGCCCCCATAACAGGGAAACTGATTTCAGATTTGATTTGTGGCAAAAGCCCGACATTTGACATTGATGAAATCAGTCCTGCTCGTTTTCGTCGTGAAAGGGTTTCAGAAACCTCAAAAAGGTGAAGAACATCATTTTATGGTCAGCAACCTAAGGGAGGGATTTTTGATGAAAAGGGTTAATTTCATTTTGATCTTTGTTCTAAGCATTCTCTTGGCTGTATCTGCAATTGCTCAGGAGCTGAAGCCAGTAACCTTGACGTGGGTCGCCGGTGGTGTTGGTGGTGGGTGGTATGCACAGGCTGGTGCAATTGCTTCACTCATCAATCAAAAAGAGCCCAAGATATCGATAAAGGTTGTGCCTGGTGGAGGAGTAGTGAATCCTGTTCAAGTTTCTTCTGGTGATGCAGATCTTGGCTGGGGAATAACCTTTGTTGATAAGATGGCTCTTTTGGGAGTACCACCACTGTATGAAAAACCAAATCCAAAGGTTAGGTCAATTGGTGGTTACTTTGGATACTATCATATCCATTTTGTGGCAAGTGCAGATAGAGGTATAACCACCGTTGAAGAACTAGCCAACATAATAAAATCTGGTAAACCAGTCAGAATAGCGATACCCATGAAGGGAACATCTGATCTGCCAATTATCGAACGCATCTTTAAGTTCTACGGCGTAACGTTAGACAGTATAAAAAAGGCTGGTGGTGAGTACTTCCATGCAACTTATGCAGATATGATCAGCTTGTACAAAGACCGCCATGTAGATTTTGTATGTACCCATCTTTCGTTACCAGCGGCGGCTGTTACAGAAATGTTCATTTCCAGAAAATCTGTACTGCTTTCTGTATCAGATGAATGTATCGATGCGATAAGTAAGGAATTGGGTACCGTTCCTCGCTCATCTGGTCTTTGTGTGATTCCAGCTGGTACATATCAAGGTCAGGACAATGCTGTTGCTGCTGTTGTGACGGCTGGTGAGTTGTTGATCAATGCAGACGTACCTGAGATCGTCGCCTACACGATTACGAAAATATTGTGCGAGAATCTACAAGAGTTGTGGAATGTCCATCCTGCCAACAAGACCTTTGTGCCAGAAAATGGTCCAAAGAATGTTGCAGTACCACTTCATCCTGGAGCAGAGAGATACTACAGAGAAGCTGGATATCTGAAATGATAAGGGAGCTGGCATGTAGATGAGAGAACTCAGAGGCTGGCAGAGATGGTTTGTGGGTGTGTGGCTTGTTGCCACCGCCCTGTTTCATCTGTACACTGCAACTGTAGGAATATTACAACCACGACTACAACGAGGTGCACATTTGCTTTTGTTGCTTCCTATGGCATTTCTTCTTTACCCTGCAACGAAAAAATCACCAAAGGATAAATTTACCCTTCTCGATGTAATTTTGGCTGCCCTATCAGTTTTGCCTTCATTGTATCTAATGATATACAACAATTCTCTGAATATGAGATTTGAGCGTGTAGATCCCTTGACAACGACTCAGATAATTCTTGGAATCATTGTCATAGTTTTACTTTTGGAAGCCATAAGACGTGCCGTTGTCCCTGCCATGGCGATTTTGCTGATTGCTATGATGGCATATGTCTACATTGCTCCCTATTTACCTGGAATTTTCTACAACAAACCAATGAAACTTGGCAGATTCGTCGAGATGTTTTATCTGATAACAGATAGTGGTATCTATGGTAGTATTACTGGAATATCGGCAACTGTGGTTGCTATGTTTGTTATCTTTGGTGCCTTCTTGGAATCGACGGGTGTAGGTAACTATCTGACCATGGTTGCGGCACGAATTGCTGGAAAAGGTCCCGGTGGACCTGCAAAGATAGCCGTTATAGGTAGCGGACTGTTTGGTTCGATAAGTGGTATTGCTGCAAGTAATGTCTATGCAACTGGAAGTTTCACAATACCCATGATGAAAAGGATGGGCTACAAACCCGAATTTGCTGGTGCCGTTGAAGCTGTTGCGTCGACCGGCGGAATATTCATGCCACCTGTTATGGGCGCTGCTGCCTTTATAATGGCAGAATTAACAAATGTTCCGTACGTGAAGATCTGTTGGGCTGCATTACTTGGTGCAGTCTTTTACTATGTTGCTTTAGGAATCACCGTGCACCTTGTCGCGTTGAAAGACGGGCTGAAAGGTTTGCCAAAAGAAGAACTGCCATCTTGGAAAAATATTCTCAGAGATTCTTACTTGCTCGTTCCGGCTGTTGGTTTAGTGTATTTCTTAGTTAAAGGTTACTCACCTTTCATGGCTGCTTATTACTCAATTTGGATTTCGATTGGGGTCAGCTTTTTTAAGAAACAGACAATGATGACGCCTAAAAGAATCCTTTCAGCCTTGGAAACCAGTGGCAAAAACATGATCATCGTAGCCCTGGCATGTGCTGGTGCAGGCATTGTCATAAGTGTGCTGACTTACACGGGTCTTGGACTAGGATTGGCCTCAGTCATAACAAGTCTGGCAGGTGGAAAATTGTTGCCCGCTTTGATTCTGGTGATGGTGACATGTCTGATACTGGGAATGGGATTGCCCACAACACCGGCGTATATCATCGCTGTAACGATTGCGGCGCCTGCGTTACTGAAGATGGGTGTTGATGTTCTAAAAGCACATTTGTTTGCTTTGTATTTTGCGAAATTGTCTGAGGTAACTCCACCTGTGTGTGTCGCATCTTACTGTGGTGCATCCATTGCCAAGGCTGATCCCATGAAAGTGGGATTTGAAAGCTGGAAACTAGGATTAACGGGTTACTTAGTTGGCTATATTTTTATTTACAACGATGCTCTGCTGATGAGGGGCTCAATCTGGCAAATCTTGACGATCGTTGTTCTGATGAGCCTGATTAGTTATTTACTGGCTGTAGGGGTCTCTGGATATTTCAGAAGGAAGTTGAACATCTACGAAAGGGGCATAACTTTTTTCATGCTCGCTTTAGGAGTATGGGCTACGGCTTCACCCAGGTTCCCCAAAGAAATACTTGCCATAATCGTCGTTGCCATTTGGGCTGTTTATATAGTTCTCAACAGGGTGGTACTTAGTAAAAAGGCGGCGTGAGTGACAGGGGGTCTCAGATGGCGATTGTTAAAGGTGGGAAAAACATATATGGTTTTAGGCTTGGTGTAATAATGCTTGAAACACATTTTCCCAGATTGCCTGGTGACATAGGCAACGCCTCAACCTGGGACTTCCCTGTCTTGTATAGAACGATGAAAAATGTGGGAGTCAAAGAAATCGTAGAAAAGGACCCTACGCCTTTTTTGCAGGAATTCGTTGATACTGCTAAAGACCTTGAAAGGCAAGGAGTGAAGGTAATAACGACTTCCTGTGGATTTTTGTCGATCTTTCAAGACCAGATCGCCCAAGAACTGAATGTTCCTTTTATAAGTTCTGCATTGATCTTGATACCCATGGTACACAAGATGATTGGCAAAAAGAGAGTTGGAATCATCACCGCCAACGGTCAGGCTCTGAGTCCGTTACACTTTCAGGCGATCGGTGCACAAGACGTACCGGTTGTTAAAGTGGGGATTGAAGATACAGAATTTGGAAAAACTTTGCTCTACGACAGATGGGAAATCGATATAGAAGTTGCACGAAAAGAGATGATTGAAAAAGCAAAGGAATTGATTTCGATAGACGCCTATATCGGTGCAATCGTCCTTGAATGTACAAACATGCCTCCTTTTTCAAGAGATATCAAGTTGGCAACGAATCTACCTGTTTTTGACATCGTGAACTTGATAAATTTTGTGATTCTTTGCACTGACCCGAACCGATCAAACAAAACGAGGTGGTTCGATGAATCTTATTGAAAAACATCCTATACTGCAGTTTGAACATGGTAAAAAAGTGAAGTTCACCTTTGATGGCAAAGAAATGGAGGGTTTTGAAGGGGAACCAATAGCGGCTGCATTGCATGCCAATGGGATCAAGATTTTGAGCTATACCGAAAAATATAAAAGGCCAAGAGGTTTTTTCTGCGCCATAGGAAAATGTTCCTCGTGTTTTGTAATTGTTGACGGTGTACCTAACGTTCGTTCCTGTATTACTCCCTTAAAAGAAGGAATGGCGATCCAAACCCAGTATGGGAGAGGAAAATTTTCCCAGGAGGTGCAAAAGGATGAAGACTGATGTACTAGTAATCGGTGGTGGACCGGCGGGCTTGTGTGCCGCTATAGAGGCAGCCTCCTTTGGATGTAAAGTAACCTTAGTCGATGAATCTTTGGCGCTTGGGGGACAACTGATAAAACAAACACACAAATTTTTTGGCTCGAGCGATGAGTTTGCAGGTATAAGGGGAATAGAGATTGCTAAAAGATTGAATGAAGAGGTAAACAATAGGAGGGATCGCATAGAAGTCTTTCTCAACACCTCGGCTGTTGGTTATTATCCTGATGAGAAACTCGTCTCATGTATGACCGCTGAACAAAAATTTTTCACAATAAAGCCAGAAAAGCTCGTTGTTGCAACCGGTGCCTTTGAAAAAATAGTACCCTTTCCCGGTAATGATCTACCGGGTGTTTACGGTGCCGGCGCGGTCCAAACACTTATGAATGTTTACGGAGTCGTTCCGGGGAAAAGAGTACTCATGGTTGGTGCTGGTAACATCGGCTTGATTGTGAGTTATCAGTTACTTCAAGCCGGCGTCGAACTTGCTGGAATAGTAGAATTTGCGCCCAAGATTGGCGGATACTGGGTTCACGCTGCAAAGGTACGCAGACTTGGCATTCCTATCTATCTCAGACATACTGTCAAAAGAGCTCTCGGAGAAAAATGGGTAGAAGGTGCAATAATACAGGCTATCGATGAAAAAGGAGATTGGAAAGGAGAAGAGAAAAAGATAGAATGCGACGTCATATGCTTAGCAGTCGGTTTGAGCCCAACCTGCGAGCTTTTATGGCAGGCAGGATGTGAGATGGAATATGTTTCAGAACTCTCAGGTTATGTTCCAAAAAGGGATGAGACGATGAGAACAACACACCCTGATATCTGGGTTGCAGGGGATGCCTCTGGTATAGAAGAAGCCTCAAGTGCCATGATAGAAGGTAAAATAGCAGGACTTTCTGTGGCATATTCGCTGGGAAGGGTCGAAGAATTTTTTTTCAAGGAAAGGTTAGCTGAGTTCTGGGAAAAGCTGAACTTACTACGTGGTGGTGAAACCTCTCAGAAGATAAAAATAGGTGTTGAAAAGGTGCTTTTAAAGAAGGATGATAGAGATAATTGTTTAGACATTCAACGTTATGCCCAAGCAAGATCAGAATCACAAATAATACAATACGATGAGAAATTTCTTAGCGGAGTGCTAAATAATCAAATGGTTGAATCTGTTCTACCGCCTGAGGCATTGTGGAAAAACAAGAAAGGTGGTCTTGTAATAGTTGAATGCCCTCAAACTATTCCGTGTGATCCATGCCATACGAACTGTCCAACCGGAGCGATTTTGCCCTTTGACAACATAAATGATCTACCAAAGATTGACTATTCAAAATGCACTGGATGTGCTTTGTGTGTTGCCTCTTGTCCTGGGCTTGCCTGTTTTGTAGTCGATCTTACGTATCATGAAGGAGAAAAAGCCATTCTAAAACTGCCATACGAAATGCTTCCAAGACCGGAAGTCAACCAAGAAGTACTTTGCCTTGATAGAGAAGGTAATGCTATAGCAACGGGAAAGGTGATCAGAGTACAAGAACCGAAAAAGGATAGAACACTTGTGGTTCATGTAGTTGTACCCAGAAAACTAGTTAACCAGATCAGGGCAATAAGGGTGATCAAAAATGGATGAAGAGATTTTTGTTTGTCGTTGTGAAGAGGTAACTTTGCGTGAAATTAGGGATGCCATAAGATCTGGTCACACGACCCTCAGTGAGTTGAGAAGGTTATTGCGTGTAGGCATGGGACCTTGTCAAGGTCGTGGATGCAGGGAAATCATTCTTCGAGAGATTGCAAAGCAAACAAGAGTACCGATTGAAAAGCTCTACCCTGCAAAGTTCAGACCACCTTCAAAGCCTGTACCAATGGGTCTTGTTAAAAACAATGGAGTCTGACAAAAATCTTACAAAGAAAGAGAGAGGTGGTACATATGAGAAAGCCAAAAATTGTTGTAGTTGGAGGAGGTTGGGGTGGTTGTGCCGCTGCAGCGGCTGCACGAAAAGCTGGCGCCGAAGTGATATTGCTTGAAAGAACAGATATGCTTTTAGGAACAGGCTTGGTTGGAGGAATCTTCAGAAACAATGGAAGATTCACCGCGGCTGAAGAAATGCTTGAAATGGGAGCAGATATCTTCTCTGTGATGGATAGTTGTGTAACTCATACAAATGTTGAGTTTCCAGGTCATAAGCATGCAAGTTTGTATAACGTCTACAAAATTGAGCCAGCGGTCAAGGATTATTTGGTCAAACTGGGTGTACAGATTTTCACTCAAGCGAGGGTTATAGATGTAGCAAAAGAGGGAAAAAAGATCTCTTGTGTTGTTGCCGAAGGTCTTGCCCCTGTTCAAGCAGATGCCTTTGTAGACGCCACTGGGACATCGGCGGTACCTGCAAACTGTACCAAATACGGAAATGGTTGTGCCATGTGTATTCTCAGGTGCCACAGTTTTGGACCCAGAGTAAGTATAACGGCCAAAGTGGGGATCGAAGAATGGATTGGCAAAAAACCCGATGGAAGCAGTATTGGGGCTATGAGTGGTTCTTGCAAGTTATGCAAAGACTCGGTCTCTCCAGAGATAGTCAAAGAGCTTGAGGAAAAAGGTTCTGCGTTGGTTCCTGTACCACTTGAAGTTCGTGAAGAGGAAAAGCTTCTCAGTATGAAAGCGTGCCAACAGTATGCACTTGAAGAATTCATTGAGAACCTTGTTTTGCTTGATACCGGTCCTGTCAAATTGATGACGCCTTTCTTTCCTCTTGAAAGACTTAGAAAGGTTCCAGGTATGGAAAGGGCAAGGTACGAGGATCCAATCGCCGGTGGTAAAGGTAATTCCATGAGATACTTTGGTTTCGCCAATTGTACGCCAGAACTTCAAGCGATTGGTTCTGTAGATAACCTTTTCTGTGCAGGTGAAAAGGCCGGTGCGATGGTAGGACACACCGAAGCGATCGTTTCTGGGACCTTGGCGGGTCATAATGCCGTAAGACAAGTCTTGGGTGAAAGACTCCTTAAACTACCAGATGAACTTGCAGTGGGAGATTTTGTCAACCACGTAATAACCCAGATGAAAAAAGAAGAGGGGAGGCAGTATAAATACACCTTCTCTGGGTCCATCTATTTCAAGAGAATGCAAGAAAGGAATCTCTATACTACAGATATCAAACTGATAAAAGAAAGAGTTCAAAAGGTTGGCTTACAGTCGATTTTCAACACAAAAGTTGTTTAGGGGGTGTAAGGCATGGCCGTTGAACTTGGATTGGCTCACTGGTTGTACCTGTTTTTCATGATCGCAGTCGTCGTTACCATGTTTCTCAGAAAGGATACACCGCTCATATGTATCATTGGTGCCTTGTGTGTGGGATGGGCAGTGACGGGCTCTTTCTTAGGTGCGATCCAATCTGTCTTTAACGCTATAGTCGTTGCGGCAGTTGAACTGATCGGTATCGTAGTAGTCATTTCCTTGATGGTTGCTCTCTCCAAACAGATGGAAAGAAGCGGGGCTGCAGCTGTTCTCATAAGGACCTTGGGTAAACCTATCAAGGGGCCAAACTCGGCATTCTGGTTTGTTGGTATCATAACGGCAATACTGGCATTGTTCATATGGCCTACACCGGCTGTTGCTTTGATAGGGAGTTTACTGGTACCTGTTGCAGTGAGTGCGGGATTGTCTCCCATAGGTGCTGGAGTTGCTATAGCGATCTTTGCGTATGGTGTGTCTTTGACTACAGATTTTGTAATTCAAGGAGCACCAACGCTCACAGCAAAATCTGCAGGATTGCCAGTTGGAACAGTTATGAGTTCGATGGTACCGCTGATCATTGTCTGGGCAGTTATCGCGATACCTCTGACCTATTATTTCACGATGAAAGCAAATAAAGGGTATGATCCCAAGAAAGACATCGAACTTTTTGGTGAAAGTGTTGTGAAAAGCAAGAGCACAGAACACAGTAGTTTTGCAAAGGCTCAGGCTGCAATAGTATCTTTGGCATTCATAGTAAACATAATACTCATGCTTGCATTGAAGCTCCGTGGCGGAGACGCAACGGCATTGCTTGGTGGTACAGCAGCTCTACTTTTGCTGGTATTCACATTAATGCAGTACAAGTCAGAAGGTCTTGAAGTTGGTGTTGATTTTCTCAGAGAAGGTTTCATGTTCGGAGTGAAGATCTTCACACCCGTCTTCATCATAGCTGCCTTGTTCTATATGGGTGGAGGTGCAGCTACACAGATATTTGGAAGTGCAGGTAAACCTTTGCTGTTTGATTTAAGCAACGCACTTGCAGCAAAGGTACCTTTGAACAGATTTGCTGTTGCACCAATGCAGGCCGTCGTTGGCGCAATAACTGGTCTTGATGGCTCGGGATTTTCTGGTTTGCCCTTGATGGGCACCCTTGCAGCTGGTCTTGGCAGGGCAGCTAATGTGAAATCCTCAGTTCTTGCTGCTCTGGGACAACTCACTGCCGTTAACACTGGCGGTGGGACAATCGTTCCATGGGCTTTGATTGCAGTTGCAGCAGTGTGTAAAACCAAACCAGAAGAGATAGCAAGAAAGAACTTTGTTCCTGTGATACTTGGTTTTGTTGGTGCAACCATTTTGGCAATGATTCTTATGTAAAAAGGAGCACATGAGCCCCCCATCAACTAAAAGTTTAGGCCAAGGAAGGTGATCGTACTGTGGGAAAGCTGAAAGTTGTTATTGTCGGCATGGGAAATGTAGGACACAGTGTTTATGATGCTCTAGCTCAAAGTGAAGACATGGAGATTGTTGGTGTTGTTGATATTCCTGAGAGAGTAGAAAGGCTCAAGGAAGAGTTCAAGAATCTTCCTGTTGTTTCTGATGTCGATGAACTTGAAAAACCAGATGTTGCTATATTGTCACTTGACAGCAGAGTCGTTCCAAAGGTTGCACCAGAGTATCTCAAGAGGGGTATAAACACCGTTGATGCTTACGACATACATGGTGCTGAGGGAGCACTGCGTTTGAAAAAAGACCTTGATAAAGTTGCGAAAGAGAATGGTTCAGTCTCCATAATATCAGCTGGTTGGGATCCTGGATCCGATTCCATGATAAGGGCAATTCTCGAGATGATCGCGCCAGTAGGTATCACTTGGACAAACTTTGGACCAGGTATGAGTATGGGTCATACTGTGGCAGTGAAACGTATCGAAGGTGTGAAAGATGCCATATCCATAACCTGTCCTAAGGGTATGGGGATGCATTCAAGACTGGTTTACATTCAACTGAAAGAAGGATATGATTTTGCAGATGTTGCTAAGAAAATAGCGGAAGATCCCTATTTTTCACACGATGAGTTGTACATAAATCAGGTTGATGATGTGGGTAAACTGATAGATATGGGCCACTGTGTGAAGATTGAACGGAAAGGTACATCTGGTAGAGCTTGTAATCAAAGGATGGAGTTTCATATGTGGGTGAATAACCCCGCCGCGACGGCGCAAGTAATGGTTGCCGCAGCAAGGGCTACTGCGAAACAAAAACCGGGTTGTTATACGCTATTGGAAATTCCTATTATTGACTTGTTGCAAGGCAATAAAGAGGATTTAATCTGCAGATTATTATAGATTCAAGTTTTCAGGCAGGGAGGGATGTAAATGGCTGAAGTAAGGCCTCAAAGTATTTGGAAGTCTTACAGGTTCCCAGTTATTCTGTTACTCTCCATAATTGTTGGTAGTCTGATAGGATTAGCTTTAGGAAAGAAGGCTACTGTACTTCAACCATTTGGCGATGTGTTTTTAAATCTAATGTTCACCATCGTCGTACCACTTGTTTTGGTAACCGTTACAAGCGCAGTTGCAAGTATAGCTAATCTAAGAAGACTTGGAAAGATTCTTGGCACGATGCTTGCCGTTTTCATCATCACTGGTTTGATAGCTGCAATAATCACTACAATAGTCGTTGTAATCTATCCACCGGCGAAAGGCGTTAAACTTGATCTATCACAGGCTGAGCAGATTCAACCATTGAAGACTGCCGATCAAATAGTGAAAGCTTTTACCGTCAACGATTTTCAAGCTTTGCTCTCAAGAAGAAGCATGTTACCATTGATAATTTTCTCTATTCTACTGGGATTGAGTATCAGCCTTTTGAAAGAAAAAGCCGAGCCTCTCATAAAGATACTCAACATTTTATCTGAAGCAATGGTCAAAATGATTTCCATAATTATGTATTATGCCCCCATAGGGCTCGGTGCATATTTTGCAGCCCTGGTCGGTGATTTTGGGCCACAGTTGCTTGGAGCCTATGGTAGAGCCATGCTTGTTTATTACCCACTCTCCATCCTTTACTTTTTCATAGCCTTTTTTGTTCTATGCTTATTTTGCTGCAGGTAAGGAAGGACCAAAGCGATATTTCAAGGCTATCTTCGAACCTGCCATAACTTCTTTGGCAACACAGAGCAGTCTTGCCACCTTGCCTGTTAATTTGAAAGCAGCCAGGAGTTTGGGCATTCCAAAAGATGTGAGAGAAATTGTATTGCCAGTTGGTGCAACGATGCATATGGACGGTTCTTGTATAAGTGCCATTTTGAAAATATCTTTCCTCTTTGGAATATTTGGAATGCAATTCAGTGGGTTGGGAACCTTTATAACAGCTTTCTTTGTTGCGGTGCTGAGTGGCGTGGTGATGTCAGGTGTTCCAGGTGGTGGGCTGATAGGAGAAATGTTGATTGTCAGCCTATACGGATTTCCTCCAGAGGCCTTTCCAATAATTGCCATGATAGGTTATCTGGTTGACCCACCAGCCACGATGGTGAATGCGACTGGTGATACCGTCGCTGCTATGATGGTAACAAGGTTGCTTGAAGGAAAGGACTGGATGAAGAAAAAACTGACCGAATCTGAAGTATAAAGTTTGGCGAGGTCATCGACCTCGCCCTTCTAGGAAGGTGTGTTGATGTGAAAATACCCTTTTACAAGATGAATGGTGCAGGGAATGATTTTATTGTAATCGATAACAGAGATGGTATCTTAGACAGTTTCGACATAAAAAATTTTGTGAAGTCCGTCTGCCGTAGAAGAAAATCCGTAGGCGCAGATGGTTTAATGACCCTTGAAAATTCCATTAAGGCAGATTTCAGAATGAGGTACTTCAACTCAGATGGTAGTGAAGGTGAAATGTGTGGGAACGGTGCACGATGTATTGCAAAGTTCGCATATCTTTTAGGTGCGGCAAACGGAAGGATGAAATTTGAGACCATGTCAGGTATGCATGAGGCATTGGTTTTAGGTGACGAGGTTAGAGTTATGTTTCCAGAACTAGATCTAAATACCTTCAAGCTCAACCAAAAACACGATTTTGGCTTCGGTAATATAGAATATCATTTTGCGACTGTGGGAGTCCCACATGCAGTTATCTATAGAAATGATATTGAACTTATGAACGATGATTTGCTCAAGGATTTTGGAAGAAAGATTCGATATGCCTTGGATGTTTTTCCAAAGGGTACGAATGTGAATTTTGTGAAAGTTTCCGGTGAAGATAAGATAATCGTCAGAACTTACGAACGTGGTGTGGAAGACGAAACTCTGGCTTGTGGTACAGGTTCAATTGCTTCTTCTGTGATTTCTTCTTTACTCGTGGGTGTCAATCAGCCGGTCAAAGTGAAAGTGAGAGGTGGACTTTTGGAAGTTGGTTTCAATATTTCCGGCAAAACAGTTAAAAATGTTTATCTTCAAGGAGATGCACGGGTTGTTGCACGTGGGTACATTTTGGAAGATGCGTTGAAAGAGTGAGGTGATGGGATGATAGAAAAACATGTCATAGATGCCCTTGATGTTGAAACAACCTTGCTTGCGCAGAGTGAGCAAGAAGCAAGAGACCTTGGCATTCAGATGATGAGATCATTTGGTTTCAAGGATGTTGATGTAGTGTTTGTTGAACACAACGGTTTTGCCGCAAGAATAAGATTGCGAGCATATATATACAGACCTGGTGATCAGTATGACTGGGTTGATGGGAGCGATGGGAAATGAAAATACTTTTAGTACCGCTCGATCCTGTCCATGATGTTGCTGTTAAGATGCTCAACAGGGAATTTTCTCAAAGGGGTCATCAGACCATTTTGTTGCCTCCAGATATGAAGATGGAGGAGATAATAGAGATTTGTCAAAAAGAAATGCCTGATTACATAATGGTTAGTAGAACCCTTGGCTACAACGCGGCAGAGATCTTGGGGAGGTTCATCGATCTTCTCGATGCTGTGGGTTTGAGAAAGAAATGCAAGGTAGTTGTTGGTGGCAAGGCTATCACCAAAGAGATAGCAACAGAACTTGGCTATGACGCTGGTTTTGGTGAAAAGACACGGTGGGAAGAGGTCGTTGCATATGTTGAGGGCAAAGAAGTTCTCACAGATATGCAGAAGGTGAGAAAGGTGAAAAAAGATATAACCGAAGGTTATACATACAAAGTTAAAGACAGTGCATTCTCTGACCTGCTCGAAAAGATATCTGATCAAATAGTCGAGTGGGTTGAAGACAAAACAAGCCCTGGAATCGAAAGGGCAAAGATCAAAGAAAGGATCCTAAAGGGAGAAGATCTTTGGGATGAGTATCTAAAACTGTGTGATGATCTTGTGAGATCTTACTATAGGGAAAAAGCTCTTCCAAAACATGTTCGAGTCATAACTGAGCAAGAAATTAAGAAACTGAGCGAACTACTTCAAAGGACGTCCTATGCACCAAAGGTTCTCAGACACACCGGTCAAAAGCCTTTGATTTTTGTCCAATACGGTACAGGTTGTCCTTTCATGGATGCGATGCACATAAGAATAAGTGAAGCCTGGGGTGCCGATGGTGTTCTACACTTTGACCCTTCTTGGGGAGCAAGATGTGAAGGATTGCTTGAAGGACTCCTGGCCCACGAAGAGGATGGCTCTATCATTACGCTTGAAAATCTCAAGCTCATAAAATCTGCTTTGAATGATTCAACCCTGTGGTGTGTTCGTGCTCACAGAGGAGTGAACACTCCTGAAATAGTTTTACTTGCCCACGAAGCCGGTGCTGATCTGACAAAGATCAACATCGTCTATGGCTCATTGAACGGCGGTTCCGATCCGGAAAGATTAACGGTAGATGGTGTTTACTCTATAAGACTTGCGGCAAAGTTCAACATGCCCTTTGACTTGCCAACCAACGAAGAATTAGGCGGTGTTCCTGCACCAAAGGCATTCGCGGGAATGATGGTTGTGGCATATCTTAGTGTAAAACTGGGTGCAAAACCAATTTTGAAACCGTTGTTCTGTTACTCTCCAGATGCCATCATAAATAAGTATATGGAGGATAACTACATAGACTACAATGTTGGTAAGATATTAGCTTTGAGAGATATCATCGATGCGCCGATATGGCCAGGTGAACCTATAGGTTTCATGACGCACACAGAAGATAGGGTACAGTCAGCCATGACAACGGCTCTTCATGCGGCTTTGGGAAAATCACTCGAACTCGATGCCATAACTGTGTCTTCAACGGACGAAGCCTATGCAAGAGGAGCAATAACAACCTCTGCGAGAATAGATAGTTTGAGGGCAATTGCTGATACATACAGGTTCTTTGGTGACGCTAAGATAGAGCCAACTAAGAAAGCTTTTGAATATGCAAAGATGATAAAAGATGGTATCTTCAAGACACTCAAAAAGGTTGCTGAGCGCGGTGATTTTGTAGCTTCACTGTATGATGGTTTATTCGGTACGAAAGAAGAAGGTGCAAATCCAGGTAGAGCAGGTAGAGGAACGGTGAGAAAATGTTGACTATAGGGATTCTCGGAACGGCTAAGAATACAGGAAAAACAACAGTATTAAATTCTGTTCTTAAGTGTTTGAGTGATAAAAGAATTGCAATAACAAGTATCGGTTTTGATGGTGAAGACCTCGATCATGTAACAGGTTTGCCAAAGCCGAAAGTTATTGTCGATGAAGGTACACTGGTTGTGACCAGCCAAGAAGCCGCAAATCATTCGACAGCAAAGCTGGAATTGTTAGAAAATTTACCCCTAGAAACTCCCATGGGAAGGATATCTTTGTACAGAGTCAAAGAACTTGGTACGGTTGTACTCATTGGTCCAAATTCCAGCGATGATCTTTTACAGGTCATAAAGAAACTTGAAGACAATGAACTGGAGTTTTTGATCGTTGACGGAGCTATTAACAGAATGGTGCCCTTTCAGCATGTAGATTATGTCATCATAGCGACGGGAGCTGCAAGAACTACAAATCTTGATGAACTTGTATCGGAAGCAAGATTGATGGTCAAAGCCTTTCTTTTACCAAGAGTAGATGGCGAAGAGAGGATGACTTTGTCAGGTGTCGTCAGTATCGAAAAATTAAAGCTTTACGTTGACAAGCCTTTGTTGATTGAGTCACCGATACATTTGATTTTGGCAGATGATTACAAGAAACTTGAAGGGTTGTTGGAAAGAATGAATATCGCTGTAAAGAGAAAACCTAAACTGTTGTGTGTAACAGTCAATCCTTGTTATCCGCAACGACGGGTTGAAGGATACCAGTTATCGAAGATAGACATAACACAGGCAGTCCAAGCACTAAGAAAAGAACTTGACCTCACTTGTATAGATGTAAACAAGGAAGAAAACATTTTGTGTGAGGTTCTCATGAATTGTAGATAATTGGCAAATGATGACTCATAGAATTCTTTTCAAGAGGATTTGAAGAGAAATATCATCTGACACTATGAAAATGCTTTTTGAAGAGATAAATCGCATAGATTGTTACGCCAAGGCAGATCATTCCGAAAAATAAATAAGCATTGTTTGTTCCAATTTTTTCGACAAAAATCCCGCCAATGGTCGAACCCATGAGTGGTCCTATGCCTTGAAGGGCTATCCAAAATATTGTTTGTGTCGATAAAAGGGATTGATCTTTGAGATTTTCTTTCATCAGATGAACGGTCGAATAGTAAATAACAATAAAAGTCCAACCGTGAAGCATTTGTACTAATATAAGGCTCCTTTGAGACCTACTCAATGGCACTAGAACTAATCTTATACCGACCACGAAAAGACCTGACAAAAAAAGCACGCTGCTCGATAGTTTTCTTTGGATTTTCTCTGCCTTCAAAAGAAAGGGCAATTCACTGAGTGCCATCAAAGAGAACATTGTACCCACCAATGAAAGGTCATAGGATCTTTCCTTGACTACGACTGGCAAAAAAATACTGTTGAAAAGGTTAAACCCCACAGCTATTGTGACAACCGCAAAGAGTATCAGAAAATTTCTATTTATGCCTTTCAATTGTATCTTCTGACGTTGACTAGTACCTTGATAGAGCTTTTTGGAAAGAATATTCATCATGAAGAAAATACCCGAGAAGATCACAAAAAGCCACACAAAACCAAATCTAACAATTCTGCCTGTGGCGAAGGCTGTAATGACATAACCAATGGTGCCCCAGATCCTTATCTTGCTATATGAAAGTGCCGATCTGTGAGAATAATCGATCATTGCAGACTCTATCAAGGGAAGAAACGCACCTTGAAAAAAAGCGAAAATTGTCATAAACAAGAATTTCATTGCAAAGCCTTTCAACAGGAACACAAACCACAGTGATACAAGACTACCCAGAGCGAAGAGTCTCACAACCTTCTTAGTAGAAAATCTGATCGCAGCACCAAAGTATATGTAATTGGCATATATGGAAGTCAACGGAGGTAAGGCCATGATCAGACCAAGTTGGAAAGGCGAGAACCCCGAAAAAGCAAAATACTGGCTCATAAGAGTGGAACAAGCCAAGACTGAATACACTAAGGCTTCTAAAGCACAAGAACTAAGAAACATCAATAACCCCTCTTCATACAGTGCAGAATCGTAAGAGATTATAACATTACCAGTACAAAAGAGTAAAATTGTAATGGAGGAGACGATATGAAAAATCTCATTGTTTATGATTCGTACGCGGAAACGGTTGAAAAGTGTGCAGAAATACTTGCCAAGGAGCTTGGTAATACCGATCTAATGAATATTTCAAAGCAAAAGCTGCCTGATCTTAAAGATTATGATTGCATAGTCATAGGCAGTTATGTACATGCCGATCATATAAGTAAAAAGATTAAGAGGTTCACAGAAAAAAATCTTGAGTTGCTCAAAAACAAGAAAGTAGGAGTTTACCTGTGTGTGTCGAGTCAGAAAGAAAACTTTGAGAAATATATTCATTACAATTTTGACAAAGAATTCTTAAACACATCCAGAGTTAAAGACTTCTTTGGAGGTGAACTGAATTATGAGAAAATGAATTTCTTTTTCAGATTGATACTTAGAAAAATTGAAGAAAGTGCCAAGCCAGAGCTTGGTATCAAACCTGAAAAGATAAGAAAGTTTGCGTAAGAATTAAAGACCTAAACATGAATCCTTAAACGCTTCGTTTGCCCATCGACTTTTTTACCATCTACGTTTGAACCTTTGATCACCTTAATCTGCTTTTTTGCTTGTTTTAGCATTCTTTCAGCCTCAGCTTCTCTCAATAATTCATCAATTCTTGCCTTTGCTATGAGATATTCCAACATAACTTCCACCTCCTTGAAAAATTTTATCATAGTACTCAAAAAATGTCAAGTATTATTTGATTATTTTGAAGAAAAGCATCATATATCAAATTATATTTTGCTGTATATCAATAAATATGAAATTATATTTTCAGAAAAATGTGCGTCGAGGCAAAAAAATTGATTTGAGGGTATAATAATGGAGGGGTGATTTTATGGGAAAAGTTTCTCCCTTTTGGAGTGCGATAATCATAGGAATATTCTTGATCTTAATGGTCTTTGCCATCCCATATGAAAGGTCTACTCGCAGAAACAATGTTCAGTGGCTCACCTTCATAGGAAAGATTTCAAGAGACATAGCTTACAACATGAGTTTGACTGATGATGGAATCATTATTGTCGGGTGGACTGGCGCAACAAAAGAACATAGCGATCAAAATGCACTGATTGTCAAATTGTCAAAGGATGGAAAATTCTTGTGGCAAAAAGAGCTCGGTGGTAGTGGTACTGACGGTGCCATCTGTGTCAAAACAACAAAGGATGGAGGCTTTATCGTCACAATTATCAGTGATTCCAAGGATGGTGATTTTCCTTCACAATTTGGTGAGCAGGACACATGGCTTTTGAAATATGACAGTAGGGCCAATCTTGAATGGAAAAGATGCTATGGAACGGAGGGTTATGATACTGCCTTTGATGTGATCGAAGACAATGGTTTTGTCTTTGCGGGTTATACAACCACCAATGGCTCTGAAGACTTCTGGGTTGTCAAAACAGATTATCAAGGAAATGCCTTGTGGAGCAAAACCTTTGGCGGAAGTGATTGGGACACTGCTTTCAGTCTGGCAAAGGTTCAAGATGATTATGTTGTTGTCGGTATGACAAGATCTTCTGATGGAGATATCGATTTTAATAACGGTTCATCTGACATGTGGGTTATAAAGATCTCACGGACAGGTGATCTTGTTTGGGGAAAAACCTTTGGTGGAACAGGTTGGGATCAAGCAACCAATGTCATTCCAACTAAAGATGGAGGCTTTGCACTGTGTGGAGTCAGTTGGTCTGATGAAATAGTTGGTAAATCGCGTTCTGGTGATTTTGTTCTGATAAAGTTTGATGCAAAGGCAAATCAAGAATTTTTGAAAACATATGGTGGAAGTTCTGATGATATTGCACAGAAAGTGGTTGAGACTAAAGATGGATATGCCTTAGTCGGTACAACATGGTCTGACGATGGTGACATAACACAAAAACACCGTGGAAGTGATTACTGGCTTATCAAGACCGACAAAGAAGGAAACCTTGTCTGGCAGAAATGTTTTGGTGACGACATGGACGAGGTCGCCTATGCCCTTCAGGTTCTTGACGATGGTTATCTTGTTGCAGGTGTTTCATACTCTTACGTTGCAGGACTCATGGCAAGATCACACGGTGGAGGAGACATCTTGCTTGTCAAAGTAAGATAATAGCTGGCACCAGCCAGCTATTTTTTGTATTTTGTAATCTGTCTTAGGAAGTTATGTCTCCATTCTTTATCCTTTTGAGATTCCACACCTTTTACTGAAAAACCGTCTACGACGCCAAGCACTGCTCTACCTTGATCTGTTTGTGCAACGATAACCTGAAGTGGATTTGCCGTTGCAGCAAAGATCCTACAGACTTCTTGGGTGTTTTTAATTTGATTGAGTACATTGATGGGATATCCGTCTTTGATCACTAAAACAAATAGATGTCCTGCTCCAATCTTTTTTGCATTTTCAATTGCTACATCGATCAAATTTTGATCGTTTCCTTCATGTCTTATCAAGCAGGGGCCGCTCGCTTCGTTGAAGGCAAGGCCAAATTTCATATTCGGGTTTGTTGTCACTATCACCTCATAAAGATCTTCAACGGTCTTGATGAAATGAGAATGCCCTACTATGACATTGGCTCCCTGCGGAATGTCAACTTGTACAACTTCTAGATTCACTTGAACCACCCCCGGCTTTTTCGTTACTTAATTTTACAACACAACTCAGTTTTGAGATAGAATTTTCTTTGCCTCTGCAATATTTGGTATTTTTCCACTCAGTACTATCTTTCCGTTTATCGCGACAGCCGGAGTTGCTATGACACCTCTTTTGATTATTTCTTCAATGTCTTCAACCTTCTCTATGACTGCGTCGATCCCAAGTTCCTTAGCAGCAATTTCCATTACCTTTGCCGTTTGCTTACATCTCGGACATCCCGCACCGAGGATTTCAATTTTCTTTGCCATTTTTATACCTCCCATTCTTTTGTTATTTTATTAATCCATATATGAAACCGAAGATCATTGAAAAACTTACCACAAGAGCAAAATAAGTGAAGGCCTTCTTTTTACCGAGCAATCTTGTAATGACTATCATGCTGGGCAGACTCAGAGTGTTTCCTGCCATGAGCAGTGATAGAGTAGGACCCTTTGCCATTCCAAGTTCTTTCAACGCTTGAATTATTGGTACTTCGGTCAAAGTTGCAAAATACATCAACGCACCGATAACCGAGGCAAAGAAGGTTGATATTAAATCATTTCTTCCCAAAAGTGCTACTACAACGCTCTGTGGTAGTAATTTTGTGATGAGTCCAGCGAGGAAAACGCCTACGAAAAGGTAAGGAAGGATCTTTTTAGCAAAGTCCCAGGTTTCTACAAGCCATTGCTTTGTTTGATCTTTTGGAAAACCAATCAGTGCCATTAAAAGTGCAGAAGATGCCAAAATCGTCATACCCGAATATTTCACGGTCGAGTTGAGTTTCAAACCACTTATAACAAGGAATGTCAACTGAACTAAGAAAAACAAAAATGGTTTAGCTTCACTTTTGGTTTCTTCGGAGACTGCAAGACCTCCTATGCCCTTTTCTTGGTATATCAATTCCATGATTAATCCAACAAGAATCGCCGCTGTTATTGTAGCGATCATCCTCGCAATACCAAGATTCCAACCAAGAACACGAGCTGTTAAAAAAATTGCCGCCACGTTTATCGCTGGACCTGCGAATAAAAATGTCGTTGCTGGTCCAATGCCGGCTCCCTTTTTATAAATTCCCCCAAAGAGCGGAAGAATAGTGCATGAACATACTGCCAAGATGGCACCACTTACAGCTGAAACAGGATAGGAGACGATTTTTTTTGCATTTGGTCCAAGAAGTTTCAAGATGGCATCTTTTTTGAGCATGACAGATATCGTACCAGCGATGAAAAAGGCGGGAACAAGGCACAATAGAACATGTTCTCTGGCATATTCATTGAGCATCCTAAAGCCATTTAAAATGCTCTCGCTGATCATCGGTGTGTCAAAAGGCACAAAATAGAAAATCAAGAAAATAATGGATATGATTAGAAATGACTTCATGTCATACCACCTCCTGAATCTCTTTCACTTGTATAATAATAGACCGATTTTATCTACAAATTAACGAATAGTGAATTAATGAATATAGTGCGTTTATAGTTGATGATATAATTCCTCGCGGGGGATTAATAATTTTAGAACTGATAAAGGCACAAAAATCACATGCCTGTGATTTTGTAGATCTGGTCTTAATGACTGGCAGGAATTTCTTTGAGGGCTGTTTTGGTAGACGAGTCGAAAGGATGTTGCGAAATCTTTATATTCAGGAAAGAAATCTTTTCAGTCATGAATGCACCTGGTTCGGCCTACTTGAAGCCCAAATTGTAGGGTTAATAGTTGGTTATTCCTATGATTATGTGAAAAAGAACAGGCTAAATACAGGAATAATGATATTGAAAGAGATAGGGCTTTTCAGATTCATGAATTTGGTCAAAGTCGAAAGTGCTTTGGGTAAACATTCAAAGGATGAATTCTATCTGAGTAATATAGCCATATATCCAAAGTTCAGATCAATGGGTTTTGGTAAAAAACTCGTCGAATATGTCTTTGAACTTGCAAGACAACAAAATTGCAAAAGGGTAGTACTCGATGTTGAAAAGGGAAATGAACCAGCAAAGGCTTTATATTATAAAATGGCATTTAAAAAGATTTCCGAAAAAAAGATCAGAGTTGGTCACCGTGAGTTTTGTTTTGAAAGAATGTCATTTGAAGGGCTTTAGGTATGGAATGATTATCCGAAACACTTGATTTGAGTGTGTCTGAACTTTTGTAGCTGATCGTTTCCAAAAAGGCCAATCGATTTTGAATGGATTTTTCATCACACTGGAGCGATGTTGACTAATCGTGAGACTCTTATCACAAAAATAGTAACATCACCAACAAGCGACGGAATGCTGGATAAAATTAAGTACTCTTCAAAGGTGTCCCCTGCTTATGCAAGACATTAACAAGGTTTGTTATAGGTCTTAATGTTACTTCATCTGCAATTTTATCTGGATGAATATATCTGAATTATTCACAAATAAGTCAAATAATTTGGGATCAAAGTGTCCTTCTTCCTCATATCTCATGATCTGTAATGCTTCGTCAAATGTACGAGCATTTCTGTAATATCTATCTGACGTAAGTGCATCGAAGACGTCGGCTATTGCTACGATTCTGGCTTCCAAGGGTATCCCGTCCCCTTTGAGACCATCTGGATAGCCTGTACCATCAAACCTTTCGTGATGATAAAAACATACCTCAGCACACAGGGAAAGCAACTCAAATCCTGGATACGCATTCATCATATTTTTAAACAACTCGCCACCAAGTTTTGTGTGACTCTTCATAATCCTAAACTCATCATCGGTTAGTCTTGATGATTTCCGCAAGACTGACTCTGAAATGAGTACCTTACCTATGTCGTGTAACAATGCCGCCGTCTTCAAGTTTTGATGCCATAGTAAACTCTTCCCTTCAAAATATTGCATATATAACGACGCAAGTGCCGAAGAAATCTTGGCTGTATTTCTGCAATGCTCGGCGGTTTGAGTATCTTTGATCCGTATCATGCTTGCCGCATGATTTATGATGGCATTCAGGTTCAGTGAGGACCGATCGTCGTGAATGATTAAATCGATATCTTTTTCATCTGGGAACCGATGACAAACAATGTCAGCACCAATTTTCAGTGCAAAGTTGTCTTTTCTGTTGTCTACTACAACTATATGTGGATTTATGAAAGATATTGATCTCTTATTGATCATTTGAATTAACGGGGAATAATCTTCTTTTGAGTTGTTCTGATGTATGAAGACAAGATCAATAGAATCCAGGAATTTATCAAGAGCCTTGCAGGCGCTTGAGATATTTTTGATAACAGTGACTGTGTGTCCTTCGTTGTGAAAAGCTTTAAAAATCCGAATTATGTCAGGGTCTCTACTAAGAAGCAATATCTTCTTAAGCTTCACGAAGGTCCCCTTTCATCCAACTGTAAGGATTGTTATAAGAATGATGATTATTTATAGTTACGCGTGCAATGCTTACCGCGAAGATGGGTGAGTAACGAATGACATTGCACAGTGACAATTATCAGTAACTTCTACGTGGCTTATAATTAAGTTATTATAGAGGAAAGCCGCATCAAGAAAGATGTTGAAAAGAGTTTATTTGTGGTAGAATTACTATAAATAATCATCATTATTTAGATACATAATCTTTTCCTCTTCTTAAAATGGCCCACAACTTTTGCTTTAAAATATTATGCTTGTCCCAAAGAAAGATTGTTCACAAGAAACATTTCTTAGGCTTTCAAGGAGGTTAATGCGAAAATGGATAAATCTCACTTACTCGAGCAGTTCGAAACTATTTTAAGGACTCAGAAATTGAGCCAGTTAACGATCAAAGCATATTTGTCGGTAGCAAGAAAGTTACTTGAAGACGTCAATGAGATTGATGAAAAGAGTGTACTATCTTGGGCGAGAAAAATTGCGGATAGTCACAAACCAGCCACCGTCAATCTGTATTATTCAGCAACTAGAAGATTTCTTGAAGAGACCTCTCCTCATGTCTTACTCGAATTGAAGGATAAACTGAAAATAAAAGGGAGATCTTCTGGTATACCGAAGGCTCTTTCAGAACAAGAACTTTCAAAACTGTGGAAGGCAGCGGTGAAAGCCTTTGACAAGGATCACAGGTTGGTTCTTATTGTTGGACTTGGAGGGTTCGCCGGCTTAAGAGTAAGTGAATTGATCTCGCTTAAGATGTTTAATATTAATCTGAGAGAAGATTATATATTGATAAATGGTAAAGGTCGGAAAATGAGAATTGTACCGATACCTAGTAAACTGAAACCATATATCTTTAAGTTGGCATCCACTTTGAAAGAAGAGGATTATCTGTTGAAAAACCGTATCGGTGAACCTCTATCAATTCATGGTATAGAGTATCTGCTAAAGGAATTAGCAAAAAAGGTGCATGTTAACAATATTTCACCCCATATTTTAAGACATACAGCTGCAACAATTCTCTTGAAAAGAGGAGTCAATCTAAAAATCGTGCAAGAATTCCTTGGGCATGCAAGTCTTGCTACTACTCAAAGGTATCTCAAAGTCACCATTGATGATATGAAAGAAAGTCTGAAAAAAGCAGGTTATTGAACCTGCCTTCTTGCCCATTCCCCTCGCACTCGCCCATTTCTCTAAACTAAGAAAAACTACAGTTCCAGCAGCTTTGAGATTCAAGTTTTCTGGCAAACAAAATCGACGGTTTTATTTGCCAGTGCAAAACAACTCAGTAGGTAGTATGGATTACACTATTGTTTGTAGTAAACAACGAGTTTTGCCTTCCTCGATCTGAATATTGGAGCATGATGCTCCTGCTTGGTAGCAACAATGACTTAAGAATATTAATAGTGAGAATAATGCCTCTCCAGATCCTGTGAATAGAATGAAAGTATATTTGCTCAGGCACCAAAGCCGTAACAAATATGGACACAAGAGTGATAATCAAAGTTCATAGAGTCAAGAAACTGCCCACGGAATCTTGATATTTCATCAAAACCATCCCATCCATTTTGTCAAAAAACATATGTAATTATGACTTGAAAAATATTGAGTTCATACTTCTATTTACTTAAGAGCAAGGTTATTTTAGTATTATTATGAAATTAGTACTTGACAAAAATTGATATGTGAGTTAATATTTATACAGATAACAATAAAAATTTTGAAGATGGAGGGAATTAGCAGCTGAGTGGCTATAGAGATAGGACTTTCTAGCTGATTTGCCAACAAAAGATTGCCAAGGAAAGTTGCTGAGAAACAAATAGGCATGAGGAGGGATTAAGATGGATGAGATGATCGGATTGGTAGAAATGATGGCATTGAAATTTCTTTACAAAGAAAAACTTGAAAAAGTAGAGCGAGAAAGACAAACCTTAGATGAAAGAAAAGCAAAGGTAATTTATGGATCAAATGTGGCAGATCACAAAAAAGCTAGTAAAAAGACAGAACAAAAATCAAGAGTTTAGCTTTCCAAGATTTTTGATCTTGCTGAAGCGCAAACCGACTTAGGTCTGCGCTTTTTCCATTTTTCTTACACAAGGTCAGATAAGAGAATTCCTTCCTTCGAATCGTGCCTAAAAGCTTTACTCTTTTTCAGCAAGAAAACTACACGGGTCCTCTCAGTTCCTGGTCATCTTCAGTGATTAAATTTTCTATGCTGCATCATCAACATGCTCAAGTGAGAATATACAAACTGTTCTAAAGGGGATTTGTCTAGCCTATTGAAGTAGGACGTTTACTTTATACTATCATGATCGTGCCTTGCAAACTATGAAGATTGAAAAAATTGATCACTCATCGAGTAACTCATACGTAATGATGAACTATCACAGAAACAAATAAAATCAATAAACTACGTGCTTAAAAAGAGACGGGTAATATCATCTTAAACCTCCATGGGGGCGAATAAGAATCTTTTTGGACTTTCATTTGTGATGTAGTTGTGGAAGATATAATGTTTAGTGTGCATCATGGTATGAGGTTCATAAATTTTATCGATCATTTCAAATTTCAATTATCTGCCAAAAACTGCCTCTGCTAGGGGTTCTATCCACTCACCTTTTGAGCGATCGTAAATGCCAAAACCCGCGCCAAATTCCCAGTAAGCTATGGAAAAGCCATATTTTTGTGCCAGCTGACTCACTACTCTTGTCCAGTTAACTCTTGATTCCATGTCCGCTTTGGAATAGGCACCAAATTCGCCAAGATAAATGGGAACGTTGTTCTTGATTGACCAATTGTTCACAGCCCTGAAATGTTTCTCGATCTCATTGACCTGAGCTTTTGTACCTTGCCATTTGGTTCCAACAGGGGGTATTGGTGAAACCCACTCGGCACCTTGATGAGTGAAGTTGAAGGGTTCATAATAGTGGAATGACACGATTATATTTTCATCTTTTGGTACAGTTAAAAGCTCAACGGCACTCCAATGACTCCAATTTGGTGCATCGATTATAACAATTCTGGAAGGATTTGATTCTCTGATCACTTTCAAGGTCTCACGAACAAAATCATTCCAAATTGAAGGTGTGAAAGCCTGAGCTGGTTCATTGAAAATTTCAAAACTCAGCTGCCAAGGATAATCTTTGAACCTTTCAGCTATTTGTCTCCACAGTGCCAAAAACATCTCTTTGTGCTTGAGAGGGTCTTGATAAAGTTCCTCAAAATGATGAATGTTTATCACGACGAGTAAATCATTTTCGAGTGCTTTATTTACAACGTGTTCGACTCTTTTGAAAAATTCTTCTTCTACCTTGTAGGGTTGCTCTTTCTGACAATGGGCAGACCATCGTATGGGAATTCTAACGTGATTGAATCCTCTTTGTTTGATAGTTGGAAAATAATCATCCTGTATTCTCATGCCCCAGGCGCCTTCTCTTGGCGCCTCCAGAGCGTTACCAAGATTGACACCTACGCCAAGTTTTTTGTTATACTCAAAACCTTTCTGACCCCAGACGTTTAACCCTGTGGTTATGGTAGATACAATCAACAGAGCCACACAAAGATTAATCTTTGACATACAAAAAACTCCCCAATGAGATTATATCACCATCGTCTTATTTCTCCAAGAAAGATCCTGGATAAGAAACCATGAGATTTTACATGTTAGTGTGGTTGAAAGATGAATATAAACAGGATCATCGGAAGGCACGGCTTTCTGAACTTATGTGACAGAGAAGTTACAAATACTCAAGAGTGCAAAACATTATTTCAAACTCAGCCCTACATCTTCCAAAACCTTTTCAACAGTCTCTTTAAACTTAACTTCTTCATGTAATGGTAAAGGTCTTAGAGGAGATCTACAGCCTCCCATCTTCAAACCACGCCATTTAAGTGCTGTTTTGAGCATAGGTATACTGGCACCATCTCCTACGGCGAGGGATAGTTTTGTGAGTCTCTTTTGTGTTTGTTTTGCACCTTCTACATCACCATTTTCGAATTGTTCATAGAGTTTTACAAAAAACTCTGGGAAGACCGCTGCAGGTCCTGAAACACAGCCTTTTGCACCCATTTGAAGTACTGTCAGAAAAGCTCTATCACAGCCAACAACGACATCGAAGTCTTTAGATGTATCATTTATCAAAGAGATTACATGCAATAGATCTCCACTGCTGTCTTTAATTCCAATTATCTCTGGTTTTTGTAAATGAACCTGCTCTGCCATCTTTGGTGTGATCCAGTTTCCAGTCAATCCAGGGATATTGTATAGATAGATTGGAAAATCTTTCACATCTTTTGTAGCTTGCAAGAAAAATTCTGTCATCTCATCTTGCCTATATTTGTAGTAAAAAGGTGCAACGATCGCGGCACCGTCTGCACCACATGATTTTGCATGATCCAAAAGTTCTTGAACTTCTTCTATTCTCAAAGCACCACAATGGGCGATCAATATCACCCTTTCATCGATTGCTTTTACAAAACTCTCAAGAGCTTTTTTTCTTTCCTGCAACGTCAAAAGTAAACCTTCACCCGTTGTACCAAGGGCGAAGATGCCGTCAATTCCTTTTTGAACTAGAAAGTCAACATAATCTTTGATCGCCGCATAATCAACCTGCATGCCATCCTCTGTCAATGGAGTCAAAGCAGCAACGGTGACACCAGAAAGCCTTTTCATGAGAACCCTCCTTCTATTTGTTTTTTTATATCTTACCTATTTTCTTGAGTACCCCTTTCATGAATTCAACTTCTTCATCTGTTGCTGGCACTAAAGGCAGTCTTGGCATCGAGGTTGGGATACCTGTCATCAGTTCAAAGGCCATTTTGATCATTGGTGTTGGATTGATCCTGTTCTTCAACCCCCGAAAAGAAGCAAAAACTTCAAAGAGTTCCTGGAAAAGTTCCTTTGCCCTTTGAACTTCACCATCCAAAAAATCATCTATCATTTTTTTCATTTCCTGACCGATTATGTGTGAGCCACCACTGACTACACCAACACCACCTTGGCTGAGTACTTGAAGAACCATTGTATCATCGCCAGAGTATACAGGTATCTTTGCCTTGGTTGCCTTTATATATTCAGTGGCTTGGAGTGGGTTTATGCCAGCCTCATCCTTGATTGCAAAGATATTTTCTAACTCTGAAAGCCTTGCAAGAGTTTCTGGGTTTATGTTCACTCCTGTGAACAACGGTATATTGTAAACCATCACAGGAAGTGAGGTGCTCTGAGCGATTTGTTTGAAGTGAAGGTATATTCCTTCTTGCTCCGGTTTACAGTAATATGGTGCTACAACCATCACGGCATCGTAACCAAGTCTTTCTGCAATCTCTGTGTATTTAATAACTTCACCAACATACACACTGCCTGTGCCAGCTATCAATGGAATATCGTTTTTGATTTCGTCCTTTATTTCTTCGAATAATCTGACTCTTTCATCAAAACTCAATGTATAGAACTCACCCGTTGTACCGGCTACGATTATTGAACTGCAGAGTTTGTTTTCCTTTAAATATCTGGCAACTCTCCTTGATGATTTATAATCGACTGACTGATCATCTTTGTTGAAAACTGTTATCATTGGCAAAAGAATTCTTCCAAATTTTCTAAAGTCTTTCACGGTTTTCTCTCCCTTTCATCCGTTGTAACCAAATAATCTCGGCAGGAACAAACTCACATCAGGAAAATAGGTTACCAAAATCAGTGCGAAAACCTCTATAGGTATCCAGAATTTTAGCATCTCTCTAAATACATCTTTCACAGGTGTGCCACTGATTGCACTGGTGATAAAACCTGTTTGTGCGTAAGGTGGTGTGTCAAGTCCTATCATTATATTAAGAACACTCATGACGCCAAAGTGCACTAAATCTATACCAGCGGCTTTGATCAATGGTAAAAGCATAGGTATCACAACTAATATTGTCACAGAGGCATCGACGAACATACCAAGAACAAAATACAACACATTGATACTCGCAAGTAGTAAGATTCTATTTGAAACCAGTCCAGTACTCACGAAAAACTCCGTCAAAGCAATGGCAACCTTTTCTCTTGTCACAATATAGCTCACCAACTGAGCAGCGGCAACCATTATACTTATATATCCAACATCTTGTGCAGATTTTATGAGTATCTTATACAGTTTTTTTGGCCCCATGGTCTTGTAAAGGAAGATGCTAATGATTATCGAATAGCCCACTACAACGGCAGCGGCTTCAGTTGGTGTATATATACCTCCATACATACCAATTAACAAAATAACTGGTGCAAGTAGTGCGGGTAAAGCACTAAAGAAAGATCTTACAAGCTCTCTGAAAGGTATCCTTTCACCAACTGGGTATTTTCTCACAATAGAGAGAATGTAAACCAAGATCATCTCGAAGCCAGCCAACAGTAGACCAGGTAGAAAACCAGCTAAGAAAAGGTATCCAAGCGATGCACCTGAAAGCATTGAGTACAGCACCATCGGTATACTTGGTGGTATTATAGGTCCAATCGTTGCTGAAGCAGCAGTAACGGCGCAGGAGAATGGACCGTCATATCCTGCATCCTTCATCGCCTTTATTTCTATATTTCCAAGTCCTGCAACATCTGCAAGCTGCGAGCCGCTCATACCTGCAAAGATAATACTTGCGACTATATTCGCATACCCAAGTGCGCCTCGAACCTTTCCAAATGATTTCTTGACGAAATCGAACAATTTGTTTGTGATCTCTGTATCATTCATAACATTTGCGGCAAGGATAAAAAGTGGTACGGCTATTAAAACGGTTTGACCAGAAAGATTGATGACCAGCATATCTAAAAGATTTGCCAGACTCAAGCCTTTAATGAGAAAGTAAACTATTCCCCCAGCTAACATACCAAAGGCTATGGGATATCCTAGGGCAAAGGTCAAGCCAAAGATTACTAGAAATACCGACAAAGCCATCTTTATTCCTCCGCGACCTTGGTGGTTTTCTTGAGAAGTACACTTATATTTTTGTAAATGGAGACAATATTCTGGATGATGATTAGAACCATCATCAATGGGAGACAAATAACGAGGAATGTCCATGGAATACCGAGCACCTCAGATTTTATTATTCGATACCAAAGGGCTTGCCTGATAACCGGTGAAAGAGAAATCAATAAAAGAAAGCTGAACAGACCATCAAAAACGATATCTGTAAGGAGCTGAATCTTCTTCGATAACTTGCTATAGATGACATCAAATCTGATGTGATTTCTGAACCTGTTTGCTAATGCTGCGCCGAGTAGAACTGTCCACACAAAGGTGTAAGAGGATATCTCAAACAGTTCCGGCGATGGATGCTTGAAGCCGTATCTTAAGATAACCTGTAAGAACATACTCAAAAATAAGATGAGTATACTGATAGCCGGAACATGAACCTGAATTACGTCAGAGATTATTTTCAGAGCGCGCTTCATGGTACACCTCTTGAAAGCCGCCAGGCAGTGCCTGGCGGAGGATATTACATTCCTTGAATCTTTTCGTACATTTTTTCGCCCCAGAGTTTATCAAATTCAGGTTGACTGTAAAATTCCTTTGCATTTTTCATGAATGCTTCCTTGTCTGGAACAACTATTTCCATCTTGTACTCTTGGGCAAATTGTTTCAAAAGTTTTGCTTCCTGCTCTAGAACAGTATAGTTCATGAATGCTCTAGCAACCTCCATAGCTTTCTTGATATAAACTCTGTATTCCTCCGGTAAGCTTTTCCAGAGCTTTTCGTTGATCACTGGACAAATCATACCGATCTGGTGGTCTGTAAGGACTATGTATTTTGTGACCTCAACAAATTTCGCTGAAAGGTTTGTTGGTAATGGATTGTCTTGGCCGTCGATTGCTCCGGTCTTCAAAGCAAGGTAAACTTCACCAAAGGCCATTGGTGTTGGATTGGCTCCCAATGCTCTACCCATATCGAGGAAAGTTTTGTTGTTTGGCATTCTCAACTTCACACCTTTTAGTTGCTCTGGCTTCTTCACTGGACCAACTTTCTCAACCAAATTCAGTTGACGTGTTCCAAGATACCATACATCTAACACTCTGAGCCCCGTTTTTGCAGCTAATTTATCAAACAAGTCCTGCACCATCTTGCTGCTCATTACTCTGTACAGATGATCAAGGTCCTTAAAGACGTATGCCGCTTCAAAAACTCCGAACTCAGGCATTGCACCCAGATCTGCAAACCATGACGGAGAACCATCTCCGGCCATTTCGATGTCGCCTCTCATGACGGCAAGTAAACCTGTCTTCTGATCACCTAACTGTCCGGAATGATAAACTTCCACCTTGATATCTCCGTTGCTCAACTCATTCACAATCTCAGCAAATTTTTGCATTGCGAGCACTTGTGGTTGTGTTGGTGCTGCGACGGTGTTGAACCTAAGGACGTATTTTGGTGCGGCAAGAGCAAATTGCAAAATAAGGATCGCTAAGAAAACAACCAGGAACTTTCTCACACAAATCCCTCCCCTTCAGTTTAAACATGTGATACGAACTTTATTCCTAACAAGTTACAAAAATGTTTGATCTCTTCGACATAGTCTCCATAGACTCCGTGGATATGGTTAGAACCATAAGTTGCCAAAAATTCGTCTGCCGAGATTTTGAGTTTGGCAAAAGCGTGGGGCCATTCGATTTGCGTGTTTTTTGCTCTTTCCTCGTTCTTTTCTTCACCAAAATCGAGAAATTCTCCCTTGATGACTGTCATGACGTATTCACCACTTTTTCGTGTTAGTCTTCCTAAAGTAACCTCACCGGGTGCTGCGATATGTCTTACAGAAGCACCGCCTGCTGGAAAATAGAAACTTTCTGGATAGAGTTCTACCTTCGCTAAGTTTACTGCTGGATCGTACGATCTTGCAGCAAAGAAGGTGGCATGTTCTCCAGAGTTGCACAGGTCGAAGAAATCGTTTTCAGCATCATAATGCCTCACATCTGCGAACAGAACTGGTTGGTTTGAAATCAGTTTAAATATCTGCATCGTCAAAGCTCCATCTGAATCTGCCTCTGTTGCACAAACAATTGGTTCTTTAGCTCCATCCCAGTCATAGGGGTCATTCATGAAGGCTTCTGTCAAGTCCATGGTCACGAAGTGTTCTGTCAGTTCTGGTTGGGCTTTTATACCCGTGAAATCTAACTCTAAATCTTCACACATTTTTTTTACCGCGTAATAGCTTTTGATCTGTAGCTCTAATTTTTCTTCAGTGAGTTGCTTTCCATCATAGTGAATCTTCTTGGTGAGTTTTTCAAGCCATTCTCGCGCACGTCTTGCCTGTTGATCTGAAACCTTTTTGCTTTCTTCAATGATTTCCAGTTGATCTATGTGTTCTATATCTATGCCAAAGAGTTTATTCCAAAGATCCACGTTTGGTACCGCGGTGTACATACCCATCGATCTTCCACCGAAAAGACCATATCTTTGACCTTTGAGCATATTTTTTGCAGTAGCAGCCCGGACAAAGGCAAGAACCTTTTTGAGAACTTGTTTTTGTTTTATGTCACCCCAAACTCTGTAGGTTTGTGTACCGTCTTGATCCAGTGCACCGGCTGCTGCAAGCATTCCCACCATGCCTGGATATTTAGGGTTTATATTCCCAAACAACAAAAATGGTGATGGTGCAAACTTACTTGCGATCACACTAAAATGGGGGAAGGCCCAGACAGCGTAGTTAAAGATCGTCATCTGAGCGCCCTTGTCTCTCAGTAAAAGGGCTTGTTGCTTAGCTATCGAAGGTTTGTGAACGATTTGATTTGCCCTTATGACTTCTATTTCCCCTGTTGATTCGAGTGCTTTTGCAAGGTCGTCTTCAAATTTCTTGTTGACCTCTATCAGTTCTTTGTGAACATATTCTCTACCATCTGAAAAGGTCAGAATGCCAACCTTTCTTTTCAATCTTAACACTCCTTTCTATAACGTGAAACGCATTCGTTTGCGAAACCCCAATGAAAGAATATCTCTAATAAAACAAAAAGTCAATCAAAGAAAAACAACGCAAGATTGAGGAAAGGCGAGATTTGCAAAGTTATTCGTTCTAGATTGGTCAAATCGCACAAATTGAAAGATTGATTGACTTCAAAGATATTGTAGAATAGAGTTAGGCAATGGAATTTTTGAAAGTTTGCGTAAAAGAGGTGTGATATTTGAAGGTTACAATCAAAGATATTGCAAAGGCTGTAGGTGTTAATGTTTCCACAGTATCGAGAGCTTTGAATGGAAAGCCTGGAGTGAGTGATGAACTTAGGGGAAAAATAACTCAAATAGCCGATCAAATGGGTTACTCTCCTGACATGACCGCTACTGGTTTAAAAAAGGGCAAGACTAAAATCATAGGTGTACTGATACCAGATATCGCAAACCCATTTTTTGCGCAAATTGTGAGGGGTATGGAAAAAGTCTTTCGTCCAGTGGGTTATCATTTACTCTTGTGTTCAACAGATGAAGATCCTGAACATGAAGAAGAAAATCTAAAGACATTGCTGAGGCAAAGAGTTGAAGGCATTCTTGCTGCACCTGTGGATTCTGGCGGTAACAAGGTCTTTTACACAAGAGTTCTGGAAAATGGGATCCCGTTAGTCTTCTTCGATCGTATAGTACCAGATATCGAGACAAGTTATGTCATAACAGACAATGAGGCTGGTATCAGAGAACTCGTCGAGTATCTCCATAAAAACGGGCATGAAAGCTTAGGTGTCATAACGCTCAGATCAAGATCTTTCACCGGTCGAGTGAGACTCAACGGCACCTTGAAAGTCTGTAAAGAACTTGGAATTACAATAAAAGATGGATGGATCTTAGATGGTAAGTCCGGCCAAGAAGGTGCTTACGAAGCTGCAAGGAGGTTGTTCTCTTTCGAAGAAAGACCTACAGCGTTGCTTGTGCAAAACAATTTGATGATGCTTGGTGTTATGAAGGCAATGAAAGATTTGAGATTGAAGGTACCTGATGATATATCGGTGGTATGTTTTGACGATTCATACTGGAATCAAATCTTTGATCCACCCATAACCTGTGTTGCACAGGAACCGGAACAGATGGGATTGGTTGCTGCAACACTGCTTTTAGATAAAATCATGCACAATGGGAAAAACAGTAAAACAATCCTGAAAGCGCACTTCATAGAGCGTGAATCGGTGGCAAAGATATGAGGGGTATCACTACCCCTCTGATAAAATTATTCCATATTCATCTGCGTCCACGATTATCTTCGACCCTTCTTTGAATTCACCTGAGATAATCTTTTCTGCCAGAATTGCTTCAATTTCGCTTTCGATGACTCTCTTCAAAGGTCGTGCACCAAGAGCTGGTATATAACCACGCTTTGCCAAGTACTCCTTTGCCTGATCTGTAAACTCGATCTGCCGTTTTTGTTCTTTGATGCGTTGAGAGATTTTTTCAAGTTGCAGTTCCACTATCTGTTTCATGTGCTCGATCGTTAAAGGCTTGAAGATTATGGCAGCATCGATTCTGTTTATGAACTCTGGCTTGAAATATTTTCTCATCTCATCTTCGATTAGATTAGTCAAATCAATGTTCCCTTCTTCAAGTGCATCCAATATATGCTCGCTTGCAATGTTGCTTGTCATGATGATGATCGTGTTCTTGAAATCAATGGTATTCCCTTTACCATCTGTCAGTCTTCCATCATCGAAGACTTGAAGTAAGAGATTGAAAACTTCTTGATGTGCCTTTTCAATCTCATCTAGTAAGACCACGCTGTACGGTTTTCTCCTTACCTGTTCTGTGAGCTGTCCTCCTTCTTCATAACCAACGTACCCTGGAGGAGCACCGATCAATCTACTTACGGTGTGCTTCTCTGTGTACTCGCTCATATCAATTCTTATCAAAGCATTTTCGCTTCCAAACAAGACTTCAGCAAGGGCTTTTGCAAGTTCCGTTTTACCGACACCGGTAGGACCAAGGAACAGAAAGACACCGTTGGGCCTTTTTGGATCCTTTAGCCCGGCTCTTGCCTTTCTGATGGTCTGCGCTACTACTCTCACAGCATCGTCTTGATCGATAATTCTTTTATGTAGCAACTGCTCAAGATTCATAAGTTTTTCTCTCTCTGATTCAAGCATTCTTGATACAGGAATGCCCGTCCACAATTCGATCACCTTGGCAATCTCATTTTCATCTACGACCTTTTCGCTGTTTTGAAGTCTGATCGCAGATGCTGCTTCATCGATTAGGTCTATCGCCTTGTCTGGTAGGAATCTATCTGTGATATACCTTGCGCTCAGGCGGGCTGCCGCAATCAAAGCGTCGTCTGATATAGTAACTTCATGGTGTTTCTCAAATTCTTTTTTGATTCCCCGTAGTATCTCAATTGTATCCTCTACGGATGGTTCGTCTACAAGGATTGGCTGAAATCTTCGAGCAAGAGCTTTGTCTTTTTCAACATATTTTCTGTATTCATTTACAGTTGTTGCACCGATAACTTGCATCTCACCACGGGCAAGCTCAGGTTTCAGTAGATTTGCTGCATCGACTGCACCTTCTGCCGCACCCGCACCCACTACGGTGTGAAGTTCATCTATGAACAGTATGTATTGACCTGTATTCTTTCTGAGAGCGTCGATGAGTTTTTTCATCCTTTCTTCGAACTCGCCTCTGAATTTTGTACCAGCGATAATTCTTCCCATGTCCAGTTTCAGAATCTTTTTGTTTTTTAGAAAATTTGGTATATCACCTTTCACTATCTTTTGAGCCAACCCTTCAACTATGGCCGTTTTCCCAACACCAGGATCACCTATCAAGACAGGATTGTTCTTGAATTTTCTGCCCAATATTTGGATCGTTCTTGAAATTTCTTTTTCACGACCTATAACAGGCAACAGTTTTCCATCTTTTGCCATTCTTGTCAAATCTTCTGTGAATTTGAATAAAACGTCAACGTTTTCGTCTTCTGCTGTCTTGCCACTGGTACGAACCTCTCTTATAGCTTCATAGACTTTGTCTGGTGTCACTCCTTGTCTTGATAAGAGTCTGTAAGTCATTGAATTAGGAACCAATATCATTCCTAAGAGCAAGTGGTCTGTCCCGACTTTTTCATCCCCCATTCGCCTTGCTTCTTTTTTTGCTTCTTCTAGCACATATCTTGCGTCTGGTGTGATGTAAATTTGTGCAACAGCACCCGGCTGAGATGGAGCTGCAGACCTCATCCCATATCTACTTACGAAGGAAGAGGTCTCATCTTTCAAAGCATCTATGTTCACACCGATCTTTCTCAAAATATCTACGGCAGCATTATTGTCATCCTCAAGGATGGCAAGCAAAATATGTTCTGAAGACATCTGATTTTGTGAGAACCTATTGAGTATGTCTTGTACAGAAGTTAAAACTCTTTGTGCGCTCTCTGTGTAATCTTTGAAATCAAGCATTGTAACACCTCCTAAATTAATGGGGCGGTTGCCCGCCCCACTTTCTTATTCAATCTTTACATCCACAACTTTGGCTTTTTTCTGCTCACGTTTGGGTAAAGAGATTGTCAAGACACCGTTTTCATACTTTGCTTTGATCTTTTCTGGATCAACATAGTCGGGCAGCGCCAACGTTCTTTCGAACTTACCGTAGCATCTTTCTACGACTTTGTAATTCCTGTTCTCTTTCTCGCGTTCTAACTTCTTTTCACCAGTGATTCTTAGGATACCGTCTTCTACCTTCACCTCAAAGTCTTTCTTGTCCATTCCAGGGACTTCTACTTCAATTACAACTGAATCGTCCGTTTCATAAACGTCAATGTCTGGTAGATATGAATAAACTGTACTTCTGCGAGTCACTGGAGTGAAGAAATCTTCGAAGATTCTGTCGATCTCACGTTGAAGTTCTCTGAACGGTTTCATGAAGTCCTCACGCCTTTCCAACAACATGAAGATCCCTCCTTCCAGAATTTTTTATTGTGAACTTGATTGCTCTCGTTTAACATTTTCATAAAGATACTGGCCTATTTTCATGCTTTCTCTTTGTAGATCGTCGAAGAGTAATTTCACTTTTGCTATGTCATCTTTGTTTATTGCGTCTCTCAAATCGTTGACCAGTTGTTCAAGTCTTGATTTTAGATCACTCGGTAGTTTATCTCCATGCTCTTTCAAAGACTTATTCACACTGTACGCAAGGTCGTCTGCTCTATTCTTGAGTTCAACTTCTTCCCGTTTTCTTCTATCTTGTTCTTCATATTTCTGAGCTTCTTCCATCATTTTCTTTATATCTTCTTCTCTGAGTTTATGTCTACCTGTCACCACCATTGATTGTTCTTTGTTAGACGCAAGGTCCTTTGCAGAAACGTGTACTATTCCATCACTATCTATGTCGAAGGTTACTTCTATTTGAGGCACACCTCTTGGTGCTGGTGGTATATCTACCAATCTAAAGCTTCCAAGGAATATGTTGTCTCTCGCCATAGTTCTTTCACCTTGATAGACTCGTATTTCAACCTCTGTTTGATAATCTTCGGCCGTTGTAAAGACCTTGCTCTTCTTGACAGGTATCGTCGTGTTCCTTGGTATGATTGGTTCCATCAATCCACCTTTTACTTCTATTCCAAGTGTGAGCGGTGTGACATCTACCAGAACGATATCTTTCTCCTTTGCTTCTCCACCGAGGATTGCTGCTTGAATTGCAGCACCTATTGCTACTGCTTCATCAGGATTTACACTCTTGTTTGGTTCTTTGCCGAAGATATCGTATATAATCTTGTGCACCATTGGAGAACGTGTCATGCCGCCGACCAGTATTATTTCATCTATGTCTCTTGGGGACAGTTTTGCGTCGCTGAGTGCCTTTTCAACAGGTCCTTTTGTCATATCGAACAAGTCTTTCACCAAAGATTCATACAAAGACCTTGTCAACCTCATTTCAAGGTGCAATGGTCCAGAAGCTGTTGCTGTTATGTATGGAAGACTTATGTCGGTTTCAAGTTTACTTGATAGTTCGATTTTTGCTTTTTCTGCTGCATCTCTCAATCGTTGCAGTGCCTGTCTATCTTGTCTTAAATCGACACCGTGCTGTTTTTTGAATTCTTCTGCCATCCAGTCGACTATTCTCTGATCGAAATCGTCTCCACCAAGGTGATTGTTCCCAGATGTCGCTACAACTTGTATCACACCTTCTCCTATTTCGAGTATGGAGACATCAAAGGTTCCACCACCAAGATCGTAAACGAGAACCTTTTCTTCTTTTTTCTTGTCTAGTCCGTATGCCAGTGCGGCAGCTGTGGGTTCGTTTATAATTCTGAGTACGTCGAATCCTGCTATTTGTCCAGCTTCCTTGGTAGCCTGTCTCTGCGCATCGTTGAAGTATGCCGGACATGTGATCACGGCTTTTTTAATCTTCCCGTTCAGGTACTGTTCTGCATCTTTTTTCATCTTCTGCAAGATATAGGCACTGATCTGCTGTGGTGTGTACTGTTTGTCATCGATCTTTACTTTGTAATCACTGCCCATCTTTCTTTTTATAGATTTGACGGTTCTTTCGGAATTAAGAATCATTTGTCTTTTGGCGGGTTCCCCAACGATTATCTCACCCGTCTTTGTAAAGGCAACTATCGATGGTGTCAATCTTCCTCCTTCTGCATTGGGTATTACTTCAATCGAACCATCTGGTTTCATCCAAGCTATGACAGAGTTTGTTGTACCCAAATCGATACCAACAACGTATTCTCTTTCGCTCATCGTTTCACCTCCTGATCGTTTCCAACATGATTATATGAGTAAGCAGATGGTTTGTCAAGGGTTTGGGTGATTATTTGGTGTTATCTATAATGACCTAACAGATTTAATTATAGATATATAAATAATTACGCATATAAATTGTATAGCAATCGTTATATTAGATTGCTATCTAATTCAGGTTAGATATTCATCAACTACGGTTCTCGTTGCTGGTATAATTTTGTTAAAATGGTTAGAGAAAGATCATTAGGGAGAAAATCAAGTGGCTCTCGATCTTTAGAGAGCTGAAAGTGAATGGTGAACCAAGGGGGTGTTTGGGATGAAGATCACATGGTTTGGTCATGCATGTTTTCTTATTGAAACAGCCCAAATAAAGATACTCACCGATCCTTTTGATAGCTCTGTAGGATATAAAGTACCAAATGTAGCCGCTGATATTGTCACCGAAAGTCATCAACATTTCGATCATAACGCTCATCATCTGATAAAAGGAAAGTTTGAACTCGTCAAAGAACCGGGCGTTCATCAACTCAAGGGTGTGAAGATCACCGGGATCAAGACCTTCCACGATTGCGAAGCTGGGACGAAGAGGGGACAAAACATAGTTTTTGTTTTCGAAGTAGAAGATTTCAAGATCGTTCATCTTGGCGATCTTGGACACACTTTGAATCAAATTCAGCTTGATCAAATCAAGCCTGTTGATATCTTATTATTACCTGTTGGCGGAACTTTCACGATAGGTCCAGCTGAAGCAAAGAAAGTCTTAGACCAAATTGATCCACATGCAGCAATTCCAATGCATTTCAAAACCAAGCATATTAAGTTTGATATAGCCCCCGTTGAAGAATTTGCAAAGCTGTGCGAAAATGTAAAGTACTTGGGTAATAATATTCTTGAGATTGGCAAAGAGATTAAGAACCAAAACAGATTTGTCTATGTTTTGAGCATTTGAAGGGAGGCATTCTGTGCAACCGAAGGTTCTATTCGATGAAGAAGCGCTTCGTAGAAAGATCAAGGACATGGCACGGCAAATAGAAACTTACTATCGTGACAAGACAGAATCTTTGTATGCAATTTGCATTTTGAAAGGTTCTGTACACTTCTTCAGTGAACTGGTTCTGAACATCAACATGAATATTAATTATTCTTTTGTTCACGTGTCAAGTTACGCAGGAACTGAATCTACAGGTAGGGTACGGGTAAAATCGTGGGTTGACGAGAATTTACAAGGCAAGTATGTGCTCGTTGTTGAGGATATTGTCGATACGGGTAATACACTTAGGTATATACTTTCATACCTGAAAAAATACAAACCGGCAGATTTGAAAATCGCGGCTTTGATAGAGAAAGAAAAATATCAACATGGCATACCGATCGATTTTGTTGGTTTCAAGGTGGGGGATATTTTCTTGGTTGGTTACGGTCTGGACTACGAGGAAAGATATCGAAACCTTCCCTATATAGGGTACATGGAATGAAAAAAGGTTCGTTGATAGTAGCAGCCTTGGTGATATTTGTGGTTGTTTTCACCATGCTTTTTTCGCTTCAAAGACTTATCGATATGAGGGTCTCTGGCTTGGCACCACTTGAAAAGGAGAAAACTGTGTACGATGCGTCCAGTCCTCGTTGAGGAATTCTTAAGCTCTCTGGAAGAGAACGTTTTTAAACTTATTCAAAGTCAGATACAAGTGAGTGAATTCACAGAGACTCTTCAAGACAACTATGAATTGATTGCAGATCCTATCTTAGATGAAAAAGAAACTGCCCAGAAACTGAGGCAGCTTGTAGAATATATCAAAACTGTTGATACTCTTGATCAACAAAGAGCCATCAAGAGATTGAAAAATTGCATTGGAATGATTGAACGCCTTCGAGATCAGCACTTGATTTCAAAGCCAGATCAATTGGGTGCAAAACAACCCAGTTGTGAGATAAAGTACGCAAAAGGTGTGGGGCCAAAGCGAGAGTCACTTTTGAAAAAACTGGGCATCTTCACACTGCAAGACTTGATTTTCTATTTTCCAAGGGACTACGAAGATCGAAGACGGGTAATTCCGATTCCTGAAATTCGACCAGAAGAAAAGATAACTACGCTGGGCAAGATCATAAGTGTGGAAACAAAAAGGATAAGTTCCATCACAATAACGGCAGCAGTACTTTCAGATGGCATCAATCAGATTTTGCTGAAATGGTTTAATCAAGAATTCCTTCAAAAGATTCTACAAACAATGAAAAACAAGATGGTTTACGTGACCGGAACAGTTAAACGAGGGCAGTTTGGTTCTGTTGAAATAGTCAATCCGGAGATTGAGTTACAGGAAGGGTCAGCTGTTCTGGAAATCTTGCCTATCTATCCTCTGACCGAAGGTATAAGCCAAAAAGAACTGAGAAAGATTGTAAAAGAGAATATCTCGTGCACCTGTTATTTTGCTAATGAACTGCCCAACGAATTGATAGAAAGAAGAAAATTGATCGATATATCTGCAGCATTGCTTGGAATGCATTTTCCAAAGAGTATGTATCATTTAAAAAAATCTATCGAGAGATTAGCTTATGAAGAACTCTTTCTGATGCAGTTAGCTCTTCTATTGTCAAGGAAAACCTTTGAAGAAATTGGAGGTATTGAGAAAAATATAAAAGGTAAAGTCGCAGAAGATTTCCTCAGCAGATTACCTTTCAAGTTGACCAAATCCCAGGTTCTTGCTCATCAGCAAATAAGACAGGATATGATTTCAAATAAGCCTATGAGTAGATTGCTCCAAGGAGATGTTGGATCAGGAAAGACGGTTGTTGCTCAGCTCGCGATAATCGACAACTTCGAAGCGGGTTTTCAATCTGCTGTTATGGCACCAACATCTATACTTGCGATACAACACTATCGTAGGATGGCTCCAGTATTTGAGGATTTGGGCATCAGAACAGTCCTCTTACTGGGCGAAACCAACCCTAAGGAAAAGGAGAGAATAAAACAGCTTCTATCTTCTGGCGAGGCTTCCGTTGTCATTGGTACACATACTCTCATTCAGGAAGATGTGAATTTTGCTAATTTAGGATTGGTCGTGATAGATGAGCAACACAGGTTTGGTGTTAAACAGAGAGAAGCTCTTGTCAGTAAAGGAAAGGCACTTGACACGTTGGTCATGACAGCAACTCCAATACCAAGAACTTTGGCTTTAACGGTTTATGGTGATCTTGACCTCACAATAATCGATGAGATGCCACCTGGTAGAAAGGAAGTGAAAACCCTTCTTGTCTCAGTTTCTAAGGTTGAACAAGTCTATGATTTTGTAAAAAGGGAAGTGAGGGAAGGCGGACAAGCCTTTGTAGTGTACCCATTGATCGAAGAATCTGACAAAATCGAAGCCAAGGCGGCGACACAAATGTATAAACACCTCGCTGAAGAAATCTTCAAGGAATTTAAAGTGGGGTTACTTCACGGTAGAATGAGTCAACAAGAAAAGGACAGGATAATGGAGGATTTTGCGCTGGGGCAGTTCGATATTCTTGTTTCAACAACGGTCATAGAAGTTGGTATAGATATTCCCAGGGCGACAACGATTATCGTTGAAAATCCAGAAAGATTCGGCCTGGCACAACTTCACCAACTGCGTGGGAGAGTGGGAAGAAGCGAAAGGCAGGGATACTGTTTCTTAATTGTTGGGAATGTTTCAGAAGATGCCCTTGAAAGACTAAGATATTTTTCCATGACCAGAAACGGGTTTGAAGTTGCCGAATATGATATGAAAATTCGCGGGCCCGGAGAATTTCTCGGATTAAGACAGCACGGGTTACCAGAATTGAAGGTGGCAGATCTTGTAAGAGATAGAGATCTCTTATTCAAAGCGCGTGCTGATGCAGAGATCTTTCTGTCTAAACAAAGAGAATACCCCTGGCTTTTTCAAAAGGTTCAGAAAATTTACGGCGATAGGCTCAAATTAGTCAAGATTGGTTAAGTGGTGGGTGCGGCAGGAATCGAACCTGCGGCCTCTTCCTCGTGAGGGAAGCGCTCTCCCCCTGAGCTACGCACCCGTACGTGATAAAATTCTATCATTGCAGGAGAAGTTTTGCAAGACTTTCTTGTGGGGGCGAGATATGTGAAAATTTTACTTTATGCTGAAGCCACAAGGTTGATATCAAAGTCGGGAATAGGTACAGCATACAAACATCAGATGGAAGCTCTCAGAAGAGTAGGTTTAGAGTACACATCTGATTGGGAAGATGAGTATGATATAGCCCATGTAAATACCATAGGACCTGGTGCCAGAGCAGTGATACAACATTGTAAAAGAAAAGGTATACCCATAATATGTAACGTTCATACCACCGCCGAAGACATCAAAAACAGTTTCATTTTCAGTAATTTTTACGCTAAAATTTTCCGCAGGTCTCTTAAGAAAAGATATGGTATGGCTGATCATTTGATTTTTCCCACTCATTACACAGAGAGTGTCATCAGAAGATATGGTATCAATGTACCTGGTACGGTGATATCAAATGGTGTTGATACAGCTCTTTTTAAGAAAGATGTTAAAAAAGCGGAAAAGTTCAGGGAGGAGTTTGGAATAAAAGGGCCCATAGTCCTAAGTGTTGGTTTTCCATTCAAAAGAAAAGGTATACACGATTTTGTGGACATCGCAAGGAAAATGAAGGATATCACCTTCATTTGGTTTGGGGCGCGGATTACAACAGTCCTTCCAAAAGATGTACGTCGGTTACTGAAAAATCCTCCTGAAAATGTTATCTTTCCTGGTTTTGTGCCCCAAGAGAAATTGGTCGAAGCTTATTCAGCTGCGGATGTTTTCCTCTTTCCAACCTATGAGGAAAACGAAGGAATAGTCGTCCTGGAGGCGCTTTCATGTGAATGCCCCGTGGTAATTCGAGATATACCTGTGTACAAAAACTGGTTACGACACAACGTAAATTGCATGAAGGGTCGCTCAAATGATGAGTTCATAAAGATCATAGAAAATCTCATTTCAAATAAAAACCTTGCATGCGAGATCGCATCACAAGGTAGGAAAATTGCCCTTGAAAGAGATCTCTTAGAGATTGGTAAAGTACTCGCCAAGACATATGAAGAAGTTCTGAGGCGGTGCAGAAATTGAAAAAGAATCTTGCTAGATCATTGTTGATTATGGCTTTAAGCGTTATCATAATAATATTGATCGCAGGTTTAACCGACATATCTTTAACGATAAAGACTCTGAAGATGGTCTCTGTAAAGTGGTTAGTATTGGTCAGTTTCTTGTTGATTTGTGATTGGTTTGCCGAGGCATTAACGGTGAAAATTTTTGCTGTTTCCTATAAAACCAGGGTGAATTTATTATACCTTTTCAAATCAACCTTGATCGGCAGCTTTTTCTCGGCAATAACACCATTTTCGACAGGTGGTCAGCCTGCACAGATTGCCTTTATGAACAAACGTGGTGTGGAATATGGAGAAGCAACCGCACTTCTTGTTTCAAGATTTATTGTTTACCAGATTGTCATAACGGTTTTTGGCTTGCTTGGTATATATACTGCACATGACATTCTTTCTAAAAATATCACCAAATTTGCACTTCTTGCTTTTTTTGGGTTTGTTCTCAATGGTGCCGTACTCTTTTTTTTGCTGATCTTTTCCATCAAAAGAGATCTGGTGGAATGGTTGGTAAAGGCGCTCATTAAACCATTAGCCTTTTTGAAGGTGGTAAAAAATCAAACCGAAACGGTGGAAAGAACGCTAAATCAAATAGAGTTATTTCATAGATGTATGATCAGATCGATGGGTAAACTATCTCTTCTTTCTCTTGCCTTTTTGGCAACATCATGTCAAATGCTAGTGAGAGTTTCGATAACTTATTTTGTGGCAAGAGCTGTACATATAAATTGTTCATATGTCGACACCATTATGTTTCAGTTAGTTCTCTTTTTAGTGGTCTCACTGATTCCAACGCCTGGGGCTATGGGAGTTTCTGAGAGCGGCTATGTTCTGTTCTTCAGTTTCCTTTTTGGACCTCAGACCGTCGCAACTCTCTTACTGTGGAGGTTTTTCACCTATTATGTGAATATAATAGTTGGAGGATTGACGACCGCACATGAAATAAGAGTTTTGAGCAAATTTGACCAGGGATGAATTTTTTAAAAAACTGTGGTATAATGTAAAGTACAGATGACGCAAATATTGCAGGGGAGTGGTATCCTTGGAAAGGGTGATCATCTTGCAGGTACAAGATCGTGAGATTGAGATTACCACAGATACTCCATTCGTTATTATTCTTAGAGATCTGATGTATGAAGGTGACTGGCAGTTGATGAAACAAGATTTTGGTGACAAGAACATGCTGGCTAAAGAAATAGAGAAGTGCGAGTATCTTGAGAGTCATGTTACTCTGTTGAATGAAACGGTGTATGATCCGATATGTTTTGATGAACTACTTGAATGGTTAGAAGATAAGAAAATTTCGCCAAGAAATTTTGTTCATGCATCTTTGAATGGTTTATATGATCTTGCACTCGATTATGCTGACAGGGATCTTCACGAAGTGGCTTTTAGAATCATAAAGTACATACTCGATGTGGATAAGAATTACGCTCCTGCCTACGAACTTTATGGTTCTTTATTGCTTGAAAAAGGTGATTTTGAACAGGGCATAAGATACCTAGATAAAGCAGTAGAAATAGATCCATGGCTTGTTGAAGCTTATTCTTCACTTGGAGAGGCATACTATAATCTAGGTGATTATATAAAAGCGGCTTCTTATTGGGAAAGGGAAATAGAATATGCGCCAGACAATAAATTTACTTATTTCATGCTTGCGGAAGCTTACAGGAAAATTAACTTATATGACAGAGTATGTAGTGTTCTTGAAAGATTTTTGAAAATCGATCCAAACAGTATTTTGGGACTCTATGAACTTATGGAAGCTTACGACAAGGTTGGAAAAAATGACCAAGCAAGGCAGATAGAGGAAAGGATACTGAAAATGAGGCCTGTCTATGCAAGTGATGTTGAAGTTTGGAGCCGCGTTCAGCTTAAACATGGTAATTATCTCACTGTCGAAGAGGTTGTAACACAGATGCTTTCAGATAGTACCAAGGCTAAAACTCATCTCAAATTATTACTGTTCATATCATATTTAAAGCAAGGCAAATTAGAAGAGGCAAAACAATTGATCCAGGAGATGAAAGATCAAAACATATGGTATTTGTATGGTAAGAAAGAGCTATTTTCAGAGTTTTTGTCCGAGGAGGAAATGCAAATTTGTGGCATTTCTTGAGTTTGATAGTTGGTGTAGTCCTTGGAAGTTTTCTGAACGTAGTCATATACAGATTACCACGAAAGGACTTGAGTATTGTCAAACCGGCGTACTCCATATGCCCGTCTTGTGGTAAAAGGATACTTTGGTACGATAATATACCGATACTAAGCTATATATTACTAAGAGGAAAGTGCAGAAACTGTAAGGCTAAAATCAGCCTAAGATACCCCTTTGTGGAACTTATCAATGGACTATGCTATTTGATTAACTCCTATGCCACCTCAAATCCTTTAGAATTCCTAGCCCTGTGTATGATAATATCTTGTTCGCTCGTCATAGCCTTTATTGATCTTGAATTCATGTTGATACCTGATGTGACATTGTTTCTTATCGCGTTAGGAAGTTTCATATTATGGCTTGTAAGAGGCTTAGACCTTTATAATTTGATTGGTGTTGGACTTGTCACGGGGCTCTTGATGCTCTTAGGCTTCTTGTACAAAGGTGGTCTTGGTGGTGGAGATGTGATTCTCATGGCCGGTCTGAGTTTAAGTCTGGGGATAGTTAGTTCCTTCTATACTCTGGTATTCGCCTCTATGAGTGCGATTGTTTATGCTTTAATAAAAAACAAGGGAAAACTTGCAATGAAAGAAAGAATACCCTTTGGAACCTTTTTGGCTCCAGCTGGATATTTTACTCTGATGATTCAAATTTATTTAAAGATGTGATCAAAAGTGAGGATACTTTTGGTTTTTTTTGTTCTTTCGATAATTTTTTTCTTTTATTCCTTTTTTCCCTTGAAATATTATTCTGTCGTAAGAGAAAACAGTGGATCTATCGATCCACTTTTAATAATGGCACTGATAAAAGTAGAAAGTAACTTTAGAGAGTATGCAGTTTCCTATGCGGGAGCAATCGGGTTGATGCAAGTGATGCCCGAGACCGCTATGTGGATTTCTGAAAAACTTAATCTAAATATGGATATAAACTCTCCGGTGGGTAATATTGTCATTGGTATCAAATATCTACAGTATTTGTTGAATCTTTATAACGGTGACCTAGACTTAGCCTTGAGGGCTTACAATGCTGGACCAGCAAGAGTTTCTTCGCAAAACAGCATCTCCAACAGATATTTGCAAAAGATCAAGGCCTACTATAGGATCTACAAAATTTTATACTTCTGGGTGAGGTGAAATCTTGAAGATCGTTACAGCAGAAGAAATGCGAAGAATCGACAGAATTTGTTATGAGCAGTTTGGTATACCACCTTCCATGCTCATGGAACGAGCAGGTCTTTCTGTCGTCCTCGCGATTGAGCAAGATCTTGGTGACATAACTAATTCTTCATTTCTTGTCTTGTGTGGTCAAGGCAACAATGGTGGAGATGGATTTGTTGTTGCAAGAGATCTGCTTGAATATACAGATTATGTCGTCACTATTTTGGTGGGAGATGAGAGAAAGTTATCAGAAGAATCATCAGCTAATCTCGCAAGACTAAGAGCTATCGGCGGCGACGTAAGAAGATTAGGTACTGACTTAACAACCGGTGAACTTGCCGAACTTATAAAGTCTGCCGATGTAGTTGTAGATGCCCTTTTAGGGGTAGGAATAAAGGGTGAGATTAGAGATCCCATATCAGAGGTAATAAAGTTGATTAATCTGTACTCCAAATACGTTGTTTCCGTTGACCTACCCTCTGGCGTTGAAACTGACACAGGTGCGGTGCTTGGAATTGCTGTAAAGGCAGATATGACAGTAACCTTCGGCCTTCCCAAACCTTGTCATGTTTTGTACCCAGGTAGAGAGTTGTGTGGAAAGCTCAAGGTGGCAAGTATAGGAATTCCAAGGTTTCTCAGAGAATCAAAACAAATCACAAGACAAATAATAACAAAGCAAATGGTGAAAAAAATCTTGCCCAAGCGTATCAGGAATTCACACAAGGGCAGTTATGGTAAAGTTGTGGTCATAGCTGGTTCCAGAACTTATCTTGGAGCTGCTATTTTAACAAGTATAGCAGCACTGAGGGTGGGCTGTGGCTATCTTCAGCTTCTGACCTGTTCACCAATTGAGACACTTGCCATAACAAAAGAACCAGGAATAGTAGTGAGAGCTGTAGATCATGAGCATTTCATGGAACAAGATGCTCACATAGCTTTACAAATGCTTCAAGATGCTGATGCTGTCGTAATCGGTCCAGGGATGACCTGTAATTCTGATACAGTGAATTTTTTCAAAAAAGTTGTTCTCAATCTTTCAAAACCTGTTGTTATAGATGCCGATGGTTTAAATTGTCTTGCACAGGATCTAGAAATACTTCATGAGATCTCAGGTTCTGCTGTCTTGACACCACACCCCGGTGAGTTTGCAAGATTGCTCGGTAAGAATATCAGTGAAGTGAGGTACAATTACAAATTAGTAGAAGAGTTTGTCAGTAAGTACAATGTCACGTTAGTTTTGAAGGGTGCAACAACAATTGTCTCAACATCAGATGGAACTTTCTTCAATTTAACCGGGAGTACATCTTTGTCTAAGGCAGGAACGGGAGACATACTTACTGGTATGATAGCTGGTATAGTAGCTCAAGGAATTGACGTGAAAGATGCTTCAATCTGCGCTGTATATTTACATGGGTTGGCGGCAGAACATTATAGTTCCAAAGAAGGCACAATGTTGACAAGTGAGCTATTAGATCTAATTCCTTCTGCAATAAAGGAGGTGGAAAGTTGAGTGATGTAGTCGAAAGGGTGGTAAGGGATTTAATCAGAAACAATCAGCTGTCAAGAGCAAGAGCTGTTTTGAGTCTTTTTCAAGATGATTATCCACATCTTTTAGTTGAATTGGAAGCAGCTTCTGGTAACTGGAAGATGGTTTCAAAGCTCTATGAGAGGCTGTCTGACCAGCGTAAAGAAGAGTACAAAACACTTTACAAAACTGCCGTTGAAAGGGTCAAGGCAGACTACGCCGAGGATATAAAAGAGGCCTTTGAAGAGATTTCAAAAAGCAATTTCGAAGGTGGAATAGCAATCCTTGAAGGTGTTTCAAAGGCATATCCAGAACTTGCTGAAGCCATAGCCTTGAAGCTTGAGTTGGCAAGGCGTAAGAAAGATAAGGCAAGGGCAAAGATATACGAAGAAGCCCTTAAGAGAATTGATGCATCTCATCCATTGCTGATATCTAAACAAGAGCAGGTTTCAAAATTCGCCAGTGTAGATATAATTTTACTTGTTGCAATAATCGCTACGCTCGGTGTGGCATTGATGGGCGTTTTCTTGAATCTTTCTCAGTCTGGCATGGTGAGTGCAGTGAAAACTGAGGTTACAGAACTTAGAGATCATGTCAAGAATCTTGACACATCTGTTTCCGACCTAAAAAAAGTCTTGTCAAACCTAGAGAGGCTTTCATTCGTAGAGCAAAAAATAGACCAAACCAATCAAGAACTTTCTGCCTCCTTTGACAGATTATTACAGATGATTGAATCGACTAAAGTGAGTGATTCTCAGGAATTGAGATCATTAAAAGACGAGATCACCAAACTCCTGCTTATGAATACGAGTGTTCAAACAAGACCAACTTTGACTTTTTCGAAGAACTTAGATCTGGAACTCACAAAGTCTCTGTGGCTGTTTGGTTATAGATTGTACCAAGCAAAGTATCACCAAGATGCATACAATGTTTTGAGCAATGTTGTAAACATTTTAAAGGACACAGACATATATTTCAAAGATGATGCCTTGTATTATATGGCACTGAGCATCTATGAATCCGGTGATATCGCTAAAGCCAAGAGATTGTTTGAAGAATTTGTGAATAGCTATCCTAACAGTGAATATGTACCTCATGCTAAATATTTCCTGCAAAAATTGAATGGGAGATGAAAGATGCTCGTTGAGTCTCTTTTATATTTCATAAAGCCCCAGCAATATTCAACACCTTTAGATTGGGATAGAATCTTTCAAAGACAAGCAAAACTCGCCGTTGAAATAGGATTTGGCAACGGCGAGTTTCTTGTTTCTTTGGCAAGAGAAAAGCCAGAATACAATTTTGTTGGGTTTGAGACATCGATAACATCGCTTGTCAAGATCCAAAGAAAGATATATGACCATTCTTTGAAGAACATTAGAGTAGCTCTAGTAGATGGCCAATTCGCCCTTAGAGAATTTTTCAAAGATGGTAGTATCGAACGGGTCTATACGAATTTTCCGTGCCCATGGCCAAAGAAATCTCACCAGGAAAAGAGATTCACAAATCGAGATTTTGCAAAGACATTGGGTGCTGTTCTGTCTTATGAAGGTACCTATCAACTTGTTACAGACGTTGAGTGGTATGTGAGAAATATGAAAGATATTCTATTGGAAACGGGTTGTTTCGATCTACTTCAATTTGATGAGAGCAGTAAAACAATCGTAGGGACAAGATATGAGCGAAGATGGTTGTCAGAAGGTAGAAAAACATACATTCTGATTGTCAAGAAAAAGAATCAGATCAATGTTGAGAGATGGACTTGGGGGGAAGATTCAATGCCCAATATTCACTTGAACAGTATAGATGAGCAGAAAGTTTCAAGGCTTTCTGGAACTATCTTTAGACATCCTAGGGGAGTTTTTGTAGTGAGAAATGTGTACTTTCGTGAAGGAGAATATCTTTTGAGAGTAGTCTCGAATGAAGAAAATTTCCAGCAGAGGTATTTCATAAGCATCGAAAAGGATAAAGAAGGTTGGCTTATCAAACTCGATCCAGATGCACCTGCTTACAGGACACCTGTGGTGAAATTTTCTGTAAAAAAGGTGGCTGAGGTGGTTAGTTCTTGAAATTCTCTATTCTTGGTGCGGGAAGCTGGGGAACCACTTTTGCAAAATTGCTTGTTGAAAATGGTCATGAAGTTCTACTTTGGGCAAGAAGGCAAGAACTGGCAGAACAGATAAACGAAAATCATATGAATCTGGAATATTTGCCTTCCGTAGATCTTCCACCTACATTAGTTGCCACATCACGAATGAGCGAAATAGAGCAATTCAGTGACATTCTTGTAATTGCTGTACCTGTGAAGTATTTACAAGAGACGTTAGAAAAAATAGCTACTAAACCTAGGATCATCATCAATCTTTCAAAAGGTATCGATAGTAAATTGAACACAGTGGGACAAGCTATCAATTTAAGGTGGCAAGATATCGACTATCTAGTACTCTCTGGTCCGTGCCATGCACCTGAAGTGGCAAAACGACTTCCAACAAGTGTTGTCATTGCGTCGAAAAATAGAACTTTGGCAAATCGTTTTCAAACTATTCTGAGCAATGAGTATTTCAGAGTTTATGCCAGTGAAGATGTTTTGGGCGTAGAGATCTGTGGAGCTGTTAAAAACGTGATAGCCATAGCCGCAGGAATCTTGGATGGACTGGGGCGTTGGCACAACGCAAAAGCATCGTTAATAACACGCGGTCTTCATGAAATGACACGCTTTGGATTGGCTAAAGGTTGCAAAAGCCCTCTCACTTTCATGGGACTTGCGGGTATGGGTGATTTGATAGTTACCTGTACCAGTAACTACAGTAGAAACAGATACGTTGGTGAAATGGTGGGAAAGGGAAAAACTTTGCAAGAGGTACTTTGCAATATGAAGATGGTTGCTGAAGGTGTGCATACCGTTAAGCCACTATTAGAATTGGCACATATATTGAAGGTCGATATGCCCATATCTCAAAAAGTTTACGAAGTATTGTTCTTGAGTAAAAACCCTTATGAAGCTATAAACGAATTGATGAAAAGACCCTTGAAGATTGAGAGTGATTTCAATATCGATTCAAATTGTGAAGCTTCGAGTACTTGATACAAATGATCCTTTGAAAGACTCAAAATGGTTTTGAAATAAAATATCTTCTTTTGTTAATCACAATCTTGAGATTTGCAAAAACTCGCTTTTTTCACTTGACTAGTATAGATCAAATAACAATTACGGCTTTTACTATCTACTGGCGCAATAAATTGGGCAAAAGAAGATTTCTTTCAAACTGACGTGCCATATATATTGCTGGTTTGATCTGTCTTATGAATTCCCCAAAACCTTTTAAAAGCTAAAGTTTGATCTCTTTGAAATTGTCTTGTATCACCTTCAACAACCTGACAGTTTCATTCACGCTGTCAAGCACGATCTTCAGTTGAGCAAAGAAGTTCTGTATGGACGAACTAATCTCTTCTGCTGTCGCAGAGCTTTCTTCTGAAATCGCTAGCAAGTTCTGTATACTGTTTGTTATGCTGTTGAGTTTACTTATTTCAGCATTCAATGTCTCGATCAATGTGTTGAGTTTCTGTGAGATTGAAGATATCACATCGCTGGACTTTTTATTCCTTTCAGAGCTTTCGAGTAGTTTCTGGGATTGTACTTTCATTTCGTTGAACTCAGTTTGAATCGCCTTGCCAAGATCATCGATTCCCAAAGTGATCGATCCCAAGAACTCCGAAATCTTGGCAGCAGAGGTCCTACTTTCTTCTGCAAGTTTTCTTATCTCATCTGCCACCACCGCAAAGCCTCTACCAGCTTCACCACTTCGTGCGGCTTCTATTGCTGCATTCAAAGCTAGCAAGTTGGTCTGCTCTGCTATGCTTGAAACGGTCGATGCAACTTGCATAATTGTACTGGCCTGGTCCTGTAATTTTTTACCTTCTTCCACAAGTCTGGCAAATCGTTCACTCATCCTAACTATTCCGTCTGCAGATTTTTCAACGTTGTTTGCAGAGTCAACTATCAAAGAAACAGCTTCTCTGAGTGCATTGACTATTTGCGTTTGCTCTGAAATAGTCGAGGTTATGGTTTCCACATTTGAACTGACGGCGTTTGATATCCTTTCGGTGTCGTTGCTTATCTGAACTGCTGTGTTTGCAATCTCATTGGAGAGAGACCCCATCGTGTCAAGCTGTTCTCTCATGGCATTTACTGCATTGATAACTCTATCGGAGTAAGAATTTATTTCCTGTACATCACCAGATATAGCCAAAAGCACTTCCTTCACACTATCGACAGCGCTATTCAACGAATGGGATAAGTCAGAGAATTCCTTTAAACCATCTACAGAAAGAGGATTGTCCAAATCTTTCTTTTTCACCGACTCTAATGCATGATCTACGGCTTTCATACCTTTTTTAAAACCATAGATTCCTACCATCGAAATTAAAAACACACCGATTGCGCTGGCAGCTGACTTTATATAGACATTTGCTGGTATGAAAGTGAAGGATAAGAAAGTCAACACGAATGTGTATATCGGCAGTAACAGAATATATGTGGGAACTAAGGATTTCATCAAACCAAGACTGAGCCCCACTATGGCTCTTATTTTTTCAAACTTTCCATAAGGTTTTGTTGCCTGAACTTCTACTTCCATATAATTTTGCCCGTCTACACTTCCCTCGTTTAGAATTTTATATTGAACGGGGTCGCTGAAGAATTCCGAAGAAGAGTCCATCAGACCAAGGAAATACTTTTTGAAATTTCGTTTTGACTGGTATCTGACCATAGCCTTTTTATCACCCAATAGCTTGAAGAAAACCCTTGGAGGGGTCGCACCTTTGATTCTTTTTGTCAAAACTCTATGGACAGCATCCATTGCAGCCATAAAGGACAGAAAACCGGTTTTTTTGAAGTATTCTGGATAATGTTCGAAAAAAGTTTTTAGGTTCTCTTTACCGGTCCTGTACCAAAGTTCATCATAACTGATACCTTTTTCCGATGCGAGATCTCTTGAAATCTCTATTGGAACATTGTCTGGCAAATCCTCGATGGGACTGTAGATCTTGTTTGGATCTAAACCATGTTTTTCTCTTATTTTCTTGACTGTATCGGCACCAAAAAGTTTACTCCAAGTCTGAAACCAGGCATTTACCACAAACCCTTTCATGCTTCACCCCTCCGTGTTAAGGAATTTCCCAAACATTTCCCCGATCTCGCTGTAGCTGGTCTTGAACAAATGTTCGAGAGCATTGCGAAAAATTAGATCCTTATCGAATAGTCCATTCTTGACAAGTTCTTTTAACTTATTATACACCGTGGGATCGAATTTTCCTTGATTCACTTCATTTTCTATAACTTGCAGCGCCTCAGTCACTGACATCCTTTCTCTGTATGGTCTGTGTTCTATCAGTGCCGAAAAGACATCAGCAACTTGAATCGTTCTTTGAAAAATCGTCATCTGCTCTGACTTCAAACCGGTGGGATAGCCTGAGCCATCGAGTCTTTCGTGGTGTGAAGCAGAGACTTTTGCAATATGCACAAGATCAGCTTCCTCAAGCATTTTGTATGTGTCTACCACATGTCTTTTCATTATCATGAATTCATTTTGATCTAATCTTTCTCTTTTGTGAAGAATGCTCAGTGGTGTTTTGAGTTTGCCAATGTCATGTAACAGAGCGGCTATGTTCATAACTCGAGAATCTTCTTTGCCTAAAAGTTCTAATATGATTTGTTCAGAAAGCTTTGCAGTAACAAAGGTATGGTTTCGTGTATAAGGGCTTCTCAAGTCTAAAAGTGTTGCCAAAAGACGTGCTCCCTCTTCGAAATCCTCAAGAGAAAGTTTTATATCAGAAGAAAAACGATTTTGCTCATCAAGCACTTCACATATTATCTTGTAATCAATCAGAATGGCCAAGGCTGCTTTTTTTACTTCTTCAAGAATTCCTACATCTTTTGTTACAGTGTGAACCATTTCGTTGTACAAATCCACAGTGAGCTCCTCTGTATTGTTTTTTAAAGCCATCAAAGAGATTAAATCTGCTACCTTTAAACTGTTGGCAAGATAGACGATTTTTTGGTCACTCTCAGGAATGTTTTGATACGGTCTGTGATGATAAAATATACTCTTAGCACAATTTGGGCACAATGGTTTTACCATGGAACCTATGGCGTACGATATGACCGAATGATCATCACCTTTGTCAAAGGTTAGAACTATCTTCTCCAAATCTGGTACTCTTCGAAACATATCCACGAAGAGATCATAATTTTCAATTGATGCCTTCATGACCAGTCCCATATCATGAAGCATTCCGGCCAAATATGCACACTCTGAATCTATCTGTAAATTTAACATCTTTGAGAGTTTGTGTGTAATTTTTGCAACCTGTAGCGAGTGTCTCACAAAATTCCTATATTCCACATGATTCATTTTACTGAACAGTTTGACGAAGCTGGTGAGTGGTATCAAGATATTTAGATTCATATTATTCACCCTTTACGAGCTACCCTGTATTGATTATACCATAGCGTGAAAGATTAAAATAACTTTATACTGAGTACCAAAATACAGCTTCTCTTTCCTTTTCAAAATAAAGGGGGGCTTGAGCCCCCCTTTTTGTCTTTTTATAACTTAGCCTGGCACATCATACCAAAATGTGGCATAGAAGCCAAAGGGTATCGAGTCCCACCAGGTGATACCAGCGATAGCTCTTTTGGCAGAAACTTTGAGTGTTTGTGTGAATATGTAGCCATCGAACCTCTGATCATCTTGAGTGTTGTTTGGTGTGTTTGCAAAATCAACCATGAAAACTATACGATGACCCAGTGTGCTGGCCTTTCCGGTGTATCCAGGTCCTGTCATGCCTGAGATATTGTCTTGTGGATTCTTCAGTATCACATAGGTCAGATTATATCTGACGTTGTTTGTGTCCTGAAGATAGCCGGTTCCATTTTTATAGAGGACCAATGTTCCTTCCCAACCGTCCCAATGGATTTTCCAAACAGAACCGTACGGACCAAGAACATCCACTTCCTGAACCTTACTTGTCAACAGTGGTGCAAAGGGGATATTCGGCTTGACCGGTTGGACCTGACCAACCTGGGCAAAGATCAACGTGCCCACCAAGATGATCGTTACCAAAACGACCTTTCCCATATTCATCCCTCCTTAGGATGGATAAGCAAATTGTACAGCAAATTTTATTAGAAATATATTAGAAAATTTCGAATAAATCTTTTGATGGACTTTTTCGGCCTTTCATGTCGATATATCTTTGAACTTTCAGATTGACTTCTTTCTCATTGACTATTACAAAAATCTAAAAGATGTCTTTTCTCTTTTTCAAACATAAAAGATTGATTTTTTGGCCGCTGTTGACCTTAAAATTCATCCTATCGAATAATCATAGATCAATCTGGGCAACCTGTACTTACCATTTGCTGAACAGTTTGCGAACAGAGAATAGTTGTCGGTTCAGAAATTTGAAAAGTCTCTTCTAATAATTGTTTAATGGAAAGAGGGATATCATAGATTTGGTGATGTACATGAAAAGGGTATATCTTTCCTTGGCTTGGGTTGTTTTGGCCTTGTTCTTCGTAAGCTGTGGAGTGCAAACTGTAAATCTCAGACCCACTGTGCCCAGTAATCCAAAACCATCGAATAATCAGACAGGTGTTTCAGTGAACACGACACTCAGTTGGATTTGCTCTGATCTAGACGGGGATACTTTGGTCTATGATGTATACTTTGGGACTGATGCAAATCCTCCTCTTGTAAAGAGTAATCACGCAACAACCACTTATAGCCCTGGTACATTGAGTTATGGTACTACCTACTACTGGAAGATAGTGGCGAAAGATGACAAGGGTGGGCAAACCTCTGGTCCGATTTGGTCATTTACCACCATGGGATTTTCTGGAAGGATCAGGGGAAAGATATCACCTTACGAGGGCGATGTCACACGAGCCTCTGTTTCATCAAACAAACAGCTTGATTTTTCAAAAAAGATTTCTGAAGAATACGTACCAGGTGAATACATTGTGCAATTTGATCTGGCAAGAACATCTAAATCTAAAGAATCACTGATGAGTTCACTGAAAACCTTTGGATCTTCCAAAGATCAATTACAGATTGGTGAGAAAATCTTTTATCTATTGAAATCAGACCTTGATCTTAATTATATGAAGCAGAACCTTTCAAGACTACCAGATTTTGTAAACATTGAACCGAATTATGTCTTTACAATTTCAGGCACCATCCCACCCAACGATAGTTATTATTCCCAGCAGTGGAATCTTCAAATGACAAATCTTCACCTTGCATGGTTTGAGACGCAGTCGGCTGAGTTCATCACGATAGCTGTAGTAGATTCTGGTATCGACCTTAATCATGAAGATCTTCAGGGCGTAATCCCAACAGGTTATGACTTTACAGGTTATGACTTTGTGGAAAATGACCAAATTCCTCAAGATGAACACGGTCATGGTACACATGTGACGGGAATCATCTCTGCTTTGACAAACAACGGCAAAGGCGTTGCCAGTGTAACTTGGGGTCTAACAAAAATAATACCTTTGAGAGTCTTTGATGCACAAGGTGAGGGTACTTCTTTTAATGTAGCAAAAGCTTTTGTTTACGCTGTAGATCATGGAGCAAAGCTCATAAATTTCTCAGGTGGTGCTAAGCAAGGCAATGATGCTATGTACCAAGCTGTGAAGTACGCCTATGAGAACGATGTGATCATCGTATGCGCCGCAGGCAACGATGGAACGATGGGTATAGACTATCCAGCAGCATATTCAGAAACTATAGCTGTAGGAGCTGTGAATTATTATGGTGAGAGAGCTTCTTATTCAGACTATGGTCCAGAGCTAGATTTTGTAGCACCAGGCGGGGAAGAAGATCTTGGTGTTTTAAGTACTTGGCGAAACAACATGTACCTATGGGCCTGCGGTACTTCGATGGCAGCGCCGCATGTGACGGGTGTCATCGCTCTGATGATAGCCAAAGGTATAACGGGTGTGCAAAATATAAGAGAGATTCTAGGTAGAACTGCCTATGATCTTGGTCCGATGGGATGGGATCAATACTACGGCTGGGGTTTGATAGATGCTTACGCTGCTGTGACTTGGCAAGGTGGCTGGAAGCCCTTGGTCGTCTTTACAACAAATGATCAGTTTCAATTAGATAATTGGACTGAAGCTGACAGTCAGGGAAATTACGAGATTGAGGTAAGAAGTCAAAGGGTCTATCTTTTTGCCTGGATGGATTTTGACAGTGATGATAAGATAAGTGCTGGTGATCTTTATGGGTACTATGGTTATACTTCAGGCAAACCGTTAGATGGTCAAGTGTCGCTCATCGAATTGAACTATGGGCAGACAAGACAACTGAATTTCGATATAGCACCAATAATAGATATAACAGACAGGCCTCAGTTGTCGGCTATTGATCAAGAAGGGCTTAGAATCTTCAAAGAGAAGGTCATAGAAGAACATTATGAAAGACTAAGGAAAAAATGATTGAACGATGATGAGTTTTCATGTAAAATGAATACAGTCACAAAGAGGGGGAAGGAGGCATGAAAGATAGTAACACAAAGGCCAAAGAGTTGTGGTATTTTTTATTGATCACCTTCGCCTGGTCTTGGCTGTTGTGATTACCGGAAATTCTGTGGGGTGTAAGACTCTATTTAGCGCCCTTTGGACCTACAGCAGCCAGTTTCATACTCACTTTTAGGTATGAAGGGTACGGCGGGGTAAAGAAACTTCTGAGAAGAGGGCTTAGTTTTAACTTCAAGAAAATTTGGCTCATCCCAATCTTCTGCCATCTATCGTGGGGCTTTCTCTTTTGATCGCAGTTCTTGCCGGCGAACCATTACCTGAACTGACAGCATTATCTCAGCCTTGGTCTATCGTAGCAGCATTCTTTTATATCATGTTCCTTGGAGGTCCTGTTCCAGAAGAGTTTGGTTGGAGAGGTTATGCTCTAGACAGGTTACAGGAGCGTTTTAACGCAGTCGTTTCGAGCGTCCTTGTTGGAGTTATCTGGGGCCTTTGGCACCTACCTTTGTTTTTCATCAGCGGCCAGGATATATATCGCAACGTTCCGATCTTTGGTTTTATTCTTGGCACTGTCTTTCTATCGATACTCTTCACTTGGATTTACAACAACACCAATGGCAGTATCTTAGCTGCTTTGTTGTTCCACACTATGGGTAATCTTTCTCATTTCATTTTCCCAGCTATGGCAACTGCCATTGGTGGGCTTGTTTCTGTGATTCTAAATGTGATTGTTGTAGTGATTATATTGATAATATTTGGTCCAAGGAGATTGGTTCGACATAGAGCGGCCTAAAAGATTTGGCTACTTGCCTTTGGGCCCGGTGTTTTATCGTAAGCTTCAATAGGCCAGAATTTATAAGCAAATTCGTATCTATCTATTTTTATCTTGGGATCTTTTGGCACATGGAAAAGATCATGTATTGCTGTGACGTATCTATAGAAAGGATCTTCTCTTGGCACAAGTTGGACTACTACGTTGAACATGATGCTATAACCACTCATTTGATCATAGAACAATAAAGTGGCTCTAGGATCTTCAAGAACATTTTGGTAGCTTCTTTTGTAATACATCTCTATACTGGAGAGCACATTCTTGTTAAATATTTCGGGTTTTTCATAAAGTTCAAGCAAAAACTGTACCCTCTCTTTGAATGTCTCGTTAATGCCCTTTTCTCTGGCAAGCTCTATAAGGCCAAGTGCTTTCTTAGAAAGATCTTCTAAATATTCATCCTTTGGGACCAAGCCTAATCCTTTTATACAGCTGTTTATTCCGAACTCGGTTTTTTCAGAATAAGTGGACATAACGACCGTGTGTGGCGAGAAATTTGGTACACCTTTTTCGACACCAAGGAAAACTTTTAAACCTTTTGCTCTAGTTTGAAGCTGCCAGTTGAAAAAATCTTCGTTCAGTTGATGCAATTTGTACTGTCTTTCATAGCCTTTCACTTCTAAAGAAACGTAGCCGTTTTCAAATTTCATCCTATTCCCTCCTACCAGAGATTTTTGGATTGAGTATTCTTTCACTGGCTATACCTAAAGACATAATTGAAAAAGAAGCAAGAAAGATTGCAAGACCAGGATAAACGACCCACCACCATCCGCCAAGAACGAGCGCGTTGGATGTCCTTGCAAGGCTCAGCATCTTTCCCCAGGAGATAACCTTTGGATCTGAAAATCCTAGGAAAGAAAGGCCAGCTTCGGCAAGCATAGCGCCAGCGGCGGAAAAGGCTGTATTTACGACTAAAATAGGATAAGAAGCAGGGAGAAGATGTTTTCTAATGATATACCACTTACTTGCTCCAGCACAAAGAGCCGCCTCGACATATCCTCTTTTCTTCTCGGACAAGACTATCGCACGAACTACTCTTGAAATGCCAGCCCATCCGAAAACCACAAGAACAAAGGTCAATGTCCAGAAACTGCTACCTAAGTAAGTAAGGACCATTATCATCAATGGAAGGCCTGGCAGTACCATTACAAAATCAACGATGCGCATGATCAAAATATCGATACCTTTTCCGAAGGCTCCTGCGATCACACCAAGAAATCCACCAATCACACTCACACCCAATGCAGTCAGAAAGCCCACAGTCAAAGACGTACGAGCACCGTACACGATCTGACTGAATATGTCTGTTCCATACCAATCTGTACCCATGATGTGATCTTTTGAAGGTGGTTGCAATCTACGACCTCTCTGAGTAATATCATACGGATCATAGGGTGCGATAAGAGGAGCAAAGATGGCACAAAAGACCAGTACAGATAAAACCACCAGTCCAACAACACCTTCAAAAGATTTTAATAAATCCTTGAGAAAACTCCTTCTTTTCTTCATTCAAATCTCACCCTTGGATCAAAGGTTGCTTGTAATAAATCTGCGAGGAAATTCGCCAAAATGACGGAAACTATGGTGATCAAAACCGTTGCCTGTAATAGGGGATAGTCAGAGTTTCTTGAAGCTTCCAAAACTAAAAGTCCCATACCTTTCCAAGAGAAGATTGTTTCTATGAGTACAGCACCACCCAACATACCGGCTATTCTCAGAGTTAGCATGGAAAAGAGTGGTCCCAGGGCGTTTCTGAGTATATGTTTTTTTCTTATCTGTGCCTGTGTCAAGCCTTTTGCCCTGGCTGTGATTATGAATTCTTCGCCTAAGATTGAGATAACCATATTCCTCACATACATTGCAAAGCCAGGGACGTTGATCACAAAAAGGGTAAGCCATGGTAATGCTGCATGATGTAAAAGACTCAAGATTGTTTCGTAACCTTTCACATTTGGAGCAACCATCCCTTGAAGGGGAAACCACTGCAGTTTAAATGAAAACAACAGGATCAACAATAAAGCAAACCAGAAGGTTGGAACCGAATGCAATGCGAAAGCAATATAGCGAATGACTTTGTCTGCAAATGAATTTCTTTTGCAACCTATATAAACGCCTATTTTCAGTGAAGCGATCATACTCAATATTGTCGGCACAGCGGTTAAAAATAATGTCCATGGTAATCTTTCCAATACCACTTGAACAACCTTTCGGTTGTAAGTGTAGGAGACTCCAAGATCACCTTTAAAAAACTGTTTGAGAAAGTTAAGGTATTGAATTAGAACAGGCTTGTCAAGGCCAAAGGCAGCTTTTATTTCTTGTTTTACTTCTTCAGGAATCCTTGGATCTCCATAAAAACGCTCTGCCGGATCTCCCGGCAGAGCCCTGATGAGGATGAAACTGAGAGTGACTGCAATAATTACTGTCAAGAGCATTTGAAGAATTCTCTTAATTAAGTAAGAAATACTCATCTAAGGCTTTTCACCTCACTGGCTTTAGCGATTTGAAAGTCTCTGCATTCATGACACCTTCAGTTTGAGAAACAACCCAACCAGTGAAGTTCTTAACGCTATAGATTTCTATATCTACAGGTACCAGTAGAGGCACCACTGGAATGATTTCACTGAAGAGTTTTTGTAGATTCTTGAAGGCAACTATACGATCTTGTTCAGAGAAAGCCATCCAGATTGATTCAAGTACCGTATCGAGTTCTTTTATGGCCACACCGCCGTAGTTAAAACCTGTAACTTGTCCGTCTTTCATGGTTCCTCTTGAAGAGTGCAGGTGATAGAAAACCATCTCTGGATGATGACCAAGGTTGTAAGAGTAAAGTGCCAGATCAAAATCTGCTTTTTTGAGCTTTGTCGTCAAGCCTTCGGGACCTTGAACATCCAACTCAACCTCGATTCCAACATTTTTCAAGTAAAGCTTGATATACTCTGCCATATCCATAGATTTCTTATCAGAAGAAACAAGTAATTTGAGTTTTTTGCCATCGTACCCACTGCTCTTGAGAAGTTCTTTGGCTAAAGGTATATTTTGTTCAGGCTTTCCCATATTTTCGTCATATACGCCACTAGCTCGTTTGGGAATGAGACCTAAGGACGCCGTATCCGCAAGGTTACTGTAAGCTTTTTGAACGATTTCTTTATAGTTAATCGCATTCAAAACAGCCTTTCTGAAGTTCAAATTATCCATAGGTTGTTTTCTATGGTTGAACAAAATGACATTGACAGCCCCACCTTCAATGAGAGCTACTTTTACATTTGGATATTTGTTGGGGTTATCCAGTACTTGTCTTGCCAATTCAGGATCTAGGTTCCAAAACAGATAATCATAATCTCCCTTCACAAGACCTAGAAATCCCATCGTTTCGTCCTGTACGGTATGTAATATCATGCCTTGAAGATTTTCAGAAGAGTTTGGATGATCCTTGAAAAAATTCAAAACAAGACTCTGCAGCGTGAGTTTTTCAAAGCTGAGTAAGCCACTTCCTACTGGTTTTTCAATATTTGGGAATTCCATTGGTTTGTCGATTTTTTCCCAAATCGACTTTGGTATCACCGGTATCGCCATAGGTGCAAAGGAAAGCATGGAGACATTCATCGTCCTAAAACTTAGCTTTACTGTCTTTTCATCGATCTTTTCAGCTCCAGTGAAGTATGCAAGAATGGGACCTAAAGGCAGCTTTTTCTGTAAAATGTAATTGAATGAAAAAACGACGTCGTCGGCGGTTATTTTTGTTCCATCGTGGAAATTTCTGTCTCTCAGTTTCAGTATCAAACTATTTGTCGAGAAATCCACCTGCCAGTCTTCTGCAACAGCACCAACGATTCGACCAGAACTCTCCGTCAAGAGTGTTTCGTAAATAAAACCAACAGCAATTCTTTCAGCGGAAGATTTCACCAAAAAGGGGTTCAAGGATCGAATCTCACCCATCACTGCGACGTTGAGATAGGAAGCCACAGAGAGGACCGATAGAAGAATCATCAGAACAAAAATTAACTTCTTCACACGAACCACCTCCTTCTTAGGTGTATATTTGTATGAATTATAATACATTTGGAAAGAACTTCGCTTGATCCCGGTTATCTTATTAAACTGACTGTATCAAATTGCTATATCTTTTAGTTTCTGTTGAGCCTTTACTATTGATTTTATGACCCTGAGCATTGAATTGAACTTTTCTTCAGCCTCTTTCAACACGGCATGTGTTTGGTTTATATAGTCTTTCTGTTTAGAGATATTGACTTCAGTCTCTTCAAAGGTTTGACTGGTTTTACCTATCAAATCGGCATTACTTTTCAGAAAAGCAAGCATTTCTTCGGTGGATCTTTGAAAGATGATGAAGAGGTTTGTAACAACCCTGAGATCTTCTATTGCGCTTTGAACCATTTCACTTAACTGTTTCACATTTGTCGTTATTTCTGAGGCTGCTTTGTTAGATTCACCCGCTAACTTCTGAACCTCAGAGGCAACGACTGCAAATCCCCTTCCCTGTTCACCGGCCCTTGCCGCCTCTATGGATGCATTCAAGGCTAATAAACTAGTCTGCTTTGCTATTCTTGTGATCCTTTCTACCATCAGCTCAGTTTCTCTGAAACTTTCAAGGGTATGGGAGGTTCTTTCGAGGGCCTTGGTAAATCTTTCGCTCACTTGGTCTAAACTGAGCCCAGATTGAGACAACTGAGAATGCATTCTTTGATTCATTTCTTCCATAGAAGAAAAGGCTTTCTTTAGTTCTCTACTATCTTCTGAAAATTTCTCTTGCATTTTTATGAGTTGATCTTCCATCTGTAAGAATCTGTCGATTGTGGAATTTATTCGTCCTTGCAGATCAAGTACTCGGGATACGAGGGCTTCATCCAACTGAGTCATGAAGCTGGTCATTAAATTTTCTGCAAAAAATGCAGAGGAAATCTTTTCAAAGGTCTTTTCATCCATTTTTTTCACACCCCATAAAATTGATCAATCAAATCAACGCCGCACTTGAGCTCCCTAAACCACTGGAGAAATCTTTTTGCGCATTCTTTTTTCATGACTGCACCGTGCTGAGGCGTTATCATATCGATCTGCTTCCTACTGACCACGTCAACCCATTTCTTGCAAGCTACGTTTGAGGTCATATACCTTCTGTGAAATCCTTCCATGTTCTTCACGTGTGAATCAAAATCATCGGTTTCTCTATATTTCTTACCTGCTGGGAAGACACAGGCACCAATATCACCAGAAAAAAGGATCTTTGCAACGGGATCGTACAGCGTGAAATTGCCTGTTGAGTGAAGGTAATGTGATGGTATCAGTTCAAGCGAATTCCCGCTTTTTAAGCGTATTGTATCGCCGCGATCTGGTATGGCTACGACTCTTTTTTGATCGTAAACACCAAAGTGTGGTAAGAACCTTACCCAAAGGTTTGAAATGTAAACTTTGCTGTTTTCAGCTATCGAGAGCCATAAGATGATACCGCTAGTCACATCTGGATCCTGGTGTGTGTAAAAAATGTGGTTTATCTTGTGTGGTTCAATGATTTCCGATACATTTGCCAGAACCCTTGGGAAAACGTGAGCCCCACCTGGATCAAGCAAAACTGCTTCATCGCCATCGACTATCAGATATTGATTAGTTTGTATAATTTCCTCCTGCTTTTCTTCCCAACCGAGAAAATAGAACTTATGCATTCCATTATCGAAAAGCGATGTGTTCTCTACCACCAAGGCACCTCCTTTAATTAAGATTATACATTCACTGCTAGTCATACTCTGCAAGAATCAACAGTTTATGATTTTTCAAAATAAGCAAAAGCTTTCGATTAATTTTGTGGAGAATTTCGAAAATCATGAATCAAATTTTCTGACACAGACTAGAAGAATACCTTCAGATTGCAGTATTTTTTCTCTGCAGACTTGATTTTTTAGAACGAAAGTCTTTCTGAAATCTGATATCAACTGACTACTGCTGTGATTTTGCTGAATTAAATCTTTGAAGGCTTTTCAGAAATGAAGTTGGAATTTCTTTAGGGGTGGTTAACAGTTAATATCTCTTTATTTATTGCAATGTGAAAAAATGATTAATAAGTCCGTTCATGACAATGCGAAGTTTGAGTTACGTCGAGTCTAATATGAAGAATGACAAGTAACTTTACAAAATTCGAATTTAATGTTAAAATAAAAGGGAGCTTAAGCTCCCTTTGGTGGGCTCGGGTGGACTCGAACCACCGACCGCCCGGTTATGAGCCGGGCGCTCTACCAGTTGAGCTACGAGCCCGCAGCAAGAAAGATTATACATCCTGTCCCTGATAGTGTCAAGGACTTTTAGGATGGTGATCACCTTGGAAGTGGATGTCATGAAACTCGACCCAATTAGGAAACTGCTCAAAAGATACCCACGCATCTTAGTAATAAAAGCTGCTCTCATTGTTCTCAGCACGGGTCAAAAGGTCAGTGCGGAAAACATAGAAAAAGCAATAAACGATATAATGGAAACAGATGATGAAAGCAGGGATTGATTCCCTGCTTTCTGATTGCTGAAAGGAGGTCGGATTGTGCAAGAGAGATTACAAAAGATTTTGCATTATCTGAATTCGAAAGGTGCAAGGTACGCAGATGTAAGGTACGAAGAGCATCTTCAGCAAGAAATCTTTGTTGAAGATGGTTCCCTCAAAACACTGAGTAATAACTTCAACTCGGGGACTGGCATAAGGGTTTTGTTTGAAAATGGTTGGGGGTTCGCTGCGACCGATGAGCGCGGAGAATCTGCGCTTGAAAGGATCGCAGATCGAGCACTTGAGATTGCACAAGCCTCAAACAAAAGAGCTAAGAAGCCATTGAATTTGGCTCCAGAACCTGTTCATCAAGACAAATTCAGATCACCATATCAAAAAGATCCCTTCGAAGTTTCAGAGAAGGAAAAGATTGAGATTCTAAGGATGGCCACGTTGAAAGCTAAGGAAATTGAAGGTGTAGCTCGTTCAACCGGTTCGATGCAATTCAGAAAGATTAATAAGATCTTTGCAAGCACCGAAGGTTCAGTGATTGAACAGGAAATAGTTGTTTCTGGTGGAGGTATCACAGCCCAAGCCGTTGGTAAAGGTGGTTTTCAGACAAGATCTTATCCTTCAAGTTTTGGTGGTGATCACTCGACAAAAGGATGGGAATTTGTAGAACAAATGAATTTAGTAGAACATGCACCAAAAATAGGGAAAGAAGTTGTAGAGCTTGTCGACGCACCAGAAATTGAGCCAGGAGAGTACGACATAATAATCAGTGGAAATCAGCTTGCACTGCAAGTTCATGAATCTTGTGGGCATCCGATCGAATTAGACAGGGTCATGGGCTCAGAACTGAGCTTTGCCGGTGGTAGCTTTTTGAGTTTGGATAGGCTCAATAATCTCAGATATGGTAGCGATCATGTGACGATCACAGCCGATGCAACGATACCTGGTGGACTTGGAAGTTTTGGTTATGACGATGAGGGAGTTCAAGCGCAAAGATCCTACATTGTCAAAAATGGTTTGTTTGTTGGTTATCTAATGAACAGGCAAACCGCAGCAGAGCTTGGTTTAAGATCAAACGGTGCTGCTAGGGCAGATAGCTGGTCCCATCTTCCAATAATAAGGATGACAAATATAAATCTTTTACCTGGTGAATTCACTTTGGATCAGCTCATAGCTGGTATAGAGTATGGTTTCTTACTTGATACTAACAAAAGTTGGTCTATAGATGATCTAAGGCTTAATTTCCAATTTGCAACTGAGATCGCCTATGAGATAAAAGATGGCAAGTTAACGGGAAGGATCTTCAGAAACCCCGTGTACTTTGATATAACACCGAAATTTTGGAACAAATGTGATGGTGTTGCAAATGAGAGTTTCTGGCACGTGTGGGGTGTCCCGAACTGTGGTAAAGGTCAACCAATGCAGGTAATGTACGTAGGACACGGTACAGCCCCAGCAAGATTCAGAGGGGTAAAGGTAGGTGTTAGAAAATGAAAGGTGAGAATTTCTATAGAAATCTATTCAGATTGATGAATGAACACTTTACAGGCATGAAATTCTTGTGTGCAGTTTCAAATTCCGAAGGAGCTTTGACCAGGTTTGCAAACAGCGAGATTCATCAGAATGTATTTGAAAAGAAGAGCTCTATCAGCGTCCTTGCCACAAAGGAGAATAGAATAGCAATCGCAACAACCAACGATCTTTCCATAAATGGTTTGAAGGAGACGAGGAAAAAACTTGAACAAATGCTTGAGAATTCGACTCCTTTGGATTATGAATTCAAACTCCCCGAGGTTTCTGTTGGGTACCCCGTCGAGAACCTTTGCGACTCTGTCAGAAAAGCTTCAGCTGAAGATAGGGCTCAGATCTTTGACAGAATTATCAAGGCATCTGGTAAAGATGTGCAAGCCTTTGGATATATAAGTGATAACATATTCGAAAACGCAGTTATAGCTTCCAACGGGATGTTCATCTATCAGGCATATTCAAGTGCAGGATTCAATTTTGTTGCACTGAGTGATTCTGGTAGTGGATATGTTTCTTCCACGGCAAAGGGTTATAAGGATCTGGATGTTGACAAGAAGATTCAAAGGGCTATTGAATTCGCAAAGAAATCAAAGGATCCAGTTGAAGTCGATCCGGGTTTGTACACAGTGATCCTTGGCCCTGAGGCGGTTAGCGATTTGTTCTTTTATTTCTCCTATGTTTGTACCAATGGGTATATGCATGAATTGAAAATGAGCCCATCTGTGAGATTCTTGGGTCAGAAGATAGGGCCTGATTATCTCAATGTTTATGATGACCCGAGCTGCCAAATGCAGGTGCCTCTGATCTATGATCTTTGCGGAAAGAAACGAGAAAGAACGCCGATAATAGAGAAAGGTGTGTTCAAAAACATTTTCTATTCACATGGTGCTGCCTTAAGATTCAACAAAAAGCCGACAGGTCACACAGTTTCACTTGAGGACCTTGATTTTGCCATAGCTGCCAATCTTGTTGTAGAAGGTGGAGAGACGCCTGTTGAACAGATCATTTCTCAGACTAAGCGTGGTATTTATGTCAACAGATTTCACTACATGAATGTAGTAGATCCCTATGAGGCAATGTTTACTGGCATGACACGGGATGGGACGTTCTTGATTGAGAATGGTCAACTCACAAGGGCTATCAAAAACATGAGGTTCAATGTAAAATTCTTCGAGTTCACGCAAAACATCGAGGCAATCTCAAAAGAAATTGAATCAACCAGTGGAGATTACTTCCCAGCCGTGGCACCTTTCATGAAAGTCAACAATTTTAACTTCACATCCAAGACGGCTTAAAGCATTGGGCGACCTCTGTCGCCCAATTTCATTCATCTTGCCATTCTTTAAAGTGATTCGTTATCGGCAAGCGTCTGTCTTTACCAAAAGCGCGATGACTTATCTTTGGACCTGGTGGGAGTTGACGCCTTTTGTATTCGGTGCTATCAACCATCCAAGCGACTTTACGAACAATGGATTCATCATATCCCATCGCAGTGATCTCTGGTATGCTGCGATCTTCTTCGACATATGCCTTCAGTATAGCATCAAGAACTGGATAGGGTGGTAATTTGTCTTGATCGGTTTGATTTGGCTTCAGCTCAGCACTCGGTGCTTTGAGAAAAACTCTACGGGGTATAATTTCTTTCTTAGCCTTCCTATTGACGTATTCAGCCAACTGGTAAACGAAGGTCTTGTAGATATCTTTTATAACGGCAAAACCACCTGCCGTGTCACCATAGAGAGTACAATAACCAGTACTGCTTTCACTTTTGTTTCCCGTTGTGAGTACAATCCAGCCAAATTTGTTTGAAAGAGTCATCAATATCATTCCACGGATGCGTGCTTGTAAATTTTCCTCAGTTACATCCCATGGAAGGTCTTTGAATACGGGCTCTAGACAACTAAGAAAACTTTGAAAAACGTCGTTGATGGGAATGACTAAATACCTTATACCAAGGTTTTCTGCCAGCGTACGGGCGTCTTCAAAACTGTGATCTGAAGAGTAAGGTCCGGGCATCAAGACACCCGTCACGTGTTCGGGCCCAAGTGCATCTACAGCTATACAGCAGACCAAGGAGCTGTCCATGCCACCGCTGAGACCAATTACGGCATCGGTCATTTTATTTTTCCTTAGATAATCCCGTGTTCCGACGACCAAGGCTTGGTAGACTTCAGCCACAGGATCAAGATGTTCTTCTATTCGCTTTTCAATGAAAGGCTTCGGGTTTGTCCAGTCAAGGTCGAGGTTAACAATTTGTACTTTCTCGAAGGTATCTTTGTCAAATTCTTTCTTGTCCTGTCTTCGGCGTGGATCACGCAATCTTGATCTTTCAATGTTATTCAAATCAAGATCTGCTATCAAAAGATCTTCTTCAAATTGCTTTGCCCTTGCGATCAATTCACCTTGTTCGTTCACGATCAAACTCGCACCGTCGAATACCAGTTCATCCTGCCCCCCAACAAGATTTACGTAGGCGACAACGGCGAGGTTATCATTGGCACGAACGGAAAGCATACGCTCTCTCCAGGTCGACTTGCCACAATGGTACGGTGAGGACGATATATTTATGAGGATCTGTGCGTCGCCCATAAGAGTCTCGAGACGGGCAGGCCCACCAGGATACCAAATGTCCTCACAGATTGTGATGCCAACGCGAATGTCCTTCAGAGCAATCACCAAGGCTTTATCTCCTTGTCGAAAATATCGGAATTCATCAAAGACGCTGTAGTTTGGTAGGTAATTCTTGTGATAAACAGCCTTGAGCTTTCCATCATGGAGTACGGCAGCAGCGTTGTAGATATCATTGTCTTTGTCGACAAATCCAACGATTGCCACAAGCGATTTGGTAACGTACTTTGCCAGATCATTCACAGCTTCTTTGTTTTTCGCAACAAAATGAGGTTTGAAAAGTAAATCTTCGGGTGGGTAACCAGTTAACGCAAGTTCAGGAAAAGCAACTATGTCAACTCCCATTTGCTTTGATAATTCAATTTTGTCGATGATTTTCTTTAAATTGCCTTCAACATCACCGACGACTGAGTTGATCTGTGCAAGTGCGACTCTTAATTTCTTCATTCTTTCCACCTCCACTACAATTGTTCTATAAACCAATTGCAGAAGCCATTTAGAATTTCATACTGATCGAATAGGTCAAGAACTGTGTAGCGATCTCTTATCATGGTTGAGACAATGATCGCATTTTTTATAAAATTCTTATCATACTTTGAGAAAAGTTCCTCGACTCCTATATCGAGTAAAGAAGACTGTAAGACTGAATGATACTGCAGGTACAAAGTCTCTATAGATTTCTTGATGTCTTCAATATTGATCTTTTCAACTCTTTTTTTGTGCAGATAGATCTTTTGAAACTCATCGGCGATCTGTATTCCAAAGAAATCAACTAATAACTTCTTTTTCTCTTCAAGTGGAAGCTTATCTTTAGCAAACTGAATATCTTGCATGAGCGATTCATATGCTTTCAAAGTTACATAAGTTCCTATAGCGACCTGAAGCCCGTGAAATAGTGGTACTTTTCCTCTACATTCTTGATACATCTCAAGAACGTGAGAGATCAAATGTTCTGCCCCTGAGGCTGGCCTTGAGTTTCCCACGATGGTTATATTCAAGCCAGAAATCAGTTGAGTTTTCATCAATTTCATGATAGCTGATTGATCTCTTTGAAGAACTTTCTTTGTATCTTTCATGACTTCTTTCAAAAGATCTTTTATGTCATCCCATACAAAATTACAAATATCCTCACCCGTGAGAAAATTTGATAGTACCCAGTCAAGTCTTGCAGTAACCTTTGCGGCGATGTCACCCAAACCAGCCCTGAGAAGATCTGTAGGTGAATTCACAAGAACCTCAGGATCGATCAATATCTTTTCTGGGATCTTGGCGTCTAAGGTTTTTTTCACTCCTTCGACAAGCAATGGAGCGACAGATGATGTGTAAGCGTCTACAGAAGGAGCCGTTGGAAAGCAAGAAAAGCCTTTTTTGGAGATAAAAGCAGAATATCGAGCAATATCTGTTAAAGTACCTGAACCAATGGATACTATATGTCTATAGTCTTTGTCTTTCAAAAGGCTGAGTATTTTCCGCACATTTTCCATCGTTGCCATCACTCTGTTGGGATCTTTCAGAATGAATGTATTTTCCTCGGGTATATTGACAAGTGAGAAGGTGTTTTCATCAACTATGAAAAGGGGATTTTCAAAGAAGTCTGCGAGCCTTTCTGACAAATTGTTCTCGCATACGATATCGATGGATGGTATACTGTGAATCCTACCGCAACGGCATTCAATGGTTTTTCCCAAAAAATCGATCACCCTTGACCACCTGTGTTTCATTATACAATCGGGTCTGTTAATTTTTTCAAAATATATGTATTCAACAAATATGTCAGTGATAATATATAGACGTCTAATAGTTAGACGTAAAAGATTGGAGGTACCGTATGCATGAAAATCATCTTTTAAGACGTTTATTCATCATCCAAAGACTCCATTTTCGTATTTTACAAGAGGAACTTGAAAAACAGGACATCCACCCAGGACAACCGCCGATGTTAATACTCATTCAAAAGAATGAAGGTATCAATCAAAATGAGATTGCTCGAAAACTGAATGTACGTGCCGCAACCGTTGCCATCATGCTTAGACGTATGGAAAAAGCAGGTTTAATAGAGAGAAAACAAGACAAAAAAGACAAAAGAATTCAACATGTTTTTTTGACAGAAAAGGGAAGAAAGATATGTGAGCTATTAAAAGAGCAAGCTGAAAGAATCGAGAAAATGGCCATGGAGGGCCTTTCTGAAAATGAGAAAGGAGAACTCGCAAGACTCTTAGACCATGTTATTTCAAACTTCAGAAGATCTGTAAAGGGGTGTTGCCATGATTAAAACCTTCAGATATCTCAAACCGTACACCTGGCTGGTAATCGTCACTATCTTGCTTGTAATAGTTGATTCCTATGTGACACTGTATTTGCCTGATCTGATGTCTCAGATCGTGGATAAAGGTATAACAAGAGGCAACATTGACTTTATATGGCAAGTCGGTGGAAAGATGTTGCTCGTTTCAGGTATCCAAGTCCTTGCAATAATAATCATGAGTTTGACATCATCTAAAGCGGCGGTAAAGGCAAGCACAGATCTGAGAGACGACCTTTTCAAAAAGATCCAAAGTTTCTCACTTGCCGAGATAGACAAATTCAGTACGGCTTCTTTGATCACACGCACAACGAACGACATCACTCAGATACAGCAGGCACTTGTTATTATACAGAGAATGGTGATAAGAGCACCAATCGTTGCTGTTGGAAGTATCTTCATGGCAGTTACAAAGGATGCAAAACTCACGATGATCTTACTTGTAACAGTACCGATAGCCCTGGCCGCCATGTATCTCATCTTTAGCAAAACCATGCCACTGTTCAAAAGCATGCAGAAAAAGATAGACAGATTGAATCTCGTACTCAGAGAAAGAGTCACAGGCATCAGGGTTATCAGGGCTTTTAATAAAGAAGAATATGAGAAGAACAGATTTGAAAAAGCCAATGAAGATCTGACGCAAACAGCTCTGAGGGTGAACAGAATAGGTGCAATCATCTTTCCGATTATGATGATTGTTTTGAACTTCACCGTTATTGCTTTGATTTGGCTTGGTGCAAAACAAATAGATCTTGGGAAACTTCAGGTTGGTTCGATGATGGCAGTGATGCAATATGTCATGCAAATTTTATTTTCATTTATCATGATCTCCGTGATCTTTGTTTTCTTGCCACGTGCCTCAGTTTCGGCACAGAGAGTCGTTGAGGTACTCCAGACAGAACCTACCATAAATGAGCCAGAAAAACCGGTACTTCCCACAGGTGAAGGTGTGATCGAATTTGAAAATGTGTCCTTCCACTATCCAGGAGCCAAGGAAACAGCCCTGCAAGATATATCATTCAGAGCCGAACCCGGTAAGGTGACTGCCATCATTGGCAGTACTGGCTCTGGCAAGACAACTATATTGAATTTAATTTTAAGGTTTTATGACGTTACAAAAGGTAGCATCAAGATAGATGGCGTTGATGTACGCCAAATTCCATTGGAAAAGTTAAGAGGCATGATAGGTTACGCACCCCAGAAGGCGATCATCTTTTCTGGTACGATAGCCGAAAACATAAGATTTGGGAGAGATGAGCTGACGAATGAAGATATATTCAACGCAGCCGAGATAGCACAGGTCAACGAGTTTGCTCAAAAGATGCCAGAAGGATTGAACACGAAAATTGCACAAGGTGGGACTGATTTGTCAGGTGGACAAAAGCAGAGAATATCCATAGCCCGTGCCATCGCATCAAAACCAAGGATCTATCTCTTCGATGACACTTTCTCTGCACTGGATTTCAAAACAGATGCACGTGTTAGAACAAGACTGCTGAAGGAAACAAAAGATGCTACTGTTATTATTGTTGCCCAAAGGGTTGCAACGATAATGCACGCAGATCAAATCATTGTCCTGAAAGATGGAAAAATACAAGGAATAGGAAGTCATAAAGAACTGATGCAAAAAAACGAAATCTACAGAGAAATAGTACTGTCACAGATCTCTGAAGAAGAAGCAGTCGGAGGTGAACTCAATGGCAGATGAAAAAAAGACCACGCCTCAGTTCAGACCCATGCCGGAAAGAGGTCCAAGGTTTGGCGGGCCAATCTTATCAAGCTCTGCAGAAAAAGCCAAGGATTTCAAAGGAACACTCAAGAGATTGATCACCTATCTCAAACCTTACCTTGTTCCAATATTGATCGTTCTTGCCATCACCGTTACCGCGACAGTACTGACGATAATAGCACCAAAGATACTTGGCAGAGCCACGACTGAGATCTTTCGTGGTGTTATGGCAAAGGTGCTCCGTTTACCAAATGCAGCTATAAACTTTTCTTACGTTGCAAAGATATTGATTCAAGTCAGTCTTTTATATATTGTCAGTGCTTTACTCAACTACGTTCAACAATATATAATGGCAGGCGTTTCGCAGAAGATAGTCATGAAGATGAGAAAGGATATATCAGAAAAACTGGCAAAATTGCCTCTTAGATTCTATGATTCGAGGACTCATGGAGAAATACTCAGTCGTGTAATAAACGATGTCGATCTTATAAGCAACACTCTACAACAGAGTTTTGTTCAATTCGTATCTGGGATCATTTCCGTCGTTGGAGTTTTGATCATGATGTTGACGATAAGCCCACTGTTAACAGGTGTGACCGTTCTGACGTTGCCTTTGAGTATTGCAGTAACAATTTTTATTGCAAAATCTTCTCAAAAACATTTTGTCAGACAGCAAAAACATTTAGGTGAACTGAGCGGACATGCAGAGGAAGTCTATGGTGGTCATGTAGTTGTGAAAGCCTATTTGAGAGAAAAAGATGCTGTCGAGAAATTTGAAAAGATCAATGAAAATTTATGTGACGCCAGTTACAAAGCTCAGTTTTTGTCTGGTATGATAATGCCCTTGATGAGGTTCATAGGTAATCTTGGATATGTGATAGTTTCCGTTGTTGGAGGAATTCTCGTAACAAAGAGAGCCATAACGATAGGTGATGTTCAAGCCTTCATTCAATACTCACAACAGTTTACACAACCAATCGTGCAGATATCGAATATAGCCAACCTGATTCAGTCGACCATTGCCGCTGCTGAAAGAGTTTTCGAGGTATTAGACGAGCAAGAAGAACAACCAGAAAGATTGGACGCAATCAGGTTTGGCAGGGCGAAGGGAGAGATCAACTTTGAAAAGGTTTATTTCAGTTATATTCCAGAAAAACCACTGATAGAAGATCTGAACATAGAAGTCAAAAGCGGTCAAAGAATCGCAATTGTTGGCCCAACAGGTGCAGGCAAAACCACACTTGTGAATTTATTGATGAGGTTTTATGAAATTCAAAAAGGTAGCATAAAAGTTGACGGGATAGATATAAGAGAGATTCACAAGAACAATCTTAGAAAATGCTTTGGGATGGTGCTTCAAGACACTTGGTTGTTCAATGGTACCATAAGGGAGAATATAGCCTACGGCAAAGAAAATGCTACGGAAGAGGAAATAGTAAAGGCTACAAAGATGGCTCAAGCGCATCACTTCATAATGGCTTTACCAGATGGTTATGACACAATCATAAACGAAGAAGCAACCAACATATCTTACGGAGAAAAGCAACTCATAACTATCGCAAGGGCTTTTCTGGCAGATCCTGATATCTTGATCTTAGACGAAGCAACGAGTAATGTTGATACTTTGACTGAAATCTATATCCAAAAGGCAATGGATGAGCTGATGAAAGGTCGAACAAGTTTTATCATAGCTCACAGGTTGTCGACGATAAGAAATGCAGATCTGATACTGGTTATGAACGAAGGTAGGATAATAGAAAAAGGTACACACAAGGAGTTGCTTGAAAAGAACGGTTTCTATGCACAGTTGTACAAGAGCCAATTTCTGGGAGCACTCGTGGACGTATGACAAAATCTCGATGAAACAACAAAGTAACTTTCAAGAAAAATGTGATAGACAGTACGATGATAGAATCTTGACTTGAGGATTTCAGAGGTGAGAATGATGTATATGCGAGGCTGGCAAAAAATTGAAAGGATCTTCAATAGGATGATAGCTATGAGTCTTTTTGAAGGGGCTTGAGAAAGCCCCTTTTATTTTAATTTTTGGGGGGATGAACTTTGAAAATCTATAATCCTGTGATACGAAGATGGCAAGAAATGAAGATAGATACACCAGCAAATCAGAAAGGTCTTGTGGCATCTCCGACCTTTTTTGATATACACACGCATGTAAGATTGTTGGATCAGGAAGATTACAATTCACTTGAAAGAGCCGCCCTTGCCGGTGGATTTGGAGCTGTCCTGATTCAACCAAATACAAAGCCTCCAATCGAGACCGAGAACGTCCTTAAGATGCACTTTGAACTTGCCAAAGGAAAGATCATCGATTATTACTGGACATGTTCCTTTTTTGGCCAATTAGAACCTGATGGGAAAAGGATTCTTTGTTATTCTAATGATGGGATAGAATACGATACGCAAAAGATCTTTTGGACATTCAAATCGAAAAAACCAGACCTGCTTTTGGATCATAGTCAGTTCTACGAAGTAGGTGGACTTTTTTACGAAGGTACGCCACTTAATATTCAAAAGCGCCCCATCAGTAGCGAGTCCATCAGTATCTTTCGAAATGTAATGCTGGGTTTAGAATATGGTTTTAAAAGATTTCATATTCAACATGTCACAACAGAATTTTCAATAGAGACGATTCAACATCTTAGAGAATATGCTCAAGTATCGTGTGAAGTGACGCCCCATCATCTTTTTTTTAATATGGAGGATATCAAAAACACAAATTTTAAGGTCAATCCACCATTCGCAACAGAAAAAGACCGACAATCTCTCTTAGAGGCTGTCAAAAAAGACATCATAGATGTCTTTGCAACCGATCACGCACCGCACCACGAAAAAACCTCTGATTTTGAAAGGGCTGCCTATGGGACGAGTGGAATTGAAGTGGCTTTTAGCGCTTTTTATACAATAACCATGGATCTTGAAAAAACTATACAGAAGATGACGATAGCGCCAAGAAAGATCTTGGGGCTTGAAACTGATTTAGATCTTGGAAATATCACTGTGATCGATCCAGAGGCTGAATACATAGTTGATGTAAGAAACTTTCACAGTAAGGGCAAAAATTGTGTTTTTGATGGTATCAAGCTCAAAGGAAAGATTGTTGGTGTAAAACTGAAAGGAAAGTGGGTGTACTGGGATGGAGAATTTCTCTTTAACGACCAAGAACACTCTTAAAGTAACTGAGAACAGCTTCATAATTACCTTCAACGAGAAACTGGACTTTATCCCAACTCAGTTCATCATGATCGAGACACCATCAGTCGTTAGAAAACCTTTCGCACTTGGAGAGTGGTTTAACGATCTTGCCATAGGTGTTGAAGTTATAGGGAAAGGGACAGCGTACATAGTTGAACAAAAGGCATTGAAGGTACATGGTCCTTTGGGAAAAGGGTTTGTTCCACCTTCTGGAAAAGGTGCGATGATAGCAACACCGGCTTGTCTTGCAATTGCCTTTGATCTTCATCAGAGGTATGACTGTGATGTTTTCATAGGTTCTGTTGAAAAACTTTTGGCAGAGATACCATTCGAAGTAGTCTACGGCAACGATGAGTTTGTTGAATTACTCGAATCTTTGAGTGGTTATGACTGGTTTTACGTAGTGGGTTCGGATCAAATGGAGAAAGTAGCCTTTGACCTACTGCGCCAAAAGGCACCGGTTTACATATCTTTCAACGAATACATGGCTTGCGGGATCGGTGCTTGTCGTGGTTGTGCGATTCAAACCAAAGAAGGCATTAAACACGTCTGTATTGACGGGCCCGTATTCAGAGGTGATCTTGTATGGAATTGAATCCCCCTTTGATCATAGCATCGGGTGTTGGTGGCATGGGAGAGTACTTGAAGTTGATCGATCCCAAATACATAGGTGCTTACACCTTGAAAACAATCACATTGTTTCCCAAAGAAGGAAATCTTCCACCAAGACTTTTTGCAACTCAAGAGTATTTGATGAACAACATTGGCCTTGAGAACGTAGGAATAGATGCCTTCATAGAAAAATTGAACAACAATCAGTACGAGGAGCTATTTGAAAAAACAAAGGTGATATTTAGTCTAGGAGGGGACGATGCTCAAGAATACAAGAGAGTTGCACAAAAGATAGCACCATACGAGGATCATTTTGAAGCCATCGAAGTCAATTTTTCATGCCCGAACGTGAAAAAGGGAGGATTAAACATCCTTTCTGATCTCTCTTCTCTCCAAGATTTATTGATCTATATGAGAAAAGTACTAAAGGGTTTTCTAATAGCCAAGATTGGTGTCGAGGGCATTTTTGTTGAACAGATCGCTCAGATCTTGAAAGACCACGCTTGGAATGGGATAACTCTCATCAACACTATTAGGGGACTACAAATCGTGAATGATAAAGTCTTCAAAGGCGGTCTCTCTGGTCCCATACTGAAACCAATCGCACTGAGGGCTGTTTACGAAGTCAAGAATAGAGCCCCAGAGCTTTATGTGATAGGTTCTGGCGGTATCATGTGCGAAAAGGATGCCGATGATTTTTTCAAAGTTGGTGCAGATGCCATAAGTCTTGGTACTGCTATTTACAAAGACCCTCATATAGTTGAAAGGATAGCAAAGCACATAGGGAGGTGCTATGGGTGATACCAGTGTTAAGTTTGGACATGGAAGATCCCTTTGGATTCATTAATAAATATGGAACCTTTGAATATGTCAAGATCGGACACAGTGTGGCAGTCTATGGCAAGAGTGTCTTCAGCGAATTTGAAAAAAGAAGTCTCAAAGTAATTGTAGATCTGAAATTTATCGATATACCATCTACGGTTGTGAGATCGATAAAATCGTGGGATCATCCTTGTGTTGTTGGTTTTACGGTCCATGCCGCTTCAGGCAGGGAAACCATCAAAGCTGCTCTTGAGAACACAGACAAAATCATTTTTTCTGTCATAAAACTCACATCCATAGAAGGGGAACTTGAAGACTACTTGAACCAAATAGAATCACTCAAGGAACTGGGAAGTTCTTTCGTCCTACCTGGCACTTGGGCAGTTAAGTTGAGAGAAAAGATATCGACCAAGATACTTGTACCTGGCGTAAGAATGAAAAGAGAAGCAGATGATCAAAAGGATGTCGTGAGCATCGAAGACATTAAAAAGGTTGCCGACTACGCTGTCATAGGCAGAGAGGTCTATAAGAGTGATGATCCAAAGGCAACAATGGAAATGATAGGGAGGTTTATGTATGCTTGAGATGCTTCAGAAAGTAGGTGCATTGCTACAAGGACATTTTCTGTTATCATCAGGCAAGCATTCTTCAAAGTACATTCAGTGTGCCAAAATCTTTGAATACCCTCAATATGGAGATGAAGTCGGTAGAATGATAGCACAAAAGATACTTCAACACAAACCAGATATCGTGATAGGGCCAGCCCTCGGTGGAATAATTGTTGCTTACACAGTTGCACGAAATCTCAACGCCCGAGCAATGTTCACAGAAAGGGAAGACGGCGTGATGAAGCTCAGAAGAGGTTTCCAAATAAACGAAGGTGAAAGAGTAGCAATCGTCGAAGATGTTACAACAACGGGTAAGTCTGTCTTAGAAGTTGCCGAAGTTGTCAAAGAATTTGGTGGGCAGATTTGTTGTATAGCCAGTATCATAGACAGATCAACTCAACCATTGCCCTTTGATGTACCTTTCTATTCGCTTTTGAAATTAGATCTACCTATCTATGAGCCTGAAAGTTGCCCATTGTGCGAGCAAAAAGTACCTATTGTAAAGCCAGGTAGCAGGACTCAATCAAAGAACTGAAGCTAGATTTTTCAAAAAGTACGCAGGGTAAACACCTTAAAACGGCAGGCGAAAGCCTGCTTTTTGTGTTGAATTATCGTGAATTTATTGACCAATCCAATTCTATGTTCTCTTTGAACATGTCGTCATATGCCTTTTTAACAATGTACCTTGATCTTTTTGTCTGATTAGACGGGCAATACCATGACAGATATCTTATAACCCCTCACTAACTTTGAAGGTCAGTTATTTTGAAATATTTGATCTTTCTTTTTTCTGCAGCCTTGAGTATTCTCAGAACTCTTTCTACCTTCTGAGGATCTTCATCGTCAAGTCTTGAGCCACTCTCTATCTTCTTTAAAATCTTATCTAATTCTTGATAATTCATTCCAAAAGCAAACTCATCAATCAGACCTGGTATTAGATCTGGAGATGGTGCCTTTTTGATGATCTTCTGGGGCACCTTAAGCTCTCTTGCTATTTCAAAGACTTCTGTTTTGTAAAGATGTGCGATTGGTTCAAAGTCAGAGGCATCATCGCCCCATTTTACATACAGTCCCGTAAGAATCTCAGTTTTATTAGAGGTCCCGGCCACTGCATAACCTCTTTTTTCAGCCTCGAAATAAAGATTGCACATTCTTACCCTGTGTTTTGCTCTGTAAAAGGAGAGACCTTTGAGAAATTCTTCGTTGCCCTGATCTAATAAATCATCTATGAATGGGTCTTTTGACAATTTCTGCCATTTTCCCAATACATACTTTTCTTGTAACGATCTTGGAAATATGGAAGCTGGTGGAAAGAGTCTGTAGATACCAAGTTTCCTGAGCATAGGGGTGATTGATTTTATCTTATAAGTGATGCCTAAATCTTTGCAAACAAGAAGCGCATCTTTTACGGAGTCTTTTGACGAGTCTCTCTCGGGTAAAAGCAATCCGAAAACTGCATCCTTTCCCAAAGCTTTTACACAAAGATATGCTACAACAGCAGAGTCTATGCCGCCACTGATACCTATAACAACGCCTTTGTAACTGTATTTGTTCAAGAAAGACCGTATGAAATTACAGATCTTATCGATCTGATCCATACTATGCCTCCTTGCTTTTAGGACAGCTTTTTATCCTGTATTGTTCAATTATTCTTACTTTTTGAAAATTGAGAAATAAGCCTTTATGAAAAAAAGACACTCCGCGTGGTTTATTAAAGCTAGTGACTTTTCTGAGGATCTTAAATTTGTTTGAACGTGAAAATGCATATTACATACGTCGTAGATATTGAGTCTCTTCTGCTTGGAACAAGAAATAGATTAAACTTGAAAGTTCGTAGAATGCGCAATTACAAATTTTTTGTTCTCATTTCAAAGAGAAACTGCTGGATTACGTCTTCCATTGACAGTGTAACATATTCGACACCCTCTGAAAAATGAAGGGAAAAACCCTCATTGATTATCCCCAATATTAATAACGATGCCAACTAAGTCTTGATTAGAAAGTTCCACAGTTTTTGTAGCATCCGGTGTCTGTTGTAGTACGACTTTTATATCTTCACAGCCTTCGTATTTTTCTTTCAAAAAAACTTTTATTAAGTACGAACCAGGTTTTATCTTTGAAAACTTAAAATCTCCTTCGTCGCATTTTTCTGAATCTTTGCGAGTCAAGGTTGTGGCAACAACAGTTGATTCGTTGGTCAATGCTACGAGCGCATAAGCTATACCAATGCCGTTTTGTTTAACCGACCCAGTTATATCATACAGATTCCCATGCCTCAAATGAATCACTGGAGTCATGTGATACTCCGTATTACTGCTCTGTTGGGTGCCCTGCCCTTGTCCTGCACTGCCTGTAACCTTTATAGATCTTGATAGATCAAAATCTAATACTAAGACCGTATCTGAGTTTATCTGTAGTGGTTCTTTGAAAGTATATTTCAGAGAACTTGATGAAACTCTAAGTTCATATTTTTGATCATTCACAGTTATTGTCGCTTGGCCTATATCTAGTCTCAATTGCGTGTAGGTTCCTGAGGTTCGAATGGTTGGAAAACTTATCTCTGAACCAATCAGGTCAAGTAGATTCACCGTCGTGGCTTCGTTTGAGATAACAACCGAGGCATCGCTTGTGTCGCTCATGAGTAAGATTTTGTCAATGGTTACATCAATTCTTTGTACTTGGTCAAGTTGTAAAACAGCATCTGTCAGATAGACTGTCAATTTTCCACTCGAAGGCGATAGATTAATGCAACCAGCAATCAACATTATGAAACCAATAACAACAAACAAAAATACCTGTTTCATCGTCCCACCTCCATAAATTCCTTTACTAGCTACTGATTAAAAAATAATTAGAAATGAGTAATTTTCAAAAACCTATGTTCACAGGCTTTTTTGTTGTATGTTTTTTACGAAACAGTTATCTTTTTCTACCCACACATCGATCAAAGTTAAATATTATTTCAAAGTGGACATCGTGTCTTTTGCTGTAAAATATTGTACGGAAAGAAATCTAATAATTTTTTAACCTCCTGTGGGTAGTATAATTCGGACGGTGGTCAGATGAGGAAAACCTTGCTTTTTTTGATCCTTCTGTTTGTTGTTTTTGGTGTTGCCCAGAGCGATCTTTCTGATATCATAAAAAAAATAAACGAACTGAGCAATCTATACAATACTTTCAATCTGAGTACCCTGAAGATAACCATCCTTGATGCGATAAACAACTCTAAAGAAAAAAACGTGATAGCCACTTACCTGGATTTTGTGAACAACTCGCCTATATGGGTTGTCGTGACAACTCATAATCAAATAAAGATTGATCCTTACACAGGGAAAATCTTTTCGTCCCAGCAGATTGTTTACAAGGCTTCTGAGTATACTGTTTCACTCAAGGATGCCATATCACTTGCCTTTGTTTCTATAGGGAAGGGCATCTTTTTTGCCTTTCAGTACGATGAAAATACATGGTTAATTGGATCAAAAGAACAACTTGCCTATGTGAGTACGAAGACACCTGCAGTGATTTCGACTCAAAAAAGGGAGGGACAATTGAAAATCTCAGGGGGTGATAAGAAAAAATGAGAATACTGGTTGTTGAGGATAATGAAGACTTGCTCAGGTCCATCGTCAGGTTCTTGAAAAAGGAAGGTTTCACTGTTGATGAATCTACAGATGGAGACGAAGGTCTAGATCTTGCCCTGGATAATCATTATGATTGCATTGTTTTGGACATCATGCTTCCAGGTGTCGATGGCTTTGAATTTGTCCAGACATTGAGAGAAAGTCAAATAGAGACGCCTGTTTTAATGTTGACGGCCCTGGATGCCGTTGATGACAAAGTCAAGGGTCTTTCAAGCGGTGCAGACGATTATCTAACAAAACCTTTCGATTTTCGCGAACTGCTTGCCAGAATTAAAAGTCTCATAAGAAGACACAATCTTACAAAAGGCGAGGAAATAGTCTTTAAGGATTTGAAACTAAACAGCAGGTCAAGACAAGCCACGGTAAGGGATGAGTTAATAAGATTGAGCAAGAAAGAATTTGATCTTCTTGAAACTTTACTCAGAAATCCTGGAATAACTTTTTCGAGAGATGAGCTCATAGAGAGAGTCTGGGAAAATGAAAAGGAAATACGGAGCAATGTCGTCGATGTTTATGTACTATACCTGAGAAATAAATTAAAGCCTTATGGATATGATAAATATATAGAGACCGTCCCTGGGCTTGGTTATAGATTCCACAAGGGATGATAAAGATGAAATCTTTACGCCAAGCCATCCAGAGGTACTACCTTTCCATATTCATTCTTTCAATGTGCGCCATGGCAGTAACTTTTTTAATCACCGTTGAAAGGCTCACTATGAAACAGATAGATCAAGAGCTTTTATCGTTTACAAATGACCTGGTTCACTTTTTGGAAAATCCTTCTGGTGAACTGGTAGCAATCTTTGGTAAAAAAGACTATTCCTTCCAAGTTTTTGAGAAGGACAAAACTCTTGCGAGTTTCAACATAAAAGAGCAAATACCAGTTGATCACACGGGTTTTACATTCATCAACTACAAGAGGGTCTATGCGACCAGAGCCGGTACGTACAAGGTGACCGTAGCCAAGGATATAAAAGATCATCTAGTGACAATGGCGATACTTGCAACTGTACTCGCAACTGTTATAGTAGCCTTGACCTTTATTGTACACAGATTTGGTTTGAAACTCACAGAGAGAATGATCAAACCAATCGAAGAAATAGGAAAGCAAATGGATGATGTCTCGAAAGGTTACGCAAAGCACATAGAGATTGAACCGACGAGCCAAGAAGCTGAAAGGTTACAACTTCAGATCAACGATGCCATCAAGAGGCTTCACAGTACAATGGAAGAACTCAGAGAATTTGCCTCGAGTCTATCGCATCAGTTAAGAAATCCACTTGCAAGTGTCAAAGCACAAATAGAGGTCATGCTAAAAGAAACCGATGATGAAGAACTGAGAAATGAGTTGACAACTATGTTGAAAAATATAAACACGATGGTTCAGATTACCTCGTCTTTGTTACTCATAGCACGAGCACAACACCAGCGTGAAGAGACCTTCCAAGAGGAAGATATTTCGGTTACTCTTTTAGAAAGCGTTGAACAAGTCATGCAAAGATTTCCCAAGATCGATTTCATACTCGATGTACCTGCACAGATCAAAGCAAGGTGTGTACCAGGACTTCTCTCACATGCCTTTATAAATCTCATCGAAAATGCTTGTAAGTATTCTCAAGAAGATAAACCCGTCAAGGTAAGCTTATCAAAGAGTAAAAACTTTGTAGTCTTTGTCGTTTCAAATCATGGTGAACCTATTGCAGATGAAGAGAAGGAAAAGATCTTTGAGAGGTTCTACAGATCAAGGAATGCAAAAGCTGATGGACTTGGTCTTGGACTTGCTGTAGTTAAAGCCATTGCGGATCTACACCGTGCAAAGATAGAGTATGAGTACAACGGTAAAAACACTTTTTATATGTACATACCTACTTGATTTGACCTTCATAGCTTTATCGATTCCTAGATACTTTCCTGTGAAGAAACTGAAGAATATGCCAAGATTAAAGGTTATGTTGCCAGACTAGTGTCTCACTTTTTCACTGCCAGTGACATGTATCTAGCAAAAAAGGCGGGCATTTGCCCGCCTTTGTTCTTTGGAAAGATTATCTCATCAGCTGCAACACCGTCTGTGGCTGAGTGTTTGCCTGAGCAAGCATTGCCATACTTGACTGAATGAGTATCTGTTGTTTTGTGAATGCCATCATTTCTTTCGCCATGTCGGCATCTCTGATACGAGACTCTGCAGCCGTCAAGTTTTCTGCCGCTACTCCAAGGTTGCTTATGGTGTGTTCCAATCTGTTCTGAATAGCACCAAGTTGTGCACGTGCACTGCTGACCTTGTGAATGGCAGCGTCGATGACCATGATCGTTCTTTCAGCTCTGTTCTGGTCTGTAACAACCAGAGACTGTGGTGTAATACCCAATGCGGCAGCCCTCATGTCATCAAGACCAGCCAACATGTTGTGACCTTCGTTGGCACCTATCTGTATGACCAGTGAGGTATCGTTGAACCACCTCTCCTCAGCTCTGACAACACCTGTGTCGATCACTTCTTCCAGCGGGAGTGCTGAACCATCAAAACTGTTTATGTTGTATACACTGGTGTCCCAC
>CALKJI010000001.1 GCA_937995655.1 uncultured Pseudothermotoga sp. | reverse complement strand
CAGATAATGGTTTCAATCGAATCTAAGAGGAATGGAAACTTATGAAAAACCTTATCAAACAACGTTCCTTCAACCAAGTTTCAATCGAATCTAAGAGGAATGGAAACTCCGTCATTACATAATATTTTTTCGTTACAAGTCCTGTTTCAATCGAATCTAAGAGGAATGGAAACCTTCTTCGGTGCCGTATATGGCACCGTTATGAAAAAGTTTCAATCGAATCTAAGAGGAATGGAAACAATATAATGACCACCGTAACGGTGTTTTTGAAAATAGTTTCAATCGAATCTAAGAGGAATGGAAACGAGAATTTTTTGCGCATAGTATACAAATGTGAACAAGTTTCAATCGAATCTAAGAGGAATGGAAGCGAGAAGTACAGTTTAATCGCCAGTAGGTATATCCATGTTTCAATCCATTGTAAATTAAATGTGGACAACCGGCCCTAGAGCCTACAAATGTAACATACATAGTTTCAATCCGACTTGGAAGAAATGTGAAATCCCCTGTAGCTTTGGAAAAGTCCTTGTATTTTGCTTACTAGAATCTGAGATGGAATTGGTTTTTCGTTTATCTGACCAGTCCTAGCAGCCTTGGCACAGCCATCGTTATGGCTGGAACATAGGTTATCAAAATTAATGCACCAATCATGGCAGCATAGAGAGGAATCATTGCCACTGCCGTCCTCTCGATGCTCGTCTTACCGACCGCACAGCCAGTGAACAACGCGTTACCTACTGGTGGAGTACATAACCCAATGCCAAGATTTATCATCATTATTATCCCAAACTGTTCGGAAGACATACCTAAACTCCTGACAATCGGAAGCAGTATGGGTGTCATGATCACGATCAAAGGAGCCATGTCCATGAACAATCCAAGGACAAGGAGCAACAGATTTATCATCAAAAGTACTGTTACCTTATCGGTGCTTATCGAGAAAATGGCACGTGCAAGGTAACTCGGTATCTGAAGATATGCCATTATGTAGCTGAATGCGCTGGCATTGGCTATCAAAAACAATACCATTGCGGAAGTCTGCGCTGATTCTTTGAATATGTTTATTACTGTCTTCCAAGATCGTCCTTGTTTATGGAAAATCAATCCGAAAAGCAACGCCAGAAAAGCTCCGAAAGCTGAAGCTTCAGCCGCCGTGAACCATCCAAAGATGATTCCACCTGCTGTTATCAAACCTACGAGCAATACGGGTATAGCCCTTGCCAATATTCCAGGTATTTTCTCTTTTGGAATATTTTCTCCCTTTGGAAAGTTTTTCAGCCTGGCCAATACGAAAATGACCAGCATTTGGCTCAAGCCAAGTATTATTCCTGGTAAGTAACCCGCCGCAAACAGTGCACCCACCGAGACTCCACCCGCTGCCATGGCATAAATAATCATGTTCTGGCTTGGTGGAATCACAATTCCCTGAATCGAACTAGTTACAGTCAAAGCGGTAGAGAATTCCTTAGAGTACCCTTGTTTTTCCATCATAGGTATTTCCACGATTCCTAATGAAGCCACATCTGCAACAGCTGACCCAGATATTCCACCAAAAAGCATGCTTGCCAAGACGTTTACATAAGCGAACCCACCTTTGAACTTGCCTACGACGAGGTTTGAAAGCTGAATCAAATCGTCTGATAGTCCTGTGTAGTTAACGGCTTGTCCAAGAAGAATAAAAAAGGCTATTGAAGCAAAGGCAAAAGAATTTATACCAAAGATCAATCTTTGATAAACTGCCATTATCGGTATACCAAGAAAAAGCGTTGTAAAAACTGCCGATAGACCAATTGCTATGGAGATAGGCATTCCTATCAAAATAAAAAAGCTCAAGCTCAACCATAGAAAAATTATCTGTTGTGCCTGTTTTGACATAAGAGTGTCATAGAAAGGAACTTTTAACCAAAGGGTTGTGAGAATAAAAATTATCGCAAAAATTGCAACCATCTTCACCAAATTCTTCATTTCTTAAACCACCTCATAATGGTTTGAATAATCCTTTCAACACAAAATAGTATCAGAAGAATACCACAAACAACACCCGAATAGTACATCCAACCATAATGAAGCCTCAGAATTGACATTCTTCCCGGTAGCTTTGCCATGTATAAACAACCTTTGATCGTGATCCATGCGTAGTAAACTATCAACAGATTTATAGATATGCCCAAGATATCTTTTGCACGTTTCGAAAGACTCGATGCAAAAAGTCCCATGCTGATGTGAAGATCATTTCTCACTCCAACAGCACTGTTTAACATGGCAAGCCAAAGCATGATCAAGAGAATAAACTCCAAAGACCAAGAAATCGGTTTTAAAAGAATATCCCGGAAGAACAAATCAAGCAGTGCTACACACAACATAGTTACCAAAGATACTGTTCCAAACCATCTTATCGATTTATCTATCAAGTTTAGGATTTTCTTCACCTTACCCACAGCTCGCTCACCAAATTGGAAGAGGGAGGTATTCCTCCCTCTTTACATTCACTTAGTATTGATGATTGAATCAATGATAGCCTTATGCTTCTCGTATTGTTTATAAATTGGTTGAACTGCATCTTGGAATCGCTTTAGTTCTTCGGGCGTTAAATTGTACAGATTGACTCTGTCTTTGACCTTTTCAAGACTGATTTTTTCACGTTCTTCCCAGAGTTTTCTTTCATACAAAGAAGCAGCGTACGCAGCTGTTTTGATTATCAATTGATCTTCCTTTGATAGAGAGTTCCAGGTTGCCAAATTCATGAACAGTATCTCTGGCACCATCGTGTGTCTGTTGAAAGTATAGTGGGGCGCTACCTCGTAATGGCTTGAAGATTCATAGGAAGGAATGTTGTTTTCTGCACCGTCGACTACACCAGTTTGGAGTGCACTGTAAACTTGGCCGTATTCCATAACTATGGGTGTTCCCCCGAGTAGCTTTATCATTTCTACGAAAACAGGTGCATTTTGAACCCTTATCTTTAAACCTTTTACGTCCTCAACCTTCAAGATAGGCTTTTTAGTCGTATAGAAGCTCCTTGCTCCAGAATCATAGAAAGTTAGACCGATCAAGCCAGAAGATTTCATAGACTCAAGGAGCTGTTCTCCAATTGGACCATCCAGTACTTTCCAGAAATGTTCTTTGTCTCTAAACAAGAACGGTAATGACAAAACGCTCAGAGTATCGACGAACGATGCAAGAGGCGCAGCGTTTGTCCTGTTGACCTGGATAATTCCCGCCATTGTCTGTTGAATGGTCTCGGTCTCTCCTCCGAGTTGACCTCCATAGAGAACCTGGATGTTGATCCTGCCGTTTGTCATTTTTCTGACCGTTTCAGCAAAGAAAATATTGGCTTGGGTTGTGGGATAATTGAGCGGATGAACCTCTGCCATTCTCCACGTTACGGTGGCAGAAATGGCTACGACAACTAACAGAGAAAGAACTACGACCACCAGCTTCCTCATAGACAACACCTCCTCAAAGTGAGACAAGTATTCGTCACTATTATATAACAATTTACATCGTACAAGGCTTCTTAATATAAACTGAGAAGGGGTGTTCTATCTTTTTGACCATGAGGTAGCGTAGAGACTTTCGACACCAACTGCGAAATCTTTTAACGACATTTTGGCTCCGATGTAAAATTATACTCTTTACAGTGAATTTTACAAAGAATGCCTACACCGATCACGAAAAGGGTTTGAAAAAGTTGGATGACCACACCAAAAACTTCGACGTGGTATGGAACAACAAAAAAGGGCAGAAAACTCTGCCCTATTTAGTTGAATTGTTTTGCACATGAAGATAGTACAAACATTAAATGTTCAACACAACCAGTTGACCGAAGGATGAAGGGGTGAAAATAAAACTTGTAAGAGAGATTGGTTTTGTGCGATATTTCTGAGTTTTCTGTGAAAGAGAACTTTTTAAGATGAAGAAGGTTGTGAATAATTTACCGTTGAGACCATGACTTTGTGAATTTTCCCTGCCGTACCAATTTGCGACTCAACCTTTGGCTAGGCCAGTTCAACCTTTTTATAAATCTTTAATTAGGTGAAATCCATAGATCTTCTGATAGAGAAAGGTTGAGTCACTTGTAAGTTTCGTCTTGAAACTGTCAGTTCAAAAAGTCTTGAATTTTATGCACAGGACCGTGAAATCCTTCAAAGATGAGGTTCATAATAGGTGGCAATGGGATAGGCGATCTTTCATCAAAGTCACCCTTGACTATGAAGTGATCTTGAAAGGTTAAGATCTACCCAAGATCTGGTGAAAACTTTAGGGCAAGATCTGACAGATTAGACCTATGGCAGTTTACGCCTGTCTACTCTTTCGTGGGTACCCTCCATAATATATAATACGAAAATGGGATGAATAGAAAAATTCACAAAGGCGCTTGTTATACCACTTTTAGTTAATAAAATCTCAATCTTCCTACTGACAAGCTGCAGATGGAACTTAGTTTAGGTTAAAATTGGGGCATTCTGCAATATGGTTAAATAAACTGTGGAGGTATTGGTGATGAAAAAATTGGCTATCGTTGGCTTTGGTGCTGCAGCTATTGGGTTTATGCAAGGGCTTATAGAGAGCGGGAGAATAGACCAATATGAGATCACAGTCTTTGAAAAGGGTAAAGACCACACTCATAACACGATCTCCGGTGTCAGGATGGACGGAAAGATCTTCATAAGCAAAGGCATGGGTGGAGAGCTGGATATACCCATAGAAGTACAGCAAAGGATAGTGGAATTCTATCTCACTCATTCTGGATACATACCCCAGATGAAGGAGAAGGCGAAGATGATAGACTATCTGAAATCCTTTGAAAAAGATGGAAAGAAGATAGAGTTTGGAGAATCTTTCTGCGATGAAGAGTCCTACAGAAACTTTTATGACAAAGGGTTTGAGCCTATCAAGTCGTATTTTTTTCACCTAGGCACAGATGTTCTGAGAGAAACAAATGACAACCTCTTTGCCTATTTCTCATCTTTCAAGAACATTCAATTTTACTTTGATACAACGGTGGAAGATATAGAACTTTCACAAAAACATAAGATCTATACAAACAAAGGAGAATTTGTCTTTGACGAAGTTGTGATAGCCGTTGGAAGAAGCGGACACAAACTGATGGACCGTATCAAAGAAAAATATCCACACCTTGTTAAAGAGAATTATTATGTAGATATAGGTATAAGGTATGAACTTCCCAACCATGTGATGGAAAGGTTCTTCGATATGTATGAAGTCAAAGTTAGATACAAGGCAAGAACAGGATATATGTGTAGGTTGTTCTGCCAAAATCCTTCGGGCAAGGTGGCATTAGAGAAATATGAAGATTTCACCACCGTCAATGGCTACTCAGACACTTATCACAAAACCGAAAATACAAACTTTGCAGTCCTTGTTACAACAAGATTCACCGAACCGTTCAAAGATCCCACAGGTTACGGCAAAAACCTTGCAAAACTTGCAAACATATTGGCTGGGGATCAGGAAAAGATAATACTTCAAACGTACGGAGATTTTAAAGAATATAGAAGAACTAAAAGATTTGGAAGAGTTTATCCAACCTTGAACAATGATAGCTTCATTCTGGGAGATGCGAACTTGGTCTTTCCTTCAAAGATCAGAGAATCTTTGGTAGACTTTATCGACAGGTTAGACGATGTCATAAAAGGTGTTGCATATTTCGATAACCTTCTTTATGCTGTGGAAGTAAAGTTCTATTCCAACAAGTTCAATAATGACATTGTTGAAAACCTACATGTCATTGGTGACTGTTCTGGCTGGACAAGATCCATTCAGTATGCCACATCCATGGGATACATGAGAGCCCTGGCAATCTCGGTATGAGATTTGAATACAAACTAACAAAGAAAGATCAATTGGATGAAAATGTGCTAATCTAAATGAGAGTTTGGTCGTGTTTTTGGACTAGCTGGTTCATTTCTAAAAACTTTAGTGCCTTATATTTTAGAGATTCCACATATATGCCTTGGGCAAAATGTCGGAAAAGTTCTCAGAAATTTTGGACTATTCATAATTTACTATTTAATGTGCAATGTTACAAGAATTCATTCAAGATTATTATACACCCAGATAACTCTTGCTCAGGTATTATTAATAGTGAAGGAGGTGAGTGTATGCAAAGGTTAAAATTCGATCTTTTGGACGAGAATGGTAAAAAGGTTACTGAGTTTGATTTGCTTGGTAAGTACTCTGTCGTGTACCTGTTTCCAAAAGCTGGAACGATGGGTTGTACAAAGGAAGCGCAAGATTTCTCAAATGCTCTGGAATGGTTTAAGTCACATGGAACAAATGTTTATGGTGTCTCGAGGGATCGTCCAGAATCACTTAAGAAATTCAAAGAAAAACATCAACTGAAGGTTAACTTTTTGTCCGACGGGGATGGAGAGTTCATAAGATCTTTGAATGCTCAAAAATATGGTGTAACTGTTCGTTCCACATTCATCTTGGATCGGTGGAATTTCATCAGATGGAGTTCTTATAATGTGAAAGTTACCGGACATGTCGATGAAGTCAAATCACAGTTGGAAAAGATCATTAAAGAAGACAATTCTTTAAACCATTGGATAGAACTCAGAAGGGCTAGGAGAGCTTTGAGAGAGGATGAAATCTCAGATGAGCTGTTGAAAACACTCTTATATGCTGCACATCTTGCTCCATCTTGTGCGAATAAACAGCCATGGAGGTTCATCGTTGTTAGATCGAAAGATGTTTTAAGCAAGGTTCATGAGGCACTCTCGGGAGGAAATTACTGGATGAAGAAGGCACCAGTTCTGATAATAGTCCACGCAAAAAAGGATATGGCTTGTCAGCTTTCAGATGGTAGGGATTATTTCCTGTTTGATTTAGGTGAAGCTGTTGCGTTCTTACAGATTCAAGCAACACAAATGGGTCTAGTTGCACATCCTGTAGCCGGGTTCGATCCCATAGTTATCAAAAACATACTTTCCATACCCCAAGAAAATGTAGTGATAACCATCATCGCCGTTGGTTATCCCACTGGAGATCTTTCACAACTTTCTGAAAAGCACCAAGCTACCGAGTTGTCTCAAAGAGATAGACAGCCTTTGGAAGAGGTGGTCAAGTACGTCTAGTTTTTGTTGAATCTTTGAGACAAAGAGAGCGAGAAACTCAAAGATCACCGAGGTACAACTTTCTCAAATATGGAGGCTCTGAGCCCGGTATCTGTGATGTCCCCCAGTGTTGTTATTTTGTCTAGTCTGTGAAAAAAACAGTGAGATGGAGATGAAAAGTTCTCGAGCCGCAGGTTTGAAACCTATTTCAAAAAAGACTGGAAAGGATTGGGCTTTTCAAAAAAGGTTGCCCCTTGCTGCCAAATCATCTTTGATGCTTGAATTCGGGATAGATCTCGAGAAGTCTTAAATCAAAAAAGTGTCTCCTTTCTCATGAAAAATCGCTGCTCACAGGGTAATTTGTAAAAACGAAACCTGGTTTCGATGTGTTAGTTACAAAATGTTGTTATTATAAATGGTAGTGTTTGGTAAAAGCCACAAAAAGACACCTCCACCGCCATTAAGTATGAAACTTCTTTGAAATGAAATGATATCACTACAAACTTTTATGTCATAATATTATTGTGAACATGATGAAAGATATCTTAAGTTGTATTTACACAAGATTGTCTCAAAATTGGGAGGTCAAAGGGTGAAAAGAATTAGAAGCATCAGGTTTGAACTTAAGGGTATAGTTGTTTATGTTATATCGTTGGTGCTGCTGTACTTGATTATCTTTGCCTGGACAATTTTTGAAATTTATGTCTTCAACAACAATTATTTGCAGATGCGTAAAGACTTCAACCAAATAAACGATGTCATAGCTAACCGCTCTGAGCCGAAGGTCTTGTTAGATGTGATGGAAAAATATGGATATGACACAAAGGAGTACACGGGCTCACTGGAAAATTACCAAAGGGGTTTGTTAGATAGAGAAAAACTGGTTTCTCAAATAAGAGTCTTCGCAGAATTTCTTAGAAGTTATGAAGCAAGGTTTATCAAAAGCCAAATAAGTCAGATACGTTGGACATACGCCTTTTTGGTGATCGCCTCTCTGTTCCTCATAGTGAAGCTTTTCAAGAGTGGGAGATTGTTCTTGTATTCTATAGATAAGATCTTGAAAAAGGTTTCGTACATGTCAGAGAATATGTACATATCAAAAATTCCTCTTGAGGAACCTCGCTTTGAAGAAGATGTACAATTGAACAGATCGATCAGCAATATAAATGATATTCTCTCTATTTACGAAACCTTCAAACACATGCCGATGAACTACTCTGTCGAAGACTTTATATACGGCGTGGGTCCCTATCTATGTAACATCTTTAACTCTCAGAGATTTTCTGTCGCTTTCATAGACTGGGAGAGTCAAGATGTTATTGCAGAGGTAGCCTACATATCAAAGCCTGGTGTGGTCCCCAAGCTTACAGAGGGCTTTTCCCAGAAACTGAATGAAACCTCTCTCGGAGAAATGGTTGCGAAGAACGAAACGACAAGGATAATAAACAACTTCAAAGAAAGACAGGAAAAAACTGGATCTTTGAGTTTGAAGTTACTTCTCGAAGAGGGGTTCAATTCTAATATAACACAGATGTTAAGTATAAACAGCAGACCCTTTGGATTTTTGTTTCTTGCCTCCGATAAAAACTATAACTACACTGAGAAGGATGCAAAGCTTTTTGCTTCGATCTCTACCGTTATATCTTATCGATTATTTTACTCTCTCACGATTCAAAGAGCTTTTGCCTATTTTGGAAACAGTTTGGTCAATTTGGTGGAGTTTAAAGACAGCGAGACAGGAAACCATATAAAAAGAGTTGCAAATTATTCTAAGATAATAGCTCAACAGTTGAATTTGCATCCAAAAAAGGTTAGAGAAATATTTGAGTTTTCACCACTCCACGATATTGGAAAGATAGGAATTCCAGACTCAATACTCTTAAAACCTTCGAGACTCGATTCAAGAGAATGGGAAGTTATGAAAAAACACGTTACCTACGGCTTGATGATAATAGAAAACTTTGAAAAACAAGTTAGATCTATCATCCAAGAAAGTAGTCTGTTGACCATCAAAAACATCATAGCAGATCATCACGAAAGGTTCGATGGAAAAGGGTATCCCGTTGGAAAAAAAGGCGACCAGATAAGTATCGAAGGTAGAATCGTTGCCCTTGCCGATGTCTTTGATGCTCTGACGACGAAGAGACCTTACAAAGAAGTCATGTCTTTCGAAGAGGCTTTAGAAGTAATCGTGAGTGAAAATGGGACTCATTTTGATCCAAAGATAGTCGAAGCATTCTTGACAAAGATCGAAGATGTAAGAAAGGTGTATGAAGAACTCAAAGATTAATGACTTTGTGCTAAGAATTTCTAAGCCGACTTTATGGAGGGCGAGAAGATGAGTCTTTTAGCCAAGGGAATCACAATTACAGTTCTGTTTTTCCCTTTCATCGCCCTGGCACACGTGCCTTTTTTTGAGAGTGAAGTTATAAAGGACATCGCGATCTCCCAGGTACATTATTACGAAGTGACTTCAGCAGGTGAGAAAGAGATCACATTGGTGTCCAACGGAGAGAAACTTTATTTAACCTTTGCCGTACCGAAGATTGAGAGGCTCAAGGAGTTCCGTCCAAGATTCAAATTGGTTGGGCCAGAAGGCAATGTGATAGTAGAATTCAGTACAGAGAAAGTTGTACCGAGGGTTTATTACGAAGGTTTTGTAGGCACGTACGAATGGATATATTTTGAAGATCATTTTGAAACGGTGCCAGGGAAATACAGATTGATAGTGGAGTACGACGAGGCTGGAAAGTTCTGGGTAGCCGTTGGAAAAATCGAGAGATTCGGTATCATGGATATAATCAAATTACCAGAGATGATTCGGCGTATTAAATCTTTTCATGAAAAGTGATTTTCTTTGAGCCTGGCCATCTAGAAGCGGCTTACAATAAGTTTTTATTGAGTCCAAGCCTCTAGGCAATATGGGACCCTGTTTGTACTTTGAGGTCCTTCAGGTTAACGTTGCCTTGTTGCGAAGGCATAGGTTTCTGTTTTTTTGTTGCTAAAACACATTCCTTCTGAAATGGCAGTAAGGCATCTTGCCAGTCTTTTGGTAATAATCTTGGTGATATTCCTCTGCCATATAGAATTCTTTGGCTTTTTCTATCGATGTAGAAACGGTATATTTTTTACTGAGCTCAGCTTTGAGCTTCTCTGCAATGATTTTTTGCTCGTCGTTTGTGTAAAAAATAACACTTCTATACTGATCACCTATATCTGGACCTTGACCACCAAACTGGGTAAAGTCGTGGATTTCAAAGAAATATTTGACCAGTTGCTCAACATCTATCTTTGATGGATCAAAGATTACTCTCACAGTTTCGGCATGACCTGTTGTACCTGTACAAACTTGTTCGTAGGTTGGATTCTTCCTATGACCTCCCATGTATCCTACGTCTGTATCGACGACACCTTCAAGTTCTTTAAATAGGTGTTCAACACCCCAAAAGCAGCCTGCTGCGAAATATATTCTGTCGATTTTAGGTTTCCCATCTTCTGGAATGAATTGGAGTGAAACTGAATTGACACAGTGCCGTACATTTTTGGGTGTAAACCCTTCATTGTAGAAGACATGTCCAAGATGTGCCCCACAATAACTGCAAGTGATCTCTGTTCTTACACCATCTCTATCTATTTGTCTTGTTATTGCAGAAGGAATCTCGTCATCAAAACTGGGCCATCCACAGCCTGAATGAAATTTATCCGACGATCTGTACAAAGGAATACCACAGTTTTTACAAACATAGATGCCCTTTCCAAAAAAGTCTGTGTACTCCCCAGTAAAAGGCGGTTCGGTCCCTTTGTCGAAGATGACATGTTTTTCAAATTCACTGAGCCTAGGATTTATAATTTTTTGTCGTTTCATTTTTTCACCTCTAATTAATATTATAGCGCAAAAAAGGGTAAAAGGGGATGAGCCCCAGAGAGATTTTCTTCGTAGGATCAACAACAATGAAAATATTATGGGCAGAAAATAAGTCTAAGAATTGAGATATCTTCTTATTTCCCAATCTGTCACCGATATGCTGAAATCTCTGTATTCTCTCCTTTTGAGTTCTATAAACTTTTTGAAAATATGCTCACCCAAAATCTCTCTGACAAGATCTGACCTTCTTGTCTCATCTAAAGCTTCTTTGAGAGAACCGGGCAGGGAGTCGATTTTAAACTGTGCACGCTTTTCTTCAGACATGGAATAGATATTTTCTTCGATAGGTAAAGGTGGCTCGATCTTTTTTTCTATCCCATCAAGTCCTGCACCGAGCATCACGGCAAATGCCAGATAAGCATTGCATGAAGGATCTGGGGCACGATACTCAACTCTAGTCGATCTGCCACGTGCTGCAGGAATCCTTATAAGGGCAGATCTATTCGCTTTCGACCAAGCAATATTGACAGGAGCTTCATAGCCTGGAACGAGTCTTTTGTAACTGTTCACAGTTGGACTTGTTATGGCCGTTATTTCTCTCGCGTGAGCTAGTAAACCTCCTACAAAGTAGTTGAGAGTCTTTGAAAGGCCATCTGATGAGTTTTCATCATAGAAGGCATTGTCACCATTTTTGAACAAGCTTATGTGTGTGTGCATACCTGAGCCATTGATGCCGAAAAATGGCTTTGGCATGAAAGTGACATGCAGTTTGTGCTTTACGGCTATTGTTTTGAGCACCAGTTTCACAGTCTGAGTATTATCTGCTGCTCTTAAAATTTCTGCATAACGAAAATCAACTTCATGCTGTGAAGGTGCTCCTTCATGATGAGAAGCTTCCACATCAATCCCCATGGTTTTTAGAGCCACGGCAACTTCACTCCTTAGAGACTCTACTTCATCGAGTGGAAGTAAATCAAAGTAGCTACCATGATCAAGTAACTCTGGTTTCGGAAAACCTTTTTCATCCTTTGGAAGGACAAAAAATTCAATCTCAGGACCGGCGAAAGCCTCAAAGCCCATCTTCTTGGCTCTTTCAACAACCAGTTTTAACCGATAGCGAGGGTCTCCTTCAAAGGGGGTCCCATCTGGCTTGTATACGTCACAGATTATCCTGGCACTCCTTGCACCATTTGTTGACCATGGAAGAATGGCAAAGGTTGAAAGATCTGGTTTGAGGTACATGTCAGACTCTTCAATTCTTACGAATCCTTCGATGGAGGAACCATCAAACATGATACCTCTACTTAAAGCTCTTTCAATCTCCGCAGACGGAATTTCGACATTCTTCAGATTTCCATTGATATCTGAAAACTGGAGCCTTATAAATTGTACCTGCTCACCTTTTATCAAATCAAAGATCTCGCCTTGATTCATTGATTTCCCCCCAATAAAAAAATTTATAGCAATATCATATATAGCACTTGTTGAAGTACAAATAATGATAGAGTTAAGATAAAAAAAAGGGAATATTTCAATTCCAGATCAGAACGAAAGTGATATTCCATGTACATCGCTTATTGGGTTTACATTGTGATTTGGGCACCATTCTTCATTAAGAATGAACAAGCCTTCGAATTCGTTCCCTTGCTTGTCACCTTTCAGTTCCATCAACAAATTGTGTGGTAGATAACTCCATACAACATATTGTAGGGGTGGTAGAAAACTTCCAAAAGCCTCATCAATAAAGAATAAAAAGGTGGTAGAAAACTCTAAAAACTCATTAAATCAATAAAAAAATGCTGTCACCTAATATAGAGTTTTTTGATCTAAAAATTATCTATTTAAGTAAGGATCGGGCTTTTAAACTTTCTACCACCTTGAGATTAGCTTTTAGAAAGGTTTTTAGAAGTTATCTACCACTTTTCTACCACTTTTCTACCACTTTTTCTACCACCCCCCTAATGATGTTTTTTATTGATCAGATGCGGTTTTTCGATTGTAATGTTACAGAATCTACCACCCCTATATAATATATCTACTACTAAGATAAGATATATATAGATATATAGTATATAAGGGAGGCGAAAATATGTTTGCAAGAAATTGGATGAACACAGATTTTCCACAAGTGACGGTCAGTGCTACTGTTCAAGAAGTCTTGTCAGTTATGAGAAAGTACAGAGTTGATTATTGTGTGGTGACAGATGAAGAAAACAAATTTGAGGGACTGGTCTACAAAAACAGCTTGGCAAACTTGCAATTTGACAGTACTGTGGGTGATTATGTTATCTTCCCTGATTTTTATGTATTTGAAGATAGCTACATCGAAGAAGCTGCTCTGACTTTCAGAGAGTCACAGGAAGCATGCTTGGCTGTTGTTGATAATGATCTTACAGTGAAGGGTGTGATAACTCTTACGGAGATTCTCGAAGCCTTTGTTGCCATTACAGCAATGGATGAACCGGGATCAAGGATTCTTCTGAAACTTGAAGACAAACCAGGACAACTGAAAAGTATTTTCGATGTTCTCGCACAAAACAAAATGAACGTACTTGCTGTGAATACCGTTAAAGATAACACTTATAGGAGAGTTTCAATAAAGGTAGATATCTTAGATCCAGAAGAGGTTGCGAAGGTCTTAAATGTCTATGGCATCAAGTATGACAAAATAGCAAAGGAGGAAGGATTCTGAGCGAGATTTTTCTTGCTATCTTGCAGGGTTTAACTGAATTTTTGCCAGTATCAAGTTCGGGACACCTTGTTTTGTTTTCAAAATTAATGGATACCAAAATGGATATTTCTTTTGCCGCTTTGCTCCATCTTGGGACATTATTTGCTGTCTTTTTGTTTTCCTTCAAATCACTGATGAGGGCGTTGAGAAACTTGAGAATACTTTTGAATCTTATCACTTCCACAATTCCAGCCGTTGTTGTTGGATTTAGCTTCAACGAAAAGATTGAAATGACCTTCAATGATACGAAATTTCTACCGATCTTTTTTTGTATAACAAGTTTTCTATTGATAATTGCTTCACTCAAGAATGGCAGAAAAAGCCTTGAAGAGATGTCTTTTCTAAATGCTTTGATCATTGGCGTTTTTCAAACAATAGCGATTTTTCCTGGGGTCTCAAGAAGTGGCGCAACGATAGCTGGATCTTTGTTGCTGGGTTTTAGAAAAGAAGATTCTTTAGCCTATTCATTTCTTCTGGCACTCCCTGTGATCGCGGGGGCTGGAGTCTTAGAAATCCCTCAGATGGACTTTCAATGGTTTTACCTGGGTATAATTTCGTTTCTTGTGGGATTGGTCGCACTGTTTTTATTGAAAAAGGTTGTTTTGTCTAACAAACTAAAAGCTTTTTCTTCTTATTGTTTGATAATCGGTTTCATCTCGTTTTTTGTGAGGTGATTTAGTTGAATATTGAAATTCTTGTTGTTGGTGGGACTTTACGTGCTGCACCTTATGTTGTGGCTCCCTATTCTACAGTGGTACTGTTACATGATGAAAGCAGAAGGATAATAATCGATCCTGGAAGCTTTGTAACGTGGGAGGCACTCGAAAAAACTTTGAAGATCAAAAATATTGCACCTGAAAGGATAACTGATATTGTTTTCACCCATGTACATATGGACCATATTTTTTCTTCGATCTTTTTCAAAGATGCTTCGGTATATGTGCATGAAAAGTATAGATTGAGAGATTATTCATCGTTTGGACCGATCGCTGGTCAGCTTTACACTTTAGTGATTTCCAGTTGGAAGAAGGTGCACACATTAAAGGGTGGAGAAAAACTCTTTGGATGTATTGAGGTCTTTTATACGCCCTATCATTCATCTGATCACATATCTCTGTTAGTTGAGACAGAGAATATGGGTAAAATATTCATGCCAGGTGATATATGCTATACAAAGATTGAATACTTTGAAGCGATGAAGGGTTATAAGAATGACGAAGCAGCAACTTTTGTCAGGGAGATTTCAAAAGGGTGTGACTGGGTAGTTTTCACTCATGACGAGCCTTTAGAACTTGTGAGGTGATGAATTTGATTGAAGAATTTGTGAACTACAGGGCAAGATTGAACAAGTTGATAAACGAGAAAGGTAACATTCATACAAAAAGATTCATGAATCTTGATTCACAGATTTACGAAGGAGGCGCCTTGAGTGAAAAAACTAAGGAGATGTTAGGGCTCGTAGCTTCAATGGTTTTGAGGTGTAATGATTGCATCATTTATCACATCATAAGATTATTCCAGTTGGGGACAACGGATGACGAATTCTTTGAAGTCTTCAATATTGCTCTCATTGTAGGAGGGTCGATAGTCATACCTCATTTGAGAAAGGCAGTGGAAGCCCTTGAGGAATTGAGGGAGCACGAGAAAAATGGTAAGACTATTTCTCTTTGATGGTACAGGGCTTGCTTACAGAGCTTACTACGCGGTAGATCAGTCACTTTCTACCAGCTCTGGTTTACCAACCAATGCAATCTACGGGGTTATGAGAATGCTAATTAAGTTTCTGAAAGAACATATAAAACAAGGTGACTGTGTGGCATTTGCCATGGATAAGAAGACTCATACTTACAGACATGAATTGCTTAGAGATTACAAAGCACAACGCCCACAAGCGCCAGATGCAATGATACAACAGTTGCCTTACATAAAAAAAGGTGTAGAGGCTATTGGAGTGAAGGTACTTGAGTACGAGGGATGTGAAGCAGACGATGTTATAGCAACCTTAGCCAAAAATGGTGAAAATGTTTTTGAAGAGATCTTTATAGTCACGGGCGATAAAGATATGTTGCAGTTGGTCAGTGAAAGAATCAAGGTATGGCGTCCAACGAAGGGTATCAGTGAACTTGAGTTGTACGATCAGCTCAGAGTTAGGGAAAAATTTCAAGTAAAACCTTCACAGATAGTCGATGTACTTTCGTTAATGGGTGATGCCGTTGACAATGTGCCGGGAGTTAAGGGTATAGGAATGAAGACTGCTATAGAGTTGGTCCAAAAGTATGGTGATCTTGAGAACATATACAAGAATATTGATGAAAATAGTCGAATAGGAAGATTATTGATTGAAGGTAAGGAAGATGCTTTCAAAAGTAAGCGATTGGTGACTCTCATGAAAGATCTACACCTTGGAATAGAGTGGAAAGAACTGGAGTACATAGGCTACAAAGAAAATGAACTGGTTGAATTTCTAAAACAAATGGAATTTTCGAGTATAATGAAGGAACTTGGACTTTATTCTCAACAAAGTGTACAGAGCAATTATATAACTATAAAAGACGAAAATGGTTTCACGGATTTAATGAATAAGATGAAAAAAAGCCAGTATATTGTGATAGATCTTGAAACGGACTCTTTATCACCTTTGGATGCTAAGATAGTTGGTTTCTCAATTTCTTTACCAGACAGGAGTAGTTATTACGTTCCCTTGGCACATAAAGGTGGTCCCAACATTGACATGAACCTGGCAATAAATAGTTTGAAACAAGTATTAGAACAGCCTGGTACAAAGATCGTAGGGCAGAACCTCAAATATGACTATAGCGTTTTGAAAAGGTTCGGAATCGATCCAGTCGATCCTGCCTTTGATACAATGATAGCAGCTTATTTACTCAATCCAGATGAGAAAAGATTTAATTTGGATGAGCTGGCTATGAGGTTTTTGAATTACAAAATGATCAGTTTTGATGAGGTTGTCAAGGACAATTCGCCTTTGTTCAGTTCATTGAGTTTTGCCGATGTATCTGTTGAAGATGCAACAAGGTACTCTGCAGAAGATGCCGATGTAACTCGCAGATTGTACGATATTCTTAACCTGAAACTGCACGAATTTGATTTAGAGAATGTTTTTGAGAAGATCGAAATGCCCTTAATACCTGTTTTGGTAGATATGGAGCTAACAGGTGTATACATGGATGTGGATTACTTGAGGGATCTTTCAATGAGATACGCGAGCAAAATGAACGAACTTTCCCAGCAGATCTTTGAATATGCGAAAGAAAGATTCAATGTGAATTCACCAAAACAGGTGGCTTACATACTATTTGAAAAACTCAAAATCCAGGGGTCTAAGAAAACTCCAACCGGTGATCTCTCAACTAGAGCCGATGTGCTTGAAGAATTAGTTGATGAGCATCCTATTGTTCCACTAATTCTTGAATACAGAAAATATCAAAAACTCAAATCTACTTACTTGGATGTACTGCCAAAACTTGTTCATCCAAGAACAAGCAGGATTCATACTTCATTTCACCAAACTGGTACTGCTACGGGAAGATTGAGTAGCAGCGATCCAAACCTTCAGAATTTGCCAAACAGACAAGAGGAAGGAAAAGAAATACGAAGAGCTGTGGTCCCACAAAGAAATGACTGGAAAATAGTAAGTGCGGATTATTCACAGATTGAACTAAGAGTTTTGGCTCATTTGAGTGCAGATCAGAAGTTGATAGAGGCGTTTCAAAAGGATGAAGATATACATGTATTTACAGCATCTCGGATCTTTAAAGTTGAGAAAGATCAGGTTACGGCCCAGATGAGAGCTGTCGGGAAGATGGTCAATTTCTCTGTAATTTATGGGGTATCGCCCTATGGATTGGCTCAACGAACAGGGCTTGCCTATGAAGAGGCTCAACGTTTTATAAACGAATATTTTTCATTGTATCCAGCTGTCAGGGAATACTTCGGTAAGACCGTTGCATATGCTAAAACATATGGTCATGTGAGAACGATGTTTGGAAGAAAAAGAGAGGTGCCACAATTACGATCAAAGGATGCAACGGTCAGACAGGAAGGTGAACGAATAGCTATCAATACGCCTATACAAGGTACAGCAGCAGATATTATGAAGCTTGCTATGATAGATTTGTACAATAAAATGAAAAAGAGGAAAATGAATTCTAAAATGATACTCCAAATTCACGATGAACTTGTTTTAGAAGTACCCAATGAAGAAGTCCAAGAGATATCAATAATGATTAAACAATCTATGGAAGGTGTGGTAAAATTATCGGTACCACTGAGAGTCGATATAAATGTGTCTGAAAACTGGGAATGAGGAGGTATAAACTTGGATGCAAGAGTTTTGAATGCCTTAGTTGCAGCGATAGTCAACACGGTAGAAGTTTTGCTCGGTACAAAACCGTTGATAGGTAAACCTGGTGTGCTCAAAGAGGTCAGGCCACAGTATGACCTTGTAACGGTCATAGGCTTTGCAGGTGGAGTTGAAGGCAATCTGATATATTCTTTCAACCCGAAAACGGCAGTACAGGTTGTTTCAAAGATGATGAACATGCCATATGATTCTTTAGATGATCTTGCTATGAGCGCCATTGGAGAACTTGGGAATATGATCGCTGGTGCGCTTGCTATGAATCTTGAGAAGATCAATTGCAAAATCACCATAACTCCACCGACAGTTGTCACCGGACGTGATCTGAGATTGTCTGTCGATGGCCTTGTTCTTCAACTGCCTGTTGGGTTTATGAGCGAAGGCGATGTTGAAACAATTCTGTCGGTGAAGGGAACGGTCAAGTGCACCAAGGCTTGAGTAAATACAGTATTATTTTGAATTTTGGTGTAACTGTCCTTTCTAATATTGCCGTTGGAGCTTTTATTGGCTATTACATTGACAAATGGACATTGAAAAATGGTGTAATATTCGTAGTCTTTATATTACTTGGTATTGCGTCTGGTTTGTACAATGGCTTTAAATATCTTTTGAGAGAAGCCGATAAATATGACAAACACGATAAAAAAGATGTTGAAAAGCATAATGACACTGGGCACAGTTGAGGTATTTTTGTTTTGGTTCCTCTTTGGTTATAAAGGGGCCCTGGGTGTAGCTCTTGGGACATGTGGTGCGTGCATCAATATATTGGCTCTTTGGCGTGATGTTAAAAAATGTGTTTCAACAAATAAAAAGATGTCAGTAGTTGGTTATCTGTCAAGGTATACTCTAAGTGGAGCTATCATGGCTTTTTGTGCAGTTACTCTATCTGTACAAGCTGTTTTTGGTGCATTTTTTGGGCTTTTTAATGCTAAATTAGCTGCCTTCTTGTCCTGGAGGTGACTTGGTGAAACTGAGTCTTGATAGGAAGACAAAGGTACTCTTGGTCGTATTTTTGTTGATTTACATCTTTTTAGGAATTTTGAATGCAATCTATCTTTCAAAACAGAGTATGAGTGAAGCATTTAAAAATGTTGCAAACAGATGGGTTTTGAAGCTTCCATTCGGACAAGGGATCTTTTCACGAGTCAATCCACTTACAATTTTCATGACTTGGATCATAATGTTTGTAATAATAATAGTAGTATATAGATTTAGAAAACCAAAATTGATACCCGATAGAAAACAAGCTGCGTTGGAATCTGTGATGGACTTTGTTTATCAGATGGTAGAAGATGCTATACCGGATCAACGCTTTGTAAGACCAACTTTCTATATCGCCTGTACACTTTTCCTCTTCATCGTCCTTTCTAACATCTTAGGTGGTGCTATTCCTGGTATTTCAATTGAAGCAAATGCACAGGGAAATATAGAAAAGATTCATTTGTTTTCTGACACTTGGTTTTCACCTACCGCAGATATAAACACAAATGCATTCCTTGCTGTTTTCGTCTTCCTTATAAGCCAGGTTTTTGCAATCAAGTCAAAAGGTCTCAAAGCGTGGGCAAAATCTTGGTTTGAACCCATACCATTTATGTTTCCAATGAATGTCATAGGAGAACTTTCAAAACCAATATCCCATTCGCTAAGGCTTTTTGGAAACATAGCTGGTGGGGCATTGCTAACATATCTACTGGCATACATGGCAAAATATCTGTTTCTACCTGTAGTACTTTGGGGATTTTTTGGTATCTTTGTGGGTGTAATTCAAGCACTTGTTTTTACAGTGCTTGCCATCGCTTATATATCATCAGCACTATCGTGAAAAGGAGGAATTTTCATGGAGAATGGACCAACTCTTGCCGAGGCTTTGATCCAGATGGGAAAGTTTATAGGTGCAGGTATATGCATGGGAGCAGGTGCAATCGGTCCCGGTATTGGTGAAGGACATGTCGGTGATGGTGCTATGCAGGCTATGGCACGTCAACCAGAACTCATAGGTGTTTTGACAACAAGAATGTTGTTATCCCAGGCTGTTTGTGAAACAACAGGTCTTTATTCCTTGCTTATTTCTATACTCATGCTCTTTGTTCTCTGAGGAGGACAGAAGATGGGATTTGTCGAACTCAACCTCACGGGCATTATACAGCTCTTGAATTTCTTTATACTCTTGTTCGTTCTATACAAGCTTTTATACAAACCATTCACTCAGATCATGGATAAAAGACGTGAAAAAGTTGAATCAGAATTAGCTCAAGCTGAAAAGGAACGAAAGGAAGCTCAAGAAATGAGAAAAGAGGCTGAGCAGATCTTGGCTAACGCAAGGCAAATCGCGGAGAGAATCGTATCTGATGCTAAACAGAAAAGTGATGAACTGATCACACAAGCCAAGAATCAGGCTCGTGAGGAAGCAGATAGAATCATGAATTCAGCACGTGCGCAGATCGAGCGAGAAAAACAAGCAGCGCTGGATGAAGTGGAAAAGCGAGCTGGAGAGATCGCTGTTACGCTTGCTATGAAGATCCTTCAGGGGGTCCTTGATGAAAAGGCTAAGAAAGAATATCTTATAAACGTATTGAAGAAGGGACAGAATCAATGAGATACTCTCACATAGCTTCCAAGTATGCCAGAGCCTTGCTCAATGTTGCGATCGAGCTTGGAAAGCAAGAAGAATATGGACAAGTTCTTGGGGTCGTCGTCGAACTTTATGAAAAAACGAAATTATTTCTTGATGATCCTACTCAAAGTTCAGCAAAACAAGTTGAAAGGATCGTCAAATTTCTAAGCCAGATGGGTATAATAGTGGACAAGCCCTTTTGGAGCTTTCTGAAGATTATTTTTGAAAAGAAAAGACAGGCCTCTTTACCGGTGATTTTGCGTTACTACAAGAATATGAAAATAGAGTCTCAGATGAAGGTGCCCGTTAGTTTGACTGTTGGCTATGAGTTGTCTGACGAAGAAGTGAAGGCAATAGTAGATTTCGTGAGACATTATACGAAGAAAGAACCTGTGTTTGAAACAAAGCTTGATCATTCACTTTTGGCTGGTGCGGTAATAGAGTACGAAGGTAAAACTTTCGATGTTTCCATATCTGGGAGGATGCGAAATATAGTTCGTTCTGTTTTTCAAAAGGGGTGATGTAGTTGCGAATTAGCCCAGGTGAAATAACAAGGGTTTTGGAGGAAAGAATTAAAGAATTTGCTGAAGAAATAGACCTTCAGGAAACTGGTAGAGTTGTGCAAGTTGGTGACGGTATAGCACGCGTGTATGGTCTAAACAACGTTATGGCAAACGAGCTTGTCGAGTTTGTGGAAACAGGTGTAAAGGGGCTTGCTTTCAATCTTGAGGAAGACAATGTAGGTGTGATCTTACTTGGGCCATATTCCCAAATCAAAGAAGGGCACATCGTTCGCAGGTTGAAGAAAATCATAGAGGTCCCTGTTGGTGAAGAATTGCTTGGAAGAGTGGTCAATCCATTGGGAGAACCACTCGATGGTCTTGGGCCAGTGAATTCAAAAAATACAAGGAGGGTGGAAATAAAAGCACCAGGAGTTATATATAGAAAGCCTGTGAACACGCCGCTACAGACTGGTATCAAGGCTATAGATGCCATGATTCCCATAGGTAGGGGGCAGCGTGAATTGATCATAGGCGATAGGCAGACCGGAAAGACTGCTATAGCAATCGATACAATCATCAATCAAAAGGGGAAAGGTGTCTACTGTATCTATGTGGCTATTGGACAAAAAATAGCTTCTGTTGCTCGTATTGTTGATAAATTGCGAGAGTTCGGTGCGATGGATTACACAACTGTTGTTGTTGCTTCGGCATCAGATCCGGCGCCAATTCAGTACCTTGCCCCGTACGCAGGTTGTGCTATGGGTGAATATTTTATGTACAGTTCACGTGATGCCCTTGTGATATACGATGATCTTTCAAAACACGCTGCAGCATATAGACAGCTTTCCTTGCTTTTGAGGAGACCGCCTGGAAGAGAGGCATACCCTGGTGATATATTCTATCTCCATTCTAGACTTCTTGAAAGGGCTGCAAAGCTCGACGAGAAAGCTGGTGGAGGTTCTCTAACAGCACTTCCAATAGTTGAAACGCAGGCAAATGATGTTTCGGCTTATATTCCAACGAATGTGATATCCATTACGGACGGACAGATCTATCTTGAACCTGGACTCTTCTATTCTGGATTTAGACCAGCAATCAACGTGGGTCTTTCTGTCTCCCGAGTGGGTGGTTCTGCACAGATCAAGGCTATGAAACAAGTAGCTGGTATGTTGAGAATAGACCTTGCGCAGTTTAGAGAGCTGGAAACATTCGCACAATTTGCTTCAGAACTTGATCCGGCTACAAGAGCTCAAATCATTCGCGGGCAGAGGTTGCAGGAACTTCTCAAGCAAGATCAATATAATCCAATGCCAGTTGAGGAGCAGATAGTTGTTCTCTATGCAGGTATTAGAGGATACCTGGATGAACTCGCCGTTGAATCCGTCAAAAGGTTCGAGGCAGAGTTCTTAAAATACATGAGAACTACACGCAGTTCCTTACTAAAGGCAATTGCGCAGAAAAAGGAACTGACGCAAGAGATTGAAGATGAGTTAAAACAAGCCATTCAAGAGTTTTTGAAGGGATGGCATGAATAATGAGCAGAGGAAAGCTTAGATCGGTCAAGGCACGTATTCAGTCTACTTCATCTTTGATGAAAATTACCCGCGCGATGGAGATGGTTGCGCGAGCCAGGGTAAGAAAATTGGAAGAATCTTTTTCAAAGATAAAAAGATTTGCAACGGCTGTCGAAGAGATTAGAGAGCATATCGATTTTTCATCTTGTGAACATCCTTTTGTGACTGGAAAGGGTAAACCAATTTTAGTTGTCATTACTTCAGACATGGGATTGTGTGGAGCTTTCAATGCCGAGATACTGAGGGAAGCCGAGCGCAGATTAAAGGATTTTGAGGGTTTGGTCACTGTAGGATCTAAAGCAACAGCACATTTTGCCAAAAATAGCAAACTCATCAGGTCTTACCAAAGGATGTATGATGTGCCCACCTTGAATTTTTCCGCGGCTTTGATGGAAGATATCTTGAAGATAACGGGAAATGTTCATGTTATATATGCAAAATTTGTCAATAGACTTGTTCAAAGACCGGTGTGCCTGCAATTAACACCTGTGTCTGGAGGAAAGAAAATAGAGCGGTACGAATATGAGCCACAACCAGAGGAACTGACGGCCAATTTTGTGAGCTTCTATGTTGCAACAAAACTGTATTCGTTGCTTTATGAAACAAAGGTTAGTGAAATGTATGCTCGGCAAAATGCTATGAGAAATGCTACGGAAAATGCTAAAGAAATGATAAGAACTTTGACACTGGAATATAACAAAGCAAGACAAGCATCGATTACTCAGGAACTCATCGAAATCGTCACTGGTGCAGAAGCTTTGAAAGAAGAGTGAGGAGGCGATTTTCTTGGCAGGGAAGGGTTACATAGTCAGGGTTATAGGACCTGTTGTCGATGTCAAATTCAATGAGAAAGAGCTTCCTGACATATACAATGCTCTCGAAGTTATCAACCCTCATACCAATGAAAAACTTGTCCTTGAAGCTGAACAGCTGATAGGTGATAGCATCGTTCGTGCAGTCGCACTTGATTCAACGGATGGCTTGACAAGGGGTTTAGAGGTCATCGACACTGGCAGACCTATAGTTGCACCTGTGGGTAGAAATGTTTTGGGTAGAATACTCAATGTGATTGGAAAGCCGATAGATGAGGGTGGTGAAATACAAGCAGAGGACTATTGGCCAATTCATAGACCGGCACCAACTATAACAGAACAAAAAACACAAATAGAGATTCTTGAAACTGGGATAAAAGTGATAGATCTGCTGGCTCCATTTCCAAAAGGTGGAAAGATAGGTTTCTTTGGTGGTGCAGGTGTTGGCAAAACAGTCCTGGTCATGGAACTGATAAGGAACATAGCCATAGAGCAGAAAGGTTTTTCGGTTTTTGCAGGTGTCGGTGAGCGCACAAGAGAAGGAAACGATCTTTGGCTTGAAATGCAGGAAGCAGGTGTTATAGACAATACGGTCTTGGTCTTTGGACAGATGAATGAACCACCGGGGGCAAGATTCAGAGTTGGTCTGACAGCACTCACCATCGCAGAGTACTTCAGAGATGTTGAAGGGAGAGATGTTTTGTTGTTCATAGACAATATATTCAGGTTTGTCCAAGCAGGTAGTGAGGTTTCTGCTTTGCTTGGAAGAATGCCTTCTGCAGTAGGTTATCAACCAACTCTTGCAACAGACATGGGCGAACTGCAAGAGAGAATCACTTCAACCCAAAAAGGCTCGATCACTTCCGTTCAAGCAATATATGTCCCTGCCGATGATATAACAGACCCCGCTCCTGCAACAACCTTCGCACATCTTGATGCTTCCGTGGTTCTTTCAAGAAAGATCGCAGAGCTTGGAATATATCCTGCTGTAGATCCTCTTGATTCCACATCCAAGATCCTTGATCCTGCCGTAGTTGGATGGGAACACTACCAGGTAGCAAGGGGTGTTCAGGAGGTACTCCAAAGGTATAAGGACTTGCAGGATATAATTGCCATCTTGGGCATGGAAGAACTGACAGAAGAAGACAAATTGATAGTACAGAGGGCAAGAAAGATTCAACGTTTTTTGAGCCAACCATTTTTTGTGGCTGAAAGATTTACTGGTGCGGCAGGAAAGTACGTACCAATTTCAGAGACAGTTCGTGGTTTTAAAGAAATACTCGAGGGTAAACACGATGCACTTCCAGAACAAGCCTTTTTCATGGTTGGAACTATAGAAGAGGCTGTCAAAAAAGCTGAAAGATTGAAAGGAAGTGTTGCATGATAGAGGTTGAAATTCTATCTCCCTCAACTGTTTGTTGGAATGGTAAGGCAAAGTTTTTGGCTTGCAGAACAGTCGAAGGAGCCATGGGAATACTTCCAAAAAGAGCTCCAATAGTTGCTCAACTTGCGATAGACTATGTTCGCGTTGTCACCGAAGAAGGTGAAAAGAATTTCGCTACATACGGCGGTTATATGCATTGTGACGGTCAAAAGGTCACGATAGTAGCCAGTATTGTCATCCCCGCTGAAGAATTGGATCCCCATGTTTTCAAAGACGCTCAAGAAAGGGCCAAAAGATTGTTGGAATTCCAAGACAGGCTTTACAAAAACACAAAAGTGGAAGCGAATGTGAAGGCAGGCAGGTAAAGGTGATATATGTGCTCATGATATCGGGTGTTTCTTTAATGATATTCTCAATTTTTTTCGTTAGAAGATCTTCATCGGATCTATCAAGGAGTTCACTTTACCTGATCTTGTTATGTCTGTTGCTGTTTTTCATTTCAGTTCTGATATCATCTTTAAAGGGGGGATAACTATGGATAAATTTTTGGCACCGTTCCTTGATAAGTCAAAGTTACCATCAAGAGATTTTTATTCTTACGGACTGATTATATTTTTTGTAGGAAGTGTACTCGAATTGATAGCTTCTATAGTTTTCATTGCAGCTAATTTCATTGTGGCTTTATCGGCTTCACGATTTCTCGGTATCACCGAAGGTATGTGCCTTGTGTCTGGCCTTATGCTCATCTTTGTGCTGATGAGATGGCGCTCTGTGGTAAAAGAGTTGCAACGCAAAATGGTAGAGAAATTCCCAAACTATGCAACCGTTGTTTTGAAAACGGATGAGACGCTTTTTCTTGTTGGAATAGCAATTGCTGCCGCAGGGTTAATCATCAATTTTTTTGTTGTCTTTGGTTTTGCTGTCATTGTTGTAGGACTCGCCTTGGCTTATCATTTCTTCCTGAAATCAATGAAAAATCTCGAAGAAGAAGAGGCCAAGTTCTTTTCTGGACTGAACAAGAATGTAGAACTATCTTTCAAATTTGAGTTAGACACAAACACACTTTTGTATACTATGATAACCCTTTTTGGCTATTTTATGCTTCACCAAGATGAATATTTCTCTGCAATTGATGAATACGTAAAGAAAAAAGCAGATCTAATTGAGGAGGTGAAGCCGTGAATTACAAATTCACTACCAGGGGATTTGATTCTTCACCGGCTGTAGAACAATATCTTTCAAAGAGATTGGAAAAAGTTGATCGAATTTTAAAAGATAGTGATGTAATCTCTGCGGAAATAAAGGCAGAGAAAGATGCCATTAATTACGTACTGAAGGCAAACATAAACTTAAAAGGAAATATAGTCGTCGTTCAGGAAAAGGATCCTGATTTGTATACCGCTATCGATAAAATGTCAGATGCCTTGGAAAAAAAGGTGAAAAAAACCAAATCTACCATTCGCGAGAAACATCGTGTTCCGACCCAAAAGGCTCCCGCAGTATCGCCAGCTTCCTTAGAAGAAGAGTCCGATATATCAGAGACAAAGAGGATACCATTGTCATTGATGCCTTTAGAAGAAGCGATGTTACAGTTTAAGACGATGAATAGGCAGTTTTTTGTTTTTCGTAATTCCGATACGAACGAAATAAACATGCTCTACATACGAAAAGATGGCAAAATAGGGCTGTTTGAGTTTGTTGATTAGCTGGTGAGAATTTTGTGAATCAGTTGATAATAAATATCCAAGAAAAAAGAGTGAACGGTGCAATACTCTCGGACGGAGTTCTACAAGAATTTTTTACCGAAGAAAACGAGTTCTTATCTGGAAACATTTATGTGGGTCATGTCCAGAAGATAATAACAGGTTTGAACGCAGCCTTTGTTGACATAGGAGAAGGTAAGAATGCTTTTTTGAAGTTGAGTGACCTTTCAAAACAATATTTAAAGCGGATTGTAGGTACCGAAGTACTCAAAGAAGGGTTGAAAATTTTAGTCCAGGTGAAGCATGATGCCGTAGGTTCGAAGGGCCCGCAGGTCACTGGGAAAATATCTCTTGCAGGCAGGTTTATAGTCTATTTCCCACTCTCTCGTGCGAAGGGTGTTTCAAAAAAGGTACTTGATTCAAAAGAACGTGAGAGGCTTAAAAGATTAGCCAAGAGTTTTGCAAAAAACGGAGGGATCGTTGTAAGAACCGCAGCAGAGTTTGTTCCTGAAGAGGTTATTGTTGAAGAGTTTGAAGAACTTAAGAAAGAATGGGACGAAATACTTAAGGATTTCAAAAGAGCTAGAAAATCAAAGCTTCTTAGAAGCGAACCAACGGTAGCGGACTATATCATTAGGGAACGATTGAACAAAGGCATTGACGAGATCTATGTTAATGATGAAACAGTCTATAATAAAGTGAAAGAAGCCTGCAAGAAGATTCCCAGGAAGCCCATAATCAATTTGGTGAAGGAAGATTTGTTTGATAAACTGGGTGTTTACAATCAGTTGGGCCAGATGCAGGAAAGGACGATCGACTTGCCAAGTGGTGGCTATATAGCCTTGGATACCACAGAGGCTTTGACAGTATTCGATGTGAATTCAGCCAGCTTTGTGGCCGAGAAGAGCCATGCAGAGTTAGCCTACAGAATAAATGTAGAAGCTGCTCACGAAATAGCAAGACAGCTACGTTTGAGAAATATCGGGGGAATAATAATAATAGATTTTATAGACATGCCTTCGAAAGATTATTACGACAAACTCATGAAAGAACTACAAGGCGCAGTTAGAGGGGATTCTGCCCACATCGAGTTGGTTGGGTTCACGAGACTTGGTCTGTTTGAGATGACCAGAAAAAGAAAATCTCCCTCTGTCGATCAAATTTTGTTCACTTCCTGCCCTACATGCAGGGGAACTGGAAAGGTGATCTCGCCACTGGTGGTTGTCAGAAGAGTAGTGAATGAGCTTTCGAAAATAGGGGATATAAATCAATACAGTGCAGTGAAAGTATCACTACATCAAAGGCTTTCTGGCTACGTAGAAAAAATCAGGCAGTCTCTCTCAGAATCTATTGCCAAGAAAGTCATTTTCAGTTTCGATACACCAAATCCTGGGGATTTCAGCTTGATTTTGAGTAAAAAGACATCTTAAGAGTTGTTCCTTTTAGTAGTTATTTGAGTCAGGTAGGAACTTGTAGACTGCATTCTTGCAACTACTTCTTCTAGAACTGAGAACTTTCTCCAAAGATCTTGTTCCTTCTTTTGTATTCTGTTTACCCAATCTACCAACTGTAGGGCAAGAACACGCTTTTCTCTTGCTATACTTCCAGTAAGTCCCGCAACTGAGTCTATTTGCCCACCGTATTTTGTCACTTCTCTTAAATATTGCTGAATCTGTTGGGCGAGACCTTGTGAACTTGCCTCGGTATTGCCGAAAAAGGCCCAGACCGCTTCAGGATCTTGCTGGATCTTTGATCTTAGTGTACCTTCATCTAATTCAAGTTTTCCCATCATCATATTCCGATAGCCGTAAGAACCTGTGCTTATACCAAGTTCCCGCAGATATTTGATATTCCCAGAGATGCTTTTGGTGATGTAATCCCTCATATTGTTGAATATCCTTCTCAGAAAAGGATCATTTTTCAACAGTCCTTGCATTTTTTCTTGATCTGTCATTTCATCTTCCTTTTTACCGGTAACTGCGCTTTCGGTCAATCTTGTGTACATGTAATTCATAAGATCATTCCAGTTATTGACAAATTCTTTCACTTGTTCGACGATCTCATTGATATTGTTTGTCACACTCACCGTTTGTGTTGAAGGTGATATATCCTTTACGGTGATACTCAAACCGTTGTAGCTAAAGGTGTTAGAAGAAGAATAAAGATCTGTCCAGTTTAAACCATCGTCACTGATTTGAATATGCGCAGAACTTCCAACACTGAAGTTTCCTACGTCAAGACCGAGCAGTTGAGAAAGCCCTGTGGAGTTGTCGTCAACAGATATGGTTGTTTGTCCCGTTGCTGTCGATGTTAGAATAATTTTGTCAGAATTCGCGTCGTATCTTGCAACAACACCGGCGTTGCTGTTGTTTATCGCATTGACCAACTGCGTCAAGGTCATAGAGTTCGTAAAAGATATACTTGCATCATTGATTTTCAGTTCCCCGTTTGCTAAAGTAATTCCACGATATGATGCAATTTCAGACAAAGTCTTAGCTGGAGATATTGCTCCAACATGTGCCGTACTTTGGATTGAATATGTTGAACCATTTTGAACTATTGGTGCACCTGCCAGATTGAAGACCTGCATGAAAGTACCGCCTATTTGTCTTATAGCGAAGGCTTCATTGCTTTGGATCGAAAGTTTTCCGCTGCTGAATGAAACAGCTCCCGCACCAAAAACAGTTTCAAGTTTTGCAACGATGTCATCGATTGTTTCACTCGTGTTTACTGAAATCGTATAAGTGTTTGCACCTTTCTGGATCCTTATTTGGGAATCTGTGGCGGTGTATCTGTAATTCAGACTCCCAAAGGTGGTTGAACCAGATATATTGTCTGGACCAATCGTTCTGCCACTTGAAAAAGAGCTTTTCGTAGCTGTTGAAAAAACCTTGATAGAATATGTTGCATTTACTGATGCAGGATTGGCAGAGACCGTCAGAATTTGAGAATCAGTTTCGACTTTCTTTGCCATGAGTGTGCTTTGAAGTTTGAAGGTGCTCAAAAAATTCATGAAACTTTCTAACTTGTCATCGAGCTCCTGATAGAGCTTCTGTTTCAGGTCAAGTTGTTTGTACTTGTTACTTAGATTGTTAGCCCTCTGAACATCTTTCGATAGCATGGCTTCAATTATGGATGAAGTATCCAAACCAGAAAAGGCTCCTCCAAACTGAATTCTATTGGAAGAGTTCTGATATTTATAATTTATAGTATTGGCTATTGAAGAAAGGTCCATATTGTTCACGCCCTTTCATCAAAGAGAATACCTATCAACTCCTGGAGATTTTTGGCTATCTTCACTGCAACCTCTGGGGGAATCTGTCTTATCACCTCTCCCGTATCAACGTTTTTGATTTTAATGATGATCATATTCAAGTCTCTGTCTATTTTGAACTCGGCTTCCGATCTTAGGAATGTCTTGATCTTTTCAAGAGATTTTTTCAGATCATCTAGTGTGTTTTCTATGTTCTTGGGTTGATTTTCTTGATTTTCATTGACATGTTTTTCAACACGAAAGACCTCAGGTCTGTTTGAGATCTTTTGAGTATCATTGACATTTATTATCCGGTCCATCGGATCGACTTTCATTTTCATCACCCCTGAACATCCATTTTCTATATTATTAATCGTCTGTTTGAGTAAATCCTTTAACTATGATAAAATCAAAATATGAAACCTCTTGCACTAATCTTATCATTATTTTTGTTACCCATATATATCTTTGCGACAGTGGGACTCCGAATTAATATGACAACTTCGCAGGAGACCAAGAAACTCATCGATGATGTGGCAAAGTCCCTGATTTCTTTGTTGCCAGCAGGTGTCTATCTACAGTTGAAAATAGATGACACAATAACTTTCATATCGCCATTTGAAACACAAAAAGAACAATGGTATGAACTGACTTTCAGTGTTACTTACGATGCTACTCAAGAAAGATTTGAGGCGCAATGGATTGAAGAAAACCTGCGAGTTTATTCTTGTTCTTATTCTAAGAAGGAACAAAGACCATACTCAGAGTTCATCAGAGAGTGTTCCCATTATCCACTGGAGAAGGCTTCCCTATGGCTCTTGAAAAATAATAAGTATGAGAGATATCTTAGGATTACTTATCATCCTTCGGTTGATGAGTATGCAAGTTTCAGTCCAGACGGTAAATACCTAGCTTTCATAACAGACAGGTTATCTGGAAACAGAAATATCGCTTTGCTCGATCTAATGGAAGGTAGGATAAATGTTTTACCAATATCTGGTAGCAGTGAATATTTTCCAAGGTTTTCACCCGACGGCAAGAGAATAGCTTTTCAAGGTTCACTGCATGGTTTTTGGAACGTCTATTCGATGCCCATCGAAAACTACTCAAGGAATATCCTGTTGATTTCTGCTGGGAACAATCCGGCTTACTGTCCCAATTGGTATGATGAGAATACTATTCTTTATGTTCAAGATACGGAGACTTCCAACGCCCTATACTCAGCGACATTGGCAAGAAGAAGAACAAAAATAAATTTACCCTTGCAATTTGATATGGTCTTTTCACCAACTGCTCACAGAGGTACAATCTACTTTGTCGGTCTCAGAGACTCTGATTTTGGCATATATGCACTCACACCAGAAGGAACAGTTGTGACGGTGGAAAACAGTTTTTTCAACGAACACGACCCTGCCATCTCGCCAGATGGAAGGTATCTTGCTTATTCTTGTAATTCCACTGGGTATTACACAATATGGGTCAAAGATCTACAGACCCAAGAGAAATGGTGTATCACGAAGGATATACCCCACGACGCCTTTTATCCAGCTTTCTCCCATGATGGTAAACTCATCGCCTTCAGTGTCTACGAAGGCAACTATGAACCAGATATATGGTTTGTCAGATTCACGCCAGTTTCGTCAAACCTTCGAGTTGAACCTGCTCCTGGGCAGTGAGCAACTCTTTCGCATTGAGTATGATCAACAGATCTTGATCAAGTTTGGCTATTCCCAAGACAATATTCGTTTTTGATTTGCTCACATCTGTTGGTGGTTGCTCAATCTGCTTGTCTGTAATGGTGAGAACTTCGTGAACTTGATCAACCAACAGCCCAACCTTTCTGTCATCTAGATTGATGACAATGATCTTTGAAGAGGACTTTCTTTCAGTGTCTCTCATCTTGAACTTTTTCTTGAGGTTTATAACCGGTATGACATTTCCCCTTAAGTTCATGATTCCCTCAACATAATCAGCGGATTCTGGTATTTTTACGATCTTACCTAGTTCGACAATACTATCGACGTTCATGATATCGAGTGCGAACTTCTCTTCAGAAAGTAAAAAACTAACCACCTTCAATTCCACAGCAATCACCTCACTCTATCAATAAAAGTGTTTGTTGCGTTTCAACGGTGTCTCCTTCCTTGACAAATATTTTTGAAACTTTTCCATCGTGCTCAGAGATAATGTCGTTTTCCATCTTCATTGCCTCGAGTACCAAAAGCTTCTGACCTCGTATTATTTGCTGGCCCTCATTAACATGTAGTTTGATTATCAAACCTGACATTGGTGATTTCACTTCGATTCCACCTGTGGGAGTCGATGGTTTAGAGATAACCTGTTTTGGCTGTTCAGCTGCCTTGGGTTGTTCTTTTGGTTTCTCTTCTTTTGGTTTTTCTACAGGTTTTTCAGTAGGAACAGATACAGGAGGACTCTGATTGATTGTTGAACCACCGAGCTCTTCAACCTCAACTGTGTATTCTTTTCCATTGACTACCACCCTGAACTTGCGCGCCATCCTCTCGCTCCTTTCCAGCCACTTTTTCTCCATTCTGTTATTCTATCTTGCATATCGTATGTTCTACCAGTATAGACACTTTTCACTAAAACAGGTTCCCCAATTATCTCACTGATCACAGCACCTATCACCGCAATATGGTTTTCATCTTCCTCTTCTTGAGTCTGAACAACTGTTTTTACCCCTTCCCTAACTGTTGTGTTCCTCTGCTTTGGCGGTCTTTTCTGATGGAAGATAAGCTCCATCAAGATAAAAATAATATATAGAATCACAAAGACCAAAAAAACTATACTGATACCCGTTAGAACTATTGACAGTATGGACATCGGATCACCTCACAGAGGTATGTTACCATGTTTTTTCTTTGGGCTGGATTTAACTTTTGTCTTAGATATATCGAGTGTTTTTGAGATCCATTCGCGCGTTTGTCTTGGGTCTATCACCGCATCTATATAACCTCTAGCTGCGGCGACATAAGGATTTGCAAAGGTGTCACGGTATTGTTGTACTAACTCTTTTCTCCTTTCCTCAGGGTTTGAAGCTCCTTCGATTTCTTTTCTGAAGATGATGTTTGCAGCCCCCTCGGGTCCCATAACGGCTATCTCTGCTGTAGGCCAAGCAGCGACAAAGTCAGCATCAAGGTGTTTACTGCCCATCGCGATGTAGGCTCCACCGTATGCCTTCCTCAGAATTACCGTTATTTTTGGTACGACAGCTTCACTGTACGCATACAATAATTTTGCACCATGCCTTATGATTCCCCCATGTTCCTGCTGGACGCCAGGTAGGTATCCCGGTGTGTCGACGAAGGTCACGATGGGAATATTAAAGGCATCAAGAAATCTTATGAATCTTGCGGCTTTGTCTGAGGAATCTATGTCAAGAGAACCAGCCAGAACAGATGGTTGGTTTGCAATTATTCCAACACTTCTACCAGCGATTCTTGCAAAACCTACAACTATATTTCTTGCATAATGTCTATGGACTTCGAAGAAAGTATCTTGGTCAACCACCAATTTTATGACATCTCTAACGTCGTATCCCTTATTGGGTTCAACGGGTACGGTTGAGAGAATCTGATCACTTGTTGAAAGATCGTAGACTCCAGGAATGTAATCAGGTTCTTCCAAATTGTTCTGAGGTATATAAGAGAGAAGTTTTTTAATTAAAATTGCCGCATCTTCTTCATCTGAAGCTAAGAAGTGTGCATTACCACTCTTTGTGTTGTGCACATATGCACCACCTAGGTCTTCTTGGTTTATATCTTCACCGGTGACTGCCTTTATAACATTGGGACCTGTTATGAACATCTTGGCACTCTTATCTATCATAACGACGAAATCAGTTATAGCTGGTGAATAAACAGCTCCACCTGCGCATGGTCCTGCGATCAGAGTTATCTGTGGTATCAAACCCGATGCAATGGTATTTCGGTAAAAAATGCCACCGTAACCATACAGTGAATCTACACCTTCTTGTATTCTCGCACCACCCGAATCGTTGATACCGATGAGTGGAATACCAAGTTCCATGGCAAGGTCCATTATCTTCATTATCTTCTTTGCATGCATCTCGCCCAAAGAACCACCCATAACTGTGAAATCTTGTGAAAAAATAGCAGCTGGTTTTCCCTTGATCTTACCTATACCTGTGACAACACCGTCACAAGGTAGGTCTTCTTTATCCATTCCGAGGAGTGTGGCTCTGTGTTTGACAAATTTGTCGGTTTCGACAAAAGAACCTTCATCAACCAGAAGGTTGATTCGCTCGCGTGCTGTGAGTTTACCTTGGGCATGTTGCTTCTCTATTTTTTCACTACCACCACCTTGCTCCATCTTTTCATTCAGTTGTTGTAGCTTTCTTAGCAATTCATCCATTTTTATCCCCCCATCAGTGACTACCTTCAACAAGTTCTATCAAAACACCACCAGTTGTTTTGGGGTGAAGGAACAAAACTTTAGCACCACCAGCACCAGGCTTAGGAGCATCTGAGAGCGGTTGTAAGCCATTTTGTTTGGCAAACTCTACTGCCTGATCAATTCCTTCGACACTGAAAGCTATGTGATGTATTCCTTCACCTTTTGCTTCAAGGAATTTGCTTATCTCTGATTGCTCACTCATTGGCTCGAGCAACTCTATCTTACTCTCACCAACTTTTATCATGTAAACTCTGATTCCTCTTGATACTAATTCTTCCACATGGACATCCTTTAAGCCAAGAAACCCCTGGTACAATGAAAGTTTTGAAGAAGCATCTTTTACAGCGATACCTATATGATCTATTTTTTTCGTAAACACATCGGCACCTCCCAACTTGAAAAAATCTGGGGCATAACGCCCCATCTTTATGCTACTTTTTCCTTTTCGGATTTTGATGTAGTTTCACTCGAAGTTGAACCGTTTTTCTTATTATCGGTGCAGTAGAAACCGCTACCCTTGAAGAGAATTCCAACTCTTGAGATAGTTCTTTTCATCTGTGTACCACAGCTTTCACAATGGACAACGGGATTTTCACTAATTGAGTGAAGAATAGTATTCTGTGATCCACAGTTATCACACACATATCTGTAAAATGGCATCCTGTCACCTCCCGCGTCGATTAGTAACTTCACAGTCATATCTTAACCTCAACAAGTTGCAAAACTGTTAAAATTGGTCAAAATGCGCGTTTGATTATCTGATACAGATCGTTTTCACTCATTCTCTTTGGTGACTTTACAACGACACCTTTCATTGTTTTATAGGCGACCTGTGCGATTTGTTCAAGTTGATCTTCCTTGAATCCCAAGGTCGATAACTTTTGGTTCAGTTCAAATCTGTTCTGAAACTCATAAAGTTTTTCAATGAAAAGCCTTCCTGACTTTTTTACATCGTATTCCTCTACGTTGAAGACTTCTTTGCTCAAAACTGAGAGTCTTTCATAACAATCATCAAAGATGTACTCAAGCAAGTATGGCCCTGTTATACACAAACCCAATCCATGGGGCAATTGTGGATTGAAGCCAGTCAGACCATGTTCTATGGCGTGATTTGCAATTACACCTGTGAGAGTTTCGGTGATACCTGCTTCTGTGCTCGCCCAAGCGAGGTTGGTGCGCGCGTAAATATCGTTCCCATTTTCGTAAGCAGCTTGAAGATTTACAACTATCCTTTTCATAGAGTCTAAAGCTAATGTGTCTGAATAAACATTTGCCCCTATGTTTAGAAAGGCTTCAAGAGAGTGGTAAAAGGCATCCATGGATGTATAGGCCGTTTGATCTTTAGGAAGTGTGATCATCAAGGTTGGATCAACTATTGAAACCCTTGGAAAAATGATGTTGTATCCTATACCAACTTTTTCCTTTGTCCTTGGATTGGTTATAACGGCAAATGGGTCGGCTTCGGTACCTGTCCCGTGGGTTGTTGGTATTGCAATTACCGGTAAAGCTTTGTCTGGCTTTTTGCCTCCACCCACTTCTACATAATCCCAGAAGTTACCACCCATGGCTGCAGTTATGGCTATCGCTTTTGATGAATCTATGGCACTCCCTCCACCAAGACCGATTAGAAAATCAACCTTTTCTTTGATCGCAATCTGAGCAGCTTCGTCAACATCGTCACTAACTGGGTTTGGTTGAACTTTGTCAAAAACAATGGTTTCCATGCCTTTTTCTTCCAGCAATTTTGTTACTTTATCCAGTACTCCACTTTGTTTTGTGCTCTTTTTGCCTGTGACAATCATTGCCTTTTTGCCAAGGTCCTTAACGAGCAAGGGCAGTTTGTTCAGTGCACCTTCACCGAAAACAATCCTTGTCGGCAAGAAAATGTTAAACATAAGCTCACCTCCTAAATCAATATTGTGTTCTTTTCAATGTAAGCCTTCGCAAGACAGAGCATTTGTCCCCAACCAAAGGCACAACCGAAGGCTATGGAAATTTCATCTAAATTGGACACGAATACTTTATCTTGTACTCTCACCCATGTACCGTTGTTTGCATTGTCTTGAAAACACATCTTTACATGCGATCTAAAACCGTCTTCATATTCATACCACCAAAACTCCCATTCTTTGTATGGATCGAGTACTATTGTGATACCTGTATCTTCAACTTCTTCGCCTTGGGTCATCCTAACCCAACGAAAGAAAATTTTTCCACCCTTTCTAAGTTCCATTTCCATACCATCGGTGAACCATGGATCCCAACCGTTCGGATTGACGAAAACTTTCCACACCTTTTGAATCGGTGCGTTGAAATACTCAATGAATTCCATTTTGGGTATTTCAATCAATTTTGGATCACCTCAGTCGAATCTTTTGCCCAAATTTGTCGGTACCAAAAATCTATTTGAAGGCGAACCTGTGCAAACGTTTCTTGCTTGCAAGATAATTGTACACGATCTTTGAAAGTGTGTCATACTCAAAACGGAAGGTGAGAGACTTAAAAAATTTCGGTTGAACAAGCTTTGTTTTTCTGATATAATTAAAAAAGCAGGATTTAAACCCTGCTTTTTGTTTTATTATATGTATTGATCCTTGTCGGGTGGCACAAACTAACTTAGGGGGTGTGTTTAGTGGAAAGCACTATCTGGTCAATAATACCACCACTTATTGCCATTGTTCTTTGTTTTGTCACCAAAAACGTTTTGCTGTCTCTGTTCTTAGGAATCTTCACAGGCGGGATGCTGTTGAATTCTTTTAACCCAATTGCCGGAGTTGGTTACTCTCTCGAGAAGATTATAGGTTCAATGGCTGATGAATGGAACGCAAAGTTGCTTTTGTTCAACCTATTCATGGGCGCTGGTATAGCTTTTATATGGCGCCTTGGTGGAAGTAAAGCGTTGGCAGACTGGGCTAGAACGAAGATAAAGACCAAGAGATCTGCGAGTGTTTGGGCTTGGCTTTTGGGAATTATTGTTTTTTTCAATGATTATATCAATGCCGCAATAGTTGGAAATGTCACAAGGGATATCTTCGAGCAACATAAAATATCAAAAGAAAAGCTTTCTTACATACTTGATTCGACGTCAGCTCCTGTTGCGACCTTTTTCATCTCTGACTGGATAGCCTATCAACTGGCCATGATTCAAAATGGAATGGACGGGGCAGGCATAACAAATATCACACCTTTGAGAGCATTCCTGGGTAGCATTCCTTTCAACTTTTACTGTATATTCACAGTTATTTTTGTTGGGATCATTGCCATTACAAATTGGGACTTTGGAAGTATGTTGAAAGCAGAGATGAGGGCTCAAAGGGAAGGTAAAACTTCAAGAATGGGTGCTTCACCAATGTTGAATGTAGATTTTGAGCTTGGAAAGCCTATAGAAAAGAAGCCGATGATATTAACTTTCGTGTTGCCGATCCTGGCATTGGTTGTCGTCACGATAGTTGGCTTCTACTACACTGGTGCAAAAGTTGGAGGAGAAAGTCTCATTGAGAAACTCGGAAATGCAGATGCTGCTACAGCTTTGCTCTGGGGTGCCTTTGCAATGACTCTCACTGGTGTAGTAATTGCCTTAGGTTTCAAACTGATGACGGTAGCAGAAACGATGAAGACCATATTGGAAGGATTTAAACTCATGTTGCTTGCGTGCGCTATCTTGGTACTTGCTTGGTCTATAGGAACTGTGACAAAGGATATGAATCTTGCAGGGTATGTAGTTTCTGTGGTGGGAAAGAATCTTTCCTTTGTCTTTGTTCCGGCCATTATTTTTGTTGTTGGCATGTTGATTTCTTTCGCTACAGGAACCTCTTGGGGAACTATGGCTATTCTTACGCCGATCGCTATACCCATAGCTTACAATATCACGAATGATGCATGGCTTTCCGTTACAGTAATGGCTGGCACAGTCTTTGCGGGTGCCATCTTTGGTGATCACTGTTCACCCATTTCAGATACGACCGTTCTCGCTTCCATCTTCTCTGGAAGTGACCACATCGACCATGTTAACACCCAAATACCCTATGCCTTAACTTGTGCATTCATTGCTCTAATCATGTATCTTGCTTATGGTCTTTTCAAGATATCTCCATTTGTATTGTTACCAATTGGCATAGTTCTGTTGGCTCTTCTTGCCAGGGTTTTCAACAGGATGTCTATGAAGAATTATGCATAAAAGGTGGGCTCTCGCCCACCTTATTTTTTGATAGTGAAAGATTTTTTGCAACTTTGACAGTACAAGAACTCCTTTGATCTGGTTTTTTTATAGAAAAGCTTTTGGGAACATTCGGGACATTTTTCATCAGACGGTTCAAGCCAGCTTATGAAATCGCAGTTTGGGTTGGTGCATTTGAAAAATACTTTCTTATTCTTAGAGACCTTTTTTTCAACTATTGAAGAGCATTTCGGACATTTACCCCTTGCAAAACCCGTATAAGTCTTGCCACAGTTTTTACATTTTAGATATTTTCCAAACTTTCCATCCATCTGCTGTAGTTCACCACCACAGGCCGGACATGGTACCTGTGTTTCGTCTTTTTCAATTTGAAGATACATCTTCTGATCGAGTACTGCTGGCAGATCTAAAGATATCGAGCTTGTATTGGAACAGTTAGGACAAGAAAGGTACAATCCATATCTACCAACTTTGAGATGAAATTCTTCAGAGCAATCACATTTTAGATTTGTTGGAATGTCTATTGAGAGCCATTGATTCTGGGCTTGGGTTAAGTATTTGGAAAACTGCTCGTAGAAATCTCTGAGCAATTGCTTGTAATCTTTTTCACCTTGTTCTACTTTGTCTAAGGCCTCCTCCATGCGTGCTGTGAACTCCAGATCTATGATCTGGGGAAATCTCTTTTCCATATAATGATTTACGACAAAACCCATGACCGTTGGAACAAGTTCTTGAGCTTTTTTGACGACATATTTTCTTTCAATGAGAGTCGAGATTATGGTGGCGTATGTACTTGGTCTACCTATGCCTCTCGCTTCGAGTGCCCGAACCATTGTAGCTTCAGAGTATCTAGATGGAGGTTTTGTTTCATCTTCTTCTATTTGCCACTTGGTGACCGAGACCTCTGAAGAGGGCAATTCAAAATGCTGTTCCTTTTCTTTCTTGAAAAGGATTTCAAAACCATCAAAGATTCTTTGTTCTATCTTTGCTTCAAAGGTATACCTTCCAGACTCAAAAAGTATTGTTGTCTCTTCATAAACTGCCTCGCTCATCTGTGATGCGACAAACCTTTCCCAGATGAGTCTATAGAGCTTGGCGTGGTCTTTTGATAGTTCTTTGTCGGCTTCTATTGGGCTGAGAGTAACTTCAACGGGTCTGATTGCTTCATGTGCATCTTGAACATTCTGTCCCTTTTTCTGAGAAGTATTCTGCTCTCCCAGATACTTTTCACCATACTTGTCTAATATGTATTCCTTTGCCATCTTTTTTGCGTACTCCGAAATTCTTGTGGAGTCCGTTCTCATGTAGGTTATGAAGGCTCTGTGTCCATTGGGTGTGTCGATTCCTTCATAAAGTTGTTGTGCAATTTGCATAGTTTTTCCTACAGAAAATCCTAATTTATTGGCTGCTTCTTGTTGGAGTGTACTAGTTATAAAGGGTAAAGGTGGTTTTCTGTAGACCTGTCTTTTTTTGATCTGCTTCAACTTCAGTTTCTTCACATTATTTTCTATATCCTGGGCTATTTTCTTTGTAATATCTTGCATCTCTATTTTTTTTCCATCTATGTGTGTCAGATAGAACCTCAACGTGCCAACATAACCCTGAACCTTCCAGAATTTTCTTGGAACGAATCTGTGCCTTTGAATTTCTCTTTCGCAAATGATCTTTAACGCCGCCGATTGGACTCTACCAGCACTCAGATTTGCCTTGAGCATCTTCCAGAGCAGAGGACTTATCTTGTACCCAACTATGCGATCGAGAATGCGTCTTGCCAATTGTGCTTGAACCTTTTTCATATCTATGTACCTTGGTGATTTGACGGCATTTTTTATAGCTTGTGGCGTGATCTCACTGAAGACGATCCTGTTCTTCTTGCCCAAGATTCCAAGAATATCTGCAAGATGCCAAGCTATTGCTTCACCCTCTCTGTCCATATCTGATGCCAGCAAGACTTCCTTATCCTTTGTTTTGGTAGCGAGTTCCTGCACAACCTTTTCCTTTCCATCGATAATCCTGAATTCTGGTTCAAAATCTTTTTGTATATTTACACCGAATTCTCTTTCAGGTAAATCACGAACATGTCCTTTTGAGGAAATCACTTCATACTCACCTTTGAGGATTTGGTTTATCGTCTTTGCCTTTGCAGGTGATTCAACGATTATGATTTTTTTCATGCTTTCCCTTCCTGTCTACTCATCTTGCGTATTGCTAAAAGCATTGACTGAAATGTTTGAAGATCTTTTGCCTCAAGATATATTCTCACAACTGGTTCTGTCCCAGAAGCTCTGGCGAGCACCCAGGCATCTGGTTTATCAAAGAAGTATCTTGTGCCATCGATTGAGTCTTGGTTGACTATTTTGATACCTGACAGATAATCTTTCATATTTTTAAATTTTGAGAGTAGTTCTTGCTTCTCTTCTTCACTTGATAATTGAAAATCTATCCTCGTATTGAAGAATTCACCATAATTTTTGCGAAAATCTTTCCTTATCTGTGAGAGACTTTTTCTCTCATATGCGATCATCTCAAGCACAAGCAGACATGCTAGAATCCCATCTTTTTCCGGTGTGTGACCTTGTATGGTGAGTCCCCCACTCTCTTCTCCTGCGATGACTACATTTTCTGAGAGCAACATGTTTGCGAGAAATTTGAATCCAACAGGTGTCTCCAAGATTTTTTGATTGAAGGTCTGTGCTACCGAATCAACTGCATGGGATGTGGCAATTGTTCTGGCCACAGGGCCCTTCAATTTTCGGTGTGTATACAGATGTTGTGCAAGGAGGGCTATCACCTCGTTTGGTTTGACATATTCGCCGTTGTCATCCACAATTCCAAATCTGTCCGCATCACCGTCTGTTGCTAAGACGATGTCCCAACCACGATTTTTCACTTTCTCAGCAAGCTCTCTCAACCTGTCTTCATCTGGTTCGGGTCTATAGCCTCCAAAATATGGATCCCTGTAATTGTGAACAATGTCGATCTCACCGCAAGTTGACCTACACAATTCATCTAAGTAACCTGTTGAAGTTCCGTAAAGTAAGTCGACAATGACCTTTAAACCAGCCAATTTGATTCTTTCCAGGTCTACTTTTTGTGCAATCGCTTTTATATATTGTGCCTTTGGTTCGAAGATCTCAAAAAGATCCTTACTGCTTGCTTCACGTATACTGATCGTGGGTATCTTCTTTTCGTCTATCTTCTCGATCAAAGTTTCTATTTCTTTTGTTACCTCTGGCGGAGCGGGTGAACCATCTGCCGGGTTGAATTTTATTCCACAGTATTCGGGTGAGTTGTGTGATGCGGTAATGTTTATACCACCAGAAAGTTTATAATGCCTTATGGCAAAAGAGACAACAGGTGTGGGCGTGGGATTTTCAGGCATCAGAACCTTAATTCCGTTTGCTGTAAGAACTTGGGCTACTAACTGTGCGTAATGCTCTGTCATGAAACGAGTATCTCGAGCTACAATTAGGGTCTTCCCACCTGTCTTTTTGACATATTCAGCGATTGCTTGACTCACTATTTTCACATTGCTGAATGTAAACTGATCACTTATGATGGCTCTCCAACCAGATGTACCGAACTTTATTTTCATCATTCCATCCCTCCCAGCCAGAGACGCCTTTGAAGGTGCTTGTCATACTCGCTCCAGAGTTTTTCTGTGCCATTTTTCCTTTCCCTTTCGCCTATGGTTCTAAAACGTGCAAGTTTTGCATCCATGTTCTCAAGCATGTGTATAACAAAGGCCTCTGCCGTTTTTGGAACTACAGGAGAACCCCACTCAAGTTCTCCGTGATGAGAAAGAATAATGTGTTCAAGTTGCATTAATTTGTTCTTGCTTAAGGATATTTTAACGGTATGTTCTCTGAGTATCTGTGTACCGAGAACTATGTGCCCAATGAGTTCACCTTCATCTGTCACCTCAAAACCTTTTTGAGTCACTCTGTATTCCTTTACCTTTCCTACGTCGTGCAATATCGCGCCAGCAATTAGAATGTCTCTGTTGAGGAATTGTTCATACACGGTCGAGATCTTTTTACATGAACTTGCTACATCCACAGTATGTTCAAGCAATCCACCAATATAAGCGTGGTGAACGTTGACTCCGGCGGGGGCTCGAATGAATTCCTTGACGAACTGTTCGTCCTCTACAAAAAGATTCAATAATAACCTTCTTAGATCATCGTCTCGTATTTCTTTCACAAATATCGTCAGTTTTTCATACATTTTGCCCACATCTTGGCTTGTCACATCGACGAACCTTTGAAAATCATACTCGGAATCAGAAAGACATCGCAGGGAATCTGGTTCTCTGTCCAAATTGAGTTGAGCGTGGTCCTCAAAGTAAACAATTCTCCCTTTTGCTAAGACGACGTCACCTTCGTTGACTTTGGCGAAGTTCTTATCGGCGTTGTACCAATCAACGGCTCTTATACTTCCGGTCTTGTCGGTTAAGGTCATCAGGAGAAATTTCTTTTGATCTTTTGCCTCTTGTAACTTCTTACTCGACACTTTAGCTATGATTTCAACATTTTCATTCAATTTTTGATTGAGTTGTTGGATGAACGGAAGATTAGAAAAGGCATTGACCCCGAACTCGTTGAAAAGATCTTTAGGGATCTTATCACCAAGTTTCACAGTCTTTCACTCCTCTCGTGGCACAAAACAATTTTACAGCATCTTTTCACAGTTAGCCATTTTTGATATTGATCCAAGTCTTTTACTTATGATACAATAAAAACGTAAGTGAATATCTGTGCAGGGGAGCTTCTAATCCGAGGCTGAGAGGAGGACGGAAGTCCTCGACCCTTGAACCTGATCCGGGTAATGCCGGCGTAGGGAGCAAATTGAAAATCAATTACCCCGCCGGTGGCGGGGTTTTAACTTAGGGGAGGTGGTGTATATGAGAAAGTTGTTATTTATCTTATCACTAATTCTGACAATGTCAATACTCGCTCAAGAATTAGTTGTTTACACTTACAGTAGTTTTGCCGCAGGCATCGCACAAAAGGTCATACCTATTTTTGAAAGGCAGAATGGTGTTAAAGTCAGAGTACAATCCTTTGGAGACGCTGGTAATGTACTTGCCAGGTTGATAATTGAAAAGGGACAACCAAAGGCTGACGTTGTAATTGGGCTGGATCAACCACTTTTGAGACGAGCGATCTCTGAAGGACTTTTGGTACCATTCACTCCACAGAACATCTCTAAGGTCAAAGAAGAAAAATTACTCGATGAGCAAGGTTACGGTACACCCTTTGATTATGGTGCAATTGCATTAGTCTACAATACGGAGAAGATCAAAAATCCTCCAAGATCTTTTAAAGAGCTACTTGATGAAAGATTCAGAAAGAAACTGGTCGTTCAAGATCCTCGTACCTCCAGCACGGGACTTTCTTTCATGCTCTGGACGGTGGCAGTCTTCGGTGAGGACGGGTTTGCGGAGTACTGGAAAAATTTGAAAAGCAACATTTTAACTATAACACCGGGTTGGGATGAATCATTCAGTATGCTCGAGACGGGAGAGGCAGATATCATGGTCAGTTACGCAACCGATGGTGCTTACAGCTACCATGAATATGGGAGTCTTAAATATCTGCCGGTAGTGATGGAAGAAGGAGCATTTGTCCAAATAGAATATGTTGCCATAGTGAATGGGAGCAAGAATATTGAACTCGCAAAGAAATTCGTCGAGTTTGTTCTGAGTGAGGAATTTCAATCTCAAGTGCCTTTGAATCAGTGGATGTATCCGGTCATAGAAACAAAACTTCCAGAAGCTTACAAATACGCATCGCAGATAGACAAAGTATTGTCTTTTGATTACACCATCTTTGATCAAAAAGGCAAAGAATGGCTTGAAAAATGGGTACAGGTAATGATTGCTAGATGAAAAGGCAAAGGATCCTAATTCTGGTGCCGGTAATCTTTATCGGCACCTTTTTGATTTTCCCTTTGATTCTGTTATTTTCAAGGTTTCCAGAGATGAATTTTTTTCAAACTGTGTCCAGAAATTCGTCGATCATACGCTTCACTATTTTTCAGGCCTTTATTTCAGCTGTTTTGACTATGCTCTTGGGGATACCAGGGGCTTATCTGCTGGCAAGGGCAAAACTACCAAACAGTTTAAAAAGCCTTTTAAAGGCAGCAAGCATGGTACCCTTTGTGCTCCCGGGGATATCAATGGCCATAGGATTTTTGCTGACCTTCGGAAATAACGGTTTGATAAACTCCTTCCTATCGTTGTTTGGACTGAGGTTTAGAATACTTTATACATTTGCTGCCGTCTTGATAGGTCATGTCTTCTATAATTTTCCACTTTTCATAAGAATTGTGGGAGATGCTTTTGAAAGAATAGATAGGAACATTCTTGAAATGGCTAACCTTGAAGGTATCTCAAGGTTTAAAAGATTTTGGTACATAGAATTTCCTTTGGTAACACCGGCTGTTGGTTCGGCTTTTGCGCTTTCCTATCTTTATTGTTTCACGAGTTTTGCTGTCGTTCTGATCTTGGGAGGCATTAGATATTCAACTATCGAAGTGAGTATCTACATGTATTTGAGAATCCTTTTAGACTTTGAAAGCGCATTATCTTTGACACTCTTTCAAATGATTTTTGTAGCTATAGCAAGTTTTATTTTCTTGATCTTATCCAACAAGTCTGAGCAATTTTTTGGTGAAACACTCAAAGAAAGGAGGCCAAAATGGGCATACTTTTACATAGCAGTTATGGGCTTATTTGTCTTCCTTCCATTGAGTATGGCTTCACTGGGAGGATTCTTTAGGTATGGAGGCACTTTTACGCTTGAAAATTTCAAAAGATTGTTCAATCAGGGTGTTGAGTGGATAATTGGAGCAAATGTATTGTCTGTGATAGTCTACAGCATTGTTTTGGGTTCTCTGGTAGGGATGTGTGTATGTGCTCTTGGATTAGTGAGTTCTTACGCTTCAGTGAGGTTGAAAAATTCTTTGTCGACGCTGACATATTTGCCGATAGCTGTTTCGCCTGCAACGATGGCATTTGGTATGATTCTTTTTGACAATATACCTCAGATATTGAAGCTGAGTACTGTTTACATGTTGATCTCTTTGCCTTTGGTTCACAACTCTCTTCAAAATGTCTGGAGGAGTTTTCCAAGGGAGATAGAAGAGGCCAGCAAAATTGATGGTTGTAATTTTACAAAGAGGCTTTTCAGGATAACACTGCCTATTTTCAAAAGAGAATTGCTCGGTACCTTTGCCTTTTCTACGGCTATAGCACTTGGTGAGATTACAGCAACGATAATCCTTTCGAACGGTCAAATGACCACGCTATCTGTTGCGACTTACAAGCTCTTTAGTACGCGGCATGTTGGTGAAGCTCAGGCACTGAATTCAATTTTGATGTTGGTTGTTTTGGCACTGTTTTTCCTTTCAGAACAGACAGGACAATGGAGTTAGACAGAGGTCTTTCGAGCAACACTCGACCTCTCTACAAGATGTACATCTATCACAGTTTCTTCGGCGTTGTTTTCACCAATGACCGACAGAAAGGCCAATTTACCCAGTTCTCGTCTATCTATGTGAACAGTGGTGAGTGGGGGATCAATTATGGCAGAGAAAACCAGATCATCTATTCCCATGACGCTGAGTTGGTTTGGTACATCTATCTTTAAGTCCTTGGCAATTTTTATTACTGCATAGGCAAAAATGTCGTTATAACAAAGAACGGCCGTGAACTTTCGTGAGTTCTTTTCTTGAAAAAACTCTTTGAATCTTTCGTAGGAGTTTTCGAAACCTTCCGCAGAATTTATTATATGACTTCGCAGTCCTGCCTCTTCCATCGCCAATTGATAACCCTTTTGACGGAACTGGGAAGTAAATTTCTCAGGTAAAGAATTGAACATGACGATATTTCTGTGTCCCATCTGGACTAAGTATTTCGTGGCGATATAACCGATCTTTTGATCGTCAGGTCTTACAGATTTCAAACCCCGATAGTGTGATCCGACTACTACAACATTTGTCTTTTGCTTGGCACTCAGTAATAACTCCCAGTTCTGTTGGGTAGAAGTGATTATTAAACCATCAACCCTTCTTTCAATCATCTTGATTACTGCTTTTTTTTCACGTTCGGGATCTCTGTAGCTGTTCACCAATATCGTTTCAAAACCTTTTTCATAAGCAGCATCTTCTACACCACTCAGTACGTCTGCATAAAATGGGTTTGAGTTATCTACTATTATTACACCGATGATCTTGGTCTTCTTTTGCCTCAAAGAGAGAGCCGTTCTGTCTTTGTAATAACCGATATTTTTTGCGACCTCCAGGATCTTTTGTTTTGCCTGTTTACTGACGTATCCGTTACCGTTCAAAGCCCTTGAAACAGTATTTATAGAGTAACCACTGAGTTTGGCAATATCTTTTATGGTGACTTGGTTCGTCTTCAAAATTCACACCCCTTCAATCTTTGATGGATAATTCTCATATGAAAGTGGTTCCAGGATCTTTAAATCGGACCAGTAAGCAAATTCAAATAGTTCTTCTTCCCAGTCTTCTTTTACAACACAAAAATGATGTTCAAGCCCATATGTCATGATTGTGTTAATAAGATCCATCACACCCAGCTTTTTTCCAGCGAAGCTCATCTTACCAAACCAGCCACGACTGCCATCGAATGATGGTTTAGAATCACCGAAAAATTCACCTTTGAAAAAGATTATTTTATCGCCGTCACCACAAATTCTCATCACAGTTGCCGGCATTTTATCTATAACCATACTGGCAACTGGTGCCATAGTAAGCCATCCCTTTTGAGGATCGAAGGGTCCTGGGTTGAAATGTCTTTCCATCCAAAGTTTATCGGAGTAACATTTACTACCAAGCCCGCAATGCCAAAATAGTAAAAGATCTTCATCAACATCTATGTGTGATATATCAAATATTAGAGATGGACATTCGGCCAAATATCTCAAAATGAGCATACTTAAAGCACCATAGATATCTCCTTCACAAGCAACCGTTATACCAAGATCGTTCAAAAAGCCAAAGGATGCGCAAGGTACCATTGAAAGATGTGATCTAAAGTATGGCCAACAACTTACTGCAAAAGCCTCATAACCTTTTTCATGGAGCTCTTTAACCACGTCTACCAATGCTGCTGCCTTTGGCAGGCTCTGTTTGGAAAGATCATCTATAGCGATGAAGTGTTTTTTCATCTGATCGATGGTTTTATCAAAAGATCTCTGAGACAGAATCATCTTTTTGAACTCTTCAAAGCTAATTCTTTCTACAATTACACCAAAGTGATTGTACAAATCGCTTGACTCGTAGGACAGATTATCAAACCCAGGAGCCCAACCCTCTACTTGTAATATCCTTTTGCCTTTCAATCTCTTGATAGTACCTAAGGTTTTTACAGTAAGAAAGAGGCGTTTTTTGAAGATCTCTTGATCTGGATACCCATAAAACCATTTGAACTTCCTGTGTGGCCTTTTCTTTCTGAGCAAACCAATGTTCAAATTCATACCACATAGCGAATTTAGTGGTAAAGGACCTTTTTCTCCCTCTTCGGGGACTGCCCAAAAACCAAGAAAACCGTTGAAATCAAAGAGAGCCTGTACAAGATAACCGGAAGCAAAGGAGGCATTCAAGATCAAAAGTAAATCTATACCGTGGGATTCAAGTTCTTTCAAAGAACTCCTGGTATGTTCAACATCAGAGACCAGATTCCTCACATGGTATAGATCAAAATCCAGTTCTTTTGAAAGTTCAGATAAACCTTTGAGGCATCTATCGAAGACCTGTTGTTTATTTCCTCTGAAATTTGGTTGCATCAAGCCCAAAAGTCCTACCTTTAATCTTTCCAAGGTTTTTCGCCTTCCTTCCTTATGAAAAATGCAGGTTCCCCTAGGGGAACAGGAATTCTGTATTCTCCACCATAATATTCCTTTCCTGTCCAGTAATGAACCCACAGATCGTCGGGCAGATGGACAGTCATCTGTGTCACGTCTTTTTCTAAGACGGGGCAAAGGAGTATATCTCTACCAACCAAGAATTCGTATTGTTCGGTATAACAAAACGGTTCATCATAATGAAGAAAGAGAGGTCTTATAATTGGTAAACCCGTCTCGTAATATTCATGTACACACTTTAAGAAATAATTTTTAAGTCTTCTGTGAAGTTCAGTCATCTTTACAAAATGTTCGATTGTCTCTTCGTCTGAATCGAATTGCCAGTTTTCATCTGGCCAATTTCCTTCATGTGTTCTCATAACAGGCATGAAAGCAGCAATTTCTGTCCATCTTAGGAACACTTCCTTTGATCTCACTGTCTTTATCATATCTGGAACATTTTTTGCCAAAGTGGTGTAACCACCAATGTCTGAATGAGTAAAAGCGACACCACTCATACCGAGAGACAAGGTTGCTGGTATTATACTCGCCAAGCCATCATCTTTGGACCAGTTCACCAATTGATCACCATTCCAGTATAAAGGTGTGTATCTTGCACTACCTGTATAGCCAGAACGCATGAAGTAGACAACATCGTCTTTTTGAGATTCTTTAACTGCTTCATAATTCACCTTTGCCCAAAGAACAGGGAATTTATTGTGAACCAATTCGGCAGATTCGCCACTGTAAAGAACAGCATCGGTGGGTAGGTATTCGCCATAGTCTGCCATCCAACCTGAAAGACCTATGCCTATCATATTCTTCTTTATCACATTCTTCAACCATTCGCAAGCCAATGGGTTTGTCAAATCGACAATTGCTGCCGGGAAGGTTGTCACAACAACGTGGTATTCATCACCATTCTTGTTTTTTACAAGAAAACCTTTAGCGCTTGCTTCTGTGTATAGATTTCCCTCCAGTGCGAGAAAGGGATTTATATAACCTAAGACTCGTATATCCTCTTTCTGTAGTACTTCAATTGTCTTTGGCAAATTTGGATAAAGCTCTTCAGAATACTGCCAGTTCCACATCAATTGCCTTCCAAAGGTGGTTATTCTCTTACCTTCCCAATCTTGGATCCAGACACCGGCTATCTTCAATCCTTTGTTTCTCATTTTCTCTGTTTTCTCAAGCATTATTTGAGTGCCACCCTGTATTCCCAATATGGCTCCATCTAGGATCCATTCTGGAATCTTAGGTTGTCTTCCAAGGATTGTAGTCATTTTGGCAAAAAGATCCTGCCAGCTTTCAGCACAGTAGATCTTCACAGTCACTGGTAACTGCCAGATTTCTATCTGAAGATGGTCTTTGGTGAAATCAAAGACAGTGTATGAAGATGTTTCAACATGACAGAAATACATTCTAGAAGAAACAAAGGTTGGCTGTGGAAAATAGGTTGTGTACCAATCACCACCGGCATTGGAGAAAAAGTCGGCAAAAATTGTTATTAAGTCTTTCTTGTTTCGACCAACACCCTGTTCACTCACCCAGATAGGAACCCTCTTCCCTCTGAGATCAAAATGCGAGTATTGCTCGCCACAACCGTATATGTGCTCATTTGGTTGTAACGGTAGAGTTACCCATAACCTGTTCAGAGTTTTGTCCAGAGGTTCAAAGTGAATCTGAAGAAGATCGTCTGATTCTTCGAAGTTCAAAGTTATGAGGTTCTCGAAGATTATGTTTCCCCCTTGAATAGAAAATTGCCTTAAAGGTATCTTGGAAAAAAGATCATCTGTGATCTGAAAGTTTCCATGACTCATCTGAAAATTCGATTTTCCACTGCCACAGAAAACCAGTGGATTATCTTTCTGGTGAATTATCATAAGATCTTTGTATCTCAATTTAAAACCACTTGAAGTTATTTCCATTTGCATAGTCTCACATCCCTAATTTCACAGAAGATCAAAGGAAACAGTTTTTATTTCTGTCATCTCTTCTATTGTGAATCTTATTCCTTCTCTACCGATTCCGCTGTCCTTGTAGCCACCATAAGGCATAAAGTCTGCTCTAAATCTTGGACCTTCGTTTATCATGACACCTCCAAACTCCAATTCCTTTATAGCTTTGAGAGCTTCTTGAAGATCTTTTGTGAATACACCCACTTGAAGTCCATACCTTGTAGAATTAGCTTCTTCTATAGCTTCATCAAAGGTTTCAAAGGGATTAACCGCAATGGCAGGCCCAAAAAGTTCATCTGTCATAATCTTAGTGCTCTTGGGCACTTGAGTGAGAACAGTTGGTTCTATCAGGTTTTTGTTTCTACCACCGCCTATTAAAAGTTTTCCACCCTTGGTGACTGCTTCATCTATCCACTGGATTATTCTGTCTGCATTGGATCTATCTACAACTGGGCCCATATGAGTTTCTTCGGAAGAAGGATCTCCAAATCTCATTTTGCTTACTTCGTTGTACAATCTGTCAAGAAAATCTTGATATATCTCTTTGTGAACATAGACTCTCTGGACTGATATACAGACCTGTCCGGCGATTGAAAAGCCACCGCTTACAGCAGCCTTTACAGCTTTTGAAAGATCGGCAGTCTTAGAGACAATCATTGGAGAGTTTGAGCCAAGTTCAAAACACAGTTTCTTGATTCCTGCAGCCTTGGCTATGACCTCACCTGTGCTGACACTCCCAGTGAAACTGACTATTCTAACTCTTTTGTCTTGTACGAGCATCAAACCAATCTTGCTTCCCGAGCCGGTTACAACACTCAAGGCTTCTGGAGGCATCCCAGCTTCCAGTAAGATCTCTCCCAGGATAATGGCATTCAACGGCGTTTTGGATGCCGGTTTAACTATAACGGAATTTCCTGCAGCAATTGCAGGTGCAACTTTGTGTGCACAAAGGGCTAAGGGTACATTGAACGGGACAATTGCAACGACTACGCCCGATGGTTCGCGAAGGAAATAACCAATCTTTGTTTCGGAGGTAATGGATGAATCAAAAGGTAAGGTTTCACCGTAAATTCTCTTTGATTCCTCTGCAGCGTACTTGAATATCTCCACGGTTCTTTCAACCTCGGCTCGGGCTTCTCTGATGGTTTTGCCTACCTCTTTTACCAATATGTTCGTCATCTCATCTTTCCTTTTCAAAAGAATTTTTGATGTTTTTTCAAGTATTTCAGATCTTTTCCAAGCAGGCATTTGTTTCATCAGTCGTGCACCATTGACTGATTCCTTCAATGCGGTTTCTATGTCTTCTTCGGTTGCCTGTGGTACGGTATCAACTACGTTTTCATCGTAGGGATAGAGAACTTCGATTTTCTGGGATCTATCGGTCCAACGGCCGGCTATGATCATCTTCATCCTTTATCACCTCATGCACTTCTGTAAAGTTTTGTCAAAACGAATTCATTGTGTCTGAGTATCTCTGCTTTTACAAGTCGTCCATTGGCTGTCTCGACGACCCTATTCCAAAGTGTCTCTGCGGCTTGATCAAGGTTTATATCACCTCTGAGCAAGGCAGAGACATCTACATCTATGTGTTCCTTCATGGACTGAACGGTTTTGGGATTCGCCGTTATTTTCACAACGGGAACGATGGGATTTCCTATGGGGTTTCCTTGACCGGTTGGGAATAGATGAATAACAGCACCGGCTGAAGCGAACAATGTGACTGCTTCGGCTGCTGCCGACGAGGTGTTCATAAAGTAAAGTCCTTTACCTGGAGCCGGCTCAGCAAAATCGAGTGCTCCATCAATCATGGCATCTCCGATTTTTTGTATATTTCCCAATGCCTTTTCTTCGATAGTACTGAGTCCTCCGGCAATATTGCCCTGGGTCGGTTGTGAGCCAAGCAGATCTACACCTTTTGATTTAACCAAATCTTGGTACTCTTGGAAGATTTTCAGGAACTTTTCCTTTTCGTTTTTATCTTTGAACTTTGAGGCTACTATGTGTTCTGCACCTGTTAACTCCGTTGTCTCACCAAAAAGAACTGTTCCACCGATTTGTAGGAATCTTTCTGTAAATCTACCAACAACTTTGTTTGATCCTAAACCAGATGTTGTGTCAGATTCGCCGCATTTAAGACTGATAGTTAACTCATTTATATCAACGGGTTCTCTTTTTAAGTTCGTCGCATCTTCAACAAATTTTACAGCGGTTCTTGCTACCTTCTCTATCGTTTTGATTTGACCATTTCCCTCGACCCAGAAACCTTCAACTGGTTTGCCAGTTTTGGATATCTCGTCTGCTATCCTGTGTGTCCAATTTGGTTCAATTCCAACAACAATAGCAGCTGCTACATTGGGGTTTTTCCCGGTTCCTATCATTGTTTTGAAAAACAGTTCCAAGTCCTCTCCAAATTGTAACCTGCCATAAGGATGAGGTATTGCTAAAGTTCCGTTGACAATTTTTTCAACAGCTTCCACAACGGCATTGGATATATCATCAACGGGAATCAAAAGGACATAATTTCGTACCCCAACCGTTCCGTTTTCTCTTCTATAAGCAATGACTTGCCTTTGCATATTCTCACCCCCATTTCAAACTCTTTATGTTATGGATGTGAACGTGCTCACCCATTTTGATGTCTTTGGTAGCGACTCCTATTGTTTCGCCGTACTCGATAACCTTTTCGCCGCCTTTTATATCTCTTAAAGCTATCTTATGTCCAAGTGGTATATCTTCGAGAACTTCGATTTCATAGTTAAGATCTTTATCAACTGTCCAGCCTTGTGCTATGATACCCTTCTTTAAATCTGTTGTAGCCACACCAACATAATCGCCCTTTTTGTGGACTAAGAAATCGACCATGCCAATACCTCCTCATCTGTAGATTGAGTCCCACGAATCTGAAAAGATCTTTAACCCCATCTCGGTGTAAGGATTTTCAAAGGCTTTCTTGTAAAGATCGAAGGAGCAAGTAACTATATCGGCTCCGCAAAGGGCGGCATCTGCGATATGTCTGACAGATCTCGTAGCAGCCACTAAGATTTTGGAATCGTAATGGTAGTTCTTTATTGCCTTCACAACTGTTGGTATGAAGTTTGGATCGATATCACCTCTTTCTTCCTTCCAGCCAACAAACGGGCTGATATAAAAAGCTCCCAATTTGGCAGCTTGGAGTGCTTGTACAAGATTGAATACCAAAGTCACGTTGACTTTGACACCTTCCTTTTTGAGTTTCACAAGTGCCTCAAACCCAGCTTCCGTTGCTGGGACCTTTATGACAAAGTTTTCTCCAAGCTTAGAGAGTTTCACGGCCTCTTGGAATATTTCTTCAGATTCCTTTAGATGGGGATTTACCTCTAAACTCACTGTGAAATCCAAGGAAGGTATCATCTTTATTATCTTTTGTGCAAATTCTTCCACTTTCATTCCAGCGTTCATTAAGTGTCGTGGGTTGGTTGTAACACCATCGATCTTCCATCTTGTGATGGCGTATTCGATCTCATCAAGCTTTGCACTATCAAGGAAAAACAGCACTTTTATCACTCCTTCTCAACCTTTTAATCCACCGGCAGATAAACCCTTTATAATGTACTTTTGTAAACTCAAGGTGATCGCAAAAACTGGTATTAACATCACCGTTCCCGCTGCAGAAAGCTGACCCCAAAGCGGTGCATACTGACCCAGAAAGGCGTTCACCGTTATCGGTGCTGTTTTTGCTCTTGAACTGGTTAGAATTAAAGCGTACATGAACTCATTCCAGGACATCAGAAATCCCAAAACGGCAGCCACTACAATGCCAGCTGATGCGAGTGGTAAAAAGATTCTCCAATAGATGCCAAAACTTTTACAACCATCAATCTTTGCTGCTTCTTCGTAATCTTTCGGTATGGAGGAAAAGAACGGTAATAGCAATGCCACAATATACGGCAGGTTAAAACTCACGTGTGCCAAGGATAGACCGTAGATAGTATCGTTCAAAGAAAAAACCCTGAAAAGTATGTAGAAAGGTAGCACCATAGTTATCTGCGGAATCATTCTGAGCATTAGAATAATCATGATAACAAGGTTGTTGATCCTGAATTGGAATCTAACAAGCCCAAAGGCCATCATGGAGCCAAAAAATACGGAAACAATCGTTGAGAGAAGTGCCACAAAGAAGGAATTCTTTAACGAATTGATGAAGTCTTTGCTTTGAAATATGAGTTCATAGCTTCGCAACGTTGGTTTGAAATAAAAAGGGTTCTTGCTCCATATGTCGATATCTCTTTTGAAGCTGTTGAATACAACAATCATGATTGGAAAGAGTTGAACCATAACTATGAATAGGGCAACTACAAAGATTATCCAATGAAAGACTTTCTTTCTCACACAATGTCACTCCTCAAGCCTTTTTTTACAACAAAGTAAGAGAGACCAAGAGAAATAATCAAAAGAAAGATCGCTATAGAAGATGCGTAAGATATCTTTCCAAATTCAAAGGCTTGTTTGTGTATGTACAAAGATAAAAGCATTGTGGCATTGGATGGTCCACCGTAGGTCATCACATAGACCTCGGAAAAGATTCTAAGTGCGTCTATCAACCTCAGCAGAAATGCCATGGCTATAACTGGTTTCAAACATGGAATTATCACATAGTATAACTTTTGCCAAAATCTTGCTCCATCTATTTGTGCCGCTTCTAAGTACTCTTTAGACATAGAAGAAAGCCCCGCATAAATGATCATAAAGATGAAGGGCCACATTCTCCATATATCCTGTAATAAGATAGCCAAGTAAGCGTATTTCCTGTCGGCTAACCAGGCAGAAGGTCCCAGAGAAATAGAGCTAAAAAAACTTGCCAAGATACCATAACGTGGTTGCAGCATCAACCGCCAGGTTAGACCTGACAGTACCGGCAAGATGAAAACGGGTAACATCAACAGAGATCTCAGAAGTTTGCACAATGGAAATTCATTGTTGAAAAGCAAGGCAACAAAAAAGCCTATTACGAGTTCTATTGGTATAGCGATCGTTATGAAACCAAACTGTAGTAGAAGTGAACTCCAAAAGCCTTTATCTCTAACCATCTCAATGTAATTGGATAAACCAACAAAATTGGTCGAGCCAAGATAGATCAACTGCCTGTCTGTGAAAGAAAGGACTAGGGCAAAACTCACGGGAAAGATCAATATCATGGTCAAGAGTGTTATACCGGGAAAGATGAAACCAAGAAAGGGGCGTACGCCCCTTTTCTTAGTAACCATACTTCCTGAGGAGGTCATTTATCTCGTTCACCATCCTGTCAACGGCAGTTTCTGGGGCAATCCTTCCTGAGATTGCATCCAACCAGTGTGTTCTGATTACGGCTGAGACCTCCGGATACTTTTCAAACCTTGGTCTTTCAACGGCATACTGCATGGATTTGTAAATACCAAGGAACCAAGGCCTGTCTTTGAGGAACTCTGGATCTTTTAACAAAGACTCTCTGGCTGGTGTCAAACCTTTGGGTATCAGCTTTTTCCCCGTTTCAACGCTCATCCACCAATAGGCGAACTCGGCAGCTGCCTGTTTTTCTTTAGATGCCACCGGTATGGCGACGATCCAGGCGCCTCGAACAGCAGCGGTTTTCGCTGGGCCAGAAGGTGGCTCTGTGTACTCGATTTTGCCATAGACAAGAGATTTTTCAGGATTTTCAAGGTCAGGTATCAATGCTGGCCAGTTGAACATTGAGAAGACTTCTCCACGGGAAAAGGCTGCAACACGCTCTGCATGTCCAAAGTCAAGAGCGCCTTGGGGTGCATATTTTAGAAGTTCTTTATAAAAGTTGATAGCCTCAATGGCCTTCTTCTTGTCTAACACGACTTTGTAACCATTGGCGTCGGGTTCTAGGATCTTTGTACCAAAGCTTTCGAAGATCCATACGGCTTCTGCCGTAGCACCTTCGGTAGGTTTGGTGAATGGAGCCCAACCATAGATACCCTTCTTTGAGAGGAATTTGCTCATATCGAGCAATTCCTGTAAAGTTCTGGGAACCCTCATTTCATAACCATATTCTTTTTTGAATTCCTCTTTGTACTTCTCCACTATATCCTTTCTCGTAAGCCATACGTAGATGTTTGCGTTCACGGGGAGACCCTTAAATTCTCCCTTCCACTGGCCCGCGGCAAAGGCAAGAGGCATAATATCAGCCATACTGGGTCTGGTGTAAACCTGTGTCTGTGGCCAATCAGAGAATCCAGTGAGCAACGGGCCTACCATGGGTATATTTGGTTCATCGACTGCTATCAGATCGTAATCTGAACTCTTGGCTGTGACACTTATTAAGGTTTTTTGAAGCAGAGTGCCACTTGGTACCAATTCTAAATCGACTTTGATGCCTGTAGCCTTTTCAAAATCTGGCAATCCAGCTTTCAAAGCCTGAGTGAGCGCATCGTCCCACAGTAGCACCTTTATCTTTGTGTTGTAAGGAGCGGCAAAGATGCATAGAGCAATGAGAAGGATTAAAGCCAGGAAAAACCTCTTCATAAAAACACCCCCTTGTGTGGTAACGTTACCACATCAATTAAAAGACACCAAAGATTATTTGTCAAGAATGAAGTCACATTGATTTTACTTAAAAATATAAGAAAATTGAAGAAAAGGGCAAAAGAGTTAAGATTTCTAGAATCACTTACCGATTTACGCTATCTTTCGAAGAGTTTCAACTGAAATCAGGTTGTGTTGAGTTGATATTAAGAAGTATACTATTACTAAGGTGATATATTGCCAGACTATCCTGCACAGTATAACAATCCAGGCCCAGAGGTAGAGCTGAAAATAAAAAGGGGTTACCCGAGGTTCGGTGCAACCCCAGATGATACCGGTGTGAACTTTGGTATCTTTTCTAGGAATGGTCGTCGTGTGATCCTTGAGCTTTATCAGAACTACTACGATGAAAAACCATCACACAGGTTTGTGCTTGATCCCTTACATAACAGAACGGGTGATATATGGCACATATATGTCTATGGCGTTGGTCATGGACAGTATTACGGTTGGAGAATAGATGGAGAATACGATCCGCAGGATGGAAAAAGGTTTAATGTCTACAAACTATTGACTGATCCTTATGCAAAGGCGGTATCTGGGTCCTACGAATGGGATGAAGACAGCGTGTATGGTTATGACAGAAACTCGCCAAAGAAGGATCTTTCCTTTTCAACGATCGATTCAGCACAAAGTCCTACAAAATCTATAGTCATAGACGATTCAAAGTACGATTGGTCTAAAGATAGAAAACCTATGATCTCTTGGAAAGATACCATCATCTATGAGATGCACGTGCGATTTTTCACAATTAGTCCTACATCAGGAACAAAGTTTCCGGGTACTTTTCTGGGTATACTCGAGAAGTTGGACCATCTTAAGGAGCTTGGCGTAACTACGATCGAGTTGATGCCAATCTTTGAGTTCTGTGCGAATGCCAACACGAATGTTGATCCCTTCACAAACAAGAGGCTCAAGGACATGTGGGGCTATAACCCTTTGGGTTTTTTTGCTGTGACAGGCAACTACTCAGTCGGTATGAAGCTTGGTGAACAGGTCTTTCTCTTCAAGGATTTTGTCAAAGAGATGCACAGAAACGGTTTTGAGGTGATCTTAGACGTTGTTTACAATCACACCGGTGAAGGCAATGAACTTGGTCCAACACTTTCTTTCAGGGGAATAGATAATGAGATCTATTACATGCTCAACCCTAACAATAAGCGCTTTTACTTGAATTACTCTGGTTGTGGCAATACTCTCAACTGTAATCATCCTGTTGTGAAAGAGATGATCATAGATAGCCTTAGGTATTGGGCAACGGAGATGCATGTAGATGGTTTTCGCTTTGATCTTGCATCGATTCTTGGCAGAACACCAGATGGTAGATGGATTGGAGATTTCTCGTTGCTGAAAGATATTTCGGAAGATGCCATATTACATGATTTAAAGCTCATTGCGGAAGGTTGGGATGCCGCGGGTGGATATTTCTTAGGACAGTTTCCCCAGGGTTGGGCAGAATGGAATGGAAGATATAGAGATACGGTCAGAAGGTTTGTACGGGGAGACGAAGGTACGGTACAGGATCTTGCTATGAGAATAGCTGGTAGTCAGGATTTGTATGGTACAAGGTCACCTCATGCCAGTATAAATTTTGTCACTTGTCATGATGGATTCACATTGAGAGATTTAGTCAGCTATCGCTACAAGCACAACGAAGCAAACGGTGAAGATAACAGGGATGGTAGCGATGAAAATTTCAGTTCTAATTATGGCGTCGAGGGTGAAACAAGTGATCCCCAGATAATTCGTTTGAGAAAACAGCAGGTGAAAAATTTTATAACGATCTTAATGGTCTCTCACGGGACTCCTATGATCTTGATGGGTGATGAGATGTACAGAACACAGAAAGGTAACAACAATGCATATTGCCACGATGATGAAACAACTTGGCTCGATTGGAGTTTGAAGGAAAAGCATGCCGATGTTTTTCGATTTTTCAAAAAAATGATTCACTTTCGAAAGTCTCATTCGGCTCTCAGAAGAACTCATTTTTTTACGGGAATGCCAACACAATCGGGGGTCCCAGATCTTACGTGGCATGGAGTTGAACCCTTTGAACCAGATTTTTCCTACTACTCCCACTCAATAGCCTTCATGATAAGTGGACATTCTAGTTCCGATGCAGAACAAGATAGTGATATCTACGTCATTTTGAATCAGTGGCGCGAACCTTTAAAATTTGTGTTGCCCTATCTCCACAATAAGAAATGGTATAGGGTTGTTGATACATCCAAAGAGTGCCCTGAAGATTTCCTTGATGAGCCAGAGTCCGTTGGATACACCTACGTTGCACAGCCAAGAAGCACTGTAATCTTGCTTGGAATGTGATCAGTGTTTCTACAAGATAGAGTACTTTACATAGTTCTGCCAATAGGTGGTGGGTCAAATTGATAATCATAGTTTCATTGTGTGTTGGCATTGTTCTTCATTTTGCTTAGATTCCTCTTTTGGAAATATATATTTTTCTGCTCTTTGCTTTCATAATCATAATCTTTGTGACTGAAAGACTTAAAACCAGAAAATCAAAGGAAATTCCTCAACACGAAACTTCAGCTTTTGTGGTTAGATAGGATGGAATATTCAGAGGAATTCTTGCAGCAACTCTTGTGCGCAAGAAATTGGAAGAGCAGGTAGAGCATGAGATGGTATAGATATTTTTCCATGACAACCTTTCCTCAATCAACTTAAGATCGTCGCGATGTGTGGATATACCACTTGCTACTCAAATTAAAAAAGCCAGCTCATGCTGGCTTTTTTAAAGAATAACTGGTTTCTTACAGGAAATCTTCTGGAAGTTGGTTTAACAGGGTGTCTTTGATACTTAAGACATGTTTTTCTACTGCTTTTTCTGCAAGGGTTATATCCTTCTTTTCTATCGCTTGGAAGATTTCAAAGTGTTCTTCATAAGATTGCTTTGGCCGGTGCGGATTGGATAGCGAGAGTATCCTAACTCTTTGAAGCTTGTCTCGTAAGGTGTTCATGACTTTTTCTAACTCCTCATTTTTTGAACCCATTACTATTATCTTGTGGAATTCTGCGTTCAACTCTGCGAGTCTTTCAACATCCTCCTTTTGAAGGGTCTGCCACATTTTTTCCAAGGTTGTCCTTAAAAGGGGTAAGTTTGCTTCGTAACCTCTTTCGATGAACAATCTGACTGCCAATTTTTCAAGGGAAATTCTCAAAAGTAATAGATCCTCGATCTCATTCTTGGTCCATTTCTTGACGGTGAAACCTTTGTGAGGTTGGAAGGTCAACAAACCCTCGGCGGCAAGACAGTTTAATGCTTCTCTAACAGGTGTAATGCTTACACCGAGTCTCCTTGCAAGTTCATCTATGACTATCCTCTCACCAGGAGACACGTACCCTTTCAGAATATATTCTCTAACTCTTTCCAGAACCTCTTCTTTGAGAGATTTGCGTGCTATTGTGGTCAAGGTGAATTCCTCCTCGATGGTTCATCTTTGATTATACATTTGATTAAGTTCTTCTGCGCTTAAGAGTTTTTGAAATCATTGGGTAAAGCAGAGAAAGAATGGTTAGCGCAATGAGTATTTGTGAGATCGTCGATCTGAAGAATATGGAAAAGTCTCCGTCGGAGAGCATCAAAGATTTTCGCAAAGACTGTTCAAGTTTTGTTCCTATAACACTCGCTAGTATCATGGGTGCTGTGGGAATATCGAGCTTTCGCATAAGGTATCCCAAGATCCCAAAGAAGACAAGAAGGTAAAGGTTTACAACGCTCATCTCGGCAGCGTAAACACCTATGAAACATAGCGCGATTACCAAGGGATAGAGAATTTTTTCCGGAACCATCAAAACTCGAACTAACAAGTTCGCAAGGGGTATGTTCAACACCGCACAAATGAAATTACCAACGAACAGAGAGGCAACTATTCCCCATCCTACCTCTGGACGAAACTCAAACAGAAGTGGCCCTGGTTGGAGTCCATACATCATCAACGCGCCAAGCATAATTGCTGCCGTTCCAGATCCAGGTATTCCCAATGTGAATGTTGGTATCATTGCTCCGATGCTGCATGCATTGTTTGCTGCCTCTGGTGCTGCGACACCCTCTATGGCTCCTTTCCCAAATTTTTCAGGTTCTTTCGATAGCTTTTTCTCCACGTTGTATGACATCAATGCAGCTATCGTCCCACCGGTACCCGGCAAAAGACCTATGATGAACCCGATGGGTGTTGCCCGCAGCATAGGTATAAGAGTTCTTTTGAATTGCTCCTTTGTTATCCATATTTTTTTGAACTGCCTTTGAATAGATTTTGCTGAGCTCTTATTCAAGGTCTTTTCTACACTTTTGAAAACTTCTCCCAGGCCGTAGACCCCCATTATTACGACCAGAAAGTCAATTCCGCCTTGAAGTTCCAAATTTCCAAAGGTGAACCTTGACACACTGGTCTGAGGATCTAATCCAACAGCTGTAGTCATCAAGCCGATCGCAGTTGCAAACAAACCCTTAAGAAGTTTTCCTTCTGACAATGACGCGGTAGCTGTAAGAGCTAAGACCATCAATGCGAAGTACTCTGGTGGTCCAAACAAAAGTGCAATCTTTGAAAGTGGGACAGCCAGAAACACAAAAGCTATGGCGGCGATGAACCCACCTACGAAGGAAGCGATTGCGGAGATAGCAAGTGCGGCTTCAGCTTCCCCTTTCAGTGTCATTGGATAGCCATCAAAGCAAGTTGCAACTGCTGAAGCGTCGCCAGGAATGTTGAGAAGTATGGCGCTTCGAGAACCACCGAACATGGCTCCGAAATATATGGCAGCCATGGCAACGAGTGCAGTCTCTGGCTTAAGGACGAAAGTCAATGGTAGCAGCAAAGCTATGCCAGTTGCCGGTCCCAGACCTGGTATCATACCTATGACAGTTCCAAGAAAACTCCCGATGGTTAACCAAAGAAAGGTGGATGGTCTCAAAACAACTTCGAGTCCGTAAAGTAAGTACTGCAATGTCTCCATGAAAACCACTCCTTCATGGCAGGGTGATTAAAAAGACTCTTTCAAACAAGAGCCAAATGCCAACGGTAAAGATGACACTTATCAAGATGTTCTTGAGCCAGCTCTTAGGACCATTAATCAAGAAAAGTAGTGCCAAGAGAAATAACAATGTCGAGGCGATAAAACCGAGCTTGTTAAAAAGGAAGCTGTAAGCGATTCCAAGGGCAACTATGATGATAACTATTGTAAAATTCTTTTTCTGAAAGTTTTCATGTCGGGCCGAGTCGTCTTTTTTGCTAGTTATCAACATCAGTGCACCTAAAACAGCCATGAAGATTCCAAGGCCGAGGGGAAAATAGATTGGACCCATTGGGTCCCCCACAGGTGCCCTTGGCAATTTCAAAGATGCAATGGTGTAGATGATACCAAAGGCAAGAGCAAGAACGTTGAAAATCCTTTCTACTTTGTACATTCTCGAGCCCTCCAAATAACCCGCAGAGGAAACCTCTGCGGGTAAAGTATTGCGAGCGCTATTCGCCTTTGTATAATCCAAGTTCTGAGAGTATCTCCTTGTATAAATCATTTGTTTTCTCAAGGAATGCTTTAAAATCGGTTCCTGCCACGAACGCCCTACCCCAACCGTAGTTTGCGAGCTTATTTTCCCAGGTGGGAGTTTCAACCATATTTTTGAAGGTGCTTATCCAGTATTCGACTGCGTGAGAGGGCATGTTGAGAGGCCCGAAAAATCCTCTCCAATTGACAAATTCTGCATCTATACCTTCTTCTCTGAGAGTTGGAACCATCGAAAGAAGTCCTGCTACGCGTTGTGGTGCTGTTACAGCAAGAACCCTGGCCGCACCTGCCTGGACAGCGTTCACAGTTTCCGCAAGACCAGTGGACAATACATCAATGTGCCCACCCAGTAACGCGGCCAAGTGGTCACCTTCTTGAAAGGATACATAGGTTATGTCCTTTAAACTGGTAACACCCGCGGCTTTTGCAGCTATTAGGAACTGAATGTGGTCCATTGAACCGTATGCTGATATTCCGCCAACTTTGACGCTCTTTGGGTTTGTCTTCAACGCTTCCATAATTTCTTTGATGCTGGTATACTTTGATTTCTTTGATACAGCGAAAGCGCCGTAATCGTGTAAAACCATTGCAAGGGGAGTAAGATCTTTAAAGGAGTACTTGGTTTGTCCGGTCAAATTGATGAGTAAGAGTGGTGGAGAGAAGACTATTATCGTGTAGGGGTCCCCCACCTTTGTTTGCATGTGTGCCAGGCCTATTCCACCGCCTCCACCAGGCATATTTGTGACTACAATCGTTTGAGTAACCAAACCTGTTTCTTTCAGTACTTGTGCGACGACCCTTGCCGTGGTATCCCAGCCACCGCCTGGACTGCCAGGTGCGATCAAGGTGACCGGTTTGTCAGGATAAGTTGCCCCGAAAACTGACAGCATCAGCAAACCTAGTAGCAAAACTGCCGTTAACCTTACCTTCACAATACCACCTCCAAGGAATTTGGTTTAAATTTGACTCGGAGTCTGTGATATATGATATCATATATGATATGTGACATGATACATTATACACATTGTTACATGATTAATCAAGCAAGACACGACACAATCAAGGAGGTGTTTGGATGGACGTTGTTGAAAGCGCCGTTCAAAAGGCAAAGAGGTTCAGAGGTTACCTTGCCCGAGAGAATACTTTGACACTCAGGGTTTGTGCTTATGACGCTCTTTCCGCTCTACTCATAGAAAGAGCTGGATTTGAGGTTGTGGGGACCACAGGCTATGGGATTTCGGCATCCCTGATAGGCCAACCAGATATTGGATTGGTTGGGTATGCAGAGATGTTGGAAAGGGTTAGAACGATAGTCAACGCCACAAATTTACCAGTCGATGCCGATATAGATACAGGTTATGGGAATGCTCTCAACGCTTTTTGGGCTGTCAAGAATTTTGCCAGGATTGGAGCTGCAGGTGTACGACTTGAAGATCAGATTTGGCCAAAGAGATGTGGACACATGGAGGGTAAAAGCATAGTGAGCCTTGAAGAGATGGTCAGCAAGATAAAGGCTGCTGTCGATGCAAGAAATTCTGAAAACCCCTGGCTTGTCATAGGTGCAAGGACAGATGCTCGAAGTGTGGCAGGTTTTGAAGAGGTTGTTAGGCGTGCAAAAGCCTATGCCGAGGCTGGTGCAGACTACATATACGTTGAAGCACCACAGTCTATGGACGAGATTAGGACTCTTGTTCGTGAAGTTCCAAAACCAATTTCTTTTAATATCATTCCGGGCGGGAAAACGCCTAATTTCGATTTGAGGGAACTTGCAAAAGTTGGAGTGAAATACCTCTCCGTTCCGATGGTCTGTCTGTACCCAGCCACAAAAGCCATGATCCAAGCGCTTGAAGCTTTGAAACACAATGACATGGATAAGATCGCGCAACTTGGTGTGAACTGGTCTGAGTTCAACGAAATTGTGGGAATCAGAAGATGGAACGAACTAGAGAAGAAATATTCCCTATAAAGGGGCAGCCTTGCGGCTGTCTTTGCTTTGATGAAATGCCTGATTTTTGTTTCACTCCTTTAGGTTGTCATGAAAAGAATTTCAGTGACCAACAAAATCAGAAAAGGATATAACTCAGATGTACAAGCATAAACAGACTTTCAGAACCCAATATTCAGAAGGAAAAGATTCGTGTAATCCTGATAACTGAAACTGTGTTTATCATACTCTTTTAACAGATTTGTGAAAAAGAATTATAATATAATAAGTACACCTTCCAAGGGGAAATTGCGGATTGGAGGGATGTGTATGTTGCGGAAGTTCTGGTCTTTCCTGGTACTTTTGAGTGCCATGTGTCTTTCCTATGTTTTTTCCCAAAATTTTGACGGTGAAGTCTCTATCACTTTCGCGCCCTATACAGAAGAAGTAGATTCGATCCTAGAATCTGACCAGGGTTCAGCAGGTGGTATCGTTTTTTACTACCTACCCCTTAAGCGCCTTGTGGTGGGATATCGCGTGAGCATCATGGAACCACAAGATCCAGTTTCCACAGCCTACTGGACTAGAGATTCTCGTTACCAGTATCCAGTCTACTTTTGTGATTATCCAGCTCAATATGTCCCCGATGAGAAAAACATCACATACATTCAAGCTAGTCCTCAGAGTATTACGCTCAAGGGTCTTGTTCCCGGAAAATCCTACCACATTGTTGTGACACCCCTTTGCATCTGGCCTAAGTCCCCCTATAACCTTGATGAAAACGGAAAACCTTTCTGGTACACCTGGCTTCGGTCTAAAACCTTTGGTTGGATTTACAAAGATGGATCGAATTGGGGTCTGGTTATGGCTTCTGGCCCAGGAGGAGAAAAAAAGCGTGGCTATTTTGAAGTATACCGAGTAATTTTTGAAGGGACAGTCCAGGCAAAAAAGTCTTCCCACCATCCAGGAACTGGAAGGGGATCGTCGGGGATTTAAGCCTTCGAGAGATAAATGGTTTGCATTTTATCTAAAATTTAGTGATAGTATATAAAATAAAAAAGAATAGACATTTAAAAAATCCAAGGGAGGGATATTGCATGAAAAAGGGTTTCTTCCTTTTAGTGGTCTTTCTGTGCATTTATACCTTTGCCTATGTCCCCGCCACAGCAGATTATGTCTTGTTTTTGAAGGATTTCGAAAGGCTCAATTCTTTTCTACCACAGGGCAATAAACTGAAGGACCCAACAGAAGGTTTTGTCTGTTTCTTTGGCAAAATGACACTGAGGCTTTCAAGCTTGATGGGTTTTGTCGAAACAGAAGAAATCGAAAATGTTCAGAATTTACTAGATCTTTCGTTAGTTACCGACGATCCTGATTGGGTTAAGAAAAATTTCTCCGTCTTGCTAACTGATCATCAGACTATCGAAGCGAACGGACTGTACTATTTTGTATCACCATTAATGTTCGATGACGTGAATGCTATGATCAAAAACCAACTACCAATGATGAAGTTAAACGAAGATGTCACAGTATATGCAAGGTTTCAGACTGTCCCAGTCATTGGAATAATTTTACATCTGCTTGGTTTCAACGAAGGTATACCGACCGATGATGAAGTAAGTGTCGTTTTTGATTCGGAGGTTGCAAAAATTCTCGTAAGATCAAACAAATTTTCTAGATTTGACTGGGAGATAAATCGGGCTAGGTCGCAAACCTTGCCAGAGGGATTGAAAGTACTCAAGGATGCACAGTTTTCTTTAGCGATGACATCGTCAATTCTGAATCAGTTTTCTTCGGTAATGGAAGAATTCGAATTGGATATAGAAGAATTCAGCTTTATCTTTTCAAAGGCTTCAGCTGTTTCTTTGAGTTTCTCAGAGGAAGGATCGAAATATGCGCTGTTCTTTGAATTTAGAGCAGAAGCATTGCAAGATTTGATCGAGTACTTTGAAGAACTCGGAGGCTTTGTCAGGACAACAAAGGACTTTGTCTACTTGAATTCAGACGAATTCATAGCAGTACTTCCAATAAAAGGTGGTATAGCTGAAATTTTGTCACCGAATGTTGATGAAAAGGATCTCGTGCCTTTAGAGAGCGGATTAGTAGGTAAAATCATTTTCAATCAGGAGAGTATATTTGCCGATCTTTCTCTGTATAGGAAAGATTGCTCGGTAATAATGGAAGCGAAGTTATCAAAAGATTTAATCTCCTACGTTTTGAAAGAGATTCTATTTGAATTCTTACCAAAACCGGAAGAGCTCAAGATTTTGAATAATGTAATCGATTCTATCGACTTTCAATGCTATTACATGTACATGGATCCACCAGAGCGTGTAGTCGAACTCGACGTTGTTCCCGAGGACTTTCTAGAAAGAGTTTTTTACGAGAGAAAAGAAGAAGATGGTGGATGGCTTGTAACTGTTGGTGTTGAAACTGATCTTGTCGAAACTATGACAGAACAGGATGTTATGAGGAGCCTGAGTGTGGTAGTTGATAGTGTTCGAATTGACAAGGAAAACAGATTTATATATGTGACAAAATGGTATGAAAAATATCAACTACCCTCAGTGGAGCAGATAATGATCGATTTTGTGAACGGCATAAGGTATTATTATGAAGACTATGAGTCTGCGCCAGAAAGTTTGGTATCGGTGATTTACTGGTATATCGATCGTTACTATCCCGATGATGTGCTCGATATGATTACCTATGAACAGGAGCCTTCCGGCGATAAAACGACGGTAAAACTCAGTATAAAGACAGATCAAGAAATCGATGAATCATTGTTTGAAGATTTGAATTTAAAAGATCTTCTGTACGAAGATGGGGTACTGACCGTAATTTTTGAGCTTCCGTAGAGAGTTATTCCAGCAATAAAAGAGTGGAGAGCCATCTCCACTCTTCCTTATTCGTGTAGATAGGTTTTGATATTCAAATACCTTTCCAATGCTTCTTTGACAGACCTGGCCACTTGAGATAGATTTATCGCCACATGGTGCTCAAAGCCTTCAAGAAATATATAGTTCATCAATTTTTCCAGGTTCTTTATCTTGGCAATACCTCTTGAACCAAAGGTCCTGGGGTCTGTGGATGATATTTCACCCTCACCTACATATGCTTTGAGATTACCATTGAAGTCGTCCGTAGACAATCTGAAGAATGTGAATGGCCCACTTTTTATCTTTCCTGTACAGGCACCGTAGGCATTTTGGTTTCCAACTGTAGTTCCTTCACATCTGCATAGCGTATTTCTACAGAATCGTGGTGGGAAATTTCCGCAATGGAACAGTATCGTTTCGTCTTCAGCATAGTTGTTATTCCAATCCTCCAACTATGGCATCTGGAATTTTTTTCAGTTTTCTAGTGAGTTCATAACCGCTTTCAAAGGTGAATTTCCCATACATTACTTGGAAATCTTCTATTCCATGTTCCTTGACACTTTTTATGAAACCACGCAATCTTTCTTTGGCGCTTGAGGTGTTTCTTTCACCACTCAGATAGACAAAGGATCTATGGCCATTTTTTATGAGATAATCTGTAATCTTTTGTAAGCCATCGGCATTATCTACACCTACATATGGTATATTCATATTTTCGTAACGTCTGTCCATGAAGACCATCCTGATGCTACTGGATTCAGCAATTTGCGTGAAATCTGAATTTTGTCCACCAGAGCAAGTTACGATCAAACCTTCAACACTTTGAGAAAGTAATGCTCTGAGCAATTTTGTTTCCTCGCGGGTGCTATGATCCATTCCGCAGACTATAAAAGCGTAACCCTTACGCTTTAGAAAATCTTCGGCACCTTTCACCATCAAAAGAAAGGCTGGGTTCGTAATATCTGGTATTATAAAACCTATCAATTTTGTCGAACCGGTCCTCAAACTTCTTGCTACTTGGTTTGGATGGTAACCAAGTTTTTCAATAGCGTTCTTGACTCTTGTTCGTAACTCTTCAATAACACTCTGCGTATTGTTCATCACTCTTGATACAGTTGAAATGGAGACTCCCGCGTGTTGTGCTACACTTTTGATATTTACTAAGCCGTTTGTACGTTTGTTTTTCAATATGGCAATCCTCCTATCTAGTTTTGAAAAGGTTTTTGAAAACCTTTTCAATAACTTCCAAAGGAGTCAAGTACTGCTTTTCTCAATTTATAGCTTTAAATATTAATATTCGACTTCTATCTGCTTTCATCCTCATGTTTTTGACTTGTTCTTTATAATCTTTTGTTTTTCTTCTCTTATCTTTGATTTTTGAGACATTAACCATTTTATGTGAATTTGAATTAACATTCTGTGGGTTGTTATTATCTTCATTGATTAAAAATTCTTTGCTAATTTTCTGTTAGACTGTTTTTGGAAGTGATACTATGTTTTTACCCACAACCGCTGAAGAAGCAAGAAAATTAGGTTGGAACATGCTTGACATCATATTGGTCACCGGTGATGCCTACGTGGATCACCCATCTTTTGGCGTTGCTTTGATAGGACATTACCTTGTTTCAAAAGGATTCAAAGTAGGGATCATTGCTCAACCAAACTGGAACAACCAGAGGGATATTACTCGCCTTGGCAGACCGAGGTTGTTTTTTGGCATCAGCGCAGGTAATGTAGATTCAATGGTTGCAAATTATACAGCTTCCATGAAGAAAAGAAAAACCGATGACTATTCACCAGGAGGTATTGCTGGAAAAAGGCCAGATCGTGCGACCATTGTCTATTCAAACCTTGTCAGGAGATTTTTTCCAGATGTCCCGATCATTCTTGGTGGAATTGAAGCCAGTTTAAGGCGTTTTGCACACTACGATTGGTGGTCTGATAGAATCAGAAAATCCATTCTCGTTGATGCCAAAGCCGATATTCTTGTTTACGGTATGGGTGAGAAAACCATCCTGGAAATTGCCCAGATGCTTGACAAAACCAATGATATAGACAAATGTAAGACTCTCCGTGGGATTGTCTGGTGGAGCTCAAGGAAACCTAATTTTTGTTACGAACTACCTGATTTCGATGAAATTTCCCGTGATAGGACAAAATACGCAGAATTCGTGAGATTACATACCGTTATGACAGATCCATTCAAGAATGTTTCGCTATGTCAGAGGCAAGATAGTAGATATGTCATACAGAACCCTCCACAACTGCCTCTTGAACAAGAAGAACTAGATAAAATCTATCTTCTACCTTTTGAGAGAAGAACACATCCCTTCTATGAAAGTATGGGGATTGTGCCCGCATTAAGGATGATTCAATTTTCTGTAACATGTGTAAGAGGTTGCTTTGGATCATGTTCTTTTTGTGCTTTGGCGCAGCATCAGACCAGCCACGTGATGTCAAGAACTGCCGACTCGGTCGTTGAAGAAGTGAAGATTTTGACAAGACATCCGGACTTTCGCGGGACTATCACAGATGTGGGTGGCCCCACGGCGAATATGTACGGATCGAGTTGTTCAATAAGGGAGACAAAAGGTCAGTGTGAGAAACTTTGTTTGTACCCAAAAAGCTGCGTGAATGTGAAACCAAACCACGAGAAGTATTTGAATCTCTTGGATAGAATAAGAACTCTTGGGGGAGTTAATAATGTCTTCGTTTCATCAGGCATACGACACGATTTGGTTTTGAATGATCCAGATGCAGATCTGTTCATCAAAAGGCTTGTTGATTTCACACCAGGACAGCTCAAACTTGCACCAGAACATTCACATCCAAAGGTTCTGACTTTGATGAGAAAACCTCCTGTAGAACTCTTTCTAGAATTCAAAGAGAGGTTTGAAAAATATGCCAAAATTTCTGGCAAACAGCGTTATGTGGTAGGTTATTTCATAGTTGCACACCCTGGAGAAACAAGAAAAGAGAATGAACACTTAAAAAGGTTCATAGAAGAAAAATTGAAGTATCGACCTCAACAGATACAGATCTTTACACCTTCACCAGGTACAATGAGTACAGCGATGTATTATTCAGGGATCGATCCTTTGACAAAAGAAAAAGTCTTTGTGGAAAGGTCTTTAAAGCTCAGGAACGCTGCAAAGGCAAAGGTTCTAAAAAACCAGAATCAAAGTTGAGATTGTGCGCTCTGTAAGGACAATAAAGGTAAGTCCCCTCCAACAGGAGGGGATGTTGTTTACCTACCTCTATATTTTATGAACTTCACTAGTTCATAGAGAGGTAACATGGTCAGTGCGGCAATCATAGATACAGCAAACTGTTTCCCTGTGAGATTGGTTGTGCCAAAGACATCTTGAAGTCCTGGAGTGTATATAACTGCGATCAACATAGCAAAAGAGGCAAGAGATGCTATTATGAGTTTTGGATTGTTTTTGATTCCAACCTTGAACAATGAAAATCTCAATGACTTTGAGTTAAAGGCGTGGATCAATTGACCTGTACACAGCGTGAAGAAGACCATTGTTCTGAGCAATTCAATCTGGTCATGTTCTATCAAAGCCCAGGCGTAGACAAAGAGTGTTAATAACGACAGAATTAGACCACCGATAAAGATGTTTGTCAAAACATCCTTACTCATGATACCCTCTTTGGGATCTCTCGGCGGCCTTTTCATTATATCTGGTTCTGCCGGCTCGACTCCCAAAGCCAAGGCTGGAAGTCCATCGGTAACTAAGTTCATCCAGAGTATTTGAACAGGAATCAATGGTAGCGGTAATCTTAATAGTATTGAAATGAATATGGTCGCAACCTCACTGATATTACAAGATAGTAGGTAATAGACGACCTTTCTGATATTATCAAAAATCTTCCTTCCTTCTTCAATTGCTGCTACAATACTTGCAAAATTGTCGTCTGTTAAGACCATATCGGATGCGTCCTTTGAAACATCCGTGCCTGTGATACCCATTGCAACACCTATATCAGATTTTTTCAATGCAGGCGCGTCGTTCACACCATCACCTGTCATAGCAACTATTCTTCCTTGTTTCTTCAGAGCCTCTACTATTTTCAATTTATCGTTCGGCGATACTCTGGCATAGACCTTAACCTTTTCCATCACTTTAACCAATTGATCAACATCCATCTCTATCAAGTCGCTGCCGGTAAGAATCATATCGTCACGATCAAGGATCTTCAATTCGCTTGCGATTGTCTGAGCAGTCACTTTGTGATCCCCCGTTATCATGATCACTTTGATCCCAGCGGTTTGGCATTTTTCGAGGGCATCTTTAACCTCTGGTCTTGGAGGATCGATCATACCCATCAGCCCAAGAAAAATCATGTCGTTTTCGAGGTTTGATAAATGGTTGTTTTGAACCTCCTTAAAGGCTATTGCTAGAACACGGAGTCCCTCTTGTGCCATTTTTGTGTTGCTCTGAAGAATCTCTTCCTTGTCTTTTTGGGTGAGATCTTTGATCTGCCCGTCGTCTGACATGTATCTATTACAGTTTCTTATCACCAAATCGGGGGCACCTTTAGTAAAAGACAGTACCTTGTCCTGATCTTTATGGACCGTTGTCATCATCTTTCTATCAGAATCAAATGGTATTTCGTGAATACGTGGCATCTTACTTTCATAAACTGTCTTTTCGATTCCCATATCAAAAGCAGCAACTGCCAGAGCTATCTCTGTTGGATCACCGGAAGTTACGCGATTTCCATCTTTCATCGTTATAAAACTGTCATTGCACAGTGCTGCACCTGTTAACAGCATTTGCAAGGATTTCGAGTTCTTTTGTTTTGCATGATTGTGTTCAAAAAACATTGATGGATGCAGGTAATATTTGATAACAGTCATTTCATTTTTTGTCAAGGTACCAGTTTTATCAGAGCAGATCACGTTGACAGAGCCAAGCGCTTCAACGGCTTGAAGCCTTCTAATCAAGGCATGTCTTTTGGCCATGTTATACATTCCAAGTGCCAAAACTATTGTTACAACAGCAGGTAAACCTTCGGGAACCGCTGCGACGGCCAAACTTACCGAGGTGAGGAACATTTCAAGTAGTGGATTTCCTTCGAGAAGTCCCACCACGAAGACAATTGCACATATAGCTAAGACTATTACACCTATTTGTTTTCCCAATCTCTCTAGATTCTTTTGCAAAGGTGTCTGTTCTTCTTCCATTTCAGAAAGCATCTTTGCAATTTTTCCCAGCTCGGTTTCATTCCCAGTGGAGGTTACGATGGCTTTACCTCTACCCTTGGTCACTATCGTTCCTGAGTAAACCATGTTTAGTCTGTCTCCTATGGGGAGTTTGTCTCTTTCAATTGCCTCTGTTATCTTATCAACGGGCTGAGATTCGCCCGTCAGGGCGGCCTCACTGACGGAGAGGTTCACAGCTTCGATCAACCTTCCATCTGCTGGGACATAATTACCTGTCTCGAGTAAAATCACATCGCCAGGTACTATCTCTCTGGATGAAATTGTTTGTACTACACCGTCCCGGATCACCTTTGCCATAGGTGCAGCCATTTTCTTAAGTAACTGCAAGGATTTCTCTGCCTTTGATTCTTGTATTGTGCTCAATGTAGCATTAAGAAGGACGATTATGATTATCAAAACGGCATCGACGCCTTCACCGACAAGAATGGAGATTACGGCTGCTGCAAGGAGTATGATTATCAGAAAATCTGTAAATTGTGAGAAAAACATTTGCCAGATAGTTCTTCTGCTCTTCTGAACTATCTCGTTTGGACCGTATTTTTCAAATCTTTTTCTCGCTTCCTGACTGCTAAGTCCTTTCGCAGGATCTACCTGCATATCTGTACAGACTTCCTCAGCCTTCATTCTGTAGAAGTCTTTCAAAAAAATCACCTCTCAAGGAAAATTCAAGTGAATTATACTACAGATAACTCACCTCTTGTCTTTTATATCAAAGGTCGATGTAACTATCAATGTAGAAATTTGAATCTGTAGAAACCCATGAAATACTTGTTCTTAGCGTTAGGTACCCAGGAAGGATCAAGCCTGGCAAGTTCAGCGAACTTGACGAACCTGAGCTCACCAGGTCCTTCACCAATGGGACCTGTGTGATACAAAACCCAGCCTTGATGATCTGCTATGCCAAGATTGCCAACATAAATCATCAAATGGTATGGAAATTCGAAGTCTTCTGGATGAAAAAAGACCATGATATCTCCGGGAATCGCAAAATTAATGTCCTTTGTCGCAAACTTCATACTGTTCTCGTACAGTATTCTGGCAACTGCGAAAGTGCTGAAATCAGAACTGTCTCTGAACCGACCTTTACTTATTCTGAACATCCTTCTACCGATTATAGGTATATTGGGGTAATTGTACTTCTCAACATCCTCAAAGACAGGACCGGTGTATTTTGTCTTTTCAAACCAGTAACTATCGTGTTTTCTGAGGGCTTCTCTTGCACAGTATCTCACTAAACCGGCACAATCCATTTCATCTTTATTCCACAAAGGGGTGTTGTTCTTGAAGGCATCTATTGCAATCCAAATGAACCAGTTTCTGAATCTTTCCGAGTCTTTCAAGTCGAGCATTAAACAATCTGGATATCCATCTTCATCTCGGTCCGTGGCATCGGGTTCGATGAAAAATTTGAGTGACTTTGTCCTTTTAAGAAAGCCCATACTTTCAAAATAGAGTTCTATTCTCTCTGCTGGCTTTACTCGTGGTAAGTACAAACCGTTGTTCATGACTTGAAAGGTTCTGTTCGAATAAATCTTTGCTGCAACTATCTTCCCTTCAAGAAAAAGATCCTGGATATCCTTTATGGGCTTATGGTCCACCTGAAGTTGGACCTGAAAACTGAAGTCCAGGATCACGATTAACGCAATTGTTGTTGCGATAGCGAGCCACATAATTTGGTATATTTTCATGACTAACCTCCTGTATAAACCTTATCAGAGCATCTTTGTGGTCTCCCTTTAGCTCTTCAATTTTTGCACCTGTTAGATATAGTATCAATCCTTCCTGGAGCCATTTAGGCATAGAGTAGTTTTTTTCGATCAAATGATGGAGCAACTCATGTTCTATCGTGCTCTCTAACAGACCCTTTTGTTTTAGAAGATTAAAGGGCTGAGTGATGATCATACCATCGATGTATATGGCACCAACATGGTATGGTTTTTTAGTCAATCGATTGAATTCGTATATGCTATCGCACTCGATGAATATCACATCAAGTTCAACATCGATCTGTAGAATTTTAGCTATTCTGAATACGCGATCTAAAGAGACGTTGTAATTGATAAGAAGGTCATTTAGATTTTTCAACTTCAAACCATACGCCAATATCGAGCTTATCAGGATTTGAGTGACCGTAAAGACCTTTATAATACATCGAATAAACTCTCGCCGGAAGAACTTGGTATCTTCCATTTGCTGTTGCCCTCCAAACATAGCTCAAAGTTTTTGAAGAGTAGTTCAGGGCGAAGAAAACCACCCGGTCTTGGTGAACCTCCCTTGCTGTGTACCACCTATCCCAAGGTTGATACCACATGTAATCAAATTTGGAGTAACTGAACAGACGTTTCTCTTTGTACCTATCCAAGATTTGCGCACAGGATGGGAAATAATCTTCAACAACCAGGTAATCACCCTGCCCTGCTTCGAGTGTTATAACCGTCTTGGCTATGTCACCTAAGTCTATTGAAATTGGCCAAGTCTCTTCTTTCAAAATAACTTCACACAACTCGTCTGTGGTTACATCATCATTACCGGAAAAGCGAAAACCACCTTTAGCAATGACCTTTTCTCCGTCCCAATACAGAATACACTTGGCCAAGAAAGGTAATTCAACAAAACCACCCTCTTTGAACCAATAGGTTCTGTCAAAGGCTCTTAGAAGGATTTCAGATTTACTACAACTGAGCGCGACAACATCGCTTGGCACGTCAATCAAGGCTTGATCATTCATCCATAGCTTTCCTTCCTTTAGATACACAAAGCCTTTCTGCATCAATGCTCCATCGAGGATGTCCAAGTAAACCTTTGCTGTCTTCAATGATGTGTCATATATCATGAAAGATTTGTTTTTCAGTTTTATGAGTATTAAACCATTTAGTGTCTGAATGTATTCAAATTCATAAATGATATTGTTCATGGTGAGTTTGAAATATTCTACCTTCAGTTCTGTGTCTCTATATGTATAGTCACCCGATTCATGAGATAGTATATGAAGTTCATCATCTTGGTACTCATCTAAGAGTTTGAAGGAAAGTGGAATATAGTGCTGTGATATGGGTACAAAGGCATCGATGACTGCTTTTTGGTTCATAACCGGTATTTCATATCTTTTGTAGAATTTCCTTTTTATGCTTAAACCTTCATTCACGGCAGAAACTGGTTTTTCATAATAAATGATGTGAACCTCCGTAAGACCAATCCCTTCGATGGCTAAATTGCCTTGGTTTATCTCTATTTGACCTTCCCCTGCTAATTCAATCGTCCTTTCGTTGTTTTTCACTACCACATGTGGTTTACTGACCTGTGGTAGAACCTCAAGTAAAGCAAGGATAGCAAAGGAAGTATCTTTCGTTGAATACCAGAAATAGCCATCTTTCTTGCTCATCAAGTAATTGATCATCTTCGACTGAAGATCTTTGCTTTTTCCCCATTTATTGAGAGATCTAAGCAATATGGATGTCAACTGCACGCTGGAGGTAAAGAAATCGTCTTGTTGTACATCAACAAAAGCAAAAGTTCCCTCTTGTTTCACTGTTGCAAGAGCTCTTTCAGAGGCTTCTTCTGATAATAGAGAAAGATAGACCCAATCTACATCACTTTTGGCTTGATAAGATTCATGTTTTATTCCATACAGATCCAGCACGTAAGATCCGTAAGCCGAGAGGTTTTCTCTTAGATATCTTAAACCAGCCTTTATAACTGAATCAGCAACGTCAAACCCAGCCTTTCTAGCATGGTAAAGCCCCTCCATGACATAGCAGGTCATGAAATCGCTACTTTCATCATTCTGCCACCATCCCCACCCTCCATCGTAATGTTGATACTTGTAAAGTCTCATGAGTCCTTTTTGGACTATTTCATCAAGATTGTCTATCTTCAAGCCCATCTGGGCGGCAACTACCGCTGGCAGGAAACTGCTCATGGTCTGTTCGGTACAGCCGTATGGGTACTTAATTAGTTTTCTAATGGAATTTTCTACGAGTGGTATGATACTCGAATAGATCGTCGCTCTTGCTTGTTTGTATTCACCATCAGGTAGATTAAAAATTTTCAAACCGTTAAGAAATTCGAGCATATAGAATTCTCTTTCAAAGGCAAACGGTTTAACTGGCACGTTCAAAGCCACAGCGTCGGTAAAACCAAAACTGGCGGTTGCTAAGGTTGTTATCGTAGATGGATCGGATTCCACTGATGCCCTAACTGTCCAGTATGATATACTGGTACTTTTCGGTTGTAGATAGAACTCAAACCTTGTCCCTTCCTGCAATGGTATGGGACTGAATGAATCGATCTGGAGTGGTTGTGTTGGTATCAATTCGATCGAGCCCGGTAATTCAAGCCACAGATTTGTCTTTAAAGTTTCAGAGGTCTGGTTGAACACATTTGCAGATATTTGAACGATATCTCCTTCTCTGAAAAAAGTTGGCAAAATGGGGCGTACATAGAAATCTCTTGTGACAACAAATTTACCATGGGCTTGTGCAATGTTTTTCTCGGAAAATCCATAGGCTGTGGCGATGAAGGTTGTCAAACTGTCAGGTACTTTGAAGATTACCGTTGCCCGTCCTCCAACGGTTTTCAAATTCGGTACCCACAGTGCAGTATCCGGGAAGTACTCTCTGACGTTTATCTTGGCTTCAACTAAAGTTCTTTTGAAATCTTCGAATGATTTTTCTTGAGGTAATTGGGCGAACAGTGATCGGAACCTGTCAACTAAGTAAAACCAGAAAGTTGCAAAGTTCAACTTAGCATTTGGATATTCATTATAGGGATATATTACATCTTCAACAGAGATGGGATTGGTGCCGAGCATTGAATAAATCGCCTCGTCCACAAGTGCCAAGGAGAAGGAAAAATCCTCGTCTGATTCAATGATCAGTCTTGCTTCTTCCTTAGGTTGGTAAACGTCTTTATCAAAATGAATCTGGAGTTTTTGTACATTGAACTGACGAACTATCTCAATCTTTTTGGTATCGGAGATCCTCTTTCCATTCGCGTAGCCACCAAAGACTAGAAATAGATTTCTTTCAGTCGCTGTTTTTGGAATAGATATTTTGAGAGTCGAGTGTCCCTCAACTGTGACGGCTTGTACGTCGTATACCCAATCCCCGACTAATGCGATTATTCCTGCCATTTTCGTCGGCGAGAAAATCTCTACTGAAACTTCTTCATCGACTCTGTAGTTTTTTTTGTCAACGATAATAGCAAATTCAGAGACGGTATAGCCTTGTACCCATGAATATGAGTAAAGGTATAAATACTTCTTAGCCCTTTGAAAGCGCAGCTCAATCTTGTACATACCTATCTCTCGTGGCTGGAACTCTATAAGGCCTTCACCATCGACGACATTGATTCTGAGGGTTTCTTTACCTATTCTAACTGTCATCTCTCCACTCAGGGGTCTGTCGAAAAGATCTGTTACTTTAACCTTAATTGGAAGCTTTTCTCCAGGTTTTGCAGAGATCATATCTTGATAAAATGTTATCTTCACATCATCAGCATAAACATATACTGACTTTTCCTGCTCGATCTGCCTCTGGCTTTCGTCAGTGACTATCACCTGAATCGAGTAGGTTCCTTCAAAACCTTCCTCGGTTTTCACCGATATTCTCAGTTCTCCGTTTTCACCGGTGATTTCATACCCACGGAAGGCAAGGAAACTTTCACCGGTTAAATCAGAACGTGCATTTACATAAAAGGCAACATTGGCAGCAGCAACGGGCAATTCATTGAAATACTTAACCTTCACAAGGGCTTGAATAATTTCCCCAGAGATATATTCTTCCTTGCTCGTCTCGATTTCAACTTTATATTCTGGCTTTCTGTATTCCTCGACCAAGAAACTTTCAAAGAATGTGTTATTCTCGTGTATCACATGAATCTGGTAGATCCCAATTGCTGCGGTTTCGGCCAATCTGAAACTGTCCCAAAACCCGCCCAGTTCGTCTGTAGTCAGCGACTCATTGTAAATTTCATTGCCTTTTGGATCCAATATACTGACCCGTACTTTTGTCGCACCCAAAGCCGTGTAGATACCATCTTCTCTTTTTAAAAGCTGCCCTTTGAAGTTCACTACATCCTTAGGTTTATAAATGGGCCTATCGGTGACCAGAAAAAGTTTCTTGTTCAAGTTTAGAGTCTTGTAGGGTCTGTAGACTTTACTTACTGTGTAGGAACTACCCTTTTTTGCAACGATCATATCGAAATCTCGAGTAAACTGTGCCAAACCATTTTCATCGGTTTTCGATACAAGAATAACTTTTCGATCCTTTATTAGAAAAAGTTCGGCATACGGGGCGATGCCGGTTGTTGTTTTTACAGTAGAAACAATCGTTTTTTCTTCGTCTGTTAAGAAGATTATCCCTATGTCTGTTATATTCAGGACCGTTGTATCGTAAACAATACTTTGATCAATATTGGTAAGAATCGCCAAGTAAAGTCCTACATTGGAGAATTTTGTTGAAAAACTTTGCCAGTTTTCACTCACTCGAAAAGTTTTGTATAAAACTCTTTGACCTGCCTTTAGTCTCAGATCTTCATAAGATATACTTGGGTTTGTGAACAGTGTCAATGGGTCCATGTTTAAACGGTACAGACTTAAGACGATTCTATCGATTTCTGATACTGTAAATGAAATCGTCGCATCAGGTAACTCCAGTGTGTTTTCACAGGTAAAGTACGCATAACCGGCAAATGCAGAAATTCCAAAGATTAACAAGGCAAGCACGACTTTCTTATACATAGCCCATACCCCCTCTGTGTATCAATTCCATTTTTAGAAAATTCATATCTTTATCATATGTGATTTGAAGGTTTCTCAAACCAGCGAAGCCTGCCCTTTCCCACTGTTCTAAGAGTCTTGGGAGCTTTTCAACTGAGCCAAATAATTCCCATTTACCTTGCCATACAGCATACCCACTGTCTTGAACATAATATATCTGCTCATCTTTCTTACACAGAGACCAAGAGGTCATATGCAATATCCTGAACATCTCATCTTCAAAACAATGTTGTAACCTAAGAACTCCTGCGAAATCCCTGGGTTGTATTTTCTTCAATCTTAAGACATTTTCCTCATTCAAATTTCCAAGCGTACCTTTTGCTGTTAGAAACCTCGTCTCGATAATTTCTCTGGCTGTGATCGATTCTGACAATTTTTCAAAAAGCACGGCAGGTTGTGATCCAGTGACAAAGATATTCAGAGGTACTATTATTCTACCACCAATCTTCAGCTGTCTTAGCCACTCCATGGAAATTTTGTCCACTGCCACGGTTACGACCACGGCATCATAGGGTGCAAGAGCTTCATATCCAATTGCACCATCTTGATTAATAAACAGGACGTTCTTTATACCCAGGCTTTTAGAGGCTTTCAGAGCATGTTCAAAAAACTTTCTGTTTACCTCGATACCTACCACTAAACCGTTTTCGCCAACCACTTGTGACATTACGCACGCGTTGTAACCTGTCCCGGATCCGATTTCTAAGACCCTCATTTGCTTTGAAAGACCAACGGTTTTCATAAAAAGTGCCATCAATGATGGTTGGCTGGAGGTACTGTGGTCATAGCCATTTTTTGAAGTTATGATAACATCGTCTGAGTATATGACTTCTTTTGGGTAGCTGTATTCACTAAAAATTTCTCTTGGGATCCTTTCGAAAGCTTCAAGGATCTCTTCGCTATATTGACCTGTTAATGATATTTGTCTCACCAATTGTATACCCCATGAATCTGTGAGCATTGAAATACCTCTGATTCAATTCTACTACGTTGAACATAAAATTTTCTTGTCAACAGGTTTTGAGTCTGTGATATAATTAACATGTACTTCTGAGGTGAAGGAAATTTTCTGACACCGAGGAAGGGGCGATTTGTCACTGATTTACCCCCTTTCTCGGTCTTGAGAAAGGGGGTTTTATTTTGGAGAGGTTCTACTTGGTGAACATAGTTGTCCAAGACAGGCAAGATGCATACAAAAGGGTTAATGAACTACTGCATGATTTTGCAGATGTGATAAGACTGAGGGTTGGCTACCCTGTACCGGATGAAAACATAGCAATAATTCTACTGGTTATAAAAGCGACCAATGACACGGTAGGCAGTTTTTCCGGGCGGCTTGGACAGATCAAAGGACTAAAGGTCAAGACGGTTCCAATCAAGTGAGGTGAAAGAATGTATACAATCTTGAAGAAATTGATGGAAACGGAATCGTTCATTCCACATGGTGAAATCTATGAATTACTTAAATCCACGAGGAATCCCGACAGGAAGATGATAGAGCAGATCATCGAAAAATCTCTAAACAAAGAAAGACTCACTCCAATTGAGACGGCATACTTGTTGAATGCCGATGATCCAGAAATGGTTCAGATGATATTTGATGCAGCAAGGAACTTGAAGGAGAAGATCTATGGGAATAGGATAGTTTTGTTCGCGCCTCTGTACGTGGGAAACGAATGTATAAATGGATGTCTGTACTGTGGCTTTAGGAATCAAAATAAAGATATTGTTCGTAAAACTTTGAGTGAAGAAGAGTTGAATCGTGAGTTATATGCACTTACCTCGAAAGGTCACAAGAGACTCATAGTCGTTTTTGGTGAAGATCCCATGTATTCACCAAAATTCATAGCGAATATCATAGAAAAAATATACAATTTCAAAAACAAAAGGGGCGAGATAAGAAGAGTCAACGTAAACGCAGCACCCCAGAGCATAGATGGATACAAAGTGATCAAGGAAGTTGGCATTGGTACCTTTCAGATATTTCAGGAAACTTATCATCTGCCTAGTTATAAGAGTTTACATGTCCACGGTCCAAAATCTTCGTATGTTTATAGGTTGTTTGGATTGGATAGAGCTATGGTTGGTGGAATCGATGATGTTGGCATCGGGGCTTTGTTTGGATTGTATGACTGGAAATTTGAAGTGATGGGTCTCATGTATCACGTAAAGCATCTGGAAGAAAGGTTTGGTGTGGGACCACACACTATTTCTTTCCCAAGGATAGAGCCGGCATTCAATACACCGTTGGCAAACAAACCGCCCTATCCTGTGAACGATTATGATTTCAAAAGATTGATAGCCATCATAAGATTGTCGGTACCATACACTGGCTTGATTCTGACAGCAAGAGAGAAACCAGAAATCAGGCGTGAGGCTCTCGAACTTGGTGTCTCCCAAATAGATGCTGGTTCGAGCATCGGTGTGGGTTCCTATTCACAAAAGGATCAAGAAATCATTAAGAAAAGTCAGTTCGTTCTTGGTGATACTAGATCGCTCGATGACGTTGTAAAAGAACTGGCACAGAATGGCTACATACCTTCCTTCTGTACAGCTTGTTATAGAGCTGGCAGGACCGGTCAACATTTCATGGAGTTTGCCATACCTGGTTTTGTAAAGGAGTTTTGTACACCAAACGCCTTACTGACCTTGAAAGAATACCTAACAGACTATGCCACTTTGGAAACAAAGAGAATAGGTGAGTTGCTCATAGAGAGAGAACTCTCAAAGATCCCAGAGCAGAAAAGAAAGATTTTAAAAAAGCTCCTTGAACAGGTTGAAGCAGGTGTCAGGGATGTTAGAGTGTAGAGAGCTAGTCCAGAAAATGGCGCAAGCTTTCAAATGTAAAGTATGGGTATGCGAAAAATTTGGGAAGAGAGTTTCGTTCATTCAAGGTTTGAAGGCTGGACCAGAGAGATTCGAACCACCAAGAGTAGTCTTTGAGGATGAAAAATTTGTAGTTTTTGCACAGGTTGAAAATGAATATCCACAGTTGGTGGAGGCAGCTCGGAAGGTGATAGACTGTGTACGAAATTCTACAAAAGATCATAAAACATCCACAAAAGGTCCAAGTTGATGAAATTGCACTGATCCTCTCAAAGGAAGAGATAAATGTAAAGCTCTTTGCCTTAGCTGATGAAATCAGACAAAGGTATCTTGGAAAGACTGTTTATATTCGTGGAATTATTGAGTTTTCAAATTACTGTAAGAATAGTTGCTTGTACTGCGGCATTAGGGCACAAAACAAAGATATCTCAAGATACAGAATGTCAGTGGAACAAATCATCGAACGTGCACGATTGGTATCTCAAATGGGCATCAAGACCGTCGTTCTTCAATCGGGTGAAGATACGCACTACAGCGACAAAATAATAGCTCAAATCATTGAAAAAATAAAGGAATTCAAAGTCGCAATCACTCTGAGTATTGGCGAAAGAGACTTCAATGAGTATAAACTTTGGAAGGAGGCTGGAGCAGACAGATATCTGATGCGTCATGAGACTGCAGACGAAGAGTTATATAGCAAACTGCATCCAAATGATTCATTCAGAACGAGGGTAGAACACTTGAAGAAACTCAGAGAACTGGGTTACGAAGTTGGTGTAGGATCGATGGTCGGATTGCCAGGTCAGGATGATCTTTCTTTAGCAAAGGATATATCGTTTGTACGTGATTTCGACGCAGATATGGTGGGAATAGGACCATTTATACCACACCCGTCAACGCCACTGAGAGATGCCCAACCCGGAACTTTGACAAAAACATTGAAAATGATAGCTCTCACAAGACTGTTTCTGCCTGATACAAACATTCCGGCGACGACAGCCCTTGGCACGATTCACCCACTGGGAAGACAGTTAGCGCTCAAATGTGGTGCAAATGTCATAATGCCTAATTTTACTCCTGCACCTTATCGCTCTTTATATACTTTGTATCCAAATAAGATATGCATTTTTGAGAGCGACACTGCCTGCGGAGAATGCACGAAAGAGCTCATAAGATCTGCTGGTTATACGGCAAGTGACGATTTTGGATATAGGAGGAAGTTCTATGAACGTGTCACATGCAGGTTTTAGAAAATATATAGCCATAACGGGTCGTAGAAATGTTGGAAAGTCTTCTCTGATAAACGCTATTGCTTGCCAAGATGTAGCGATTGTCAGTGAAATACCAGGGACGACGACAGATCCAGTATACAAGACTCTTGAGATACAACCGATTGGTCCTGTTACCCTGATCGATACACCTGGGATAGATGATGAAGGAATCGTGGGTCAGAAACGAGTAGAAAGGGCAAAAAGATCACTTTACAGGGCTGATGTGGCGATTTTGGTTACCGATGACCGACCATCTTGCTATGAAGAGATGTTGATGGATATTTTCAGAGAACTTGAGATACCCTTTTTGGTGGCTTTGAATAAAGTTGATCTTCAACCAGATGGACTTGTCGGTCTGTATGAATCTTATGGTGCGCCAGTTGTTGAAGTTTCTGCCAAAGAAAGAAGAAATATTGACACATTGGTTGAAAGACTCGCTGAGATAATTCCAGTGGAGGAAGAAAAGCCTTTGATAGGACATTTGCTCAAAGATACGAGGACAGTAGTTCTTGTGATTCCAATAGATAAAGCAGCACCCAAAGGTAGACTGATCATGCCCCAAGTAGAAGTGATAAGAGAAGTGATAGATTTTGGAGGGACTGCTGTCGTAACAAGAGATCATGAACTTCATGATACCCTCACGAAGCTTTCGAACTGTGTAGATGTGGTCGTCACAGATTCTCAAGTTGTAATGAAAATTGAGAAGATAGTACCAAAGGAGATACCTTTGACGACTTTTTCCATACTGGAAGCGGCAAACAAAGGTGATCTTGAATTCTTTTTGGAAGGCATTGAAAAACTCAAGTTACTAAAGAACAACGATCCCGTTGCGATCGTTGAAGCTTGCTCTCACGTACCAACTTGTGATGATATAGGAAGAGTAAAAATACCAAGGTGGATAGAAGAAAAAATGGGGATGAAATTTCACTATAAATTCTTCGCTGGTAAAGAGTTCCCAGATCTTGAACAATTACAAGACTGCAAATTGGTAGTACATTGTGGTGGCTGTGTATTAACAAGGAGCGCATTCATGCGCCGCATGACTTGGGCAAGGCGTTTGAAAATTCCGGTTGTTAACTACGGTATGCTGATCTCTCATCTGCATGGTATTTTAAATCGAGTGATAGAACCCCTTTTGAAATAAAAAGCAGGCGAAAGCCTGCTTTTTATTCTTTAAGAATTTCTTCGATACGATTCATAATTTCGTTGTTGAGCTTTTCTTTCACTTCAATGGCTTTGATATTCTCATCAAACTGTTCGGTTCTTGATACACCTAAGATGACGCTTGATACGCGTGGGTTTTTCAGTATCCAGGCTATTGCCAGTTGAGATAGAGTACAGTTTAGTTCTTGTGAAATCTCTTTGAGTCTTAGAAGCTTGGAAAAGGTTCTTTCACTGAGTAATCCTGTCTCTTCAAATCTTTTTTTGAGCCATTCGTACCTTGCAAGCCTTGAATCTTGAGGTATACCCTGCAAATATTTACCACTGAGCAGTCCAGATGCAAGTGGGCTGAACGTCGTCAGGCCCATCCCATATTTTTCATATATGGGTTGATATTCTTTTTCTACCCTCTCCCTCACCAACATGTTATATTGAGGTTGCTCAACGATCGGTGGAATACAATTCAATTCTTTTGCTGTTTGGTGAGCTTTTTCTAACTCTTTAGCACTCCATTCTGATGTACCCCAATACAGTGCTAAACCACTTCTCACAATCTGGTCCATTGTCCAAACCACTTCTTCCATCGGTACTTCTGGATCTGGTCTGTGACAATACAAAAGGTCAACATAGTCCAGCTGAAGCCTTTTCAAGGAAGCCCATGTGCCCTCGAGCAAATGCTTTCTTGAAAGACCTTTGTCGTTTGGGCCATTTCCTCCCCAGAAGATTTTGGTGGAGATGACCAAGTCAGACCTTCTGTATGATTTTATTATTTCTCCCAACATAGATTCTGCCATCCCATTTGCGTATGCCTCTGCTGTATCGATGAAGTTTATACCATTTTGCACGGCTTTCTTTACTAGCTCCTTAGCCGAATCAAGATCGAGTTGATTGCCAAAGGTGATCCACGATCCCAAAGACAGTTCACTGATTCTTATACCCCATTTTCCCACTTTTCTGTACTCCATCTTCACACCTCCCTTGTTCGCTATACTAATTATACCAAATTTGTCTAGATTTTAGTGAAGGGTGTGAAAGATTATTGTTGCACAAAAATCAACTGACTATGATATACAATAACAACAGGTTGGAGGTGTTTGAGCTGGCTGACTTTTTTTCCTGGGTAGTTTTTCTGAGCACGCTCGGTACTGTAGCTTTCGCGTGGGGACTCTTTCTCTCAAACACGGCTCAGAGAACACCAAAGCAAGAAGAGTATGAAAAATTTGAAGAAAGGATACTTGAGCTGATGGGACAATTCAGACATATCTCATCGGTCAGATTGCAAATGCTTGACAAGAAGATAGAAGAGCTCAAGAAATTGATCAAGGAAGCCAATACATTGTATGCCTCTCTATGCACTCAAGAAACAAAGTTTGTGGAAAAATTTTCTTACTCTGTAAGAATGAATGGATCAGAGTCAAATAGAGTAGAACCGGAAACTACAGAGTTTCAGACAGACAATAATGATGGAGATGCACAGGGTCAAAGTGAATCATTAAGAACAGATACAAATAACACATCGATCGAAAGGAAGATTCTTCTGCTGTATCAGGAAGGAAAAAGTGAACAAGATATAGCAAGAGAATTGAGTATTGGCGTTGGTGAAGTAATGCTCATATTATCACTTTTCAGGCACCGAAATGACCGTTAGTTACTATTTCCACCAGTATCTCAGCGATCTTGGGATCCAGAACCGTGCCAGCCATTTCTTTTATCATTTTTACTGCCTCTTCTTTATCATATGCTTCTCGATAAGGTCTTGCGCTTGTGAGTGCTTCGTATATATCGGCTGCAGCTATTATTCTTGATGGTAATGGAATCTCTTCACCCTTTAAACCATCAGGATAGCCCAAGCCATCCCATCTTTCATGGTGATGTCTAACCCATCGAGCTTCCTTGTTTTTGAAGATATTTACGGTCCTCAGCAACTCTTCCGATTTGGTTGAGTGAGTCTTTATCATTTTAAATTCTTCATCTGAGAGCTTTTCAGGCTTATTTAATATATAATCAGGCACACCAATTTTGCCAACATCGTGCAGCAGACATGCTGTTTTGATTCTGTTGCAGAGTTTCTCGGAAAGTCCCAAATTCTTAGCTATTATGTAGGAAAGTTGGGCAGCTCTCTCGCTGTGACCACTGGTATAAGAATCTTTTAGTTCCAGACTCTTTACTAAGACTTTCAAGTTTTCAAATTTGGATTGTTGGTATTCACTGCGAAATAAATTGCCCAACTGCAGTGCAAGTAAAATCACAAGGACCAGAGGAACTGCCATCAGACCCATGAAATAGTAGAGTACATAGGCAACTGAGGCAAGAGGTAGAACGGTTATTGAATTGAGAAGGGGAGTTCTCATGGTTTGGGCAAAGCTACTTGTGAAGGTTGCTTTTGCAATCAGGCTGAAACCTAATGAAAAGAAGAAAGCGTTGATTATCATGTATGTCAGGGATATGGTTAGGACCAACCAAACATTCTTCGATACTTGGGAAGACTTTAGCAGAGAAAACAAGAAAGATATAAAAATCGTGTTCAAACTGACTTGAGATACATTGAACATGTACTTGAATATATCTTTACCTCTCACGATAAACAATCCTACCGTTAAAACCGATGCAGAAGCAATCATAGCAGCTTCAAAGGTCGAGAAAACACTGGCGGCTAAAATATTCACTATCAGTCCACTTGTTACTCTTATGCTGTGACCGGAGAATTTTGAGACAGAAAAACCTATCGCTTCAAAGACAATTCCAAGTATAAGAAAGATTAAACTCTCATGACTCAGTCTTAAGGAACCTGTATTGTATAGTAATAAGCTGATCGCAATCATAATCGAAACAAAAATAACAAAAAGTACAGTGGCAAAAATTTTGAAAGCTCTTGTCAATTTCTATCACTCCGCTTCTACCACTCAGTCTGATGCCGGGGTGCATGCCTTACCAAAGTTCGATATTTCCAACTGCAGAAATCAAAAGTGCGAGGAAGCTTCCAGTGAGAATCAATATCTTCCACAGTTTTTTCACAACAATCCCCCCTATATCTCAGAATGAGACTCCGCTTTTTATCTCCGCTCCCCCGCTTCGCTCTTCTGAAATTGCACCCCGGCAAAGCTACACTAAATACTGATTAATCCGCTCTATTATAACATCTACACCTTGCTTGGTTATAGCAGAATAGGCTATTACATGGGTCCCAAACTGCTGTTTAATCACCTCTACTTTGTCAAAAATCTCTACCTTGCTCAACTTATCGACTTTACTCAAAACAACAAGGACGGGTATTCGGAAATGTCGGCTCCACTCAATAAACATTTTATCACTTTCTTGTGGAATGAGTCTACTATCAATCAAAAGCACACTCAGTTTAATTTTATCTTTTCTATTTTCAAAATATGTTTCAATCAAATGTCTCCAATACAGTCTTTCTTCTTTCGATGTTTTAGCGTATCCATAACCAGGTAGATCTACAAAATAATACTTTCCATTTATTACATAAAAATTGACTGACCGAGTCTTACCTGGCCTCTTACTGACCCTTGCCAGTTTCTTGTTAAATAGTACGTTCAGCAAAGTTGATTTTCCTACGTTGGACCTACCTACAAAACAAACTTCACCGTTCAATGGTTTTGGAAACTCTTTCTCATGATATGCGCTGATGACGAACTGAACTGTTTTTACAAGCATATCTTCTCTACCACTTCATCGATACTGTCAACAAGAACAAATTCCATTTTGTTCTTAATTTGAGGTGGTATCTTTGAAAGATCCTTCTGGTTTGTCTTTGGTAACAAGATCCTGTTTATTCCGTATCTGTACGCGGCAAGGACTTTTTCCTTAATCCCGCCGACAGCAAGAATTTTGCCCCTCAGAGTTATTTCTCCTGTTATCGCCGTGTCATTTCTTACTCTTTTTTTCAAGGCCGAAGATATCATCGCCACGGTCATGGTTACACCGGCAGAAGGTCCATCTTTGGGTACAGCCCCCTCGGGAAGGTTTATGTGAATATCGTTTTCTCGGAAAAGTCCTTTACACTCCTCACCACAAAATGATCGTGCAACACTCAAAGCAATCCTTGCTGATTCTTTCATGATCTCTCCGAGTCTTCCCGTGAGAATTAGCTGTCCGTTACCTGGCATCATTAAGGTCTCTACGATCATTACCGTTCCACCATATTCGGTCCAGGCAAGACCATGTACCGCGCCGATTTCGGGTTTTGTGAGTATCACGTCATTTTGAATGAGCTCTTGTCCTAAGTATTGTTCCAAATCTTTACTACTTATCGTTATAACTTTCTCGCCCTCTTCTATCTCAAGAACAGCCTTTCTCATCAATCTTTGAAGAGTTCTTGTGAGTTGCCTCACACCTGCTTCCTTTGTGTATGAGTGGATGATCTTTTTGATAACACCCCGAGAGATTTTTAACTGTTCATCGTTCAGAGCGAATTCAGACATGAGTTTAGGTATAACATACGACTTGGCTATCTCTACTTTTTCTTGGTCTGTGTAGCCCTCTAACCAGATAACTTCCATTCTATCGAGCAAGGCTGGTGGAATCGTGTGTGTAACATTCGCAGTGGTTATGAATAAAACATTAGATAGATCGAAAGGTACCTCAAGGTAGTGGTCAACAAATTCCCTGTTCTGCTCGGGGTCGAGAACCTCGAGTAAAGCTGCTGCCGGATCTCCCTGAAAACTCACCGCTAGTTTATCGATCTCATCGAACAACAGTACAGGGTTCTTACTCTGGACGTTTCTAATCAGCTGAAGAATCCTTCCTGGCATTGCCCCTACATAGGTTCTCCTGTGTCCTTTGATTTCCGCTTCATCTCTTAAGCCGCCAAGAGACATGTGAGCGAACTTTCTATCCAGTGCCTGTGCAACGGCCCTTGCAAGCGAAGTTTTTCCAACGCCAGGAGGTCCAACGAAACACAAGATAGGAGCTCTCACCGATTTACTCCTCTTTCTAACAGCAAGGAATTCGAGAATTCTTTCCTTTGCCTCTGAAAGCCCATAATGGCTTTCCTCAAGGATTTTCTTGGCTTGTTTGATGTCTTCCATATCTTTTGTTGAACTATTCCAAGGCAGATTGATCAACCAATCGAGGTATGTTCTCACTACGGTAGCCTCGGCAGAATAGGGGGACATCTTTTCCAATCTTTCTATTTCTGACAAGGCTTTCCTTTTGACGAAATCTGGTAACTGTGATTTTTCAAGATTTGTTCTAAGTTGAGCGACTTCGGAGTCCTTTTCTCCAAGTTCTTCAGTGATGGCTTTGAGTTTTTCCCTCAAGAAGAATTCTTTCTGGCTTTCTTCTATCCTTTTTTTCACTTTTGTGTCAAGTTGTCTTTCTATTTCGAGAATCTCATTTTCATGTAGCAGGATTTGAAGAAGTATTTCAAGCCTTCTACTGGGATGGAGTTCTTCAAGTAACATTTGTCGCTGCTGTAATGGGATTGGCAATAATGAAGCTATGAAATCTGCAAATCTGCTTGCCTCAACCGTTTCAGAGATAGCAACTAATGTTTCTTGTGGATATCTCTGGGTGTACAGTGCATACTTTGAGAAACTTTCTCTGACGCTTCGCATCAATGCTTCCATTTTCTTGGTTTTCTTGTAGTTGATTCTTAAAATTTCAAGCCTTACAATCAACGGTTCTTGTTGAACAATTTCATAAGCTCTTGCTCTTTCTATCCCTTCAAGCAAAACTCTGAAGGTCCCGTCTGGAAGTTGAACCACTTGTAAAACCCTCGATATCGTTCCGATTTGGTAAAGCTGCTCGAAGGTAGGTTCCTCGACCGTTGGGTCTTTCTGGCTTGTTACGAAAACCAATTGTTGGTGTGAGTCTATAGAATGTTCCAGAGCCATCAGTGTTTTTTCTCTGGCAACATGGATTGGCATGACTGTCTGAGGAAATATGATCATGCCATTTCTTAGATGGATCAGAGGAAGTACTTTTGGAAGTTCAGGAGTCTGTATAGATTCTTTTGCGAGTTTTTCAAGTTTCTCAAACTTTCTTTCCATTCAACCACCTCGAAACAATTTTTTGAAGCAGTTCGTCTTTTGCTTCCATCTGTATCATCCTACCATTTTCGCAAAAATCAAAAAATATCTTTAAACAATCTTGAGACCAAAAGCCTTCAAATCGGTCAGCCCATTCCACTATCAGTATTCCATCACGACCTTCAATGATTTCTTCAAGATCCATCAAGATTTCTTTATCAGGACCTTCCAAACGGTAGAGATCAACGTGATAGACCAGTGAATGACCTTTATAAACGTTGATTAGTGAAAAACTAGGACTTCTAACACGTCCTTTTTCTATTCCAAGATCTTGAGCCATTTGGGCAACAAAGGTAGTCTTCCCAGAACCAAGTTGACCATACAGTAACACCGTCTTTGATGGTTTCAGCTCTTTTGCAACTATTGAAGCCAGCTTGGACATCTCAACCCTTTCAAGGCAGCCAAAGTTGTATTTCATACTCACTGGGTTTCCCTAACCTTCTTGAGAATACGGATCAATTGACTGTGAAGTAGACCATTGCTGAAAAGATAGTTGCCACTTTCAAGGTTTGCTTCTTTTCCTGATAGATCCGTTATAGTTCCTCCAGATTCTGGAATCATTACAAACAATGGAGCCACGTCCCATGGGTTAGCTCTTCTTGCAACGAAAAAGTCAAACCTTCCACAAGCCACGTACGCTCCAGCCAAAATGGCACTGCCAGTCATCCTCATTCTTCTCACATTCTTTTCGATGGCGCTTATGAAGGGACCTGTAAAACCCACATAAAATCCAACGTTTCCTATACTATCTTTCAACAATGAATTTTTTGAGACATGTATCTTCTCCCCATTTAGATAGGCCCCCCCACCTTTAATTGCATAGTATGTTTCTAGCATGAGAGGATCGTGTGCAACGCCTATGATCACTTCATTTTTTTCAGCGTATGCAATTCCAACAGCAAAGGATGGTAAACCATGGACATAGTTCATAGTACCATCTATCGGATCTACAATCCAAATTCTGTCACCTTTTTCGAAAAGCCCTTCTTCTGCCAAAATCGCTTCATTTGGAAAATATTTCCTAATTTCTTGGACTATCATCTGTTGTGCATGTTTATCACAATCACTTACAAGATCTTGAAATGAGCTTTTCTCAGTTACATTCGATGCATGACCCCAGTGTTGCATTACATAGAGTCCAACCTTTCGAGCTAATTTTATGGAAAAATCAAGTCTATCCATACTTTGGACCTCCCTATGATGAAATAAGGGGTCCCCTGGGGACCCCTATTGGTGGGTGCGGCAGGGATTGAACCTACGGCCTCTTCCTCGTCAAGGAAGCGCTCTTCCACTGAGCTACGCACCCTTAGTCTAGATTTTACCACATCAGCTTTCTAAATTCAAGAGTTTGTTATTGATGTGGTTCTGTTCATCGATTAGAAGAAATTTCAAAAAACTCAACCACACAGAAATTTTGGCTCTTCACAAATCAGCTTAGACGTTCAGAAGGCTTTGTACTCTTTAGTTGCAAGTTTCTTTCGGGTCAACTTTGTAGTATTTTTTTAGGGACGTCTTCGCGGTGTAGTTTCTTGCAGTCTTTTTCCATACTCGAGACAGGTCTACCCCTTGACACTAAAATGGATACTCTGGTATAATGTAAGCAATAAAATTCTTTGGAGGATTCTGTGTGACGTATAGGATGACTTTAAATCAAAAGGTGGCTCAATTTGCATATGCTTATTGGTGGTTTAGGGGAATGCCCTCTTCCGAGATTCCCCTAATAGTGCTTGGTACATAGGCAGGGGAATCTGTAAAAGGTAAAGGGAGAGGGCATCCAAAAAGGATGCCCTCTTTTTTTAAAAACTCACTGCTGGGGGTGTTAGTATGAAAAGGTTAATAGCCGCTGTAATTTTAGTCTTTTGTGTTGTAAGTTTTGGTGCTGTCAGGGTTGGTATAACGCAGATTGTGGATCATCCAGCACTGAATGCAGTCTTTGATGGAATCGTTAAAACACTCGAAGAGGCAGGTTTCAAAGTGGGCCAGGATGTTGTCATCGACAGACAGAATGCACAAGGAAGTATGCAGAATGCTGTAACCATAGCAAAGAAGTTTGCAACTGAAAAAGTAGATTTTGTGGTTGCCATTGCAACACCGTCTGCTCAAGCTTGCGTTCAGACGATAAGCGACAGGCCTGTCATCTTTTCGGCTGTGACCGATCCAGTAGGTGCTGGACTGATAAAACAACTTGGAAAAAACGATTCGAATGTTGTTGGAGTATCAGATATGGTTCCTGTTGCAACTCAGCTTAGATTGGTCAAAAAGATCTTTCCAAACGCCAAGAAAGTTGGCGTGATTTACAACCCCGGGGAAGCAAACTCTGTCACTCTAACTAATATTGCTAAATCTGCTGCCCCATCACTTGGAATAACAATCATCGATATTCCAGGTACCTCTCCAAGTGAAATGATCATAGCTCTCAATAGTATAGGACCCAGTGTGGATGCTCTATATATAGGGACTGACAACACCGCTGCTTCTTCGATTGAAGCCATCGGTAGTGCGGCTTTGAGATTGAAAAAGCCAATAATCGCGGCGGACATAGACATAGCACGTGGTGGAGGGATTGTTGGTTTTGGTTTCAACTATTTCCAAGTTGGAGTTGAAACTGGCCAGTTGCTCGTTGCTCTGCTCAAGGGAGCCAAACCAAGTGATCTTGAATCTCATGTGGTCGGACCAGATTCACTTGTTTTATACATAAATCTTGATATAGCAAAACAACTCAATGTTGAGATACCGCCAGATCTTCTTGACAGAGCCAATATTGTTGTCAAAGACGGCAAAGAGGTGTCTAAATGATTCCAATAATTGAACAAGGACTCTTATTATCCTTGGCCGCCATGGGTGTATATATATCATTCCGCCTCGTTGATCTTCCCGATCTGACGCCCGATGGCTCCTATGTTCTTGGGGGGGCCGTCGCGGTCGTCCTCCTTCATTCCGGTCATGGGTGGGTCTTTTCAACCTTTATGGCTGCACTTGCCGCTGGTGCGGCCGGTGCTGTTGTTGCCTTCATAACAACAAGGTTCAGAATCAATTCTTTACTTGCTTCAATCATGGTCATGACAGGGCTTTATTCATTGAGTATCAGAGTTATGAATGCACCAAATCTACCTGTCCCAAAATTTGATACAGGAAAGATCAAGAGCTATGAGCAGATAGTTGGAAAGACACCTTTAGACGATATTCTCGGCGGTTCAGCAAATACAAACTTTGAAGCCAGCGGATTGAAAGCCGTAAGAATACCCTTTACTAACCTTGCAGATGGTCATGACCTTATTATCATCTCTGTAATTGTTTTGTTGTCGGTCATAATTGTTGCACTCTTTCTTAAAACGGAGTTTGGTACCATGCTTCGTGGGTATGGTAGAAATCGTTTTGCAGTAAAGGTTTTAGGAGTCAATCCTGATCTCTTTGCCTTTGTTGGCTTGATCATGGGTAATGTTTTTGCTGGTTTCTCAGGTGCTTTGTTTTCAATGTACAGTGGTTTTGCAGATGTAAATATGGGAATCGGTACCGTTGTAATTTGCCTTGCTGCGGTGATTTTAGGAGAGATTGTGTTTGGCTCTCGCGAGCCGATCTATGGTGTCATTTTTCCTATCGTTGGTGCTTTGTTGTATCAATTTTTGTTGACCTTTGCGATGAAGTATGGGTATCGCATTGGCTTCAAACCGAGCGATATGAAACTACTCACAGCACTTTTTGTTGTAGCAGTGATCGCAATAAGAAGATTCAAAAGAAGCGAGGTGACCATATGATAGAGATTGAAAATGTAACGGTCATTTATAACAAAGGTACCTTAGATGAAAAGGTGGCTTTGAGAGATATTTCTCTCAAGGTAAATGAAGGCGAATTCTTGGTCGTGGTTGGATCAAATGGTGCTGGAAAGTCAACACTTTTGAAGTTACTCGTAGGTGAAGTGAAACCGATTCAAGGTGTTTGTAAAATTCTTGGTGTGCCTGTGACTTCTGAGAAGATATTCAAAAAGACCAGCATAGTTTGTCAGGACCCAAACCAAGGTGTATTTCCGAATCTGACGGTGGAAGAAAATCTCATACTTGCAGGTAGAAAAGGTATGAGAGGCTTTAGTTTTGGCAGAATTTCATCCACGAGTATAGATCTACTAAAGTCTACTGGAATGGGTCTAGAGGGGTCTTTGAAAAGGAAGGCGTCCAAGCTATCTGGCGGACAAAAGCAGGCATTGGCTATAGTGATGGCCGTTTCATCAAATCCCAAGTTACTACTTTTGGATGAACACACAGCGGCGCTGGATCCGAAGAGTACGGAAAAGATCATGGAGCTAACCGATAAAATAAACAGAGAACTCGGTACCACTATTGTAATGATCACACATGATATGTTACTTGCAGAACAATTTGGTAACAATGTCGTTGTGATGGAAGATGGAAAGATTTGCACAAAAATAGACAAATCGCAACAAAAAGTGGTGGCTTCTCAACTGAAATCCATGATAAGATCTACAGTGTTTAGCACAACTTAGGACATCGACTTTTATGAGAGGTGATCTTATGGATTCCCACACGCTTGTAGAAGCCGCAGAGTCTTTTGGTACTCCTATCTACGTCTACGACCTTCCTTTCATCCACCAAAGACTTTCTCTCCTCAAAGAAATGTTCAAAGATTTCGATTTTCGACTCGCTTATGCTGTAAAAGCCAATTTCAATAAAGATATCTTGAGTATTCTTGAAAAAGAAAACACGATGGTCGATGTGGTTTCCTTTGGGGAATACAAACAAGTCCGTTTGGTCGGTTTCACGCCAGACAGGATAATCGTCAATGGCAACTGTAAAAGAAAAGAAGAGCTTGAACAATATGTAAAAGACGGGGTCTTTTCTATAAACCTTGACAGTTATGAAGAATTGTTGAGACTTGAAAAGGTTCTCTCAAAACCAATTAGAGTTTCTATTAGAGTCAATCCAGATGTAGATGCAAAGACACACCATCACATTGCAACAGGTTTAAAGGAAAACAAGTTTGGTGTTGATTTTGATACAGCAGCCAAGATGATTGAAAGAATAAACACCAACAAAATGTTTGATTTCATAGGCCTTCACTGTCATATAGGTTCGCAAATCACAGAAGTAGAACCGTATCTCGAGGCAGTTGTCTCCATAAAATACTTTGCAAAATCGATGAATTTAAAGTTAAAGGTACTGAACCTTGGTGGTGGCTGGGGTATAGACTATGGCAACGGTAAGGTTCTTGATCTTGGAGATTACAAACAAAAGATCTTTCCCATTCTTAAGGAATTTGACTCGACAATCATCTTAGAGCTGGGTCGATGGATTGTCGCACCTTCGGCATACCTGGTTGCCAGAGTAGAATATGTGAAGAGAACCTCAAGTAAAATCTTCATTATGCTCGATACAGGTATGACTCATCTCATAAGACCAGCCCTGTATGGGGCAAAACATAAGATAATTCCTTTGTACGAGACGAAAAACAGAAAGAAAATCAAAGCAGATATCGTTGGGCCCATCTGTGAAAGCGCGGACACGTTCAGAAAATCATATACCATGGCAGAACCGCAAGAAGGTGAGTATGTAGCTATATGCGATGTGGGAGCCTACGGTTATGCCATGGCATCCGATTACAATCTGATACCAAAACCAAAAGAGATCATCTGGAACGGGAAAGAACTACTTAGATCTTCTTGATCTTTACGGCCGTTCCGTAAGCAAGGACTTCGGCAGCAGATTGCATGATCGCAGCACTACCAAAACGAATGCCTACTATGGCGTCAGCTCCGAGTTTTTCTGCCTCACTTATCATTCGTTGCATGGCAATATTTCTTGCTTCAGTCAGAAGTTCTGTATAGGATTTGATCTCCCCGCCAGCTAGTGTTTTGAAAGCAGCTGCTATGTCTTTACCAAGGTGCTTTGAGTGAACGGTATTTCCCATTACAAGGCCAAGCGTTTCAATAATTTCATAACCTTCAATTCTCTCGGTTGTTGCTAATATCAAATTAGAACACCTCCTTTTTTATTTTAAATAATTTTTTCATTTCCGGAATTGTGTGTCAAAAATCATCTTTTTTCTACATAAAACAAGCATAGAGCTTTTGAGGGACACAAGAGAAAAACTCACCTCGAAATGGCATCTTTGATCCACTTTACAATATCTTCAATCACTTTGTGTGAAACATTTGCTGGTTGTTGATATTCAAACGGTGTCGAAAGACCTTCACCAGACATGAAAAGGTGGTTTAGGTCGTTATACACTCTGAAGGTGACATTCTCTTTGTCCTTCAGAGATTCGTGCCATATTTTGAAATCTTTCATCGTTACTTGATAATCCCGTGCCCCTTGCATTATTAAAACAGGAATATCTAATGATATTGTTACTTCTACAGGATCATACTCGAGAAGATCGTACCAGTAAGCTTTATAGATACCGAAGATTACTTCATCGTCCTCCAACTGCCTTTTTTGAATGCGCTCCAATTGCTTCTTTATATACTGTAGTTGTTTTGATTCACTCTCGTTGATACTACCATCTAACAAGGAAATATATTCCAGTTGGTCCAGAGCATTTAGTATGTACAAACCTCTAGCAGTTGGTGCCAGCATGATTATTCCTGCCAACTTTCCTGATCTTGCTGCAATTCTTGGTGCCATAGTGGCTCCAAGGCTATGCCCAAGAATGAATATTCTTTTTTCATCTATCTTGTCAATTTGCCCAAGTAAATCTAATGCGGCAATTGCATCATCGATGGTCTCATCATTTATTGTGAATTTCTTCACCGTGTATGTGAGTTCTTGTGGATAGACTTTTGTTCGTTTATCGTATCTGAGCACTGCAATTTTATTACTTGCAAGTCCCCAGGCGATGTCTTTGAAAGGTTTGTTGGGTCCTACACTTTCATCTTTGTCATTCGGACCAGATCCATGAACAAGAATTACGGCTGCAAAAGGGCCTTCGCCTTCTGGCAATGTTAGAACTGCAGGTAATTTCCACTGTTTGTTTTCTATTAAACAATCTATTTCTGTGAATATATCTACTTTGGCATAATCTGGCTCTGAATATTCTCTCTTTTCAGCATAATTCAGAAGTTGGAAAGCTAAGATCTCCCCTTTCTGATCAAACACGATCTTGGTATCCAATTTCATTTTTTCAAAATCGCACCCAACGAAGACTACGTTGTATCCTTGTTCTACTGTACTCTGTACTCTCAGAATCTCTTTGAAGTCCCCTGTCTGTTGAATCAATGACCTCCAGAAAGACTCAAAGGTGAAGTTCGATTGTTTCAGAAGGTTTAGCAAGGTTTGTGAGGCCATCTGCTGAGCCTTTTCAAAGTCTTGATCCGAAAGATATTGAATGAACTTTACTGCTACTTGCTCGTAATTTGAAGCAAAAAACAACGTTGAGCTTATCAATAAAAGGATCAGAAACACCTTTTTCATATTCTCACCTCTCAAAATTCCTTTTTCAGGAATGCTATGTAGCTCAGGAAAAAGACAACCGTAGATGCAATCAACAGACCAAGTGTGTACTTGATATCTAACTGACCTGTTTGGAACACCTTGCTACCCAGCACATAGGTGTATGTGTTAAGAAATCTTGTGAGCCTGATCATACCTATCGCAGTGGTGATTGCCAAAAGGCCAACAGAGATTAAGATAGGTTTTACCTGATCATTTGAGATAACAGAGAAAAACACTGTAACAAGGTACCAAAAAACTGCACCGACCACCGTATGGATTGAAAAACCCACAAGGAGTTTGTAGTTCAACCTTTCCCCAGCTAAGGGTGAATAGATAGCTGGAAGAATTGAAAAGATAATCATTAGAAATACAACTACGATTATTCCCAGAGCCGATTTTGAAAAGAAGATCTTCTTTCTGCTCTTTCTTGCCAGCAAGAACTCTATAGTACCATTTTCTGTTTCCCTTGCAAAAAGCGGAAAAGCCATTATTATGGCAACGATCGGAACGATTTGTCCAAGATTCTTTCCAAACCACTGACTGTAAATGTAAAAGTTCCAGTCGGTCAAATTCTCTATCAATTGTTTAGGCAAAAACTTTTCAATGAATTTAGGCATATTCTCTATTTGCGTATATTGTTTTAGCATTTCTACAGTGAAATCCTGAAAAGGTGCCAGAACAAAAAACAATCCTACACCTATCGCAAGGATTACGAAGGTTCTCAGTTTCATGTCATAGAATTCTTTCTTAAGCATTATCTCACCCCTTTCACTAAGGCTTCAAAGATCACATCAAAAGTTGCCGGTTCGATAGAACCTTCCGCAAATTCCTTTTTTACGACGTACACATCTTCAGCTCCCGTGCTCTTGTAATGAAATCCATTGAGTTTTTTGCCCTTTGGTACCACACACAGAACGTATTTTTCTTTCAAATTGTCAAGGTGATCCATTTCAACGATCTTGCCCTTCACCATCACTGCAACTATATCAGCAATCTTTTCAACCTCTGCAAGGATATGACTTGTATAAAATATCGTGCCTGAATTGTAAGAAAGCTGCCTGATCATTTCAAGAACCTTGTTTCTCATGATTGGATCTAGTCCCCATGTTGGTTCGTCCATAAAATAGATCTCAGCTTTCTGAGCAAGTACTATAGCCATGTAAGTCTGCGTGAGCATTCCATGAGACAAGTTGGCGACTTTTTCTTTGAGTGGTATTTGAAAATCATCAAGGATCTCATAAGCCCTTTGCTTGTCGAAGTTGTCTGTGATTGTCGAAGAGATCTCAACCATTTTTTCAATGGTCAAGTACCTGTAAAGTTCCTTAGTCTCTGGCAAATATGCGAAGGAACCATTCATCGTTATCTTTCCAGAATCCGGTTTTCTCAGACCCAAAATGCATTTGATGGTAGTTGTCTTACCAGCGCCGTTTGGGCCCAATAGTGCAAAGATACAACCTTCTTCTACTTCGAAACTGACATTGTCAACGGCTTTCTTGTGCTTGTAGGATTTTGAAAGTCCTTCAACCTTCAGTATCATCGTCATCCCTCCGATAGATTTCTTTCAGCCTTTCTATCAACAGTTGCTGGTCGATACCAACCCTTTTGCATTCTAAAACGCTGCGGTCAAACTGATTGAGCAGTTGGTCCAAAAAATCTTGCTCATTCAATTCGCCCACAACATAGCCTTCACCTCTCACGGGTTTCAGTACTCCTTCATTTGTCAGTTCTCTGTAAGCTCTTGCAACGGTATTTATGTTCACCTGAAGATCTTCAGCAAGGGTTCTTATCGACGGAACAAAATCGCCTTTCTTCAATTCACCTGACTTGATAAGGGTTTTCATCTTTTCCATTATCTGTCTGTAAACGGGTACATGGGAACCAAAGTCTATGGAAAACCACATAGAAGTACCTCCCTATACTGTACTAATACAATAGTACAGTAGTAAAATGAAATAATCACTTCTAAAAAGTTAATATCCCATTGCGGTACAGCGGTAACTGTTTCACCAGAGGCTGTTATGATTGCTTAGAATGAATCGCAAAAGTAGTAGAAGGCGCGATGCATGCAAAGAATAATACTGAAATTGGAGATGAGTTGAAAGAAAGATCGGCAAATGATATGGTATCTATTAAGAAAGGGGAATCAAAGTTCTATGGGTCTGAATGTTATCCTTTCTGGCGTAGGTGTTTCAACGATATTTGGCTTTTCCTTTCTTTTCACAAAGAACGCACTGGATTTTGTATCGCCAGTGAATTTTTTGGTCTATCGCTTTTTTGTTGCCTCTTTAGTCTTTTTGTTCTTGCTGAGTTTTAAAATAATCACGATAGAGAGAAAGCCTTATTGGAAACTGTGGAAACTGGTTCTATTCCAGCCGATACTCTATTTCATCTTTGAGATTTACGGCATTGATAGAATAAATTCTTCAGAAGCCGGGATGATCATTGCCCTCATACCTATAGTCGTTAATGTGCTGTCAGCCTTCATTCTGAAAGAAAAGGTAGATTCACTCCATTATACCCTGTTGGCAATGGGGTTTTTTGGCGTAGTTTTGATAGTTGGATTCAATATTTCAATGCAAAATCTTTTCGGAAAGATTCTCATGCTCTTGGCGGTCTTTTCTGGCAGTATATACACAATTTTATCCAGGAAATTGTCAAAAGATTTTAAACCACAAGAGATCACCTTTTTCATGATGATCAGTGGCTTTTTGTTCTTCAGCATGGTCAATCTTTTCACAGGTCAACTCAAATTAGTTCTCAACTTTCAAGTGCTCACAAGTGCTCTGTATCTTGGAACATTCTCCTCTGCAGTAGCCTTCTTTTTACTCAATTACATGGTGAAGAAAGCTTCGCCGACCTTGACTACAGTTTTTTCCAATCTAACCACCGTTACTTCTGTGATTGCTGGTGTGATCTTTAGAAAAGAGATCATAGGGATCCAACAAATAATTGGAATGACAATGATTCTATCATCACTCTTAGTGATCACCGTTAGAGGACAAAGAATGAAAGTTTTGCAAAACACCCCAAAGTAGCTCTCTCAGTTCATTGCTGGATGAGAGGCTTAGGATATGTGTAAATTGTGTTGTCTCGTTTGAAAATCACTGCAAGATAGATTCTATTCTGGTCTTCCTCGCCCTTCAATGTTACAAAGGGGATTGTGTATGGACTTTTCTGCTGGCTCGCCGGATCTGAAAACATTAGATAGAGAAGATAAACTTTGTCCACAGAGTCAGGCTTCATACCAAGGTCGAAAGAATAAATAGGAGTTGCGGCTTTGGTTTCGTACAGTCTTATACCAAGATACTCAACCTTTTTTCCTAAATTGGAAATGGTGCCTCTGAGTTGGTCAGTGAACTTGGATTTCTCTGCTTGCACATCAGATCCAGAAGCCAAGACTTTCACATAAGAATCAACTGCTGTGGGGCTTGTTATGAGTGTTTCTAATTTCTTTGTAAGGTCTTTTGCAAGATCTTCTACTGTTATTTGTTGCGGCTGCTGTTCGGCACAGGAAAAAAGTAATAATAAGGATGCGATGAAAAGAAAAAACAGCTTCTTCACCTTGATCCCTCCAAAGGAAAGATTTCAATCACATAAAAAGGGCTCACAATCTCAGGACTAAGGTAAGTATCATTGTCTTTTACCTTGTTATTTACCACTTTCATTCTAACAAAAAGTAGTGTTCTTTTCAAATGTATAAAACGGATTTCGTCTTTTACTATCTGTGTAACTTCAAAAGAGATTAATAATTTAGACGCTACCCAGAAGATAAGATGGAGTTTTGGTGAAATATATATTTCTTGAGTCCATAATCAATAGTTAGTATAACTAATGATTCATCTATTCTATTGTAGCATGAAGGCTTGCGAATATGCATTCTTATTCTGAAACATAAATTATTCTCGGTTCCATTTTGACTAAGGAGAAAAATACAAGTTCTTATATAATTGTTGGTTATTGAGAAGATAGAGAAAAAAACACAAAAACCAATACTGATCTTCTTAGTTGGCACTAATGCTCTGAGAAAGCATTGATTTTTGTTTTCAAGATACAGATGAGGTACAATCAAAACAGATATCTCAATAAGGGAGGGTGAAGGCATGCTGAGAGTTTTAGGGTCAGCCTTTTCAAAGTTTGCTAAAAGGTACCTACCAGATGCGTTGATTTTCGCTTTCTTGCTAACTTTGATCACATTCGTACTTGGAATGATCGTCCAACAAAAAAGTCCCATGGATATGATTCGTTACATGGGTGATGGCTTTTGGAATTTGCTTGCCTTTGCAATGCAAATGTGTTTGGTCTTGATGACTGGGCACATACTTGCTTCGACCAAACCGATGGCAGCCATATTGAAAACCATTGCTAAGGCCGCAAACACGCCGTTTAAGGCCGTTGCATTGGCATGTGTTGTGATGATTGTTACAAGTTATTTGAACTGGGGCTTTGGTTTGATATTTTCTTCTCTGCTTGCCATTGAGATCGCAAAGAATATGAAAGGTAAAAAGTTACATTATCCGCTCCTTGTAGCATCTGCTTATTCAGGGTTTGTTGTATGGCATGCGGGACTTTCGGCCTCTGCACCACTTCTTGTGAATACGAAAGGTCACTTCCTTGAGAAGACCATTGGTTTGGTTCCCGTTTCCCAGACAATCTTTGCACCGATTGGTTATTTACCTGTCATTTTGTTGCTCCTGACGCTTCCGTTCATCATGGCAGGAATGCATCCAAAGAAGGATACAGAAATCGTGGAAATCAATCCGGAAGTTTTTGCTGAAGCAAAGAAACCAGCCAAGAAAGATTGGTCAGAAATGACGCCAGCCGAAAAGATGGAGTATAGCCCAGTACTATCCTTGATCATTGGTATTATTGGTTTAATATATATCTTTTACTACTTCACAGTCAAGAAAGGCTCTCTTGATTTGAATATAGTCAATTTCATATTCCTGATGCTTGGAATACTGCTGCACGGTACACCAAAGAACTTCATCAATGCGGCGATTGAAGCTGGGAAAACCGTATGGGCAATCGTAGTACAATTTCCATTCTACGCTGGAATTATGGGTATGATGATAAACTCAGGACTTGCTGCAACGATCGCCAACTGGTTTGCTTCCTTCTCCTCGGCAAGGACCCTTCCGTTGTTCACTTATTGGAGCGCGGGTCTGATCAACCTGTTTATTCCATCGGGTGGCGGACAATGGTCTGTGCAAGGTCCTATTATGGTTCAAGCAGCACAAAAGATCGGTGCGTCTGTACCAAAGGTCATCATGGGTGTTGCTTGGGGTGATGCTTGGACAAACATGATACAACCATTCTGGGCTTTGCCCTTGCTCTCGGTAGCAAAACTTGACATACGAGACATTATGGGATACTGCGTGATGGCACTCTTGTGGAGCGGTGTAGTTACAAGTTTACTGTTCTTGATTTTGTGATATGAATAAATGCGAAGGAGGTGTGTAAGTTGAGAAGAGTATATATCGTTGGTGCAAAAAGAACCGCTATAGGGACCTTTCAAGGGACTTTAAAGGATGTGCCGGCGGTACAACTCGCAGTCACAGCAGCAAAGGCCGCCATGGAACAAGCAAATGTAAAGCCGGAACTCGTTGACGAAACAATCATCGGTAACATACTCATGGCTGGGCAAGGCATGGGACCTGGAAGACAGGTGAGTATTTATTCGGGAGTTCCTGCGGAAAAACCAGGGTATACCGTGAATATGTTGTGTGGTTCTGGCATGAAGGCAATTATGATCGGTGCCGTAGATATCATGGCAAGTCAGGCGGAAATAGTCTTAGCCGGTGGTATGGAGAGTATGGACAACGCACCTTATTTGTTGCCAAGAGCCAGGTTTGGTTACAGACTTGGTAATGGTGAAATAGTAGACCACATGGTATTTGATGGACTAACAGATGTTTTCAATATGTACCACATGGGCGTTACGGCAGAGAATCTTGTAGAAAAATATGGTATCTCCAGAGAGGAACAGGATCTTTTTGCTTACAAAAGCCAGATGAAGGCTAAAAAGGCAATTGAAACGGGCAGATTCAAGGACGAAATCGTTCCTTATGTAATAAAAGACAAAAAGGGTGACAAAATCTTCGATACAGATGAACATCCAAGGTTTGATGTAACCCTTGAATCGCTTGCAAGACTAAAACCTGCATTTAAGAAAGATGGTACAATCACTGCGGGAAATTCATCGGGAATAAACGATGGAGCTTCTGCAACAGTCATTGCGAGTGAAGATGCCGTGAGAAAATATGGTTTAAAACCCTTGGCTGAAATTGTGGCTTTTGCACAACATGGCGTCGATCCATCCATCATGGGAATAGGACCTGTTGGAGCCATTTCAAAGGCTTTGAAAAATGCCAACCTGAAACTCACAGATATTCAACTCATAGAACTCAATGAAGCCTTTGCGGCACAGAGTATAGCGGTCTTAAGAGATCTCAAGAAAGAACATGGTGTTACAGATGACTGGTTAGAAGAGAGAGTGAATGTCAACGGCGGAGCAATAGCACTTGGGCATCCTATTGGTGCGAGTGGCAACAGATTAGTGGTGACATTGCTCTATGAAATGAAGAAAAGAGGACTTGAACTTGGTCTTGCAAGTCTGTGCATAGGTGGAGGTATGGGAACGGCAATAATCATCAAGAACATCGCATAGGAGGTGGCCTCGAAAGATGAAAAACAAAGTCATAACCGTCGAGCAAGCCATAGAGATGATACCAGATGGAGCCACGTTGATGATCGGTGGATTTCTTGGAGATGGCACACCTGAATTGCTCATAGATGCACTCATCAATAGTGGAAAAAAGAATTTCACCATCATTGCTAACGACACGGCTTTTCCAGACAAAGGCATAGGAAAAATGATAGTCAGTAAAATGGCAAAGAAAGTTATCGTTTCACACATCGGTACCAATCCAGAGACACAAAAACAAATGATCGAAGGAACCCTTGAAGTAGAATTGGTACCGCAAGGAACATTAGCTGAGAGAGTTCGTGCCGGTGGTTTTGGACTCGGAGGAATATTGACACCCACTGGCGTTGGTACAATCGTTGAGAATGGCAAACAAAAAATCGTCATCGATGACAAGGAATACCTTGTGGAAACTGCACTTAAAGCGGATTTTGCCTTGATAAAAGCTCAAAAGGCGGATTTCTACGGAAATCTTTTCTTCAACTTCACCTCAAGAAATTTCAATCCGCTCATGGCTTTTGCAGGAAAAATTACAATAGTTCAAGTTGAAGAGCTCGTCCCGGTTGGAGGGCTCTCCCCCAACGAGATACATACACCACATGCTGTTGTAGATTACATAGTGAGGGGGAATGCCAAATGATACAAGATCAAAATCTTGCCAAAGTTGTAATTGCTAAGAGGGTGGCACTGGAGCTCAAAGATGGAGATGTCGTGAACCTTGGTATAGGCATTCCAACCTTGGTGGCAAACTATCTACCACCAAAAGTTGAGATTTTCCTGCAGTCTGAGAATGGTATTTTAGGTATGGGACCTGCTCCAATGAATGGTTACGAACATCCCAATCTGACTAATGCTGGTGGCTCACCCATTACATTTTTGCCCGGTGCCTGTGCCTTTGATTCTGCAACCTCCTTTGGTTTAATCAGAGGCGGCCATGTGGATGCAACGGTTCTTGGTGCTCTGCAGGTAGACGAAGAGGGTCATCTTGCCAACTGGATGATACCTGGCAAGATGGTGCCAGGTATGGGTGGAGCTATGGATCTTGTCACAGGTGCAAAAAAGGTTATTGTTGCAATGCAGCATGTTGCAAAAGGAAACGCACCAAAGATAATCAAAAAGTGTTCGTTACCATTGACATCGATCAGGCGTGTTGATTTGATCGTAACGGATATGGCAGTTATTGAGGTAACAGACAAAGGCCTGGTTCTTAAGGAAGTCGCTCCAGAAACAACGGTTGAAGAGGTTGTTCAGTTCACCGAGGCAAAGTTAATAATTCCAGAAAAAGTACCAGTGATGCCCATAGCTCTCTGATTCCATAGGGAATTCAAAAGCGGGCTTGCGCCCGCTTTTTTATTTTGTCATTTCACTGGGATTTGGTGTTTTAATCACAAGGAAGGTGACGTTTTGATCAGAAATATTTCTAATGGACATGGGTGTTTGGTATCCTATGGCAAATAAATCTCCTTCTTTGAGTGTTGTAGTTGTCATATTCAAAGTAACATCTACGGTACCTTTTAAAACAAGTAGGTGAACATTTGAATTGGCATTGTGCTCAGGCACGACTTGACCTGGTTTTAGAGCAATCTGCATTATCAAAAGATGTTTTTGATCGACAAGTTTTCTTCTTCCCATCTGTTCATCATCATAAGGTATGTTTTCAAAAACATTCATGCTCACTCCTCCTCAAAAAATTGTATCACGTTTGTATAGAAAAGGGCTTGGATTTACCAGGTTTTGTTTGAGAATGGAAGGTCAGTCTTCATTTCAATTGAGTTCTTACCAGAGTGAAAGTATTCTTTATAAAATAGATCATGAGAAAAGTATGTGTTTGCTGAAGAATGTACTTTGCAGATTCGATGAAAGAATAGCCTAGGTCTGAATCGATCTGTGGAAAGATCGGACCAGTGTTTATGAAATAATCGGAAAAAGCATTCCTCGGTAGGTGAATCTATGATCGATGCCGTTATTTTCGACATGGATGGTGTTCTGGTTGAAACCGAGAGTATTTACAGAGAAACCTTCAAGCAAATTCTTTCACGATACGGTGTGGTGTACTCAGATGACTTTTTTCTTCAGCTGGCTGGAACTACTATTGAAAGAGGCGGAGCAAAAAAGATCATAGAGCGATTTGGTTTACCTTTGGGCGAGGAGCAACTGATAGAAAAGATTTACGAAGTTTTTGATGGGCTTTCGCAAAAACTACAGCCCAGAGAAGGCGTCACAGAAACAATCAAGATTCTCAAGAGATTGAAAAGACAAACAGCTGTTGCCACATCAACGGTGAAAGATATAGCTTTAGCAAGGCTTAAAAGGGCCAATTTGATTGATCTTTTTGATGTTACTGTCTTCGGTGACGAGGTATTCAATAGTAAACCTCATCCCGAGATATATCTTTACACCTTGAAGAAATTGAAGGTAGATAGTTCTCGAGTAGTTGTCTTTGAGGACTCTGTCAACGGTGTAAAATCAGCTATTGATGCTGGAATCTCTAAGGTTTTTGGTGTACTCCACGATAACAATGATCCTCAATCGCTGATTTCGGCGGGAGCCATGTATGCAGAAAAACCACCGAAGATTTTTGCTTTTTTCTTGCAAAAGTCGTTCTGCCCTTGAGAAGTTAGTTTATACTATTGAGTGAGATAGGGGGTGTGAAGATGGCTTGCGCAAAGAAATCCGAACCAAAGAAAACCGAAGAAAAACCAAAGAAAACAAAACAGGAAAAACCCAAGAAATAAGAAGATCCCCCGGCGGGTCCGGGGGATTTATATTTCTGCAACCCATGAGAATCTTTTGAGAAATTCCTCAACACTCATCTTCGCCAGGTTTGCCAATTTTGTAAGCATGTTGTTGTCCTGGAGATCTTTTTTAGTCAGTCTTATCATGTAGCCACGTGCGACTCGATAATGTTCAGAGTTAATATCGACCATGCGTACCTTTGTTCTACCGGTCACTGGATCGATGAGTTCTTCAAAGGGTAGGACCTTAATCCTTCCACTTTCAACACAAATCATGCCGCCAGATAGATCTTTCTCAAAGTCTCCGAGTAAGAATCTGACTGCACCAAACCCTAAGGTCCTAGTATAATCGATATCGAATGGAATTGGTCTTGCACACCTTAGTTCGTAACCCAATGTGACATCTATGATATTGATCTTTTCTCCTCGCTCAGCGAAACGCTTTTGGACTTCACGTTTGAGTATCGTGGCAAGGGGTATCTCACTCAATCTTATGTGCCCGTGTGGGTCTCGTTCAACCATCACACCGGGAATATTTGCCAGCTCTTGTGGGTCGATCATCTCCCCTATGCCTTCGGCTATTATTGCAAGACCATCGTTTCTACCCAGCACACGCCTTTTGAGTATTGTGGTTTCCAGTACATCACAGACTTCTGAGACCGTTATCTTTTCATTTTTGAACTCTTCGCCAATTACAGTTAAGGCTGCACTCGCTGCTTTTCCTATTCCAAGTGCCAGGTGTCCTGCCTTTCTGCCCATAGCGACAACAAAGTACCATCTGTTGGTTGTTCTTGAATCTTGCATCAAATTGTATACAAGCTCCGTACCCAGATGTCTGGCAGTTTCAAACCCAAAGGTTGGCATACCGCCAGGCAGAGGTAAATCATTATCAATCGTCTTTGGGACGTGTGCAACTTTAATTGTACCTTCGCTTATCTTCGATACGGCGGAAGCAGAAAATGCTGTATCATCACCGCCTATGGTCACTAGGTAATTGATCTTGAGACCTCTGAGACTTTTCAAAACATTTTGAAGATCTTCAGGTTTCTTGGTTGGATTTGCCCTTGAGGTCCTAAGAATTGAACCACCCTCGATATGAATGCGTGAAACATCTGAAATATTGAGTGGGCGGATCATATCGGTTCTACCTTTCATTAGGTGCTCAAAGCCATCATAAATGCCGACGACTTCAAGATCGTTGTTGATAGCTTCAATTGTCACGGCATTTATGACACTGTTGATGCCAGGTGCTGGGCCTCCACCTACAAGTATTGCGACTCTTTCGGCCATCTTGAAACACCCCTTTATAAGAGTTTGTCTGATAAATTATACCTTATGTGATTTCTTGGTAGAAGTCATTTATAAAATTAAGGAATCAATCTTCTGTGATCAACTTTAGTACCAAGGTACAACATAGTAGTGACTTTTAGACGTTAACATGTTCTTCAATAACTTTTATTCATATCTTCAATCACAAATTCCTATTGAGCATAGTATGATATGTGCAAAAGGGAGGAAGGTTTTTTGAGTATGGTGAAAAATTTCTTTGAGCAAATTTCTATAGAGATGAAGAATGCTAAGAAGTGCAACCGCCCGGTGATCATACCAGGCGGTGTGCATGTGTTGTAGCACACAGCTTAAAGGGAAAAGATCACCGGGCTACCATAAAGGTAGCCCGGTTTTCTTTTTATAAGGGTAATCTGGAAAAGTAATACTATCCTTCAAAAGGGGGAGTTTGAATGGCAGAGATTCAGGTTGAAAGTGAAAATCTTACGCAGAATTTGACAACCAACTCAATCATTGAATTGATCAGTAAGTCGAAGAAGAGAACACCAGTAACTGCTTACGTGAAAGGAAACTTCAAGAAGGCTGATCTTGGCGATCTTCATTTCTTTGGAAATCAGAGCTTTGGAATAATCATCGGTGAGTATGAGGAACTCAGAAGATTCGTTGAGGAGAATCAGGACAAAATCGAAGACATTTATGTCCAAGTACATGCAAGAAATTCAGCTCTTCCTTTGGCAGATCTGACAAAGTATAATGCAAGAATTGAACCCGGTGCGATCATTCGAGACCTTGTTCAGATCGGTGATGGCGCAGTCATCATGATGGGTGCCGTTATAAACATCGGTGCGATAATAGGTGAAAAAACGATGATCGACATGAACGCTGTAGTTGGCGGAAGAGCTATCATTGGTAAAAACTGTCATATCGGTGCTGGTGCCGTGATAGCAGGAGTTATAGAGCCACCAAGTGCAAAACCTGTTGTTATTGAAGATGATGTCATAGTCGGTGCGAATGCCGTTGTCTTAGAGGGCGTAACCGTTGGTAGAGGTGCCGTTGTTGCAGCCGGTGCAGTCGTTATAAATGATGTAGAACCTTTCACGGTTGTTGCAGGCATTCCAGCCAGATTCATCAAGAAAGTTGATGAAAAGACCAAAGAGAAAACCAAGATTGTAGAAGCTTTGAGGAGTTTGCCAACGGAGCGGGGGGTGTTTTTGTGAATCACTTATGTGGTGTTTACAGGCCTTTCGATCTACAGATCGATTATGCACGTGGTCTTTATCTTTACGCGAAAGATGGAAAGAGGTTTATTGACACGTTTTCAGGTATAGGGGTTCTGGCATTCGGTCATGCCGACAGAGATATTGAAGATGCAATGATCAGCAAAATGAAAAGATACACTCACGTTTCAAATTTTCTATTAGATGAAGATGCCGAAATCGCTGCAGCAAAACTTGTTGAGCGAACAAGACGACAGGGAAGAGTTTTCTTTTCAAACTCAGGAACAGAGGCAAATGAAGCTGCATTGAAAGCCGTTAAAAAACTAAGGAAGGGTGCAATTGTAGCCTTTGAAAAAGATTTTCACGGTAGGACTCTTGGTTCTCTTTCAATAACTGGATTTTCGAATCTCAGAGAACAGTTCAACCCACTTCTACCAGAGGTAGTGTTTTTACCCCATAACAATCCCGAAGCATTCAGAAGTTTTGTAGAACAAAATCAGATTGCCGGCGTTTTCGTTGAATGTCTTCTTGGTACAGGTGGTTTGAGACAGATCTCCAACAATATGGCAAGGACTATCATGGAATTGAAGGAGAAAAATTACTTTCTACTGGTTGCCGATGAGGTTCAGTCTGGACTCGGTAGGACTGGCAGGTTTTTCAGCTATGAACATTTTGGATTGAAACCCGATATCATCACCGTCGCGAAGGCACTTGGAGGGGGACTCCCACTTGGAGCAACTATCTTTCTGGATCAAGTTATGGATGTTTTTAAATATTCTGAACACGGTTCAACCTTCGCACCAAACCCTGTCGCATTGGCAGCTGCGAATGTTGTTTTGAACAAGATTGACGACTCACTAATTGCACAGGTCAAGCAAAAGGGTGAATATTTAAAAAACGAGCTCAAGTTTATAAACAACGGATTGATAAAGGAAGTAAGAGGACTTGGTCTGATGGTCGGTGCTGAAATAAACGTGAATCCTGATCTTTTAAAGCAGATAGCTTTCAAAAATGGTATTCTGCTGAACATCGTTGATGGAAATGTAGTGCGCTTTCTACCACCGTTGAATATTACCTACGAAGAGATAGACTTGATTGTAGAACTCTTTGAAAACAGTCTCAAGGAGGTTGACTTTGAACGAAATAGAACTGAGACATCTTTTGCATCAAAGGCCTGAACTAGCTTTTGAGGAGTTTGAGACACAGAAAATACTAATAGATTATATCGAAAAACTTGGATATCAAGATATAAGGAAGATAGGGACCGGTATTGTTGTTGTGAAAAGATCTACAGAAGGTCCATATGTGCTGCTCCGAGCCGAAATGGATGGTCTACCAATCGTTGAGCAAACAGGAGTTGCTTTTCGATCCCAAAATAATTTCATGCATGCTTGCGGCCACGATTTTCATATGGCCTCTGTGTGTTGGGCAATGCGCAAAGTATTGGAAAGAGATTTGAAAGGTAATTTCATCTTCCTATTTCAGCCGGCAGAAGAATCTGGAGCTGGCGCAATCCAGATGTTGGAATACCTTGAGCAAAATGATTTTAAAATCTGTGCAGCGATAGCGATGCATGTGACTGATGAATACGAAGCAGGGATGATTGCCTCTCGATCCGGCGTGCTTTTCAGTGCTTCATGTGAACTAGATATTCTGTTCAGAGGTGTAGCTGTTCATGCTGCCTTTCATCAAGATGGTAAGGATGCAATTAGATCTTGTGTAGATTTCTTAAGTAAAATATACCAAATGGACTGGGGACAAGACCTAGTTTGGTTTGGGAAATTAACAGCGGGTTCTGCCAGAAATATAGTTGCAGACAACGCTTTAATTCAAGGTACGATCAGATCCAAGGATCTGAAGAAAGTCGAGGGCCGACTAAGTCAAATAGCACAGATTGCACAATCATCTTGTGAGGCCTTTGGAACAGCTTGCGAAGTAATCAAAGGCTCAACTTACAGGCAGGTCGAGGTAGATGAAAGACTCTACATGAAGTTGAAAGAAATAGTAGCCGCAAGGAAAATGAAGTTTCTAGAGTCTTCTACTAAATTGACCGCCGAAGATTTTGGATATTTTTCAGAACGTTATCCAACTTTGATGTACTGGTTTGGTACGAAGAAAGAAAACTCTCACGGTCTGCACAGCCCCTGGTTTTTGCCTTCTGATGATCTAATTGAAGTTGCAGGTGATCTTTTCTTTCAAATTATTGCACAACTTAGTTGATTCAGCTATTATATAACTATCAGGAAATCTTTCAAGGGGGTGCAGACTTTGTCAGTATTGTTCACAGTGACGGCAATCACGATAGGCTATGTGATTCTCTTAACATTCAGAATTCTTGACAACAGTCCTGGGAATGAACGGACAATTGAACTTTCACAGATAATTCAAAAAGGTGCAAGATCCTTTTTGTTTCAAGAGTATTTGGTCTTCTTTCCCGTTGTCTTTGCTTTGGCGGTTATTTTGTTTATCTTTCTTGGCTGGGCTGTGTCACTTTCATTTCTCGTCGGCGCTTTCTTTTCAACTCTTGCAGGGTTTTTTGGCATGACGATCGCTACGAAATCAAATGCCCGTACAAGCTGGGCAGCACTTTCTGGGATGACAAAGGCATTGAAAATTGCTTTTAATGGTGGGGCTGTTATGGGGCTTACGGTCTCTGCACTCGGTTTGCTTGGTCTTGGCATTGTCTATGAATTTACACAAGATATGACCTGTGTCAGTTACTATTCACTCGGTGCGTCCTTTGTTGCACTCTTTGCGAGAGTCGGAGGCGGCATATATACAAAAGCTGCCGATGTGGGAGCCGATATAGTTGGAAAAACAGAGGCAAATCTACCAGAAGACGATCCAAGGAACCCAGCAGTTATAGCCGACAATGTGGGAGACAACGTTGGTGATGTGGCAGGAATGGGAGCAGACTTGTATGAATCCTATGTCGGATCAATCTTCTCAGCCCTTGCACTTGCCAGTTTTATGAGCAATGATAAGGCCATTAGTGCAGTTATCTTTGTTGTAATCTGTGGCTTGTTGAGTTCTGTTGTTTCTGTCATTCTAACCACTCTCACTTTACATAAATTCACAAATCCATCGGTGGCGCTGAGATTTGGAACGATTCTTTCCGGTGTTTTGTTGCTCGGCTCGGTCTTTGTATATTCAATCTTTGTGACTTGGTTTGAAATCTTTCTAGTAGTTTTCTTTGGAGTTCTTGTTGGAGTCAGTGTGGGACTTTTGACGGAGTTTTATACTTCTGGAAAGAAGGTTGGAAATCTCGCAAGATCTGCAACGACAGGGCCGGCAAATATATTAATCAACGGTCTTGCGCTGGGTATGGAATCGACAGCCGTTGTCACTATACTCATAGTCGTTGCCGTTCTGCTTTCTTATAAACTGCTTGGGCTTTTTGGTGTTGCGTTATCTGCTGTTGGAATGCTGGCTACACTTGGTATGAATCTTTCGGTCGATGCATATGGCCCCATAGCTGACAATGCTGGTGGAATTGCTCAGATGGCGAATCTTGAACAAAAGGCACGTCAAATCACAGATCAACTCGATGCTGTTGGAAATACTACTGCCGCCATGGGGAAAGGTTTTGCAATAACATCTGCTGCCTTGACTTCACTGGCACTTTTTTCTAATTATGCCAATGTTACCCATCTGAGCACCGTCGATATAAAATCTCCTTCACTCTTCACAGGGGCTTTGATCGGTGCCATGCTACCATTTTTGTTTTGTGCCATCACGATGAAAGCGGTGGGAGACGCTGCAAATGATATGGTAGAGGAGATCAGAAGACAGATCAGAGAAATTCCAGGCTTGGTCTCTGGGCAAAGAAAACCCGATTATGCTCGTTGTATTCAGATTGCTACAAGAGGCGCTCTCAAAAGGATGGTTTTTCCATCTCTGCTTGCAGTTGTGAGCCCTCTTTTGAGTTATTTCATTTTGGGTGCCACTGGAACGGCCGGTTTGCTCATAGGTTCGACGGTCTGTGGTGTCATGGTAGCGATCTTCATGGCGAATTCGGGTGGTGCTTGGGACAACGCAAAAAAATACGTTGAAGAGGGTCATTATGGTGGAAAAGGGTCACTGGCACACAAAGCTGCAGTGATAGGAGATACAGTTGGAGATCCCCTGAAAGACACATCTGGTCCCTCGATAAATATTCTCATAAAACTCATGGCGATTACATCGGTCGTAATAGCTTCTTTATTTGGGAGGTAGATTTATGAAGAGAATCGCTCTGTTGTGTGTAGGAAATGATTGTCCTGGATTGAATGCAGCAATCAGGGCAACGGTGGTGAAAGGCTCTGATACAGGTATTGAAATTTTGGGTGTAAAAGATGGTTTTGAAGGACTTCTCCTTGACAAAGTGGATGTGATGACCAAATCTTCGGTTTCTGGCATACTACACCGCGGAGGAACGATCTTGGGCACCTCTCTGTTTGTTCCACAAGAAGAGGAAGATGTCCAAAAGATCGCAAAGAAATTCGAGCAATACTCTATAACTTCTTTTCTCATCCTTGGTGGAAGATTGGGTGTTAAAGCGGCTTTGAGAATTGCCAAGGCGAATATACCGTCTGTTTTGGTTCCAGCTACTATTGACAACGATTTGCCATTCACAGATTTTTCAATAGGATTCTTTACTGCCATAGAACACGTCAGAGAAGCATTGGATATACTTCATGCAACTGCCGAATCTCACCATAGAGTCATGATCGTTGAAACGATGGGAAAGCCTGGTGGCTGGATAGCAGTAACCGGTGGGCTTGCCGGTGGAGCAGATTATGTTGTTACAAACGCTGAGTCTATCGATCAAGAAGATCTCCTGAATAAAATTCGCAGCAGATATGAGAGTCAAAAGAGATTCTCGATCGTTGTTGTTGAAAGTGGAGCGACCCTACCTAAGGAAATGTACGATATCACCGGTACAGATGAAAAAACATCGGCAGCTCAAGTGATAGGAATGTTCATTGAAAGGAAACTGAAAGATATTTCAATAGAATGGAGGTACACGAACCTTGGATATCTACAGAGAGGCGGTAGCCCTGTCTGTATGGACCGAATAATTGCAACGCAAATGTCAACACGCGCCGTCGAGATGGTCAAATCGGCAAGGGTCTATCACGCACTTGGCATGAGGGGACTTACTGTAACGGAGTTGCCATATTCTGAAACAATGATCAATGTAAAAATAGTAGATGAGCATTTGAGAAGTTTAGCAAAACTTTTCTACTGAAGGTGATTCAGTGAATTTTTTACAAATCATAGGCCCTGTCATGATCGGACCTTCAAGTTCTCATACCTTAGGTGCAATGAGAATCTCAAAGTTCGTCCACAAAATGATTGGAGAGATACCCAAGTACGTTGAATTCTACATGCACGGCTCTTTTGCCAAGACCTTCAAAGGACATGGAACCGATAGAGCCCTGTTGGCAGGTATCCTGGGCTTGAAATACGACGATGAGAGAATCAAAGACTCATATTCTTTAGCCAGGAAAATGAACTTGGAATGCTCCTTTATCACGGTCGATCTTGGGAATGTGCATCCAAACACGGTGAGAATCAAGGTTCAGACACAGAAAGGTCAGCACGAAATAGAAGGTTCTTCAGTTGGTGGCGGAGCTATCAGAATCATCAAGATAGACAATGTTGAATGCGAGTTGGCTTGGGAATATGACACCTTGATGATTCTAAACAAGGATGAACCTGGTGCTCTCTCTAAGATCTTGAGTAGAATGGAGGCTAATATCGCCAATCTATTCCTAAAAAGGATAAATTTGCTTCAGGCGACAGCTCTAACAATAATTGAGCTTGACTCACCACCAGAAAGGCTCGATGAACTCTTAGAACTTCCTTGTGTTCTTGAGTGCTATTTTGTACCAAAAGATGATTTTTTGTAGAATTTCAGTGAGATGATGATATGAAATTTAGCGAATTAACTTCGATGGAAGAGAAAATAGATCAACCGTTACACGAGGTAGTTTTGTTGTCTCAAATGTTGGAAGACGGATCGGATCCAATAGAGTTGAGAAACAAAACTCGAATCATATTAGATGCTATGCTTGATATCTGTGAAAAAAATTATGGGCGAGCTCAGAAGACTTTGACGGGACTATGTGGTGATAATGCCCATTTGTTCAGCCGATGGCAGCCTCAGATGATGGGGGAGTTCAATTACTTTGCAACTGTCACGGCACTTTCTGTCATTGAAGCAAATGCTGCGATGGGTAGAATAGTGGCATGTCCTACAGCAGGCTCTTGCGGTGTGGTTCCAGCGATGGCATACGCCTTGAGAAAAATCAAGAAGATTTCCATAGATTGTCTTGTTGATGCTCTAATAGTTGCTGGAGCGGTTGGTAAGTGCATAGCTCAGACGGTTTCTATCTCTGGGGCAGTAGCTGGATGCCAAGCAGAGATTGGTACCGCGACGGCTATGGCAAGTGCAATGGCAGTTTACAGTTTATCAAAGGACAGCAAGAGAGTTTCTCATGCCGCTGCTTTGTCTTTGAAGTCTTTGATGGGACTTGTTTGTGATCCAGTGGGAGGTTTTGTCGAAATACCATGCGTGAAAAGAAACGCTGTAGCTGTTAACATAGCTATCTCGACAGCAGAGATGGCACTGTGTGGAATAAGGAGTGTGATACCCTTGGATGAAGTTATTGAGGCGATGGCAAGGGTTGGAAGATCTCTGCCAGAGGAGCTCAGAGAAACAGGACTTGGTGGTATTGCTTCTACCAAGACCGCGACAGATTTGTTAGAAAAAATAAGAGGTGAATCCCTTTGAAAAAGGAAAGTGTTGAAATAACTGAGCCTGTAGATCTTTGCTTGAAGAATGGAAGATTGAATCCATTGGCATTAGGTTGGTCAAGAAAACCCTTGATCAAAGTTAATCTCAGAGGTCACTTTTTCAGAAAGAAGAAATGGAATTACTGGGCTGTCTTCAACAAAAATTGCCTTTTTTCTGCCACGATATCGAATATCGACTATCTTGGAATCGTCTTTTGTTATTTTTTGGATTTTCATACCAAGGAATTTGTTGAAGAGACCGTTATAACGCCCTTTGGAAGAGGCTGTAATTTACCAGATGGAGTAGATGAAACTGTAGTTTTCGATTCAAAGAGGATGAAGGTAAGTTTTACAAGATACTCGGGGAAAACTATCATAGAAGCCCAGTTCACGAGTTCCGAAAAAAAGGACATAAAGGCTCAGATCGAAGTTCTTCATGGCAACAGTGAATCTTTGAATGTAATAGTTCCATGGAGCTGGAATAGATTTCAGTACACGAGTAAACAGTTTTGCCTATCGGCACAAGGTGAAGTATTTCTGTCTGATAAGAGGTACAAACTGGACTTGAAAGAGACCTTTGCAACGCTCGATTTTGGAAGGGGTGTCTGGAAATATTCTACTTTCTGGAATTGGGCAAGTTTTGCGGTCCGTCTGAATGATGGACTTGAGCTAGGTGCAAATCTTGGAGCAGGATGGACCGATAACACAGGAACAAATGAGAATGCCATCTTGATAAATGGAAAACTTACCAAAATTTTGAGTGATGTAATTTTCCAGTACGATAAGCACGACTTGATGAAACCCTGGCATATCTATTCAAAAGACTCAGACGATGTTGATTTGGAGTTCCAGCCTTTCTATCACCGTATAGCAAAAACAAATGCCCTACTGCTTAGTTCGAAAGTAGACCAGATGATAGGCACCTTCAAAGGTTTCGTCAGAGATGATAATAAAAAAATTTATATCGTTAGAGATGCCATTGGCTGGGCAGAACAACACCGTGCCCGCTGGTAATTCAATCTAATAAAGCATCTACAAACTCTTTTGCGTTGAAGGGTTTTAGGTCTTCCATATCTTCTCCAATTCCTATGAATTTTATGGACAGACCGAGTTCTTTTTTAATAGCGAGGGCTATACCGCCTTTGGCAGTACCATCTAATTTAGTTACCACTACACCAGTCACATCAACCATCTCTTTGAAGATCTTAGCTTGTACCAGCCCATTTTGTCCTGTAGTTGCATCTATCACCAAAAGAACCTCGTGGGGTGCTTTTTCAACTACTTTACCTAGGACTCTGTGAACTTTTCTGAGCTCCTCCATGAGGTTTTTCTTTGTGTGCAATCTTCCTGCTGTATCTATGATCGCAACATCTTTGAACTTTGCCTTTGCGTGGTTCACAGTGTCGAAAGCAACGGCAGCCGAATCTGCCCCTTCGTTATGGCTAATCACAGTACAGTCAATTCTATTGCCCCATTCCTTCAATTGTTCAATGGCTGCGGCTCTGAAAGTATCTGCCGCACCCAGAACAACGGTTTTACCAAGCGATTGGAAGTATGCTGCCAACTTTGCAGCTGTTGTGGTTTTTCCTGTACCATTGACTCCCACGATCGTTATTACGAAGGGCTTGTTTGATTCTACGTCAACTTGATTGTTACCCTCAAGAAGTTCTACAAGAATCTCTTTAAGCGAACTGAACGCATCGTTTGTCTGATTTTGTTTGAGCTTTTCAAGTATGTACTGAGTCGTTTCATATCCAACATCTGCTGCTATTAACCTTTCTTCCAATTCTTCGAGTACTTCTTTACTTATTCTCTTACCTTTCAAAAGCTGTGAGAGGCCCTCAAAAAAACTCTTGCGGGCTTTCATAAGTTTTGATCTCAGTTTCTCGAAAAATCCCATCTTCTACACCTTCCTGTGTGGGTTGTATTCTTTGAGCATTTCCATGACCTTCGAACTGACAGGATCACCTTCAATTTTTATCTTCAGTGGTTTTTCTTGATTTCTCAATTTAAGTTCGACCAAGCCATCGGCAAGAGATTTACCAACGGTGATTCTCAATGGGAAACCGATTAAATCGGCATCTGTGAACTTCATCCCCGGTGACAGTTCTCTGTCATCCAGCAAGACCTCAATACCTTTTTCAGACAGGTCTCTGTAGATACGTTCCGCGTAGGCTTTCTGATTGTGGTCTTGCATCGAAACAACGGTTATGATCACCTCAAAAGGTGATATCGATCTTGGCCAGATGATGCCGTTTTGGTCATGTAATTGTTCAACAACTGCAGCCATCGTTCTTGAGACTCCCCAGCCGTAGCAGCCCATTATGAAAGGCTTTAGTTCACCCTTTTGGTCCATGTATAATGCATTCATAGATTTAGAGTACTTCGTACCAAGTTTGAAAACATGACCCAGTTCTATTCCTTTAGAACCACTCAACGGTGCACCGCAATTTGGACAGGGGTCATTCGCCTGGACTACCCTAAGGTCTGTGTAAGAATCAACATAAAAATCCCTGTTGAGGTTGGCGTTGATGTAGTGATAATCTTGTTTCATACCACCAACTACGACATTTTTCATATATCTGATACCGTGATCTGCTACTACCCGAGTATTCTTGATGCCAACAGGCCCTATGAAACCTATTGGGACGTTATATCTTTCATACACCTCATCTGGTTCTGCAAGCCTCAAAGATTGATCGTTCAAGTATACCTTTAATTTTTCTAAATTAAGCTCTCTATCTCCCTGAATCAATGCCATCACAAACCCATTTCTCCCAACGAAGAGAAGGGACTTTACTATATGACTTGGTCTGACACCTAAAAAGCTGGCAACTTGCTCAACGGTTCGAACGTTGGGTGTGTGAACCAAAGTCAAAGGTTTCTCAGTATCATCTGTTTTTGTGTAAAGGCCTTTGTATGGTGCTTGTTCATCGTTAGATGAATATCCACACCTTTCGCACCTGAGAAGATTTGTCTCACCAATCGGTGCAAAGCTGACAAACTCATGAGACTCACTACCACCTATAGCGCCCGAGGCAGCTTCAATTATGAGATATTCCAAGCCGATCCTCTCTGTGATCCTGCTGTAGGCTCTTCTACAGGCTTGGTAGGCTTCGTTCAAAGATTCTTGACTGTCGTGAAAACTGTACCCATCCTTCATGATGAATTCCCTTGCTCTTAAGAGGCCAAATCTTGGTCTAATTTCATCTCTATACTTTGAGCCGATTTGATACAGGAAAACAGGCAACTGTTTGTAAGATCTGAGTTCATCTTTGACGACTTCTGTGAATACTTCTTCGTGGGTCGGGCCCAGTGTGAATTCTCTGTCATGTCTGTCTTTGAGTTTCATCATCTCAGGTCCGTAGTCTTCCCATCGACCTGTAACCTTCCACAGTTCGGCTGGTTGAATGATTGGCATGGAAACCTCTTGGGCACCTATGGCATTCATCTCTTCTCTGACTATCTTCTCGATCTTTGAGAGCGTTCTTTTTGCCAAAGGTAGATATGAATAAACACCTGCAGCTACCTTCCGAATGAAACCTGCCCTGTACAGAAGTTCGTGGCTCACCACCTCAGCATCTGAGGGTGCTTGTTTCAAAGTCGGTGCATATAGTTGAGAAAATCTCACATCTTACACCTCCATCCTTTGAGAAATTATATCAATTGATTGTGATAAAATCATCAGTGAAACGTTCAATTCTGGAGGCATTTTCAATGAAGAAAGGATATATAAAGTTTTTCTTACTGTTTTTCCTGTTGATAGTTCCACTGACTTTTTTTCCAAAGCAAGTGATCCGATTTGTCAGTGGAGAGGAGTATCCCCCCTTCATCTGGAAGGATGAAGCGGGAAAACCGGTGGGAATAACAGTTCAGATTCTTCAGCTGCTGGAGAAAAAACTCAATCTTTCCTTTGAAATAGAGCTTTTGCCATTTTCACAAGCGTTGGAAAAACTTCAAACAGGCCAGGCAGAGATGATCAACCTCATCTTCAAGACACCAGAGAGAGAGAAAGTATTTCTCTTCTCAGATCCAGTAATTAACCTGGAGAGCAGGGTCTATTTTAGAAAGCCTTTGAACATCAAGTCTTTTTCGAATCTTACACCTTATTTGATTGGAGTTGTTGAAGGTGATGCGAATGAAAGGATACTCAGACAAAAAAATCCTTCCTTAATCTTTAAGTATTACAGGAACAGTGAAGAACTCATCGCTGCCGCCAAATCTGGTGATGTTGAAGTCTTTGTCATGGACGATCTGCCAGCCCAATATTTTTTAATAAGAGAGCAGATTTTTCATGATTTCTCATCACTTGCGCCAATTTCAATTCAACAAACTTACTTTGCCTTCCCCATGAATAGAGTTGACTTAGTTAATCTTGTAAACAGGGGTCTTTCTCAGATTAGCAAAAGAGAATTGCGGGATGTGATCGGACCATTTATAGGGCCACGACGTTTTGTGCCAATGTGGGTTTGGTATCTTGTGCTTGCTGTGTCTGTGGGCTTTGTTGCAGTCTTCACTCTGTTGATCTTTATCAATCGCTATCTTGCAAAGATGGTAGAGAAAAGAACAGAGGAACTGAATAAGAAAAATGAAGAACTCATGGCAGCTAACGAGGAACTAGACGCTCTGAATCAGGAGCTGAGGGCATCTTTCCAAGAACTTGAAGCAATGAACGAAGAACTCGCCCAAATGAACAAGGAATTAGAAGAGAGAACTTCCCAAGTTCTTTCTTTCCAGGAAGCCTTTGTCAAACTTCTTGATATTTCTTCCAAGATGACCTATGAAACGATCCAGGAAAAGGATTTTTTGTACGAAGTTCTCAGAGTTTTCAGGCAATATGTCAAAGAGTTGGCACATATAGGTGTTGCCTTGAGGTCAAGTGATCCTGGAAAGACACTGTTTGTGATTTATCGCGACAGCAATGAGATGATTTCACAGAAAATTGACAAAGTCATCGATTTTCAGGAAATGTCTTCAGAGGGTATCGTTAAAGAAATCATTATGCAGGTTTGTGGCACCTCAAGTGAATCGGAGAATTGTACTATGAGAATTATCAAGTCCTTGGACAGGGTTTATGGTATTCTCTTTTACAATCTGAAGAACACTAAAATCAAACAAGACGATTTGCAAAGGCTAGCAGATTTCATAGCCACTTTCCTCGCCCTCAGAAGTTATATAAGAGAGCAGGGTATATTCCAAAAAAGGCTTTTGTTGGTCATGACCAAGGCTCTTGAATACTATGACTATTACACAAGGGGACATTCAGAGGATGTTGCAAACTATGCCTCAAGGTTTGCAGAATGGCTTGGTCTAGGTAAAGAAACTATTCGCAAACTCTACTGGGCCGGGCTTGTACATGATGTGGGAAAGATCTTTGTCAATCAACAAATTTTGAACAAAAATGGATATCTGTCAACCGAAGAATATGAGTATGTGAAGATTCATCCAGTAAAAAGTTATGAATTGTTGATAGAGGCAGGATTGGAAGAGATAGCACATATGGTGAGACATCATCATGAAAGATATGACGGTACAGGTTACCCAGATGGCCTTGCTGGCGAACAGATACCCTTTGAGTCAAGAATACTGTGTCTTGCTGACAGCTTTGATGCCATGACTACACTAAGACCCTACAAGCGAGGAATGAACCTTCAAGAAGCGGTAGGAGAAATTAAACGGTGCAGTGGGTCACAATTTGATCCAAATCTTGCACAGGAGTTCATAAAAATGATTTTGAACGAGAAAATAACTTAAAAATTTTAGTTCAGTTCGACCTGCACATAATTTTTCCTGAGCTTTTATCTAAGAAAAATTCGCATGGACCTATTTCCTCTGAATTCAATTTTGACAATAGGCCGATCTGGATCTTTACATTCGAATGACATACCCTCCTCACTTTGATTCTTGCCGAAAATCTTAGTTTATCGAGTTGCATATTGTGTTTTATTATCCTGATTGCATTGCGAGTTTTATGAAGTTGCTTTTCAAAAGCAAACTTTGCCTCTTGGATTTTCACGAGCAATGTCTTTAGAGATTCTCTTTTTGTTGTATCCTTCGTCCGTAACAGTTGATTTCTTAAGGAACTTTCACTGCTCGATAGTACGTTTACCCTCTTCACTATCTGTATCAAGGTCCTTTGAAGTTGTGCATATTTCGATTCATTTTCATAATCAATGCCAGCGGCTATCTCTGTCCGAATGTTGGCAACGCTGCCTAATTCACTTGCCTCGACATTTCCAGCTGCCTTCAACGTTCCACCACTTATAACTCCTTTGCCAAAGACCTTTACATCCCCGGCACAGATCACTGTGGAATTCATGATGTAGTCCTCTACAATGATATTCCCTCCACAAAAGATTTGAGCCTCGCTGACAAACTTCGCTGCAAAATCCTTTCCAACGTTGACAATTCCCTTGCCTCTACCAAAAACGCCTCCTTGAACTCTAAGTGACCCACCACAATTCACTTCTACTTCACCAAGAATGCCAAGTATTAACACATCACCTTTGGCTCTTATTTTAAAAGGTCCTTCGGCGTTTCCTCGAACCACAACACTGGCATTGAAATCTATATTTCCAGTGTCATAACCAAGATCTTTGTCTATCACTAGAAGGTTTCTCACACAGACCTTTGAGTTTTCCAAGTATGGTTGTCCATCACAGGTGGCTACGATCTTTAGATTATCTTCTGAGATAGCTACATTCTGACCAAGAAAAGAAGATAGATTTATGTCTTTTGGCTTTTCGACCTTGATGATTTCACCTGTGACCGTTATTCCATCCTGTCCATATTCGGGAGGTCTTTTGATGGCAAGAATATCGCCTGATTTACAAGTGAAGATCTTGTACAAAGATGCTGGATCGAATTTCTCATCTGCTTGTGGTCTTTGGTATAAAAATCCTGTGGGAGGGAAAAGAAACTCTACGGAAGCATCCTTTGGAAGTACGGGTTGTTTACCTTGAGCAACTACTACCTCCGTAAAGAGTTTCTGATCTTGAATCACCGATAAGATTGTTTTTTCATCACAATATACGATTTGTGAGTTGGACAAAGCTTGTTTGATTTCATCAACGGTTGGTAGTATTCTTTTAAACCCCGGTATGATGAAGATAGATGCCTGCATTTTGTCTTCAGAGATATTTACTCTGACAACTGGGTTAGAATACTGTTTTTCTATATTGCTCAAATGTGGCAGAGGGATGGATTTGATCTTCATTATTGATGTCAGTTCCTCGATTGCTGTTCCTGAATCTACGTTATCTATGGGTTTCACAACGGCTTCAATTTGTCCCGTTGTTTCTGTGATCTGTAATGATACCTTTTCATACCAAGTTGGTCCATAATTCTTTTCTAAAGTTGAGATGAGCTCTTCAACTGAAGAAACCTTTATGATTCTCTTTTCCACCGTATAGCCCCCAACATATTGTAACTTATGATCATTTGTGCGACAATCTTTGATGTGGAGGAGGTAGAATTTGTTACACAGATTACTCATTTGGAGTGTTGTACTCTTTTGGGGTATATCTTTTGTTGCAACACGAGTGGTTGTACTCTCAGTTCCGCCAATCACCGCAGCTTTCATCAGGTTTTTGATAGCATCTGCTGCACTGATCTTTTTCACAAGAAGGTTTCCAAGGCTTCTAAACTGGCATAGTTTCTTTGCAGGGTTTTGGGGCGTAACGATGTACTTTTTCTTTGAAAACAGCGGTCTGGTTTATACTTATCCGACGAACGCCGCATTGATAATCTCCAGTGCGCCTATCTTGTACACCCTTTTTTCACACATATTTCAGAAAAGGAAGACAACTGCAGTTGAATATATTGCCTCATGTTTTTCCTTTTTTGGTGTTGCTGTAGTCATTTTGAATGGAAAGTTCGTGCTCAAGGTTAATCCAATAGGTGATTTTATGCTCCTTGGTGCTGCTTTCGCTTGGGTTTTTTACACATATCACGTAGAAAAGATGCCAGATCCTGACTCTATGTCTGGCGTTACCAGTATAACTTTGTGGGGTCTTTTGACACTCATACCTTTTGTCATCTTGGAAAAAAAGTCACAGTTTCATTTGACTCTTCCGGTAATTGTATCTCTACTTTATCTTGGTATCATCTGTTCTGGTGTCGCCTATGTCTTTTGGAATATTGGAATAAGGCGTGTCGGGTCTCGCTATACAACGAATACGATCTATCTCATTCCTGTTGTTACGAGCATCGCCGAGTCTGTATTGTTAAAAAACGTACCGAATCTCTACACGATCGTTGGTGGAATGTTGGTTCTTTTGGGTTTATGGCTCTTCAACCGACAGGAAAGGGGGAAGGAAAGTGAAGGCCTTTCTAAGGGTTAGAATGAGTCAGCATGACGCTCATTATGCTGGTGGATTGGTTGATGGTGCGAAGCTTCTTCAGCTGGTGGGTGATGTGGCAACCGAACTTTTGATAAGGCATGATGGAGATGAAGGACTTTTCAGAGCCTATGACTCGATAGAATTTTTAAAGCCAGTTTTCGCTGGAGACTATCTCGAAGTTTATGGTGAAATAGTTCAAGTTGGCAATACGTCAAGAAAGCTGAAGTTTGAAGTGTACAAAGTCATAACCAATGCAAAGATACCGAATCAAGAATCAGCCTGTGAAGTTCTTGATCCGCCAGTTTTGGTTTTGAGAGCAAGCGGAACTTGTGTAGTCCCTAAGGAAAGGCAAAGGAAGGTGAGACACGATGGATAAACTGATCATAACCGTTGCTGTATGTGGAGCGGAGGTTACAAGAAATGATACTCCATACATTCCACTGACCCCTGAAGAAATTACCAGCCAAACCTATGAGGCTTATCAAGCAGGTGCTTCCATAGTTCATCTGCATGTTAGGGATGATGAAGGGAAACCAACCCAGAATGCCGAGATCTTCAAGAAGGTTGTGAAAATGATAAGAGAAAGATGTCCAGATATGATCATTCAGGTTTCCACAGGTGGGGCCGTGTGGATGAGTGCTCAGGAAAGATTACAATCTTTAGAATCAAATCCAGATATGGCTACTCTAACAACTGGGACTGTGAACTTTGGAAATGATGTTTTCATGAATAGTATGCCAATGATTGAAAAATTCGCTATGATAATGAAAGAAAAGGGTATTATGCCTGAATTTGAGTGTTTTGACATGGGACACATCGCAAATGCTATGCAGCTTGTTAAGAAAGGACTTGTTCAGGGACACTTGCATTTTGACTTCGTGATGGGTGTACCTGGAGGTATTGCTGCAAATGCTCGAAATCTTGTTACAATGGTAGATAGCTTACCAGATGGTGCTACTTGGTCTGTGGCTGGTATTGGTAGAAATGAGTTTACTATGGCTGCGATAGCAATAGCAATGGGTGGTAATGTCAGGGTTGGCCTCGAGGATAACATATACATATCAAAGGGCATTCTGGCAAGATCGAACGCAGAGCTGGTAGAAAAGGTTGTCAGGATTGCCAAGGAACTTGGTCGACCTGTTGCGACCTGTCAAGAGGCTAGACAAATACTGGGACTGCGAGGTAATGCTAGATGAGAATATTGGTCATCGACTACGGTTCTCAGTATACACAGCTCATCGCAAGAGTGATTCGAGAGCTTGGTTATTACAGCCAGGTGGTTCAATTCGATGAAGATGTAGAACTATCAGATATCGGGGCTGTTATTTTGTCTGGGGGTCCTGCAAGTGTTTATGAAAAAGATGCACCAAAACTTCCAAAGTGGTTTAGTGGCTATGCAGGTAAGGTACTTGGGATATGCTATGGGATGCAACTTCTTTCACAAGAATTTGGTGGAATCGTTGAGCCTGGCAAGACGGGAGAATATGGTAGAACAGAGATTGAGATCACACACAAAGATTTGATTTTCTCAGAAATAGAAGCTCGTCAGACCGTATGGATGAGCCATACGGATCACATCAGAAAACTTCCAAAAGGCTTCAGAGTTACAGCAAAATCCAAGGATGGTATCATAGCAGCTGCAACGGATGGCAAACGTTTTTGGCTTTTGCAGTTTCATCCAGAGGTGAGACATACAGTTCATGGTAGGAAAATCATAGAGAATTTTCTTTCTAAAATATGCGGGCTCTTACCAAACTGGAATTTGCAAGATTTCGTCAAACAAAAGATTGAAGAACTCAAAACCTGTCTGTCTGGAAAGAGAGTTATAGCAGCCTTGTCCGGTGGGGTGGATTCATCAGTTGCCTGTGTGCTTGTGCACAAAGCCATTGGCGAAAATCTTTTGAACGTCTTTGTGGACCATGGATTGTTGAGAAAAAATGAAGAAAATGAAGTTCCAAGAGTTTTTAAAGAGATGCTCGGTTTGAATCTCATCAAAATAGATGCAAGAGACCTCTTTCTTGAGAAACTGAAGGGCGTTACAGATCCTGAAGGAAAGAGAAAGATAATTGGGGAACAGTTCATTCGAGTTTTTGAGAAACAGGCACAAGATCACGGTGCCACACATTTGGTTCAAGGAACAATTTACTCTGATGTCATTGAAAGTGCTCATTCTGGTAAAAAGACAGCGGCAATAAAAAGTCACCACAACGTCGGAGGCCTTCCAGAGAAAATGAATCTCCAGATTGTTGAGCCCCTTAGAAACCTTTTCAAAGATGAAGTGAGAGTTGTCGGTGAGATCTTGGGAATTCCACGATCGATCATTCATCGTCAACCCTTCCCAGGACCGGGACTCGGTGTAAGAATTGTTGGAGAGGTGACACAGGAAAAACTTGCTATTCTCAGAGAAGCCGACAATATTCTTATAGAGACTTTGAAAGAAACGGGTTGGTATGAAAAGACATGGCAGGCATTTGCAGTACTTCTCCCTGTTAGATCAGTTGGGGTACGCGGCGATCAAAGAGCTTATGAATACGTACTTGCCATAAGATCTGTTGATAGTGTAGAAGGTATGACGGCGGATTGGTCAAGGCTTCCCCATGAAATCCTTGATCTTATATCCAGAAGAATTCTTAATACTGTAAAGGGCATCGGGAGGGTGGTTTACGACATCAGTTCAAAACCCCCAGCGACAATCGAATGGGAATAATCTGAGCCTTGTTTTTGCTTCATTTTTTAAAAGTATGACAGTGATGAACTATGATATGTTGCTCCAGTTCAGGATGAGGGAGCTTTCTTCTTCACTCTTTTCGATAGGATTGCTTTCAACAATAACTAGTGCCGTTGGCAGCTTTTCTTCACCATTTTGGGGTGCACTGAGTGATGAGTTCAAAAGCAGAAAGAAAACACTTTTATTACCATTGATAATCGCTTCTTTTATTTTGCCATTTTATTCTTTGTCTTTGAAACCCTATCACTTCTTCTTAGTGGGTATTATATTCACTTTCTTTTCTTCTGTCTTTGAGCCCATTTGTACTGCCATTATGATAGAGTCATCGCACACAAAGGCGAATATAGCCGTTTCTATACTCAATGCTGCAAGTTCGCTTGGTATGGGATTAGGAAGAATAATAATTTCGCCTTTGCTCAATGTTATAAGCGTGGTATGGACTATGAATATCATGTACTTCATATCTCTTCTTGTGGTCTTCTTCTCTTTCCTTGCACCCGACGTCGAACACAAACGTTATGAAATTGTTAGAACCAACCTACAACGCATCTTTTCAGCGTTAACTTCAAAAAGAATCCTCAAGAAGAACAATCTTTGGGCTATGTATCTTGGTTCCTTTCTAAGACAACTCGGGATAGGTGGAACCTTTGCGTTAATAGGTGTGTATCTGACTGAGACAGTGGGACTGAGCAAAGCCCAAAGTGTTCTCCTGGCTTCGTCAAATCCTTTTATGCAGGTCCCGTCGCATATCTTTTTCGGTTGGCTTGTTGGTAAGTTCTCAGCCAAGACAATCGCTGCGTCGGGTATGTTTCTCTCTGGGCTTGGGGCCATGTTGTTTTCAGTATCTGGAGATTATCTGATGGTCTTCTTGGCCTATGTGATATCTGGCCTCGGCTTTGGTGCCTTTATAAATGGTGCAACCAATTTTGTTTCTCAAAATGTTCCGGAAAACAGGCGGGCGGAGTTTCTTGGATTACTCACCTCCGCCCGCTCTTTTGGGAGTCTATTTGGTCCTCTGATTGCTGGTTTGCTCTCTGAAATATCTTTCGTCTTGATGTTTGTTGTTATGGCTCTAATAATGCTGTTTGGATCTTTATTGACTGCCGTATACTGTCAACGTTGATCAGGCCTTTCCTGCATTCGGAACATACTGGTTCTTTCATTGTCTGCGATCAAAGTCTTTCTACGATGCACAGCATTCAGGGCCATTCTTTTGAGAATGGCGGTGATATCACTTTTCTTCAGAATTTCTTCTGTTAAGATCTTTTCAAGGTTGGGAGACAAGCGATAACCGTTTTCATTATCAGGATCGAAATAAATTTGATCCATGTGATTTCGGGTAATCTGAGGGTTGATTTTGTTCAACAATCCGATGGCAAATTCTAAGAAGACATCACCTGTCTCTTCGGGCCTTTTTACGTTCGATAACCTTTCTCGGTAAGCACTTTCAATCTCCTTTTCGAATTTCACAAAGGATAGAACCTTCTCACCCTTCTTCATTACTTCGGCCCCCTTTCATATTCTTCCATTCAAGAAGCTTGCCATCCCAACACCTAAAATAGCGGCTGTCTCAAATCTCAGTATCTTTCTGCCAAGACTCAATAGCTGTGCATTTTCTTTGAGTAGATTGAGTTCATCATCTTCAAAGTCCCCTTCTGGTCCTACCACTATTGTAATTTCTCCTTTGAAATCTTCAACGGTGGCTGGTCTACCAGATTGATGGAGTACGATTGTCTTAATCTGCCCTTTTAAAAAAGCAAAGTCTTCTTGAATCTTAACATTGGGGAATAGACATCTAAAACATTGTTTTGCCGAGTCTCTGACAACCAGGTTGATCTTTTCTTCCTTACACAAATAAGATCTGCTTCGACGTGATTTGTAGATTATTATGTTGTCTGCACCAAGTTCAACTGTTTTTTCGAGCAAAAGACGTAATCTCTCCCAATTTTGAGATGCAATGCATACGGTTATAAAACCATTTCTTTCTTCTACTTTCTTAGACTCTTTGATCAGTGCAATGGATCTACCTTTGCCAATGTGACTCAGCTCACATTTGTATAAGTTGCCATCACCATCCGTGATGAGCAAAGGCTCATTGACTTTCAATCTTACTACCTTCAAATGTTCTGTTTCATGCTCGTCTAATTCTATATATTGTCCCTTTGGCTTTCCAAAAAACAAGTGTGGCAATCAGCCGAGCACCTCGCAGCCAAGATATGGTTGAAGCGCTTTGGGTACATTCACTCTGCCATCAGGTCTTTGATAATTTTCCACAATCGCTACAAGGGTTCTGCCTATGGCAACACCGGAACCATTAAGAGTGTGAACAAAAGAGAGCTTACCATCCTTTCTTCTGTACCTTATGTTTCCTCTTCTCGCTTGAAAATCCGTATCGTTGCTGCAAGAGGATATCTCCTTGTAACAGTTGTAGGACGGCAGCCAAACCTCCAGATCATAGGTCTTTGCAGCACCAAAACCAAGATCTCCTGTGCACAGTTGGATCACCCTGTATGGTAGTTCCAGTCTTTTAAGGACCTCTTCGGCGTGCGAAACGAGTCTTTCCAGGTCTTCGAAGGAACGCTCAGGAGTGGTGATCCAAACCAATTCGACTTTGTCAAATTGATGCTGACGGATCATTCCACGAACATCTTTGCCATAACTTCCAGCTTCTCTTCTATAACAAGGTGTGTATGCTGTGTACAAAAGTGGTAGATCTTTTTCTTCAAGTATCTCCTCTGATCTGAGTGCGACCAAAGGCACTTCAGCTGTCGGTATTAAAAACAAATCGTCTGCCTCTATTCTGTAAGCCTCTTCCTCAAACTTTGGGAGTTGTCCTGTGGTCGTCATTGTGCTTCTCTTTACAAGGTGTGGTACCCAGACCTCTGTATAACCATGTTCTTTGGTGTGAAGATCAAGCATGAAATTCATGAGAGCCCTTTCAAGTTTTGCGAAGGCACTGTACATGACTGTGAATCTTGAACCACTGAGCTTTGCCGCTCGGTCAAAATCCATAAGTCCTAAGGCTGGTCCAAGATCCCAATGTGCTTGCGCTGGAAAGTCAAAGTTCTTTGGTTCTCCCCACCTGCGTACTTCAAGGTTTGAGGTTTCATCTTTTCCTATTGGAACCGATGGATCAGGTATGTTAGGCACGAAGAGTATAAGCCTGTTGATTTGCTCTTCTATACCTTTGAGCTGTGATTCTATCGAATCGATCTGTTCACCAATCTTTTTACCTTCACTCATCAAAAGATCTACTTCATCTGCCTGACCAGATGCTTTTTTCTGTGCCACCTGTTTTGAAATTGCATTCCTTTGAGAACGGAGTTGATTAACCTGATTCGTGAGAGCGCGAAACTTTGTGTCCAGTGAAAGAATGTCGTCGATGATCTTGCTGTCATAGTTTCTGTTCAAGAGTGCCTGTTTCACAAAATCTGGTTTTTCGCGAACCAATTTGATGTCGATCATTTCATCACTCCTCTACTATCAACTCAACTCTGGCATTGGTTGCAACCATTTTATCATCAAGCGTTGAAATTTGTACACGATCGGCCCACATTTTTATGTTTTTGTCATGATCTAAAAGAATAACATTTCCTTCAAGTTCTATCTTTCCGTTCTTTCTGTCATAGAAAAATTTCTTTGCTGTTGCTTCGATCTTGCCTTTGAATATTTTGACTGTTTCTTGTGCGCTGCCTTTGAAAACATCTTTGTCAAGATCGATATCCATTGAATCACAATTTATCAATATGGTATCAGTGCTTTCTTTATCTATTACTTGTGCTTTCACATCACCTATCATTGTACCGGTTTTGAGCTTTATGTCGTATTTGAGAGTGGTCGACGTAGCAACTCCATCCTCGAAAAACACCTCTGATCTATTGGCGTCAACCAATCTCCATTCATTTTGATATTTGGTCACTTTCATGGATTGGCAAAGGACTTTTAATTTATCTTCCTCGATTTGAACTCTCACATTTCCTTCATAAAAGGCTTGTTCTTTCTCTGGTTTGACATAGTTGGCAACTATGTGAACGGTTTTGGCAAAATAGAATGTGGCAAGAAGACAAAAGGTAAAGGTTAAGAGTCTTTTCACCCCACCTCACCTCAGAATTGACCCATGACAAAGATAAGGGCAAGTACGCCAACGACTACACCTGCTCCACCTATGAGATAGGCTGTTAGGAGGCTATTTTCAAGGTTCTTTTGCTTGGCTTCAAGTTCGGCTATTCTTCTTTGGAGTGTTTCGGTTTGCATGTTATCAATCCTTTGCTCTAACCGTGTAACATTTGATTCAGTACTTTCGAGTTTGCGTGAGAGATCGGTAAGGGAGTTTTGCATGGCAACCAACTGATCTTTGCTCGCAAGTGTTTCAAGGATTTTCATATTTCGCTGGAGTTCTTCAACTTGGTTTTTGACGGCCATCAAATTCTGTTCATAGTCTGATAACATTTTCTTCTGTACAGACAGTTCGTTCTGGAGCCCTTTGCTCAGAGCATCTAATCTTGTAGACAGATCGATCAGTTTTTGATCGAATAATTTCCCTTGCGCATAGAGTTGTGTATTCATTTCATCCCTAAGTTTTTGGATACTTTGCGTATTTTCCGATGTTCTGGAAGAAATGGCATCGATACTGCTCTTTATGGAAGCAAGATCTTTTGAAAAATTTGATTGGTTTGTCTCTATAGTGGAAATTTTATTACTCAAAGACTCAATACTCTTGTCAGAACTGGCAAGTTGTTTCTGAAGAACCGAACTCAACTCTTCAAGCGCACTGACTCTTGAGAACAGAGGTTCATATCTTGAGAGTTGCAACTGCTGATTTTTAAGAACTTCATCAAGTTCTTTGCGTAGTTGAGCGTAGATTTGCTGAGCCAGTTGGTCAGATTGGCTTTGAACCTGTGATAGAGCATTTTCGAAATCTTTCATCCTCTGTTCGTATGTCTTATAGGCTCCCTCAACCCCTAGAACCCTTGCCGAAAGTTCTTGTTGATTCCTTTCAAGAGTACTCAATTTCTTTGGGAGATCTTCGAGTTGAAAGTTTTTCAAGATATTGTACAGATATTGTGCTATATCGAATCTTGTGGTCAAAAGACCTCCTCTAAAATTTCCATTTTCGTCCAGTTCCATAATCTTGTTTTGAATCATAAAAGAGACCGGTTCATAGATATCAAGAACTGGCGAAACGTCTTTTATCTTCACCTGTGCGCAAAGCAATGAGACCGTAAGACTCAGGAAGATAAAAAGTAAAGCTTTTCGCATTTTCGCCACCTCCGACTAATGAACATAAACAACTTGTCCGGCTTCGACTTTCACTTGAAACTCCTTACCGCCTACTTGTACAAGATATATATCTGGTTTCAATGAATAGAATAACACAGGAGTTAGCCCAACAAATTCTTGATTTACGTAACATCTCGCGACAGCATCACTGAAAACGCACAAATAGCCGTACTCTTGATCCGGTTTTATCAAGTTTATCGAACCAGCTTTGAATTCAAGTGTTCTTCTGGTTTTGGTAGAAGATAGTATCTCAATCGTATGAAAACCTGCTGGTAAATAGATTACCGCCGGCGGGTAAAAAGTCACACCTTCCACCACATACCTGATGTCCTTGAGTCTTGGCATTATCAAAGTTGCACGATCAAAATTGATTGTTAAAGAGTCTGTTTTTGCAAGATCGACCAAGCCTGCCCATGATTTCTCACCGAGCTTTGCCTCAACCCAGTGAAGATCTCCAGAAACTTTTATTCTCAAAGATCCTCTTGAAACAGCCTTACCATCTAAATAAACTATGGCATCGTCGGCAATTTCAACGTTTAGAGTCTTAATATCTGGTTCAAGATATACTGTCAGTTCGTTCACGCCCTGTTCAGGAGTAACCGTAATTTCTTTTGTTTGATAGCCCTGTGCGCTTATCTTTAGAGTAATTTCTTGCAAGGGGATTTCATAAAACACGGCAGGTTGAAGCTTTCTCTGATTTTCAAACTCTACGATAGCATGATCGGGTATCACATGAACCTTCAGACTAGCACTGGGTACCAATGAAAAATCGAAGCTCTGTCTTTGAAGATTACTTACTGAAATTTGTTCAGTCAAGGTAAAAAAATCATTTGCTTTCAAAGTCAGCATATATTTTCCCGCTGGAAGATCTAACTGCACGGGCGTCTTTCCAATCTCTTTTCCGTCGATCCAGACGGTCGAAACAGGCTTAGAGGTTATGAGAACCGTAGGGATCATGGCCAGTTGATAGTTTATTTGTTTTTTTTCAAAAGGCATGATTGTTACGCTATCTGTTATCTCACAATAGCCGTCTTTTCGTATAACGATATTCTTTTCACCAGGTGGTAGTTCTATCTGAACTGGGGTCTTCCCGTAGAAGGTATTGTTTATAAAAACATGGGCATCCGTTGGTTGTGAATCAATTTTCAAAGTTGAGGCTGCCGTTAGATTTACATGATAAGTGATGTTTGGATCGTTTATAAAAACTTCTTTTGAAAGATAACCTGGTTTTGAAAAGACCACCGTAGCTGGCAGAGTAAGATCAAAGGAAGCAAAACCTGATCTGTCTGTTATTGCAAGAACCGTTTGCTGATATCGCACCTCAACATTAGGTGGATTTGTAATTACATTCACCGCGAAACAAGTTGAGGCTAAGAGAACCAAGACTATGAGCTTCTGCACTTTTCAATCTCCTCTTTGAATCTTTGAAGGATCTTGAGAAGTTCCATTGAATGTTCTTCTCCCATTACATTGACTACCTTTCCTATGAATTCAACCCTCTTTTCTATAACGCTTTTAACAACACTCTTACCAACCTCTGTGATCGAGATCATGAAGACTCGCTTGTCCTTACCGCGTATTCTGGATACATAACCTATGTTTTCAAGCCTTTGAACTATCCCACTCAAAGTGCTCTTTGCGATGCCAAGAGATGTGCTGAGTTCTGTCATCTTCATTGGACCTTTGAAATAAAGTCTTTGCAGCAGATCGAACTGAGCGGCTGTGATAGGATAGTTTTTCAGAACTAGTCTACCTTCAATTTTCACTATGAAGCAGATATCTCTCAATATCTTTTCAAGCTCTTTCTTCAATTTCATTCCTCCTTTTCAGATATATTGCCACTGTCAGTTCACCTTTCGTCTCTTTAAAAACTTCTATGGCATCACTTATCTTTCCTCTGTACAGGTGCTGAAACACCTTGGTTAACTCCCTTGCAATAAAGATATCACAGTTTCCAAAGATTTCCAGTGCATCGGTTAATGTCTTTGTTATCCTTGAAGCTGATTCAAAGAATATGAAGAGTAAATTCTCTGCCTTAAGTTCTCTGAACAGCCTTCTTCTTCTTTTATCGCGTGGTAGAAATCCCACAAATAGCACCCTTGAAGCATCAAATCCACACAAGGCAATCGCACTCGTTAGAGCACTCGGTCCTGGCATTATATCGATTTGTATTTTTCTTTTCCAACATTCATCGATCAAGAGACTACCAGGGTCGGCCACTGCTGGGGTACCTGAATCTGTGACAAGACACAGGTTCTTGCCTTGATCGAGAAGGTTTATGATCATCGGTATACTCTTTCTCTGGTTGTGTAAACCGTAAGAGATCATTTGCTTGCCCGTGATATGAAAAAATCTCAAAAGCTTCATCGTTCTTCTTGTATCTTCTGCAACTATTATATCTGCTTCTCTGAGTGCACGCAGTGCTCGGATGGTTATATCCATCATGTTTCCAATGGGAGTTGAAACAACGGTCAATTTTCCAGCCAAAGGAACTCTTCCTTCCTTTTTAAAGCAGTTTCCATAATTTCTTGACCTGGTGTGAACGGTTCTGCCTTGCCAAAAACGGTTTCAAACTGGTACTGCAGACTTTCGACAACCTTTTCCAGTTCAATTTTTTCATACTTTGAAAGCCCAGCAATTCTGTCCCTCAAATTTTCTTGGTTAATATTCAAAAGTTTTGCATATTCCTCTGTGTGTTCTTTGAAAAGGATTGAACCATGCTGAAGTACACCTTTTTCATTTCTCATCTGGGCACTACCAACGATCTTCTTTCCATCTATTGTAATCTCGTACGAAGACGGTGAATCAAAGCAAGCAGTACTGCTCTCTTTCAATTTTTTGACTGGTTCTATATTTGCTTTGAAGCCCAGTGCGCAGAGCGCTCTCGCAATGCATTCACTTATCGCAAGATAAGTTTCAAGAACACTACCTCTTGCCTTAGGATGGTCGGTTGGTAAGATAAGAGAATAAGTTAACTCATCCCAGTGAAGGACAGCCCTACCACCAGTCGGTCGAATCACGCAATCTATATTTTTTTCTTTCATATACTGCACATTCACATTTATTTTCTTTTGATGCCTTCCTATTGACAAAGTTGGTCTTGCCCATGTGTAGAATCTCAAGATTGGTTCTGTGCATTGTTTCATTAGTATCACATCAAGAGCCATGTTCAAGGCTCCTGGAAAATTCCAAGTTTTGATAACTTTCATACGATCTCCTCACAAAGGTTTTTTAAGTATTTCAGAGATTCTTCTGGGGAAAAATTCGCTGGTTTTTCTCAGCTTTCGAAAGATCAACAGCGATCTTTGTTCGCCTGTTTTGAGAAAATATTCCTTAACATTTTCAAGTTCTAGTCCTAGAACCTTCAACGTGTGTTCAGCTTGTCTGTATTCTTGTCGCCATTTTGGTCCCTTATAGAAGAGCAGCCTACCGTTTATCTTGCAGAGAGCAGCACACAATTCAGCGGTAATTCTTAACTCAGCCAAAGCTCTCGCAGTTAAAACATCGAATCTCTCTCTCATTTCATGCCCAAGTTCTTCAATTCTTGAGCAGAGTGTTTCTGCATTGGTGATTTCCAATTCTTTAATAATTCTCTGTAACCATATGATCTTTTTTCTGGTTGAATCCACTAGAAAAACTTTCACTGGAAATACAATTGCATAAACGATGCCGGGAACTCCACCACCTGTTCCAGCATCAAGGACTTCTCCGCAAAGATTGATCATTGGTAAAAGAACATCAACTGCGTGTTTGTGTACTGCCTGATCAAAATCTTTGATGGATGTCAAATTCAAGGGTGCATTTATCAAACGATCGATATATCTTGATAATTTCTCAGCCTTTTCATTTTCTATGTTCAAACCATACTCTGCAAAGATTTCTAAGACCCTGTTCATACTACAAAAAACTGTTTTCCCGAATCAACTTTACCCATGTTATAGCTACTTCCAAGGGCCAAAACTACTGCCAGTTCCGCCGGTAGACCATAAAGAGCCATCTTTTCACATGTTGTTTTCACATCGTAAGGTACTCTAATAAATTCATAGGATACCACGCCCTTTTCAACGTTCAAAAGGAGGTAACAAGATCTTGGGTCTTTATCCTTTGGTCTTCCTACACTGCCTGCATTCAATATCAACTTTCCATTGACAAACTTTGCCATGGGCAAATGAGTATGCCCATTGATTATCACATCGGCTTTGACATTCTCGGTTATTTTCAGTAATCTTTCTTGATTTGTCTGAGGGGTCACGTACTCGAGCAGTTCATTCAATGGACTACCGTGTACCAAGAGAAACTTTACTCCCTCGAGTTCAAATTCCATTCGATGTTTCAAAGAACGCAGGTGTGCTTTGATTTCTTCTGAGGTGTTCTCGATCGTCCAGTTGAGTGAGATATCACCAACTTCCGTTTCCCTACCTGGGTTGTATTGACACCCACAACTAGATTTTGAATAACCAACGCCATCGTCGTAATTTCCGGCGATAGTTGGTATACCTATCAATTTTCTGACGACCTCTTCGGGATTTGGTCCATAACCAACAAGATCGCCAAGACAATAGATTTTATCGACCTTTCGTTCTTTGATATCATTCATGACGGCTTCAAGAGCCTCAAGGTTTCCATGAATATCTGAAATAAAAGCCAGAAGCATCTTCAAACCTCCCGGCTTTATTTTACACTATGATTTCAAGTAAATTTTAAAACAAGCTTATTTGTTCTTTTTCTGGTAAGCCTTCGAGTTCTACCAACTTTTTGAAGATCTCAAGGTGAGACTTATTGACCTTGGTTCTTTTGACTATATCTTCCAGCGAGGTGAAGGGTTTTTCATTCCTGGCTGATACAATGGATTCTGCCACATTGTTTCCAAGGTTTGGAAGCCTATTGAATGGTATTCTCAGTTTATTGTTTTCTATGATGAAGAGTTTTGCATCTGATTTGTTTATGTTGGCAGGTAAGAAGGAGTAGCCTCTGTAGAACATTTCAAGCATGAGTTCCAATGTTGTTTCTTTCGATTTTTCTCTCACGTCTTTGTCGATTATTGTCGATAGTTCCATCAGTCTTTTTTTCACAATCTCAGGTCCGCCGAGTGCTGCTTCCACGTCAAATTCATCACCTTTGAGTGTGAAATAGACCGCGTAAAAGGCCAATGGGTAATGTACTTTGAAATATGCTATTCTAAATGCCATACTCACATAGGCTGTTGCGTGTGCCTTTGGAAAGAGATACTTGATCCTCTTACAGGATTCGATATACCATTCTGGCACACCGAACTCCTTCAAGTCTTTCTCGTTTTCTTCGGAGATTCCTTTACCTTTTCTCACATTTTCCATAATCTTGAAAGCTTTCGAGACATTCATACCTTTTTTTATCAGGTAGTTCATAATATCATCGCGGCAGGCTATGACATCTGAAAGGGTGGCTTTCTTTTGCCTTATCCATTCTTGTGCGTTGTTTAACCAGACATCGGTACCATGTGAGAGTCCAGAAATTCTAACCAACTCTGCAAAACTCTTAGGTCGAGTCTCTGATAACATCCCTCGGACAAATTGTGTACCAAACTCGGGAATTCCCAGAGTACCTACGTCTGTACCGATTATATCAGCCCTGATTCCAAGCGGTTCGACACTTGAGAAGATTTTCATTGTTTGTGGATCATCCATGGGTATCTCCATGGGGTCAATGCCAGTTATATCTTTGAGGAGTTTTATAAAAGTAGGGTCATCGTGACCGAGTGCATCTATCTTTACAAGGTCATCGTGAATCGATTCGTAATCAAAATGTGTTGTTAGGACCATTGTTTCTTTTGTGTTAGCCGGATATTGTATAGGGGTGAAATCGTAAACTTCATATTCCTTTGGAATGATCATTAAACCACCAGGATGTTGTCCTGTCGTTCTCTTGACACCGGTTATGGCACTGGCAAGTCGTTCGCTTTCTGCCTTTCTGACCTTTTTTGATGTCTTTTCTTCGTAAGCCCTGACAAAGCCGTAAGCGGTTCTTGAAGCTATGGTATTTATTGTTCCCGCCCTGTAAACATGTTCTTTTCCAAAGAGTGTTTCTATGAATCTATGTGCTTCGTCTTGATAATCTCCAGAAAAGTTTAGATCTATATCAGGTACTTTGTCTCCTTCAAAACCCATGAAGGTCTCAAAGGGAATGTCTTGTCCGTTTCTATTTAGGGTTTCACCGCAATCAGGACATTTCTTTACTGGTAAATCATAACCAGAACCATAACCATTATTCTGCACGAACTCGATATAATGACAACTTGCACAAAAATAATGAGGTGGCAGAGGATTTACCTCTGTTATTCCCATCAAAAAGGCAACGAAGGAAGACCCTACTGAACCGCGAGAACCGACCACATAGCCATCTTCTATAGATTTATCGACCATTTTCTTTGCAATCAAATAGAGCACAGCATACCCATGGTTTATGATAGCGTCGAGCTCTTTATTCAATCTCTTTTCGATCAACTCTGGTAATGGATTACCATACAATTCTATGGCTCTATTTACCGCGATATCTCTGACTTGTTCTTCGGCACCTTCTATTTTTGGTGTATGAAGTTTCTTTTCAAGTGGTGTTACTTCATCGACAGTTGAGGCTATTTGATTTGGATAGTGTACAACTACTTTATAAGCCTTCTCTTTGTCTTGGAAGATTTCCATCGCAGCTTGGAGCATTTGTTCGGTGGTTCTCAGATAAGCTGCCGGCTGTTCGGGAATGTTATCATACTGTGGTGCTTGCAAGACAGATCTGATCTTCTCGTCTTCTTGGTCGAGAAAGTGCACATCACCCGTCATCACAACTGGTATGCCCATTCTTTCACAAATTTCATAGAGTTTTCTGTAGATCTCACCGAGTCTTTCTCTCGTCAAGCCAAGATCGTTCTTTATGGGAAGAAGGTCTAAAGGCATTATTTCGGCAAAATCATAGAATGAGAGGGTTTCTTCTATTTCACCTTGATTTGCGCCAGCAAGCATCTCCTGAATTAATTCTCCGCTAACGCAACCACTACCTAGTAACAAGCCATTACGTAGTGATTGAAGTTCACTCTTTGGAATTCTCGGGACACCGTGGAAATACTTCACATGAGCGCTCGAGACCAGTCTATAAAGATTCTTCAAGCCCTCCTTGTTCTGAACCAGTATTGTTGCATGAAATGGTTTTGACTGCTTTAGTATCGATTCTTTGTGAAGTACCTCCACTTGTTTAAAGGTTTCTATATTCTTTTCTTTAGCAATTTTTAATAACTCAATGAAAATTTGTGCCGTTACTCTGGCATCTTCAAAGGCTCTGTGATGAGAAAATTCCCCGATTTTGAAGTGATTTGCCAGTTTCTCAAGATTGTAGCCGGACAGCTTCACAAGTCTCTTTGCAAGCGCCAAAGTATCTACAACAGGTACCTTCCAGCTCACCTTCATGATCTTTTCAATCCAGTACCTTAGAAACCTATAATCGAAATTGGCATTGTGGGCAACTATTACACTGTTTTCACAAAACTCAAGAAACTTGGGAAGGATTTCTTCAATGTTAGGTTGATCTTGTAGCATCTGATCTGTTATGTTTGTGAACTGGACCGTAAAGTCATTCAGCCTTTCCTTTGGTTTTATCAAACTGTGAAAGCTTTCAGTCATCTGACCATTTTCTACTGCTACGGCACCTATCTCGATAATTTCCGAAAACATAGGGTGAAGACCTGTCGTTTCAATGTCCAAGACTATGAATCTTTTGGTTTCCACACTTACATCGTCGGTACCAATTACTACTGGATCTGAATCATTGACTAAGTAAGCTTCCACACCGAATATTGGCTTTATACTATTTTTTTTGCACGCTTCGTAAAAATAAGGTACACCCTGTAAGACACCATGATCTGTCAGTGCTATAGCCTTCCAGCCCCAAAACGCCGCTCTTTCCACATAGTCATTTATATCCAAAACACTGTCCAGATCACTCAGTTTACTGTGAGCATGTAACTCAACTCGTCTTTCTGGGGCATTATCCATAGGGATTATTGGTTCAATCTTCTCAAAACTTTTGACGTGTAGAACAGGTTCACCAGACTCATCATACCTTAGATTGCCTTGAAGAACAACCCAGTCTTTCTCCTGGAGTTCATTGACAGTCTGATCGATGCTGTCGTTAAAAACAAGGCACGTCATTGAGTCTCTTTTGTCGGTGAGGTAGATTACCATGAATCTTTTCTTGCCTTCCTTGAGCTCGATTTTGAATATCTGTCCAGCGATCTTCATGTTGTCGGTGTTACCAGGTAGGTTAGAGGGCGTGTAATACTGATCGGCTTTCTTCGTTTTTTTCTTCTGTTCCTGCTTTTTCACAGTTATATCTGATTCTTCAAATATTATCTTTGGTTGATCAACTTTGACTTCGATGTCCAGGTCCGTGCCAAGCAGTCGATTGACGACCTTTTTCACTTGACCAATTTTACTGTTGATTCTATCTTTACCAAACTCCCCAGACACTCTCAGTATCACCTTTTCTTGTTCTACAACTGCAGACTGAACATAGGGGAAACTCCCATTGAGCTCCCTCCTAAGTGTATCGATATCTATATGATCTTTTGGTGTCGATAATTGAAATACCACGGAGGTTTCAAAAAATTCCTCAAGAAACCTATGAAATTCCCTGGAGGGCTGAACAGGCCTATCTGTTTTTATAATCAGTGTATTGACTTGGCAATCATAGTCAATAGACTGAATGATACTTTCACATGAAAAGGGAAAACCTATTTTGTTCGCAAACTCACCGATGGTAATTTGCAGTTCTTCTATAGAAATTCTCTTCATGTGCTGAACCTCCGGGTGAAGTTTCTAGCTAGGCTATGACAGTATGCAATAGCGAGTGCGTCGGCTGCATCGTCAGGTTTTGGTATCTCAGATAGACTGAGCAAGAACCTTATCCATTTTTGTACATCTCCTTTTGTAGCTTTACCATTTCCAACCACTGCCTTCTTCACCTCGTGTGGTGCATACTCATAAATCTCTATGTTATTTTGAGCGGCCGCCAGCAACACAATACCCCTCGCTTCGCCAACGGATATAGCGGTCGTGACGTTGCGAGAGAAGAATAATTTTTCCATCGCAATCTCATCAGGCTTAAATTCGTTGATTAAATTACAAAGATTATCATATAAAAACTTCAAACGCATTCCTATACTTTGTTGCTTCTCTGTCTGTATTGTTCCATAACGCACGTACTCAAAAAGGTTTCCACTGACTCGAAGAATACCGTATCCTAAGATACCAAATCCAGGGTCAATACCAAGAATTGTCAAAATACACACCTCGATCTTTGGTAGGCAAATCACATTATAGACCTTTTCTCTTTGTCAAGTGGTTACCCTTCTTTTAAAAATTCTGTGAAGATTCCAAATTTCTGGGAAAGCAAAGTTGTGGTTGGATCACCTATGGACGATTTACAAAGAAAATGAGAGTAAAAGGAAGAAAAATCGAGATTTTTAGGTGATGTAGAAAACTTTCTTGCTATTTTCTTTAATTTTATGGTTAATTTGTCTTTGCGAACGAGCAACAAATGTGGTATTTTTGAAGCAAAGGCTTCCAGTGGTAATCATTTTGGAAGCATTCACTTCAAAAGGAGGTAGTACTATGAAAAGGTTTCTTGTTGGATTTTTAGTGATTATGGTAGTGATGCTCTTTGCAGCCTATCCAGACAAGCCCATCACCTTTATCATCCAGGCGGCGCCAGGTGGGGCGTCTGACATGGTATCAAGAACAATAACATCGATTGCACAAGAGATTCTAAAAGTACCTATCACCTGTACGAATATCACAGGTGCGTCGGGAGCCATAGCAATGAAAAGACTCCAAACGAGCAAGCCTGATGGCTACACCATGGGTTATGTACCTGTTGAGCTCTCGATGGTGAAGGCACTTGGCTTTGCAGATTTTGGTCCCGAGGATTTTGACTTATTGATGAGAATAATGGTGATACCTGCTGCAGTTACTGTAAGAGCTGATTCACAGTGGAAGACTATTCAAGATTTCATCGATTACGTAAAATCCCATCCTGGTACCGTCACAGTTGGTAACTCTGGTCCTGGTTCGATTTGGCACATCGCTGCACTCAGTCTTGAAAAGGCGATCGGTACAAAACTCGTTCATGTTCCATTCGACGGTGCGGCACCGGCGGTGGCTGCTCTGATGGGAGGACATATTACGGCCGTGACCGTCAGCCCAACCGAGGTGAAGTCAGGAGTTGAATCAGGTCAATTGAGAATTCTTGCAGTCATGAGTGAAGAAAGATCTCCATTGTTTCCCCAGGTACCGACTTTGAAAGAACTAGGCTATGACGTTACGGTCGCTGCTTGGGGAGGACTCGCGCTTCCCAAGGGTATCGATCCGCAAATTTACAAAATTCTTGCAGAGGCTTTCAAGAAAGCATACGATAGTGAAGCATTCCAGAAGTTTCTCAGTGATAGAGGAATGACGCCCGCATATCTTGATGGTGAAAACTTCAAAGCCTTTGCAGTGTCACAGTTCAATATGTTCATGGAGCTCATTCCAAAGGCCCTGGGTAAATGAGCTCATTTTATTCTAGGCTGCCCTTTGTGGCAGCCTTCTAAATGAGGTGTCATCAATGGCAGACCTGATATTTTCATTGACAACACTTTGTTTTTCGATCTATCTTTTCGTTGGAAGTTCTAAATTACCCAAGGGCGTTTCAAACATACCAGGCCCTGGCTTTTTCCCGAATCTATTAGCTTGGGTTATATTATTCCTTTCATGCGCACTCCTTTTAAACGGTGTATGGAAAATCATTAAAAGGAAAGGTCAAAGAATCATTCGTGGGAGATGGAAACGGACTTTGTTGATCATCATCGGTACTTTTGTTTATGTCCTGTTGTGGGGAAAAGGTAATTTCTTCATCAACACATGGCTGCTTTTGCTTTTCATTCAGTTAACAACAAAATCAAAATGGTATTACGCTCTGATAGGATCAACGATTCTCAGTCTGAGCGTGTACCTTCTCTTTGGAAAGATCTTTCACGTGATGCTGTTTTAAAGAGGTGGTCACATGCAGCAGTTCATTCAAGGAATGAGTCAGGCCTTGGAGCCACAGGCAATACTCTATCTTTTTGTGGGTACAGTATCTGGTCTTGTGATTGGGACACTACCGGGATTAACAGCAACTATGGCGATTGCAATACTTACACCTTTGACATTCTGGCTTTCACCAAATGAAGGGCTCGCAATGCTCGTTGGTGTCTGGAATTCGGCAATCTTCTCGGGTGGTATTTCGGCCATATTGATTAACACACCTGGGACACCCGCTTCAATTGCTTCCACCTTTGATGGATACAGTCTAACTAGAAAGGGTCTCGCTGGTCTTGCACTTGGCATCAACGTAGTCTTTTCTGCAGTTGGGGGAATCTTGGGGATATTAGCACTCATCTTAGTTGGCTTCCCACTGGCAAGATTTGCCCTTTCCTTTGGACCGGCTGAGTATTTTTCTCTAGCCATTTTTGGACTCTCGACGATGGTAGCTGTTTCGGGAAAGTCGATTATCAAGGGGATGCTTGCAGGATTTTTGGGCTTTTCGATCTCTATCATCGGGCTTGATCCGATCTTTGGATCTGAAAGATTTACCTTTGGTAGGATGGAATTGTTGAGTGGAGTTTCTTTTATACCGGTAATGATTGGACTCTTCGGTGTCGGTGAGGTATTCTACCAGATATATGCCTTTACTCATTCTGAAATAACCAGTGAAAAGACTGTTGGACAACTGGGCAGGGTTGTTCCAACCTTCAAGGAAATCAAAGGTATGATGCCTGTTTCTTTGTTTTCATCTGTAATTGGAATCATCATAGGTGCCATACCTGGTGCGGGGGCAGATATAGCGGGCTTAGTCGCTTGGGATCAAAGTAGGAGAATCGCGAAAAAACCCGATGAGTACGGTAAAGGATCTTTAGAAGGTCTCGCAGCATCTACAACGGCCAACAATGCATGCTTAGGTGGTGCATTAACTACGATGATGTCGCTGGGCATACCTGGTGATGCTGTGACTGCTGTTTTGATTGGTGCCTTCATAATGTATGGTGTGCAACCGGGACCTATCATGTTCAGGGACAGAGCCGATTTTGTTTATATGATTGTTATACTGATGGTACTTGCGAATATCGCATTCTTGTCTGTGGGATTTCTGGCTTCAAAAATTCTGACAAAATTCTTGTCTTTATCTCAAAGTTTCATCTGGACGACCATAATCATCCTATCTCTTGTAGGAGCCTATGCAATCAACAACAGTCCTTTTGATTTGTTCATAGTATTTGTTGCGGGTACTCTGGGGTTTGTTCTTAGATTGATAGATGTACCATTAGGACCTATTGTTCTGGCTTTAATCTTGGGCCCTATGGCAGAGGCAAATATGAGAAGAGCGCTCATCTTAAGTAGAGGTAGTGCCTTTGTCTTTTTCACAAGACCCATTTCTTTGGTTTTATTGATTCTTTCCGTTGTTTCGATCTTAGGATCGCTGATTAGAAAAAAGAAGACTTAGTTGGAGGTTGACTACAGTGATTGAAGAATTAATCAGAAACAAAGTTCTAATAGTTGTCAGGCACCTTTCATTACAGGAAACTATCGATTTGTGTCATATACTTGTAGAAAACGAATTCAAGTTTGTCGAAGTCAGTTTCTCTGAACAAAAGGCTGATGAAATATTGAAGGAGCTCAAGAAACGTTTTGATCAAAAAATCTGCCTAGGTGCAGGAACGGTCTTTCAAGAAGATAGCTACCGAAGGGCCTTAGATTGTGGTGCCGATTATGTACTGAGCCCGGGTTTAAGTCTAAAGATAGCAGAACTCTCAAGAAAAGATAAGATACCTTACATACCAGGTGTATTTACACCAACCGATGTACAAAACGCTGTGGAAATGGGTTTTGATCTTTTGAAGCTTTACCCAGCGGATTTGGGTTTGTTGAGATCTTACACAGGACCATTCCCCAAGGTCAAATTCATCCCTTTTGGTGGTGTGACCGATCAAAACATAGCCTCTTACTTAAGCTCTGGTGCCTCTGCCGTTGGGATAGGTTCGTATATAGCAAACAAAGAGATTCTTTCTAAGAGAGATTTTGCACAGTTGGCAAAAAGGGTTTCGAAAATCAAAGAATTGATAGGTGAGATCGATGGATCTGTGTATTGATATTGGTGCAACAAAAACCTTTGTAGCAGTATTCGAGGAAAATGAAGAAAAAATCAGTAGCAGTGAACAATTTTTGACCGAATCTTCCGAAGGATTCGATCGCTTTTTAGAAAGATTGGAAAGTGCTTGCATAAGACTCTTGAAAGGTGAAAAGCCAAGGTTCTGGGGCGTATGTACCGCTGGAGCTGTAAATAAAGATGGTGTAGTCTTATGGTCCCCTAACTTAGGTTGGAAGAACCTTCCTTTGAAAGAACTTATGATTCCAATCTTTGGAGAAAAGGGGATTATTGAAAACGATTGTAATGCTGCTGCTTATGCAGAGGCACGCGTCAGAAATGTTGAAAACTTAGCTTATGTAACTCTAAGTACAGGTATAGGTATGGGTATAGTTGTGAACAAGAAGATATACCAAGGCTCTCACTTTAGCGCGGGCGAAATAGGACACACGATTGTTGAACCAAACGGTCCAGTGTGTAGTTGTGGACGTAGAGGATGCTTGCAGGCAATAGCTTCTGGAAGGGGTTTGGAGAATCAGATCTTCGAGATAACAGGACAAAAAGTGGATTGTGCAGTAATACTGGATTATGCCCAAAGTGGCATAGAACCCTATCACGGGATTGTTAGAAAGGCATCGTTAATTTTAGGAAAGTTGTTAACGAATGTTGTTGATATTTTAGATGTTGACACGATAGTTTTAGGTGGCGGTCTAACAAAAAATGAGTACTATACAAATATGGTGGTAGAATTCATTGTGAAGAATTATTACCGATTGCCTACAAAGACAGTGAATGTTGAACGGACCATCTATCAGTTGAACTCAGGTGTAGTAGGTATGATTTTTCTCATCCGAGACCTGTTCGGAGGTGTAGGTGCATGTTAAAAGCTACGAAACTGTCGATCGCCGATACGCTCTTTCAGTTGAGCCGTGGTTTTCGAGTCAGAAAAATAATTATTAATGGATCTTCCATAGGTAGAGCAGAGGTTCATGAATTTCAGCATGATTTGTATGTACCCTTAGCAGGAAAGGCTACGGTACAGGTTGGCAGACTCACAAGTAGAATTGAGAAGACAACCGAAGGAGAACTTCGCAGTGATTCAATGGACGTGACCGAAGAGTTTGAAGTGCACGCTGGTGATATATTGTTCATCCCAGCAGGTCTTGCTCATAGGGTTGTTGTGGATGAGTTCTATCAACAATGGGTGTTTAAAATTGACCATGAATGTTGAGTACAGAAAAAAGATTCAAAGGGTTTATTCAAAACTCACACAAAGTCAAAGAAAAGTAGCTGAATTCATCATCGATAACCCATCCAAGATCACCTTGATGAGCGCCGATCAACTTGCCAAGGCATCGGGAGTCGGTGAGACTACCGTTATAAGATTTGCACGGATCTTAGGGTACAATGGGTACTCAGATATGAAAGAAGATTTTCAACGTGCACTTGTCAACAACATGACCTCTTCAAAGAAAGTTGAAGAAGGTTTGAAGGCAGCTACATCAGAGACGATACTTGAAGGATTGCTCAAAACACATCAGGCGGTTTTCGCAACCATGAACATTCTGGAATTAACCAAGAGTTTGAAAAACGCTGCGAGGATGATCTATGATGCAAAGGATGTATACATTTTTGGTGAAGGTGCAGCAACGGTGCCGGCTATGGAGCTCTCGTTCTGGTTAAACAGATTCGGAAAAAAGACGTGGCTTTTCAACACGACTGGTCGTTCCTTTTTTGAGCACATTGTGAATATAAGGGAAGGTGACATTTCTGTCGGTTTCGCATATAGGAAGATCAATTTTGAAATTAGAATACTGTTTGCTGAAACTCGAAAAAGAGGTGGGAAAAATATACTATTCACAGATAGAGCTCTCAGCCCGCTGAGTGAGCTCGCAGATGAAATGATTGTCACCGATCGAGGAGGAATTGGCAGTTACAGATCCATGGCTGTACCTGTCATTATGTCTGATGCTCTACTTTTTGAGTTTGCCACGATCAATGAGATGAGTTTGGAAAACCTCAGAACCCTCGAAAAGATCCGCAAGGAATATGGTTATGAATAATCTCAAAAAGCTAATCGTTCTGGAAAAAAGTTGCAAAATAAAGTCGGAATAATTGGTGATATAATTCACACAGTATTATCATGCGGAGGTGCAGTCTTGCAAACCTTTTGGGAACAGGAATTCAAATGCCCTATCTGTGGAAAGGCATTTCACTCTGTTCGTGTGTTCAGTAATGCCATCAGGATCAAAGATCGAGACAGCGATCTGAAGCCAACATATGACGGCGTCAATGCATTGTTGTTTCAACCGGTGACTTGTCCTGAGTGTTTGTACACTGCCTTTGAAAACGATTTTGAAATGTCACTTTCTCAAAAACAAAGGGAAATGATTACAAAACTATGTGAAAAGCTCAAAACAATGCTTTCGATCAATCTTTCCAAAGACAGAGGTCTAAAAGATGGAGCTTCGCTTTTTACAATAGCGGCCGCAGTCTACGTGGTGGTTGAAAAACATTTGCGAGCGGCTGAAGCTTATCTAAAACTTGCTTGGATTTTCAGAGAGCTGAACGACCCAGGTGAAGAATCAAAAGCTCTCACGGGGGCACTGAAACATTTTACAGAAAGTTATACAAAGGAAGAACTTTCTGATGAACAGCAAATTATGGTCCTTTTCTACCTTGGGGAATTGAATGCGCGCCTTTCCAACAAGAAAGAGGCAGTTAAATGGTTCTCAACACTGATAGAAAAATTTCCAAACTCGAGTTCCATATATGTTAAACTGGCACGGAAGGAATGGCAAGAAGTTACCATGAGGAAGTGAAGTTGATGAAAAAGTTTTTGTTTCTTCCATTTATTCTATTAGTAGTATTTGCGTGCAGTCCGTACAATCAAGATTTACTCCAGCAGATAAACAGAAGACTAGATGATCTTGAATACAGGGTTTCTCAAATCGAGAAAGGTAATATCACAAGTCAAAAGGATATACAAAACCTACAAAAAGAGGTTTCAAGAATAAATGCCGAAGTTGCATCAGCCAAACAAGCCATAAATGAACAAAGGAATATTCCAATAGTTTCACAAGATGATTTGAAGAATGTTCTGGCGAGGATCACCTCTCTTGAAATGCGTTACAGCCAGCTCTCGGCAGCTTTGAATGTCTCAGACATAAGAGAACTCATATATAAGTTGGGTGATCTCGAAGTCTCCCAAAAACAACAACAACAGGCTTACGAAAGATTCATTCGGCAGACAGAACAACTTTTAGAGCAAGTTGATGCCAAAGAAATTGCCGCAAGATTGAATAGTCTAGAGAATTCTGTTAAGTCAATTTCAAATCAAGTTTTGGAGGTTTTAGAACTTTCATCGAGGATGAAATCAATCGAAAACACCATAGAGAAACTGGCCCTTCAAACGCCTCAGGCACAATATGTTGGAGACCTGTCCTTTGTCGAGTCTGAGATCAGTCAATTGAGATTGGCTTTGAAGGAGACAGAAAGCAACCTCAGGCGCGATTTTCAAAGATTCATGGAGACTCAAACCAGACCTGTTTTCTCTGGTACTTCTGCCGAGTTACAACAATACGTTGTTAACACCACAGCTCTTGTCCGACAACTGGCTGCAGAGCTTGAAAACTTGCGTGGAATCGTTCGTGAATATGACAGAGACAGATTCTTAAAACTAGATCAAGGGTACATTACGTACATTGTGAAAGCTGGCGATACACTTTTGAGTATCCTTCAAGCCTACGGTTTAAAGCAAAACAAGTTGAGACAAGTGATGGAACTGAATCAGATTCAGGATGCTAACAAACTGCTCGTCGGCCAAAGAATAAAGATACCAATAGAAGATACAAGTTCATTATTCAAATATCCACTGAGTTATCCATTGAACCCACAGGATGTAGTTGGTGTCTTTTCTGAGCCTGTAGCTGGCGGTGTGAAGACGGGAATAGATATTAAAGTGACTGACCAAAGGAGAGTCTATTCAATTTTGCCTGGTAGAGTGTTGAATATCTTACAGGATGAAAGTGGATACCATATTCGGATAGATCATGGGAACGGAATATTGGCGGTTTATGGAAATCTCAGCACTGTTGAGGTTTCACAAGGCCAATGGTTAACGAGTGGACAGAGCTTAGGTGTTGTCGATACTATTTTTCATTTTGAAATCTGGATAGACGGTGAACCGAGAGATCCACTACGAATACTACTCAAGTATGCTGGTAAATTTGAGGCAACTTACTATACAGAATGGGAAGATGGAAAATTGCCTGAACACCCAACTTTTCGTGTGACAGCGACTGGTACTATACCTAAGGAGTGGTGGACTGTTGCGGCCGATCCATCGGTTATTCCTCTTGGAAGTATTATCTACATTCCACAGTTTTCAGATAAGCCAAACTACGGTTTTTTTAAGATAGAAGATACGGGTTTAGCAATCAAAAATGACAAGATAGACATTTATACAAGTAACTTGAAACAGGCTCTTGCGAATATGCGCTCTTATGTAGATGTTTACATCGTAACATCTCAAGCTAAATGAAAGGGAGGTAGAAAGCCTTGGGTATTACCATCAAAAGTGAGTATGCCTTCAAGATCTTGTTAGAAATAGTCAATTGTGAGAAAACTGACCCGATTTCATTGGCATATGTGTTGGGCAGAGCTAGGGTGCCAAAGGAATTCGCAGAGAAGATCATGGTTGAGCTCAAAGAGGCAGGAATAATTCGTTCGATACGTGGAAGAAAAGGAGGATATCTTTTAGCAAAACCTGCAGATCAAATAAATGCACTTGATATTGTCAAGGCTGTAGATGACCCAGACAAAATCATCAAATGTACTTTGGACGAGAGTTGCTGTGAGAATCCTTCGATGTGTGTTATTCGGTTTATGATCTGGGAGAAGTTGAAAGAAGCGGTTGAGAAAACCCTTCGATCGGTGACACTTAAAGATCTGTCTCAATCTTGCCAAGGAAGGGTCAGAAAATGAGAAATTTGGTTCAGAATATAGCTGATGATTTCTTTGAGATCTTGAAATATGATAAGAGAGATTGGTATAACTACTGGAAGATCTATAGCCAAAAGTATGAACCTATCATTCGAAATTACGAAGAAAAACTCGATTTATCCCAGGAACAAATAAAGAAGATACTTGATCAGTTACAACGTCCTATGGTTGACAGTTTGATGCAGTATTGGCATCAGATATCAAGAGATCAGAAGTTACGTTGCTCAGAACTTGTTTCTCACAGACACGATCTTTTTCAACTGAACAAGGAGGATTTTTCAATAGTTCTAACGGGTCTGCTCGGTATTAAAGATTGGATCGTAGTGAATGGAAACCGAGAAAATGTCATTCTCATAGATCTTCTTTCATTGTACAAGAAGGGAATAATTGAAAAGGTTGCTGAGGTTACATTCCAAGCGGTAAAGTTTTTTAGAAGTGATGTGACTGCTAAAGATTATGTTCCAAAAAAGGAGTTGTTTACAGAGTTGTTGAGTGAAATAGATGAGATATTGGAGAATTATGACCTGAAAAATTCTATGGGAGCAATTTGCAACCTTTTGTATTCAAATGTTGCTTATTATGATTGGGTCGGTTTTTATTTAACAAACCCAGATAAAGATGATGAACTTGTCCTTGGGCCGTTTGTAGGTGAGCCAACAGAGCACGTTAGAATACCTTTTGGAAAGGGGATCTGTGGCCAGGCGGCCGCGACAGGTATGACCTTTCTTGTTCAGGATGTTTCAAAAGAAACTAATTATCTATCGTGCAGTCCCAAAGTGAAATCTGAAATTGTGGTCCCTATAAAAGTCTCCCAGAAGATCTTTGGAGAACTTGATATAGACAGTCACCTAATCAGTCCCTTTGATGAACATGATGAACTTTTCTTAAACACCATTTGCGAAAAAATATCTAAAAAGGTGAGGAGTGATAAAGAGTGGAAGTAACGGAAGTTGTGAGAAAAGCTGCTAGGAACCTTGAAACACCTTTCTTACTCATTGATCTGGATATAGTAGAAGAGAATTACAAAAAACTCTCTAAAGCGATCCCTGGATGTAAGATTTTCTACGCAATTAAAGCAAATAGCCATCCAAGAATAATTGAGAGACTCAGAGATCTTGGTAGTAATTTCGACGTGGCTTCAATAGGAGAGATAAGAAAATTGGTAAGTCTTGGTGTTACACCAGACAGAATGATCTTTGCAAATCCTATCAAACGTGAGAAAGATATTGCCACAGCTTATGATCTAGGTCTGGATCTTTTTGCGGCAGATTCAGTAATGGAGCTTGACAAAATTGCTGAAAATGCACCGGGTTCACAGGTAGTGATACGTGTAGCTGTAGAAAACACTCACAGTGATTGGCCCTTGTCAAGAAAATTTGGTGTTGATATGTTGGTTGCCGTTGACTTAATCGCTTATGCTCAAAAGTTAAGGTTGATACCAGTTGGTGTGAGTTTTCATGTTGGTTCACAGAATTATGATCCACACAGTTGGTCAAATGCAATTGAAAGAGTGGCAAAGATATTCTATTGGGCAGACCGAAATTTCGGTATAAACTTAAAGATCCTTGACATCGGAGGAGGTATTCCAGTAAAGCATGTAAAGCCCATACCCACCGTTGAGGAGATCGGACACATAGTCACACAGTCAATCAACGAATATCTTTATGGAGTGAAAGGTTTACAAATTTTTGCAGAACCTGGTAGGTCAATGGTTGGTAATTCAGCGATATTGGTAAGTAAAGTTCTTCTAAGGTGCCAGAGAGGAAGCGAAGAGTGGGTTTACATAGATGCTGGTGTTTTCCACGGCTTGATGGAGACTATCGAAAATTTCAGATACGAGATACAGGTCGATGGTAAGGAATCAGACCAGAAAATACCATTTGTTCTTGCTGGTCCAACCTGCGACAGTGTGGATAAAGTTTATGACGATGCTATGTTACCCTACAACGTAACTTTGGACGATATAGTTTATTTCATAAATGCTGGGGCTTATACAGTCGAGTACGGTACAAACTTCAACGGGATACCTTCACCCAAGGTTTATTTTGTACAGGATCTAAAATAATCTCAGCTTTCAATAGTTTGAATCAAGACTGTTCTGACCCTGGGTCCGTCAAATTCGCACAGGAAAATCTTCTGCCAAGTTCCCAGGGTCAATTTTCCACCAAGGATTGGTATGCAAAGGGAGGATCCTACCACAGATGTCTTTATGTGTGCGCCAGCGTTTCCTTCGAGATGTTCGTACTTCAGATTTTCTGGCACCAACTCTGCGAGCCTTTTCAACATATCAGCTCTGACAGATTTATCACTGCCCTCGTTGATTGTAACACCTGCGGTCGTATGCGGAACGAATACTAGACAGATACCTTCTCTGATATTCAATTCATCGATTATCCTTTGCACTTCATGAGTTATATCTATGAATTCCTCGCGTCGGGAGGATCTTACCGTGAAACTTCTCAGAAGGTCACCTCATTCGAACAAAACATTTGTGATTATCACTATGTAACCGTTATGTTCTTCAAATTCCACTCTGACTCTGTCCTTCTCAACCTTAAAGGTGTCGCTCACCCAGTCAACGATTCTTTCCTTTATCTTTTCGGAATTTTCCTCGAATTCATTCTTTGGTACTATTTCAGTCACTGCCACGGGCCGTCTGCGTTCCAGAATTGTTTCTAGTCTTTTATAAGCAGTTTCTCTACTTTTTTCACGTTTTCTTCGCTTGAAGAGTCCAAAGAACCACACAAGCATCATCCCCTTTTTCTGCTAAAGAGATTTTTGAAGAACGCGACGAACCCTTTCTCAGAGATCTGAGATATATCTTCGTCCACGGGGATCGACTCACCTTTTAGACGTTTGGCGATATTTTCGAAAACCTTCGACACGGACATATCACCGTTCAGAACCACTGGTAATCCTTTGTTTGTTGCTATAATGACTTCTTCAGAATCGGGGATGACGCCTATGATTTCCAAAGCCAAGGTTGACTCTACATCTTGTTGGGTTAACATCTCTCCAGCCTTGACCATCTTGATTTTGAATCTGTTGAGTATTACTTTCATGGAACGATCATTGAATCCAAAATTCTCAAGAAGGCCTACTACTCTATCGGCGTCAGAGATGGCTGGTAACTCAGGGGTTGTAACTATCAGTGCGATTTCTGCTGGCGCAACTGCGTTTCTGAAACCTCTTTCAATACCAGCAGGGGAGTCAACCAGAATGTAATCAAACACAGGATGCAATGATTTCACTATATTTTTCATGTCTTCAGGAGACACCATTTCTTTTGTGGCTACTTGTGAAGCTGCAAGCAAGTACAAATTTCTCATTTGCTTGTGCCTGACCAAAGCTTCCTGGGCATTGACCTTTCCATTAACAACGTCTAATAACGTGTAGACAACTCTATTCTCAAGTCCCAATACAACATCGAGGTTCTTAAGACCTATATCAGCATCTATTAAACAAACCTTTTCACCAAATTTAGCCAAGGTGCAACCAAGGTTTGCCGTCACCGTAGTCTTACCAACCCCACCCTTCCCTGAAGTTACTACGATTACCTTTGCCACTAACTTCACCACCTTCCAACAGTGGGCAAGAAGTTGTATCATTTAACTAAATTTTACCACATTAGAAAGATATTTATTTGCGCTCCGTGGACTCAGATCAATTGTAATCTTCGTATTCATCTATATCTTCGAGATCATCGTTGTCTTCGTATTCATCGAGATCAACGAGTTTTTCGATTTCTTCTGAATCTTCTTCGATGTAGTCACTATCAATAAGTTCTTTGAGCTCTTCCACACTCGATTCGTTGTATTCACTTTTATCTAAAATAAGTTCTTGTACTACATATGGGATGCCATGTCTTCTTTCGTATCCTATGGCTATCAGTCTAACCTTTCCTTCGTCGGTGAATTTTAGTATTTCGTAATCTCCATAGGATTCAAGATGCTCAGAGTTTTCGATCAACTCTCTCACAAAATCATCTCCAAAGGCACTCTCAAGATCGTTGATTTCACCTGTTTGAAGTATTTGCCTTAGCATGTTTCTCTCTTCCTTTGTTGTTACATATTTTTCCATCCAAGGTTGCATATCAAATCACCTCCAAAAGATCATTCTTTTCCATTAATAGACATCAATATCTTCTATACAGTTCAACAATTGCAAAATAGATTAAACCACAAAAGCCAAAATTTTTCTATCCTTTGGTTAAAATCTGATGGAAAAACAAACACAAATTTTCAAAAGATATTACATATAGACATACTTAAATTCATGTTATAGTACCTTTGTAAAGACCTGAAAGGAGTGGCAGTATTGAGACTTTTCATGTTTGATGTGGGCGGTGTGGTGTGTGAGAATACTTCTGTAGCTCCAATGATATGTGAACATCTTGGCATATCAAGATCTGAGTTTCTGAACATAGCAAATCAATCGGGCTTAAAAGAGATCCAAACGGGAGCGATCACAGTAGAAAAATTTTGGGCTGAATTTTCCCGTATATCTGGCATATTTGTCGTTGAAGATCTGTGGGCAAAGTATTTTCATCCCACGTTGAATACACAGACGGTTCAAATAATAAACCATTTGAAGAAAACCCACAGAGTTGTGGCAGCCACCAACACAATCGAGTCTCATTATAGGGTGCACTTAGCAAGGGGTGATTACAGGTTTTTTGACAAAGTCTACGCTTCTCACCTGATAGGTTATATGAAACCAGATCCTCAATTCTACATTCACATACTCAGGCAAGAAGAAGTAACCCCAACGCAAGTTGTCTTCGTCGATGATACGAAGGAAAATGTCGAAGCAGCATCGAATTTAGGCATTCAATCGATTCTTTTCACTAATGCGCAAGAACTGTGGCAGAAGTTGTTTGATCTACAACTTTTGCCAAAAATATAGAAAGGGGAGATTTCTGTGAGAAAGGGCTGGAAAATACTTTTTGTAGCATTGCTTATGGCTGGATCAATGGTTTTACCTGCAAAGATCACAATTACCTGGTGGATCAATCCTTGGCGCATAGCGCCTCCGGGTCACCCTGCCGACAAACCTTTGACAGGCGAGGAGTTTCCAAAGTGGATTTCTGAGGAATTCATGAAACTTCACCCTGATGTAGAAGTTAAATATGTTCTTGTAACGAATCAAGAATATGCTCAAAAACTTGCAGCTGCAATTGCCACAAAGACTCAGCCAGATTTCTTCAAAGGGCCTGTCTGGGATAGCCGTTGGGCTAAGAGTGGTCTGCTTGAGCCCATCGATGATTATCTATCGGCTGAAGACTGGAACGATTTTTATGATCAATGTCTGAAGGCTGGCTATATCAATGGAAAGCACTATGTGTGGCCATGGGTTTATGGAACAAATGGCATGGGTTCAACGATGCTCCTTTACACTCCAGATTTTGAAAAGGCCGGTATCGATTGGCAAAAGATAGTCAAAGAGGGCTGGACGATGGAGGAGTTTGTGGAGATTTGTAAGAAATTGACCTGGGATAGTGATGGTGACGGAAAGGTCGATCACTACGCACTGGCACTCGGGGCAAAGGGTGATATGGTTCATAATGTTTTAAACTTCATTTATGCCTTTGGCGGGAGATTGACAAACCAAGATGAATCAGAAGTGATTCTTAACAGTCCTGAGGCAGTCAAGGGACTTCAGTTTGTGCTTGATCTGATAGATAAGTACGGAGTTGCACCAAAGGGAGCCGAGGCACTTGACATTTATGGTGTCATAAGCTATTTTCATACACACAAAGCCAGTATAGGCTTTGGTGGACCCTATGAGATAGGCAGGATCACTCGCTATGTGAAAGAAGGTCGTATTTCTGAAGCATTCTATCCGGTTATTGCACCATTCCCACACGTGGCAGGCAAAGACCCCGTAGCCTATGCAAGGGGTAGTGGTTTTATTGTTTTTAAACAAAATGATCCAAAGAAAAGAGATATGATCTTTGAATTTCTCAAATTCATGACCAACAAAGAGAACATCGCCTTGCTTGAAACTCTTCAGTATCTCACGGCACGAAAGTCTGTCAATGAGACGCTTTATCAAAACGATCCGTATATGAATGAGCAAGTGAAAAGATATGCCCACATCATGGAAAAGTATGGTTTAGAGTTCTTTGGAAGCGAAGAGTTCCCGTGGTCTCAGATGAATGCACACTTCGTGGCAGCCCTGGAAGCAACTTTCGCAAAAACAAAGACACCTCAGAAGGCTTTAGATGACTTTGTTATAGAAGCGAATAAGATTCTAAAGAAGGTTAAATAAGATATTGGGACGACCTACTGGTCGTCCCTTTACTTTCTTCGTGAGGTGATATAGCTTGAGTTTGCTCAGAAAAATCTACAAAGACAGATATGGATATTTTTTTCTGCTACCACATTTTGTAGTATTTCTGATATTTTTCTTGATCCCAGTTGGTAGTGGATTGTATCTAAGTATGTTCGAATACAATGTTTTTTCCAAGACCTTCATTGGTTTTGAAAATTACAAGGAAATCTTCAATGATTGGTTGTTCAAAAAGGCGCTTGTCAATACTTTCATATATACCTTTGGTGTGGTTCCGCTTTGGCTTGGTAAGGCATTGCTTGTAACTGTTATGATATATCCTTTTCGAAAACCCATAAAAACTTTCTTCAAAACGATCTTTTATCTACCCCACGTTACTTCTTCGGTTATCATTTCGTTGATCTGGCTCTGGATATTCAACCCAACTTTTGGTTTGTTGAACTATTTTATGAAATTAATCGGGTTGAATCCTGTTATCTGGCTTGGGAATAAATTCACGGCCATGCCATCACTCATCATGATGCAAGTGATCATGGGTGGAGGTTCCACGATTGTGCTCTTATCTGCTGCCATGGCTTCTATACCAGAGTATTATTTCGAAGCAGCAAAGATAGAAGGGGCAAATTCTTGGAAGATCTTTTCAAAGATTACGATTCCCTTGCTCAAACCAACAATTTTGTATGCCCTTGTAATGGGAACAATAGCCAATTTCCAAACCTTTTCGAATATATACGTTATGACCCAAGGAGGGCCAGAGTTTTCCACGGTCACAGTTGCATACCTAGTTTACACGACGGCTTTCAGAGATTACAACTTGGGTTTGGCATCCGCGATGTCTATGGTGATGTTTGTAATTCTGGTTGGGCTTGGCATAATTCAGTTCAAGTGGCTTGGCTCGAATGTACAATACTGAGGTGATTTTATGGCAAAAATGAACCGTAAAAAATTAATCAAAAATACAATCTCGTTGATCATTCTTCTTTTTCTTGGCTTGATGGCTTTCATACCTCTTTATTGGATGGTTGTGACTGCTCTCAAATCACCGACGTTGGTCTTGAGGTTTCCCCCAGAGATCTTTCCCAAAAACCCGACTTTGACTAACTTTAGGCAATTACTTGGTAGGCCCTATATACTGAGGTGGACTCTCAACAGTGCGATCGTTGCAGGTTCTGTGACGGCCGTTAGGATAGTTCTGTGTGCCATGGCAGGATATGCGATTGCAAAAAAGAAGTTTCCAGGAGCAAAAATCTTTTTTTGGATCTATATTGGATCTATGATGATACCAAATCAAGTGACGTTGATACCTCTCTATATCATAGTTTCTAACTTAAGGATGATAAATACTTACTGGGGATTGATCTTACCAAGTATAGCAGCACCTTTTGGAGTTTTCTTGATGAGGCAGTTTATGGTTACTCTACCAGATGAGATCATCGAGGCAGCCAGAATAGATGGAGCGAGTGAGTTCCAAACTTTTTGGAAGATCATCTTTCCCATATCTAAACCTGCAATAGCGGTTCTTGGAATCTTTACCTTTGTTAACGAGTGGAATGACTTTTTGTGGCCCTTAATAGTCACAAATACGACCGCTATGAAAACACTTCAAGCAGGCCTTGTGATGATACGTGAAGAAATTCCTATGGAGTATGCTTTGCATATGGCAAGTGCGACCTATGCTGCCATTCCGATGTTAATAGTCTTTTTTGCCTTCCAGAGATACTTCCTACAAGGGATTACCGTTGGGGCTATAAAATGACGTTGTGGATGAAAGGATCAATACACTTGCCAATAGTTGTGAGATATAAATTTAAAATTTGACCTGGTTAAGCATTTGGAAGATTTGAGAGGATATGATTAAAGCATAATAAAAACAAGGGGCATTGAGTTGCCCCTTGTTTTGGTCAAATTATACAGGTTTATACTTTAAACTTTCTGACCTGTTCCACAAGGGACTGGGCTATAGAAGAGAGTTCTTCAGAGGCGCTTGAGACACTTTGGCTTGCATCGGCTTGTTGTTTTATAGCTTGAGTTATCTCTTCTATCTGTTGGGCTATAGATGTTAT